>NZ_JAYRDZ010000005.1:0-332268 GCF_041909175.1 Aquabacterium sp. | reverse complement strand
GCATGCTGACGATGACCAAGTGCTCCAAGTGCGGCGGCCACTTCGTGAGCCACCCGCATGAAATCTCGCGCCACTATGTCTGTGGCCTGTGCAACCCGCCGGCTCGCGCCGGCAAGGGCAAGGCTTCCGGTGGCTTGCAAATGCATTGAGCGCACGGGAAACACGGCAAAGCGTTAAGACCTCACGGGAAATTCGGTCAGTCGTTCAAGGCATCCCGTTCAGTTGTCGATATAGAGGTCGGACGCTTTGCAAGTGAAACGTCCTTGCTTGTCTCCTCCTTACAGCACAACACCCTGTGCTTTCACGGGCCCCAATCGGGCCCGTTTTTTATGTGACGCAAAAAATGCGGGGGTTCACCCCTTGTTTGGCGTTTAGAAAAAGTCGCGATGGCCGAATATGAGAACAGGCCATAAGGCCAATCTGCCTTTCGTATCGACCTGACCCACCACCACCATGTTTGTCATCATCGGTTACGTCGTCGCCCTCGGGTGCATCTTCGGCGCGTACATCATCCACGGCGGGAACATGGCTGTGATCATTCACGCCATCCCAACTGAAATGATGGCCATCGGGGGCGGCGCGATCGGCGCGTTCATCGTGAACAACCAGCCCAAGACCCTGAAAGCCGTGCTCCACAATCTGGGGCCGCTGTTCAAAGGCTCGAAATACACGAAGGCTCGTTACATGGAAATGATGGCCATGCTCTACGAGATCCTTCAAAAGGTCCGCAAGGAAGGTCTGATGTCCATCGAAAAGGACGTCGAAGACCCCCACAACTCGGCACTGTTCAAGAAGTACCCCACCGTCGGCAGCGATCACCACGTGATCGAGTTTGTGACGGACTACCTCCGCATGATGGTGTCCGGCAACCTGAATGCCCACGAGATTGAAACCCTCATGGACAATGAAATCGACACGCACCACCACGAAGAGCACCAAGCCGTGGCGGCGGTGGCCCGACTGGCCGGCGCCCTGCCCGCCTTCGGTATCGTGGCCGCCGTGCTGGGTGTGGTGAACACCATGGGGTCGGTGGGCCAACCCCCTGCCGTGCTGGGGGGCATGATCGGCTCAGCGCTGGTGGGTACCTTCCTGGGTATTTTGCTGGCGTACGGGGTGGTGGAACCACTGGGCGGCCTGATGGAGCAAAAGCAGGACGAGGCCACCAAGGAGTTGCAGGTGGTCAAGACGGTCTTGCTGGCCAGCATGCAGGGCTACGCCCCACAAGTGGCCATCGAATTCGGCCGCAAGGTGCTGTATTCGACAGAAAAGCCGTCGTTCGCCGAGCTGGAAGCCCACGTCAAGGGCAAGAAGTAAGCAAGCCTTGAAACCCGGAGCACGCCACCATGGCCGGTGATTCGAAAAAAGTCCAGCCGATCATCATCAAGCGCATCAAGAAAGGTGGGCACGCTGCCCACGGTGGTGCGTGGAAGATCGCCTATGCGGACTTCGTGACCGCCATGATGGCCTTTTTCCTGCTGATGTGGCTGCTGGGCTCCACCACCGAGGGTGACCGCAAGGGCATTGCCGACTACTTCAACAGCCCCTTGAAAGTGGCCTTCTTTGGTGGCTCGGGCGCAGGCGATGCATCGTCCATTCTCAAGGGTGGCGGCAACAACCTGGCTGAAAGCACGGGCCAGATGAAAAAAGGCGCCACCACAGAATCCGTCCAGGAGCGTGCCCGCAAACGAGCGATCCGAGCCGAGCAGGCAGCCGCCGAAGCCGAGCGACTCAAGGTACTCAAGAACAAGGTTGAAGAGGTGGTCGCCAACGATCCACGGCTGGCCAAATACAAGTCTCAGATCAGGCTGGACATGACGGCCGAGGGCCTGCGCATCCAGATCGTCGATGACCAGAACCGCCCGATGTTCGACAGTGGCAATGCCGAGGTCAAAGGATATATGTACGACATCCTGCAGGCCATTGGCGCGGTGTTGTCCGTCGTGCCGAACCACCTGACCATCGAGGGGCACACCGATGCCATGCCGTTTGTCGGTGGCGAGCGTGGCTACAGCAACTGGGAGTTGTCAGCGGACCGAGCCAACGCCTCACGCCGCGTGCTGATATCAGGCGGCTTACCCCCGGACAAGGTGCTGAGGGTCCAGGGCCTGGCGTCGAGTGTGCCGTACGAGCGAGGTGATCCGATGAGCCCCCTCAACCGGCGCATCAGCATCATCGTGATGAACCGACAGTCCGAAGACAGGATGTTTAATGCCGCGGAGGTGGAGGACGACGAGCCCGCACCTGGCGAGGCCCAAACACCGCCACAACCGGTGACGTCGCTCCCCAGCCCGATAAAGCCCTTAAGCCCGCCCTCAGAACGCCGATAAGTAGATGACGCGAAATTCCGAGGCCTGAAAAAACCGCCTCACCCGATTGAATCAAGGACACGCCCATGAGCAATCCCACCGACCTGAAATTTCTGATCGTTGACGACTTCTCGACGATGCGGCGCATCGTTCGCGGGCTGCTCAAAGAAATCGGCTACAACAATGCCGACGAAGCCGAAGACGGCGCTGTCGCCTTGAACATGTTGAAGAACAACAAGTTCGACTTTGTGGTCAGCGACATCAACATGCCGAACATGAATGGCTTCGAGTTGCTCAAGGCCATCAAGGCGGATGACACGCTCAAGCACCTGCCCGTGCTGATGGTGACGGCCGAAGCCCGCAAGGAAGACATCGTGCTGGCCGCCCAGACCGGTGCTGCCGGCTACATCGTCAAACCCTTCACGAAGGCCACGCTGGAAGAGAAGGTCCAAAAGATCATGCAAAAACTCACGGCATCGGCCTGACTGGGGAGCGACAGATGAAAGTGGATCTGCCAGAAAACATGAGCATGCCGGCTGCATCGCCGGAGATTTTTCAGCAATTGGGCACCCTGACTCGCCAACTGCACGACACCCTGAACATGCTGGGTGTGTTGCCGGGTCTGAAAAACAACGTTGATAACCTGCCGGATGCCCGCAGCCGACTGAACTACATCGCGACCAAAACCGCCGATGCAGCGGAAAGGGTGCTCAATCTGGTCGACACGGCCAAGGCCGATCAGGAGCACATTGCGACCGAGACACGCAAGCTCGCAGAACTGATCACGGCAGACCCCGTCAAGGCGGTGGCCACCGGCGCCGTCTACAACTTTGTGCAGGATGTCGAAACGGTGACCCGTCGTGTGGATGGTCACCTGACCGACATCATGATGGCCCAAGACTTCCATGACCTCACGGGCCAGGTCGTGGCCAAGGTGGTCAAGCTGGCCAATGACCTCGAGAGCCAACTGGTCAAGCTGCTGGTGCAGGCTGCACCGCTAGATCAGGCTCAAAAGGTGGAAGCGGTGCTGACCAGCCACCCGCAGGCAGCTGCAGCAGCCGTGGTGGCCGACCCCGACCACCCTACGCTGGAAGGCCCGGTCGTGTCCCACGAAGGGCGCACCGACGTGGTCGCCAACCAGAGCGAAGTGGACGACCTCCTCGCCAGCCTGGGCTTCTAAGCGCCCGCCGCGATGGCATCGCGCACGGCAGCCACCTGCCGCCGCGACACAACCAGCCATTCTCCTGTGGGGCGAACCTGGACTGCCCAGGTCTCGCCCCCTTCTTCATCGTCCGCCCGGCGCGCCAAAGCCATCATGGCCGACCTGGCCACCAGCGCATTGCGGTGCACACGGACAAACGACGCGCCCAGTTGTTGCTCCAGTTCACTGAGCGACTGGTCCAGCACATGGCTGTGTGTTGCCGTGCGCAGCGTCACGTATTTCAGTTCCGCTTTCAGGTACAGGATGTCATCGGCCGGGATGCGCAGCACCTTGCCGCGGTCATGTACGACCACCACTGACTCACCGCGCACCGCCGTACCGGCATCTGCCGAAGTACGTCCTTCACCACGCACTTTGCAACGCGTCAGTGCCGCCTCCAGTCGCTCCAGCCGAACCGGCTTGGTGAGGTAATCCTTGGCCTCGACCTCAAAAGCGCGGAGTGCATGCTCGACATGGGCCGTGACAAACACGATGGCCGGGACCCTGGGCATCTGCCGGATGCGCTCGGCCAGACGCATGCCATCTGCCCCAGGCATCTGGATGTCGAGCAGCAGCACATCCACATCCACGCCTTGCGGCTGAGACAACAGGGTCATGGCCTGGGCAGCATCGCCTGCTTCGGCCACCACTGAATTGGGCACCCTGGCCTGGGCCAGCAAGGTCTTGAGCCGCAGACGGGCCAGCGGCTCGTCATCGACAATCATGATGCGCAGCCGTTCCGTCACAGCAGACTCCCGGCTGATTTCAGCGGCACCGTCAGCCGAACCACATACACAGCAGACCGCCCCCCATCGGCACTGCGCTGAAGCCCTGCAGAGAAACTGGCGTCCAGATCGTGCATCAACTGCAGGCGCTGCTTGACGTTGCGCAGCGCGATGCCATGGCCAGCAGTCGCACCAACAGGCAGGTTGGGCACCGAGTTGGAGATGGTGACCACCGCCTGTCCGCCCTTGACCAAGGTTGACACCCGCAACCAGCCCCCCTTCGGGTCCGACTCAATGCCGTGCTTCACGGCATTTTCGACCAGGGGCTGCAGGATCAGCGCAGGAACCTCGGCTTCGCCAGCTGCATCGTCCAACGCCCAATGCACTGTCAGACGGGATCCAAAACGCAACTGCTCGATGCTCAGATAGCGTCGCGCCAGGTCAATTTCGTCGGCCAGTCTGACACGGGCATGGGGCGAAGTCAGCGCCTGACGGAACAGTTCGGCCAGGTCTTCCAGCACGGCCTCAGCGCGCTGGGGCTCAATCTGCACCAACGCGATCGCGGTATTCAGGGTATTGAACAGAAAGTGGGGGCGAATGCGCGCCTGCAACTCAGCCAGGCGCGCCTGGGTCTGCGCCGGCATCTCGGAACGCCAGCGCAAGCGCAGCCACCCCATGGTCAGCACGGCCATGGCCCCGCCGCTGAGCAGGCACGGCACCCAGTCCCACCAGTGAAAAACCCGTCCGCCCAGCCACCAATCGATCATCGACGACTGAGCCTGTCCATAGAGCCCCGCCAGCATGCCCAGCAGCACACCCAGGATCCACTGCGCAGCCAGCCGCAGGCGATCGAACACGGGACGCAGTGAGCAGGTCAGAACCAGCCAGAGCAAGGCAGCAGGCAAGGCCGCCGTCCAGGCATTGAGGCTGCGCATCAGCCATGACTGGGGCCCTGTGGCCTCGTGTGAGGCCGCCAGGGCCACGACCACGAGCACGCCCATCGCCACCCGCAGCACCACCCCGACATGGCAGACATCAAAAGGAGAGCGCATACCCACGGATGGGCGACGGCTGACCTTCGAACGGGCCGCCGATGGCTGGTCAAAACCGGTCGCAGCCCACATCGTGGGCGCTTTCAATTCATCCGGCGCACTATCCTGGTCTGGCATGGGTGAAGGGGGATCTTTACAATCGAGGGTTCGAACATTCTCGCCCAAGCACGCTGCGTCATGAGCACCAATCAACTCGACAAGAAGTCCCAGGCCTGGTCGGCCCTCTTTTCCGAACCCATGAGCGAGCTGGTCAAGCGCTATACCGCCAGCGTGTTTTTCGACAAGCGCTTGTGGAAAGCCGACATCCAGGGCTCACTCGCCCATGCCGACATGCTGCAGGCGCAAGGCCTGATCTCGGCTGCCGACCTAGAAGCCATCCAGAAAGGCATGGCTCAAATCACCGCGGAAATTGAAGCGGGCAGCTTCGAGTGGAAGCTCGACCTCGAAGACGTGCACCTCAACATCGAGGCTCGCCTGACCCAACTGGTGGGCGATGCTGGCAAGCGCCTGCATACCGGCCGTTCGCGCAACGACCAGGTTGCCACCGACGTGCGCCTGTGGCTGCGCGGCGAAATCGACGAAATCGGCGTGCTGCTGATCGAGTTGCAAAAAGCCCTGGTGGACGTGGCCGAGCAAAACACCGACACCATCCTGCCCGGTTTCACCCACCTGCAAGTAGCCCAGCCCGTGGCCTTTGGCCACCACCTGCTGGCTTACGTGGAAATGTTTGCCCGCGACGCCGAACGCATGATCGACTTGCGCAAGCGCGTGAACCGCCTGCCGCTGGGTTCGGCCGCACTGGCCGGCACCAGCTACCCGCTGGACCGCGAGCGCGTCGCCCGCACACTGGGCTTCGAGGCCGTCAGCCAGAACAGCCTGGACGGCGTATCTGACCGGGACTTCGCCATCGAGTTCACCGCCGCCGCATCGCTCTTGATGGTGCACGTCTCACGTCTGAGCGAAGAACTGATCCTGTGGATGAGCCAATCGTTCGCCTTCATCGACCTGGCTGACCGCTTCTGCACCGGCTCGTCGATCATGCCGCAGAAGAAGAACCCTGACGTGCCTGAACTGGCGCGCGGCAAGACCGGCCGCGTGGTCGGCCACCTGATGGGCCTGATCACCCTGATGAAGGGCCAGCCCCTGGCCTACAACAAGGACAACCAGGAAGACAAGGAACCCTTGTTCGACACGGTCGATACCCTGAAGGACACGCTGCGCATCTTCGCCGAAATGGCCGCCGGCATCACCGTCAAGCCTGAAGCCATGGAGCGCGCTGCCAAGAAGGGCTACGCCACCGCGACCGACCTGGCCGACTACCTGGTCAAGAAGGGTCTGCCTTTCCGTGATGCCCACGAGGTTGTCGCCCACGCCGTGAAGGATGCCATTGCTGCGGGTGTCGACCTGTCCGAGCTGCCACTGGACAAGCTGAAGGCCTACAACCCCGCCATTGAGCAGGACGTGTATGACGTACTGAGCCTGCGCGGCTCGCTCAACGCCCGCAACATCCTGGGTGGCACCGCCCCAGAGCAGGTGCGTGCGCAGGTCGCTCGTCACCGTACACGCCTGGGCTGATTCCACCCAGTGAACTCTGGCCGGCTTCTTGCGCTAGCGCAACGACAAGCCGGCCGGGGGCGCGTAGCCTTCGGTCTCCCCTAGGAGACTGAGCACATGGCACGCCTTGAATGGTCCGATGCGCTGGCACTTGACCTGCCGCTGATGGACGACACCCACCGCGAATTTGTCGATCTGCTGGCAGCCTGTGAGGCGGCCCCGACCGACATCGCCCTCTTCGAAGCCCTGATCGACCACACCGACGATCACTTTGGTCGCGAGGACCGCTGGATGGCCGAAACCGGCTTTGCGTCTGGCAACTGCCACGCCACCCAGCACGCGGTCGTGCTCAAGGTGCTGCGTGAAGGCCTGACCCGTGCCCGCGCAGGTGATCTGGAGCCGATGCAGCAAATGGTGATCGAGCTGGCACCCTGGTTCAGCAACCATGCCCAGTCGATGGATGCTTCTCTCGCCCTGCACCTGCGCTCGGTCGGCTATGACCCGGAAAGCGGTCAGGTGCTCTCACCGGACGCGCTGCCCCAACAAGCCATCAGTGGCTGTGGTGGTGCCTGCTCGGACAGCGCCAGCAAAGACGCCAGCAGCAACTGCGAGACCCCTGCGGCGGCCTGAGTCCGCCCTTCACCCCCTTAGCGGGGTGACATTCGAAGCGGGCATGTCTTCAGTCGATGCCCGCATGTGCGGCCAACGGGTCCGCACCGTCTGCTCGATACCGGCAGCGTCCAGGCCACAGAGGCTCATCAGCTTGACGGGATCGCCATGTTCAACGAACTGGTCCGGCAAGCCCATGATGGCCACCGGCACACTGACGCCGGCATCCAGCAAGGCCTCGGCCACGGCAGAACCCGCCCCACCCATGCGGCAGCCCTCTTCGATCGTGACAATGGCGTCGTGGGTACGCGCCACCTCCAGCAGCAGTTCGGTGTCCAGCGGCTTGACGAACCGCATGTTGACAACCGTCGCATCGAGCTTGTCGCCGGCCACCAGCGCGGCATGCAACACCGTACCGAAAGCCAGGATGGCCACACGGGCGCCCGCAGCAGCCTGGGTGTGTCGACGTACTTCGCCCTTGCCCCAGGGCATGGGCTCGAGGCTGGGGTCGACCGCCACCCCCGCACCAGCACCACGCGGGTAGCGCACACAAACTGGGTGCTGCTGCGCAAAAGCGGCACTCAGGGCCTGACGGCACTCGTTCTCATCAGCCGGGGTCAGCATGCTCATGTTCGGGATGCAGCGAACGAAGGCAATGTCATATGCCCCGGCATGCGTGGCGCCATCGGCCCCCACCAGACCGGCACGGTCCAGCGCAAACACCACCGGCAGGTTCTGCAGCGCCACGTCATGCACCAGTTGGTCATAGCCGCGCTGCAGGAAGGTCGAATAGATCGCCACCACCGGCTTCAAACCCTCGCACGCCAGCCCACCTGCGAAGGTAACGGCGTGCTGCTCGGCGATTCCGACGTCGAAATACCGACCGGGGTACTTCTGGTGGAACTCGACCATGCCAGAGCCCTCGCGCATGGCAGGGGTGATGCCCACCAGACGCGCGTCATGGGCAGCCATGTCACACAACCACTGGCCGAACACCTGGGTGAATGTCGGCTTGGGCGGGACCGCTGCTGGCGCCTTCACCAGCCCCACGGCCGGGTCAAACTTGCCTGGCCCGTGGTAGGCAATCGGGTCCGCCTCGGCCAGCTTGTAGCCATAGCCCTTCTTGGTGACCACGTGCAGGAACTGCGGACCACCTCGATCCCGCATGTTTTCCAAGGTCGGGATCAGCGAGTCCAGATCATGCCCGTCGATGGGGCCCACGTAATTGAAACCGAACTCCTCGAAGATCGTGGCTGGCACGATCATGCCCTTGGCGTGTTCTTCCAGGCGCTTGGCCAGCTCGAACAAAGGCGGTGCGTTGCGCAACACCTGTTTGGCACCCTCGCGGGCTGCTGCATAGAAACGCCCAGACATCAACCGTGCGAGGTGTCGATTAAGTGCCCCCACAGGCGGTGAAATCGACATGTCGTTGTCGTTGAGCACCACCAGCAAATCGGCCTGCTTGCCGTGGTGGGGCACGCCCCCGTTGTTCATGGCTTCGAAGACCATGCCAGCCGTCATCGCCCCATCACCGATGATGGCGACCGCCTTGCGTGACTCGCCCCGCAGTTGCGAGGCCAGCGCCATGCCCAGCGCGGCCGAGATCGAGGTTGAGGAGTGCGCCGTGCCAAAGGTGTCGTATTCGCTTTCGTCGCGACGGGGAAAACCACTCAGCCCACCCAGCTGACGCAAGCTCGGCATGCGGTCGCGCCGCCCCGTCAGAATCTTGTGCGGATAGGTCTGATGCCCCACATCCCAGACCAGCCGGTCTTCGGGGGTGTTGAACACATAGTGCAAGGCAATGGTGAGCTCGACCGTGCCCAGGTTCGACGACAGGTGCCCACCCGTGCGGGCCACGCTCTGCAGCAGGTACTCACGCAGCTCCACTGCCAGTTGCTTGAGCTCGTGACGCGACAGGCGGCGCAGGTCGGCCGGGGTGTCGATCCGATTCAACAAGGGGTAAGTCATGGCTGCGTCCTCTCAGGGGCCTCTTGTCTGAAGATATTCAATGATCGCGGTTGACGATGCGATGGGCCAGGGCCACCAGCGGCTGGCAACGCGCTGCCGGCAAACCACTGCCGGCCAGCGCTTCCAGGGCCTGCGCCAACAGGGCATCCGCTTCGCTGCGGGCCTGTTCCAGCCCCAGCAGGGACACATAGGTCGGCTTGTTCGCATCGGCATCCTTGCCGGCGGTCTTGCCCAGGGTGTCCGACGGTTGCGTGGCATCCAGGATGTCATCAACCACCTGGAAGGCCAAACCCATGGCCTCGCCATAGGCAGTCAATGCTGCCCATACCGGGCTGCTGTCCTGCACGCCACCACAGGCGGCCCCCATCTGCACACTGGCGCGCAGCAAGGCACCGGTTTTGCGATGGTGCATGTCCCGCAAGGTCTGCTCGTCCAGTGACTGACCGACACTGGCCAGATCGATGGCCTGGCCACCAGCCATGCCCGACTGGCCCGACGCGCGCGCCAGCAAACGACACAGCCGAGCCTGTACGCCGGGCTCGACTTGTTCGGAGCCCACCACACCATCCGGGGTCAGCACTTCGAAGGCCAAGGCCTGCATGGCATCACCGGCCAGCATGGCTTGCGCCTCACCAAAACGGATATGGACAGTCGGCTTGCCACGACGCAGCACGTCGTTGTCCATGCAGGGCATGTCGTCATGCACCAGCGAATAAGCATGGATGAGCTCGACCGCGCAGGCCGCCCGCATCGCGGCATCCACACCGCCCGTCGAGGCGGATGCATCCACGGCCTCGGCGGCAGCTTGTACCAGCAGGGCACGCAGGCGCTTGCCACCGTCCAGCACCGCATAGCGCATGGCATCGCCCAGCCCTGCCGGCGCATTGGCCGGCACCCAGGCATCCAGCGCCTGCTCGACCCGATCAAGAACGCCAGCAGACCAGCGCCCGAAAAACTCTGAATTCATGCACCATCCCAGGGCTTGATCTGCCCGTCTTCCAACACCTTGACCTGGGCTTCCACCGCTTCCAGGCGGCCACGGCAGAACTGCAGCAACTGCGCGCCGCGCTGGTAACTGCTCAGCAACTCATCCAGCGGCAATTGTCCGGACTCCATGCGGCTGACCAGCTGCTCGAGTTCAGCCTGAGCGGCTTCGAAAGTAGCCGGCAAAGGAGCCTCATCCTTGGCGGGTGTGGATGGCGATGATTTGGCCATGGGCGAAACAGCCTCCTGGGGCAGGTCAAAGGGCAAACGCGTATTCTATTTCCTCCCCTGCCACTCGGCCATCTCTGCCTTATACAAACCGGGCGTCAAACCGACCGAAATCCGACATGCGAAAAGGGGACCGGATTGACGGGTCTCAACCCCTTGACTACGGTCGGGGGTAGAATCCCAGGTTCCCCATTTCACGGCCACCTGCTTGGGCGGCACACCACGTCTGACATCTTCCATTCAGGCGAATGGGGTATCTTTGGCCCCCCGGCACTGTTTCCGGGGATTTCCTGAACCTCGGTGACCATTCATTTTGAACACCGAGGGGGTTGACATTGGTTTTTGGAGATCCTGGGGATCATGTCTGACCTGAGTCCTGCGCTCAATGCTCTTCACCGCAGCCGCACGCAGCTGCCTGTTTCCGTCTACTTTGACGAGTCTCTGTACAAGGAGGAGCAAGAACGCATCTTTCAGTCCGGTCCTCGCTACCTTGGACATGCCGTGAGCGTGCCCGAGGTAGGCGATTACTACGCACTGCCTCAGGAAAACGAAGGCCGGGTGCTCGTACGCACGCCCCAGGGCATCCAACTGCTCTCCAACGTCTGCCGCCACCGTCAGGCCATCATGCTCAAGGGCCGTGGCAACACGAAGCACAACATCGTCTGCCCACTGCACCGCTGGACCTACAGCCATCAGGGTGAACTGATCGGTGCCCCGCACTTCGACCATGACCCCTGCCTGAACCTCAACAACTACAAGGTTCGGAACTGGAACGGCATGCTGTTCGAGGACAACGGCCGCGACATTGCCGCCGATCTGGCCGGCATCGACGCCCGTTTCAAACCGGGTGGCGACCTGGACTTCTCCGGTTACGTGCTCGACCACGTCGAAATGCACGAGTGCAACTACAACTGGAAGACGTTCATCGAGGTGTACCTCGAGGACTACCATGTAGGGCCCTTCCACCCCGGCCTGGGCAATTTCGTCACCTGTGACGACCTGCGCTGGGACATGGCTCAGGAATACTCCGTGCAAACGGTGGGTGTCGCCTCGACCTTCGACAAGCCGGGCTCCGACATCTACAAGAAGTGGCGCGAAGTGCTGCTGAAGTACCGTGGCGGTGAAAAGCCCAGCCAGGGCGCCGTCTGGCTGACCTACTACCCGACCATGATGGTCGAGTGGTATCCGCACGTGCTGGTGGTGTCGAACATGCACCCCATCGGGCCGCAGAAAACCCTCAACACGGTGGAGTTCTACTACCCTGAAGAGATTGTGGCCTTCGAGCGTGAATTCATCGAAGCCCAACGCGCGGCCTACATGGAAACCTGCATCGAGGACGACGAGATCGGCGAACGCATGGACGCTGGCCGCAAGGCCCTGATGATGCGTGGTGAAAACGAAGTAGGCCCGTACCAGAGCCCGATGGAAGACGGCATGCAGCACTTCCACGAGTGGTACCGCCGAACCATGAACTTCAAGGACTGATACCATTTCCGTTGAAGTTCCATCGAAGCCGCCTTCGGGCGGCTTTTTCATGATCATGAAGCCACGCGTCTCCCCTTATCTGCAGATGGTGCTGGCCACCGTGCTGTTTGCTGCCATGGGGGTCTGCGTCAAGTTCGCTTCCCGCGACTTCGGCACGGCCGCCGTGGTATCGGCCCGCGGTGCCGTGGGCGCCATCATCATGATCCTGATCGCCCGCGCCGCTGGCACTCCCTTGCACACCAAGGTCCCGATGCTGCATGTCAAGCGCGGGTTGGCTGGCGTCACGGCGCTGTCGATGTGGTTTTACGCGCTGAGCCAGTTGCCCCTGGCCACGTCGGTCACGCTCAACTACATGTCCTCCGTGTGGATGGCCGTATTCCTGCTGATGCAGTCGGCGTTTCTGGGTGGAAAGCGGGTCGATCCCCGCATCGTGCTGGCCATTGCCGTGGGGTTCGCGGGCGTGGCCCTGGTCCTGCACCCCACCTTGGCCAAAGACCAGATCGGCGCAGGCCTGATCGGGCTCGCATCAGGCATGCTGTCTGCCACGGCCTACCTGCAGGTCACGGCACTGGGCAAGGCTGGCGAACCTGAAGTACGGGTGGTGTTCTACTTCTCGCTGATGGGCGCTGCTCTGGGTGCACTGACCTGGCTGATTCCCGGGCAAGGCAACCCCACCGACCTCGCCCACATCCCCATGCACGCCTGGCTGGCCCTGCTGGGTGTAGGCACGTTTGCGACCATCGCCCAACTGCTGATGACCCGTGCCTATGGCCAGGGCAATACCCTGGTCGTGGCCAACCTGCAGTACCTGGGCATCGTGCATGCAGGCTTGCTCGGCACCTTGCTGTTTGAAGAAAACCTGCACTGGGACGGCCTGCTCGGCATGGCACTCATCATCGCTTCAGGGATGGCATCCACGCGCCTGAAGTCGGCCACACCCGCCCCCGCCAAGCCGGCGGACGACCAGCCCCGAACCGTGCCTCAGTGAGCCGGAGCCTGCTGGGTGGCGGGCTCATGTCCCGACTCGCCACCATGGCCATGGTCGTCTTCGATGAAGCTGACGATCGAAGCAATCATCACCAACCCTACAGCCAGCCAGAACAACTGGATCACTGTGTCCCGCCAACTGAGGCGCTTTTGCAGTTGGGGGATGAGGTCAGCCACAGCCACATAGACAAAGCTGCTGGCCGCAATCACCATCATGTAAGGCAGGTACGCCTGCCACGGTGTGATCAGCACATAGCCCAGCACGCCCCCCACCACGGCAGAAAGCCCCGAGATCGCGTTGTAGACCAGGGCGCGTGTGCGTGAGAAACCCGCATTGATCAGCACGATGTAATCGCCCACCTCCTGCGGAATCTCGTGGGCGATGATGGCCAGCGAGGTCACCAGCCCTACCTGCGGGTCGGCCAGGAAGGAGGCTGCGATCAACACGCCATCGCAGAAATTGTGGATGCTGTCGCCGACCAGCACACTCCAGCCACCCCGCCCGGCCTGATCTGCGTCATAACCAGGATGATGATGATGGTCATCGTGCTCATGGTGGTGACCATGTCGATACAGCTCGGCCTTTTCCAGCAGGAAGAAAAACATCAGGCCGACCAGCAGTGTCAGGAACAGGCTGGCGGGTGAGGCCCCATGCGACTCAAACGCCTCGGGCAGCACATGCAGCAGGGCCGTGCCCAACAGCACACCGGTAGACAGGCTAACCAGATGACGGACGATCAAGCCGAGCAAGGGTGCGGACAAGGCTGCTGCCAACACGACCGACGCAACACCACCCAGCAAAGTGGCCAAAACGATATAGAACAAGGTCATCTTTTGATCTTAGCAACGCTGTCAAGCTTGAGCTTGAGCAAGAGTCATGCGCGAACCGTCACCCAAAAGGCGGACAATCACGGCTATGAATGCACGTACCGCTGACAAGCCCGCCGCCCCCCTGAACCTGCAGGGCAGCCGTCACCCCGAACTCCTCGCCGCCATCGACATGGGCTCCAACAGCTTCCGGCTTGAAATTGCCGAGCTGAGCAAGGGCCGCTACAAGCGGGTGGACTATCTCAAGGAAACCGTGCGCCTGGGTGCCGGCCTCGACAGCGAAGGCATGCTGACCGAAGAAGCCACACAGCGCGGCCTGACCTGCCTGTCGCGTTTTGCCCAGCGGCTCAAAGGCTTTGCATCCTGGCAGGTTCGTGCCGTGGCCACCCAGACCCTGCGTGAAGCCAAAAACCGCAACGCCTTTCTCGCGCGCGCCAATCAGGTGCTGGGGCACCAGATTGAAGTGATCTCCGGCCGCGAAGAAGCGCGGCTGATCTACCAGGGCGTAGCCCGACTGCAACCGAGCGATCTGCCTCGGCTGGTCATCGATATCGGCGGGCGCTCCACCGAGATGATCCTCGGGCACCGCCGCACCTCCACGACCACCGAATCATTCGGCGTGGGCAGCGTCAGCTTGTCGCTGCGCCACTTTGGAGACGGACAATTCACGGCTGAAGCCTTCCGGGCCGCCCAGATTGCAGCCGGCGCCGAACTGGAAGAAGCCTTGACACCCTTTGCCAGCTGCAACTGGCAGGAAGCCCTTGGCTCCTCCGGCACAGTGGGTGCCGTTGCCCAGATCCTGCAAGCCAATGGCATCACCGATGGCAGCATCACCCCCGAGGGGCTGCGCTGGTGCATCGAGCAGTGCATTCGGGCCGGATCGGTGGATGCACTCGAATTGCCTGGCCTGAAACCAGACCGCAAAGCCGTGCTGGGTGGCGGCCTGTCCATTCTCTATACCCTGGCCATGCATTTCGACATCGAATCGCTGAAGCCAGCCAAGGGTGCACTGCGTCAGGGCGTCATTTTCGACCTGGAAGAGCGCATCGAATCCGCACGCAGCCACCGCCATCACGATCAGCGCGACACCTCCGTGCGGGAATTGCAAGCGCGCTTTCACGTTGACACCGCCCACGCAGACCGTGTCCGCCAGCGCGCATTGGAGCTGTGGAGCGGCCTCAAGGCGTCCAGTCGCCAGGGAGATGCAACGGTGACGTCAGAGCCAGCACGTGAGCTTGGCTGGGCCAGCGCCCTCCACGAAATGGGCATGATGGTGTCGCACCACGACCACCATCGCCACAGCGCCTACCTGCTGGGTCATGTCGATGCATCGGGCTTCTCGCAATCTCAGTTGCGCAAGCTGTCGACCCTGGTTCTGGGGCAGCGCGGCGACCTCGGCAAACTGGCCACCCATCAGGATGACCCCAGCCTGATGGACCAGGTACTGTGCCTGCGCCTGTCCATCATCCTCCACCATGCGCGCACGCCCTTGCCCACCCGATTGGCCACCCTGTCATCCAGCCGAGGCAAGACGGTACTGAGCGTGCCGGCCCCCTGGGCCAAACTTCACCCCCGGACCATGCACCTGCTGGAAGAGGAAGCAGCGCGTTGGGCGCAGCAAAGTGCACGCCCACTGAGCATTCAGGAAATCAAGGCTTGAGCGGAGGCAAGGCCTTGCGGTAAACGGGGCCCCACATTGGGTGCCCTGCTTCTGCCTTGGTCAGCTCAAAGCGAGGGTCTGCCGCACGCGCGGCCTTGAACTCGGCCCGGCACATCGACACCCGCTTGCTCGTGCAGTAAATGAAGGCCAGGTGCTTGTGCACATTGGCTTGGTCACCGGCAGCCGGCAAGCCCGCCTGCAAGGCATTCTTGAGGTGCTGCTCCGCTTGCGGATACTGCCCGTCCTGATAGGCCTTCAGCCCTGCATTCAAGGCGACTTCAGCTGGCGACAGCGGTGCCGCAACAGGTGCTGGCGGCGGCGTGACAGCAGCCGCAGCCGGGGTGCCCGGCGCTTTCTCACCAGCAGCACCGGGATGGGTTACAGGCGGTGCCACGCAACCGGCCAGCAAACCAGCCAGCAGGCCCATGACAGGCAGCAGACGGTTCAGGATCATGGGGAAACTCTCTCGTCAGAAGTGGTGTTCTACGCGGACGGCCTTGCCTGCCTTGACCACGATGGTCTTGCGCCAGGCGGGGGCATCCCCGTTGCGGATCGTCAGCGTATGCTGCCCCTCGGGCAGACTGAGTTGCGTCATCGGTGGCGTCACACCCAGAGAGCGCTTGCCCTCATAGACCTCACCCCAAGGCGTGATGGCCAGCCTGACCACGCCCATGGCGACGGGTGCTGCCTGCTCGGCCGCTGCGGTCACATCGGAAGCAGCAAGTTGTGCCGAGGCAGCAGCCGCCACAGCGCTGGCTGCTGCGGCTTCCGCACTGGCCGTCGCCACCACAGTCGGCACCTCGACAGCACTGGCCGCAGGGACATCGGCCTTGGCTGGCTGAGCCACCACCGGCACATCGACAGACGATGCCGCCACCGCCACGGCTGGCGTGGACTGGCGACCTTGCCAAGCCCACCAACCACCCGCCATCACGGCGACCACACCCAGCCCTGCTGCGGCCACCAACCCCTTGCGCCACAGGCCACCAGAACTGGCCAAGGCCATCTCGTCCTGCTCCAGCAGCCATTCGCGCAACTCCTTGGACAGCACACGCGCAGAACGCGTCCGCTGCTCCACATCGCGCGCCATGGCTCTGGCTGCAATCTCGGCCAGCGCCTTGGGTACTTCCGGGTTGACCTCGCTCGCCAAAGGCACGTCACGACGCAGCACCGCATCAGCGATGTCTTCCAGGTTGTCACCTGAAAAGGCCCGGTTGCCAGTCAGCAACTCATACAGCACGACACCAAGGGCGTACACATCCACCCGTCGGTCGACGGGCAAACACTGCACCTGCTCCGGCGCCATGTAGTAGGGCGAACCACCGATCATTTCCTGGAACCGGCTCTGCTCGTCATCGCGGTTCAGGGATTCGGCACGGCGAATGCGCGCAATGCCGAAATCAAGCACGCGGGGTTGGGTGCGGCCCACCATGAAAATGTTGGCGGGCTTGATGTCACGGTGAATCACGCCCTTGTGGTGGGCATAGGACAAGGCATCCGCCACGCGACGCACGATGAGTGCCGCCTGCGCCGGCGTCGGGCGCCAGCCCTGGGCCAACAACTGCCGCAGGTCCTTGCCGCGCAACATCTCCATGGCGATATAGGTACCGTGGGCACTGGTGCCCGCGTCGTACATCGTCACGATGTGCGGATGGTTCAGGCTGCCGGCGGCCTTCGCCTCGTTCAGGAAGAGCGCATTGAACTGTTCGCGGTCCTCTTCGGGGAGGTCCACATTCAATGTCTTGATGGCGATCAGCCGGGACAGCAGCGGATCGTGGGCGGCGTACACCGTTCCCAGGCCACCCTCACCAATCTTGTACTTCAGCGCATACCGACCAATGTGCCCGATGCTGGGCAACTGATCGGGACGCAGCTTGGCAGGGTCGATCCGATCGGACTCTGGCAAAGGCCTTGTCAACGCGACGGTATCCGGATCGTCGGCAGCCGCCAGCTCGACCTCATCTTCCATCGGTCGGGTCACAGCATGATTCGGATCGGAAATCGACACGTTAGCAGTCCACTCTCCGCTGGCGCCCCTCAACGCGAGCCGGCGCGCGCAGCCTTTACTTCGTCAGGCCTGAAGCCTGGAGCCAGATGATCCAGCACGCCGTTCACATATTTGTGACCGTCTGTGCCACCGAAACTTTTCGCCAACTCTACGGCCTCATTGATGGCAACTTTATAGGGCACATCAAAACAATGTGCCAATTCGTAAGCGCCGATCCACAACACCGCATGTTCAACGGGAGACAACTCACCCACCGGCCGATCCAGGAACTTCACCAGTTCGGCGTCCAGCACCGCACCCTGTGCGATGCATCCATGCAACAGTGCATCGTAATGAGCGCGATCCGCTTTGGCGAAATCTTCCATTTCACGGATATGCGCATCGACCTCACCGGCATCCCGGGTATTGAGTTGCCACTCGTACAAACCTTGCAGCGCCAACTCGCGGGCACGACGCCGTGCCGACTTCGCGCGGTCACGACCATGCGCAGGAGCGCCCTTGCGGGCAGGTTTCTCAGCAGGAACAGCAGCACCCGACTCCACATCGGCTTTGGGGGATTCAGGCAACTTGCTCACAGCAGATCATCCAGCAGGTTGGCCATTTCCACGGCGACACGGGCGGCTTCGCGGCTCTTTTCTTCGACACGGGCATCAGCTTGAGCCTGGTTTTCAACCGTCAAAATCGCATTAGCCACCGGAATGTGGTGATCGAGACTGACGCGCGTCACACCCGCTCCACTTTCATTGGATACCAACTCGAAATGGTAGGTTTCTCCGCGGATGATGCAACCCAGCGCCACCAAGGCGTCGTAACGCTCGCTGTCAGCCATGCCTTGCAAGGCCACAGGGACTTCCAGCGCCCCGGGCACGGTCACATGCTCGATGTGCTTGCGCTCCACCCCCAGGGTCAGGAGCTCTTCAATGCACAACTCAGCCATCCGGCTGGTCAGTTCATGATTGAAGCGAGCCTGGACGATTCCGACGCGGAGATCGCGTCCGTCTAGTCGGGCAGATTGCCCTTTGTCAGCGCCTTGCATGTTCAATGATCCTCAAAAGAACGAAGTGATTTGAAATAAAGAGCACCCCCGCTCTCAGCGCGGGAGAGATTGCCCATCAGCCGTCAGGAAGCCGGTCACTTCCAGGGCATAGCCCATCATGCTGGGCATGCGCAGCTGGTTGCCCATCAGGCGCATGCGGTTGATGCCCAAGGTGCGCAGGATCTGTGCACCCACACCGTACGTCCGCAAGTCAACGGGCGGACGCGGTGCGACCTCCTGGGCCTGGGGCAGCAGGCGGTCCATCAGGCGGTCCGGCTCATCGCCCACATTGAGCAGCACGATGGCACCGCGGCCCGTTTCGCGCACAGTGGCCAGCGCCTTGGGCAAGGCCCACGAGTGGCTGCGCGCCCCGGAATCCAGCCAATCCAGCACGGACAGCGGTTCGTGCACACGCACCAGAACCTCGTCAGTCGGGCCCCATTCACCCAGTGTCAGAGCCAGGTGCAGCGCCCCGGTTCGGTCGCGGAAGACGGTGGAGTTGAATGCCCCTTCGGGCGTCTGCATCTCGCGCGAACCCAGACGCTGGATGAGCGTCTCGTTGCGACTGCGGTATTCGATCAGATCAGCGATGGTGCCGATCTTCAGGCCATGTTCCTGCGCAAACACTTCCAGATCCGGCAGACGGGCCATGGTGCCATCGTCTTTCATGATCTCGCAGATCACGGCACTGGGGGTCAGACCCGCCATGCCGGCCAGATCACAACCCGCTTCGGTGTGACCAGCACGCATCAGCACGCCACCATCTTGCGCTTGCAGCGGGAAAATGTGCCCAGGCTGAACCAGATCTGCCGGTTTGGCGTGGCGCGCGACCGCGGCCTGCACGGTGCGGGCACGGTCAGCGGCAGAAATCCCGGTGGTCACACCTTCAGCGGCCTCGATGGACACGGTGAAAGCCGTGCCATGCTTGGTGCCGTTGCGCGTGGCCATGGGCGGCAATTGCAAGCGCTCGCAATGTTCGCGCGTCAGCGTCAGGCAGATCAGACCACGGCCGAACTTGGCCATGAAATTGATGGCTTCTGGCGTGACATGGTCAGACGCCAGAACGAGATCACCCTCGTTTTCGCGGTCTTCTTCATCCACCAGGATGACCATGCGACCAGCAGCGAGTTCGGCAATCAGTTCGGGAATGGGTGAGATGGGCATCCCGCCATTGTAGAGGGCGCGCCAGGGTGTCGCGGGAAAACACCCACGAGCCCCGCCCTCACCTGTGACTTTTCCGCGGGATCAGGCCGGCAATTCACCGTTGGACGACAGCATCCGCTCGACATAACGCGCGATCAGATCCACTTCGAGGTTGACCGGTGAACCCGCCTTCAACTGGCCCAACGCCGTGTTCTCGATGGTGTGGGGAATCAGGTTGATGCTGAACTCGGCCTCGCCCTTGTCGAGATCAACCACCTTGTTGACCGTCAGGCTGACCCCATTGACCGTGATCGACCCCTTGTAGGCCAGGAAGCGAGCCAGCGATTGCGGCGCCACAATGCACAACTCCCAGGACTCACCGACCGGCTCGAAACGACGCACCTGACCCACGCCGTCCACGTGCCCCGTCACGATGTGACCACCCAGACGGTCATGCGAACGCAGTGCCTTTTCCAGATTCACCTTGCCCAGCCCATCCAACCCTGCCGTGCGCGCAAGGCTTTCGGCCGACACATCGATCGTGAAACGGCCAGCGGGCACGTCAAAACTGGTCACGGTCATGCAGGCGCCATTGATGGCAATGCTGTCACCCAGGCCCACATCGTCCAGATAGCCCGCAGGAGACTGGATCGTGAGGCGGCGCCCATGGCCCGCGCCTTCACCCAGGGGTTGCGATTCGAGGATCTGGCCAGTGCCAGTGATGATGCCGGTGAACATGTCTTGTTTCCAGATTGCAAAAAATCAACAAAAATCAGCCCGCCCGGCAGGGCGCGCGATGATCCGCACATCCTGCCCGATCTGGCAGACCTCGTGAAATACCCAGGTGGGCGCGTCGGACAGTTGGGCCAGTGGCGGCAAGGCAGCCATGCCTCGCCCAGGGCCGATCAACTTGGGCGCAAGGTACACCAGCCCCTCGTCAACCCAGTTGCCCTGGATCAGAGCCGCATTCAGCCGCGCACCGGCCTCGACATGCAGCTCATTGACGCCCTTGCGCGCCAGGTCTGACAAAACCTGCGCCAGATCCACCTGGCCAGACGCCTGTGCGGCGACCGGCACGAGCTCTGCACCCGCCGCCTTCAAGGCCGACATGCGGGCCGATGCCGCCGCATCGCCTTCAGCTGGCGCGACACCGTATATGAGGACCTTGCGTTCAGCTTGACGCAGCAGTTTGGCCGAGGCTGGCGTCCGCCAGCGGGAATCCAGCACGACACACCAGGGCTGGCGCGCCACGCTGACCTCGCGCACATCCAGACCCGGGTCATCATCGAGCACCGTTCCGATGCCCGTCATCACGGCCGTGGCGCGCGCACGCCACGCATGGCCATCGGCCCTGGCCGCAGCACCGGTGATCCATTGGCTCTCGCCATTGTCGAGCGCCGTGCGGCCATCCAGCGACGCGGCCATCTTCACGCGAACCCACGGCCGGTGTCGCACCACCCGTGACAGGAACCCGATATTCAGCTCTTTGGCCGCCACAGCAACCGGATCGTCGGTGGACAACACGTCCACTGATACGCCTGCAGCACGCAAACGGGCCACACCCTGCCCTGCCACCAGGGGATTGGGGTCCGCCATGGCCACGACCACCCGCGCCACACCGGCCGCCACCAAGGCATCTGCGCACGGCGGCGTGCGCCCGAAATGGGAACAGGGCTCCAGGGTCACATAAGCGGTGCAGCCCTGGGTGGGCACATGGTGCGAGGTGGCATCGCGCAAGGCCATGACCTCGGCATGCGGGCCGCCCGCTTCTTGTGTGTGTCCCTGGGCAAGGATCTGACCGTCAGGGGCCACCAGCACACACCCGACCCTGGGGTTGGGGTCTGACAAGCCAACCGCGCGATGAGCCAACTCCAAGGCAGATGAAAGGTGAATGACGTCAACTTGCATGATGAATCACAACGATTTGGACACCATTTTGATACATGGCGACCGCTTGTCGGGTCAATCAGACCGCTCGTCGCATACCAATGGCACCTACGAAGGTCCCCCATGCAAAATTCCAGCATGAACAGTTATCCGTTACTCCGTCGCCAAATCAGTCAAGGTGGATTCACATTGATTGAACTGCTGATGACCATGGTTGTCCTAGTCGTCTTGCTGGCGATTGGCGCACCACAGTTACAAATATTCTTGGTAAAGCGCACGGCCGTCGTTCAGGCCGAATCACTCGCACACGCGTTGCGTGTCGCCAGATCAGAAGCTATCAAGCGGGGTCAGAAGGTCACCATCTGCAACTCAGCTAACCCGGAAGGTGCTACCAAAACCTGCGCAACGACCAGTACCGACTGGTCTAGTGGCTGGCTGGTCTTTGTTGACACCGGCACGAACGCCAAAGCTTTTGACAGTGGAGAAACGCTGCTGGCTGTCCAAGCTGCGTTCACCAACAGTGGCGGACTGACGCTCTCCAGCAGTAAACCAGCCATAACTTTTGCACCCAATGGCCTCGCTATTGGCGATAACGCCAGCTTCAGATCAAAGCCCAACCTCAGTGGCACTGCAGCAGATGCCGCGAAACTTAATCGTTGCGTCAAGCTGGCCATTTCTGGTCGGGTCAAGATCGAAGAAGGAACCTGTTCCTGAACATGATGACCGATACACGTCAACCCCAACATCGACATCAGCAGGTCGGCGCGACGCTCATTGAAGTGCTGGTCTCCATCCTGCTGATGGCCTTGGGCATTCTCGCTATGGCCGCCATGCAGGCCAACGCTGTTCAATACGGAAAAACCAGTGAAATGCGCTCACTGGCCACGCTGCTAGCTAATGACTTGGCCGACCGCATGCGAGCCAATCATCCGGAGGGGCAAGCCATGAGTGCGTACAACATCACAGGCACCTACTCAGCGCCAACCAGCATGCCAACCGATGCCTCCACCAGTTGTGAAGGCAAGACCATCACTTGCACCTATGCACAGATGGCCGCGTATGACCTCGCAGAATGGAAAAAACAGCTGTATCGCCATCTGCCTCAGGGTACAGCGTATGTCCGCGCCGTCAGCAACCAGGTTGATATCTGGATCGTTTGGACTGACCCTGCAGCAGCAGTTGATCTAACTGCCGACTCCTGCCCAACCGACTATGCGGCAAGCGGGACAGTGCGTTGCATGTACTTCCGGGTAGCCCTATGAAACGACAAGCAAATCGCAACGCACGTTCTGGCCTACTGACGCGAAGCAGCACCCAGTCGGGGATTTCACTCGTCGAGATGCTGGTGTCCATGGTTGTCGGCCTAGTGGTCGTCGGAGCCGGCTTGGCCATGTATGTCAGCTCCGGCTTTGCCAGCAAAGGCAGCACGGCATTATCACAAATGACCGAAGACGCCAGCATTGCCTTGTCCCTACTTCGTAGCCAAGTTGCCATGGCAGGCTACAGCAATCCGACCGGCATCAACTCGGACGGTCTGCTCACAAAGAACTATACAGGCATCGCCATATTTGGCTGCGATGGTGGCCCCACCGCAGCCACCGCCAACGGAGGACTAGCCAGCATGGTCTGCAATGGTGGAGCCGCAGCAGACTCCATCGTCACCCTCTACGAGGCAGATACCAGTAACACGGTAGCAACATCTTCGGGGGCACCGACTGATTGCCTGGGTTCTGGGTTGACTGCTTCTGGTGGTTACTATTTGGCTGAAAATCGATTTTTCGTGAGCAACAACACGCTGTCGTGCCTAGGCAATGGCAACACCACATCGCAGCCCTTAGTCGATAACGTGGTGGACATGCAAATCACCTATGGCGTCGCTGATACCACCACTGTTGGCAGCACCACCGTCACAGGAGGGGTTGCCAAACGCTATATGAGCGCCACGGACATCATCGACACGGCCTCAGTCGCACCCACCACAGCAGCAAAGTGGGGGCAAGTGACATCTGTCCGTATATGTATCGTCGTACGCAGCGAAGACCAAATACTTGATTCGGCAGCCAGTTACTACAACTGCGCAGGCACCGCTACCACTCCTGCCGACAAACGCTTGTATCGCGCGTTCACGACGACCGTGACGCTGCAGAACAGAATTTGACCGCCCGTCATACACACCATGCGTTTCTTGACTTCATCAAAACGACCTGTCCTTCCGCACCGGCACGAACAAGGCGTTGTGCTGGTCGTGGTGCTCATCATGCTGGTTGTCATCGGCCTCGTGTCAGCCGCAGCCATGCGAGGCGCCATGAGTGCTGACATGATCAGCAACAACGCCCGCATCGAAAACCTGGCAAAACAGGCTGCGCAAATCGGCCTGCGTTACTGCGAAGAAGAGATCGTCAAAGACACCCCCGCGATCACCATCTATGCAGCGCCAACGAGCGGCTCGGCCGCTTGGACCACTTTCTCCAACTGGTTCGGCACCACGGGAGTCAAGGCCACTACCGTGCCCGCCAGCTACATGCAATCAACGGACAGCGCCTTCACCCCCGCCACACGCCCACAGTGCTTGGCGGAATACAGCGCGGTCAACGCCAACATCGTGATCATCACAGCACGCGGGTTCAGCCCGGACTTTTCAGCTGCTACAGACGGTAGTACAGCGACAGGCTCCGTGGTCTGGTTCCAGTCATTTGTGTCCCTGCAATCCATTTGAGCCGACAGGACAGGAGAAACTGCCATGTCAAATTATTCAACACGCCGTCGCCCATCACACCTCACCCGCTGGGGCGTCACGGCGGCTGTACTCATGGGCCTGCAAGTGCAACTGCTGCCCTATGGCTGGACAGCCACCGCACCAGCCCAGAAGCCACTGATCACACGCGAAGGGGGGCAACCCAACCCGAACGTGATGCTCACGCTCGACACCTCATGGTCGATGATTGCCCCCTTCTTGCCGGAAGGAGCATTCACAATCAACGGAGCAACCGTCAATTTCCCCGGAAATGTCAACCCGATATTACATCCAAAAGACACCCGCTATTACAACGGCAACTCCAAGGTCGGTGGCGACGGAGGGGTTTTTTTATCAGACCCAACCAACACTACTAACGTTTTCCAGCGTCAGATACGATCACCCGACGTCAACAAAATTTACTACAACCCAGAGATTCGTTACCAACCCTGGCTTGCGAGCAAAACAGGGCAAGTCGAGGTCCGCTACAACAACGCGAAACCTCAAAAAGCTTGGTTTGACCCAGACAAAACAACAGACACCCCCGCAAATTATGCGGACCTGACTGCTTCGACAACAAGCACCTCTGCACTTTGGTGCTCCCAGGGCCCAACCGTAGCGGGAGGGTCGTTAAATTGCTCAATCAGCTCAAAAAACTTTAATCCGGCCATTTATTTCAGACTAAAAAACAGCACCGCTGACCCAAACGCCGCCGGCAGCTATATTATGTACGACATAAATAGCATGAAACAAGACAGTACTTCGATTAGCTCTTTTCAAAAATACCCAAACAGAACAGACTGTTTAGGCACCACCTGCACACAGGCCGAAGAAAGACAAAACTATGCCAATTGGTTTGTATATCACCGAACACGCCTGCATATAGTTCAATCCGCCATCCCAGAATCTTTCCTGCAGTTAGGAAATACCATTCGCACCGGCTGGGCGACTATCCATGCCAAAACAGCTACAAGTGTGGATGGCCAGTCCAACACCATTGTGCTATCAGGTATGCGAGACCTCAGCGACAGCAGGAAAACCGAACTCGTCTCATGGATTAGAAGCTACAACAGCGATAAGAATACGACCGACAGTGATTACACAACCAAGCCCGCACTGGCTCTGGGGACACCCCTGCGATCTGCGCTGGACGCGGTTGGGAAATATTTCCAGCGTACCGATGGTGGTAGTCCGTGGCGTACCGACCCGGCCAGCAAAAGCGCGACAGGTGAACAACTTAGCTGCCGTCGGTCTTATAACCTGCTGATTACCGACGGTTACTATAACGACACTGGCACCAGCTACGCCGCAAACGAGGATGGCACCAACGGATCGACCATCACGAACGGCGCGGGTAATCGCACCTATACCTATACTGCAGCCGCCCCTTACAGCGATGGCACCTCCAACTCGCTGGCAGATGTTGCCATGTACTACTGGAAAAATGACCTGCAAACAGGCATTGCCAACAACGTGCCCTACGGCAATGACACGCCAGATGAAGATCCAGCGTTCTGGCAGCATCTGGTTCAATTCCCAATCGGCCTAGGGATCGAGGGTAATATCGCCCCGGACTCTCTAGACACAGCGATAACCCAACTTACAAACGGAACGCGTTTCTGGTGGGGCACCAGTGCGTCTACCGACGCCGTTACGGTTAATAGCGTTGGCGGCACAGATAAACGGCGCATTGACGACCTGCTGCACGCCGCCGTCAATACCAGAGGTCAGTACTTCAGTGCCAAGAACTCCAAGGAGTTGACCGACGCGCTGACCACCGCACTCAACCGCGCAGCAGACCGCTCGGGCCTGAAAGAAGGCGGCATCGCTGCGGCCAGCCCGACACTGACCGCCAATAACGTCAAATACATTCCGGAGTACACCACCACGCGCTGGACAGGCGACATCAAGGCCTTCACGCTCAACGCAAGCGGCGTTGCCGGCAGCACGCCCATCTGGAGCGCCAACGACAAGATGCCAGGCGCAGCCAGCCGCAACATCATCACCTGGGATGGCACCAGCGGCGTCAACTTCACGTGGGACACGATCGGAACAGCCAATCAGGACACGATCACGCCCACGTTGCCTACCGGTGCCACCGGGGAGCAGTTCGTCAACTACATCCGTGGCGACACCACCAACGAAGACACCTCGCAGGTACTGGGACTCTTCCGCAAACGCCAAGGCAAACTGCCTGACTTCATTAACTCCAACCCGGTATTGATCAAGGGCAACACCGACCTCGGTTATCAGAACCTCCCTTCAGGCACACCTGGGCAGGATACTTACGCGGCATTCGTGACCACCAAAGCTGCACGCAACCCTGTGCTGATTGTGGGTGGCAACGGCGGCATGCTGCATGCCTTTGCCGACTACACCGCAACCGGGGTGGTTCGTGGGCAAGAAGTCTTCGCTTACGTGCCTCGTGCCGTGCTGGGCAACCTGAACATCCTGGCCCAAAAGGACTACGGCAGCTCAGGCAACTACCACCACTTCTATGTGGACGGGCCACTGACCGAGGCTGATGCCTATTACGACACGGCAGGATCCACCAACGATGCCTGGAGAAACGTGCTGGTTGGAACCCTGGGCGCCGGTGGAAAGGGCATCTTCGCCTTGAATGTGACCGATCCCACCTCCATGGGCACCTCGTCCATCCTCTGGGAAAAGACCAGCGCCGACAACAGTGACATGGGCTACATATTCAGTGCGCCGCAAGTGGGTGTGCTGCCTAATGGATCCTGGGTCACGATTGTTGGCAATGGCGCGTACAGCACCAATGGCAAAGCAGCCCTGCTGGTGATCGACATGTGGACAGGCAGCGTTTCTGCTGTGGTGGCAGATAGCCCTACCGCCAAGGACAATGGTCTGGGTGGCGTGCGCCTGGTCAAGAATGCGAACCAGCAGATCACCGCCATCTATGCTGGTGACCTGAAGGGCAATGTGTGGCGTTTCGATGTCACAACCAGCGGCACCACATCAACCATATCCGTTGGCTTGAACGGCGAACCGCTCTACACCACCAAAGACAGCGCTGGAACCATCCAACCCATTACGGCAGCACCGGCCGTGTTGACTCATCCCAACGGCGGCAACTTTGTCATCGTCGGTACAGGCAAGCTGTTCGATGAAGGTGACAACGACACGACCTCAACGCAGAGTGTCTATGGTTTGTGGGACAAGGCTACCACCACGGGTGACTCTGTTTTCAAGGGCCTGACCACGACGCGCGACACCAAGCTGGTCAAGCGAACCATCGCATCGACAACCTCATCGTCGTACTACAACATCACCGGCACGGACGTGGACTACAGCACCGATCTGGGGTGGTATGTTGACCTCACCATTGCCAGCGGCCAACGTTCGGTCTATCCGCCTATCATCGTCCGAGACTTTGTGCTGATCAGCACGATGGTTCCGGCTCAGGCTGCAGCGCTGTGCGAGAACGCGTTGGGCGTCGGCTACAACATGCTGCTGCCAGCCTTGTCGGGTGAGCAGTACAAGTCACCCGTGCTGGACACAGACGGCGACGGAGATGTGGACACGAATGACATGACCGCCGGCATCTACAAAACCAATGCGGACGGCGGGGATACCATCCTGACCAAGACCGTGAATGGCAAAACAACCGTGAGCTTGCAAAACACCACGGGCCAGCAGCCCGGCCAGTTGCCGAACTACGGCAAGGACATCTCTAGCCGTGTGTGGCGCCAGCTCATGAGCCCGCCCCATCCATGATGAAAGTGCAAACCATGCTGACCTCATTCAATATGAAGCCAATGAAGCGCGTCGCTGGGTTCACCCTGATCGAACTGATGATCACGGTAGCCATCATCGGCATCCTGGGTGCCATTGCCTACCCTAGCTACACATCCTACATTGCGCGGGGGCGTCGATCAGACGCTCAAAAGGCGCTTCTTGAAGCGGCCCAGTACATGCAGCGCTATTACGCAGGGCACAACACCTATTCGACGGGAGATGCCACGACGCCGAATGTGACCCTGCCCAGCCCACTGAACCAGTCGCCCAGTCAAGGCACGGCCGTCTACAACATCACCGTGACCAACTCGTCGGCCACGGGCTACACGGTCAATGCCACGCCTGTTTCGGGGGGACTGATGGCCGGTGACATGTGTGGCAACTTCACCTTGACCCACACGAACGTGCGAGGCGTAACAGGCACAGGCGCCACCGTCGACAAGTGCTGGAAATAAGTCAACAGCGCACAGCTAAGCCCCGGATCGCTCTGATCCGGGGCTTTTTACTTTCAGTCATCCTCGCTGGACGCTGCCTTGCCTGATCGTTTACCCGTTTCCTTGATGGCTGCCACAAACTCGCTCACATCATCGAAACTGCGGTAGACCGACGCAAAGCGCACATAAGCCACCTTGTCGAGCTTGCGCAACTCGCGCATCACCCACTCACCCAGCATGGTGGACACCACTTCCTTTTCGCCGCTCTGGCGCAAGCGGGCTTCGATCGACTCGATGGCCCCTTCCAGCGCCTCGGCACTGACCGGGCGCTTGCGCAGGGCCACCATCATCGAACCCTTGAGCTTGGCCCGGTCGTAATCGGTTCGGCGACCATCGCGCTTGACGATGGCGGGCAACTCGATTTCCGCACGCTCATAGGTCGTGAACCGCTTGTCGCATGACTGACAGCGGCGGCGACGGCGGGTCGAGTCGCCTTCATCCGAATCACGGGTTTCGACAACCTGGGTGTCGGGGTGTCCACAAAATGGGCAACGCATGGTGGTTCAGCCTGAAAAAAAGCCCGGCTCAGGCATGACACCTGGCCGGGCCGCGATCACTGGCGTGTCAGCGCAGGTATCAGCGGTAGACGGGGAACTGACGGGTCAATTCGGCAACTTGCTCGCGCACGCGGGCAATGGTGGCTTCATCGTGCGGGTTGTCCAGCACATCGGCAATCAGGTTACCCACCTTCACGGCCTGCTCTTCCTTGAAGCCGCGGGTCGTCATGGCTGGCGAACCCAGGCGGATACCCGATGTCACCATCGGCTTTTGCGGGTCGTTGGGGATGCCGTTCTTGTTGCAGGTGATGTGCGCTTGACCCAGGATGGCTTCGGCTTCCTTGCCGGTGAGGTTCTTGGGACGCAGATCAACCAGCATCACGTGGCTTTCGGTGCGGCCCGAAACGATGCGCAGACCACGCTTGGTCAGCGTGTCGGCCAGCGCAGCAGCGTTCTTCACCACCTGTTGCTGATAGGCCTTGAATTCAGGCGACAGCGCCTCCTTGAAAGCCACTGCCTTGCCGGCGATGACGTGCATCAGGGGACCACCCTGGATGCCAGGGAAAATAGCCGAGTTGATCTTCTTGGCAATCTCTTCCGAGCGCATCAGGATGATGCCGCCACGCGGCCCACGCAGGCTCTTGTGGGTGGTAGAGGTGACGACGTCGGCATGAGGCACCGGGTTGGGATACACACCCGCAGCGATCAGGCCGGCATAGTGGGCCATGTCGACCATGAAGAAGGCACCGATTTCCTTGGCAATCTTGCCGAAACGCTCGAAGTCGATGCGCAGGGCAAAAGCCGAGGCACCAGCGATGATCAGCTTCGGCTTGTGCTCGCGAGCCAGGGCTTCCATCTTGTCGTAGTCGATGTCTTCAGCCGCATTCAGGCCGTAGGACACGACCTTGAACCACTTGCCAGACATGTTGAGCGGCATGCCATGGGTCAGGTGACCACCCTCGGCCAGGCTCAGCCCCATGATGGTATCGCCAGGCTGCAACAGACCGAAGAACACGGCCTGGTTGGCTTGCGAGCCCGAATTTGGCTGCACGTTGGCATATTCGGCGCCAAACAGCTGCTTCAGGCGGTCAATGGCCAGTTGCTCGACGACGTCGACGTATTCGCAACCACCGTAATAGCGCTTGCCTGGGTAGCCTTCAGCGTACTTGTTCGTCAGCTGGGAGCCCTGGGCTTCCATCACCGCCGGCGAGGTGTAGTTTTCAGAAGCGATCAGCTCGATGTGATCTTCCTGACGCTTGTTTTCAGACTGGATGGCCGACCACAGCTCGGGGTCGACATTCGCAATGGTGTGTTGGGCGCGATCAAACATGACTTGGCAGTCCTCTTCAGAGATATGAAGACCCACTGCAGACAACTGCAAGAGGGCTGCCCAGGCGAACGGCACAAACAGCGATCCAGCCATCAGGCTGAACAACCGGCCGCGCTTCCCGGTGGTTCACCACCTCAGACCCGCAGGTCATCTATCGCCAGTCGCGCGGCAGTAACAGAATCACATTGTATCGGAGAGCCCGATCACGGCGCCAGCGCCACCTGTTCCGGACGACGCAGGACAGGGGCATGCTCGTCGGGCTGGTGCGCACTGGCGGCTGGCGCCACTGGCGCAGCCTGAGCCGGCCGGGCAGCATCTTCGGCCGCCGGAACGCTCGACACCATCGTTGCCTGCGGCAACGGCGCCGTCACAGCCACCTTGTGGCCATTGGCGATCTGGCGCAAATAGCCCTGCTCAGCCAGCACCTTTGCCGAGTAACCACCGTCATACGCCATATTGGCCGCGCCGACGTAGTACTTCAGGCCACCTGCAAGGCTACCCGCCCGCTGAATGCACTCTTTCAGCACCTGCGCGCCCACGCGGAGGTTGGTCACCGGGTCAAATGCGGCATTGCGACCACCAAAGATTTGGTACTTGTCCTGGTGCACCCGGGTCATGACCTGCATGAGTCCCTGGGCGCCCACATGGCTTTGAGCAAACGGGTTGAAACCCGACTCCACAGCCATCACGGCCAGGATCAAGGACGGGTCCAACCCGACCTGACGCCCCACATTCCAGGCCTCCTGCACCAACCGACTGACTGGCTCTGGTGCCACGCTGTAACGGCGTGACAGCCAGTACACCACGGCGGACTGCTGCCGGCTCAGCTCTGCTGGATCAGATGCTGTCGCCCGCTGGATAGCCTCGGGTTCAGCCATCGCCAGCAAGACGCCATTGAGTTGCTCCTGGGCACTGGCTACCAGTTCGGTGCGGGCATTGGCGCGCTCGGTCAGCCAGGTCAGAACACGGCCCTCCAGGCCTGCTCGCATGTCGTCGCGCCCTGCCAGGAACACCACCAAGGCCACAGCGGCCAAACCCAGCAGAGCCAGGGCATTGTGACTGACCTGACGGAAGCCGGTCAGCACATCGGTTGCGAACAAACGCACGGCAGCGTGTGCGGCAGCGCTCAACGAGCGCTCTTCACGGGTAACAGCTGTCATGACACTCCTTTCCTCGCTATCGCGACCTGGCCTGGGACGGTGTTCCCCACCTGCTCCTGCGGTGGCCTGGGTACGACGACAGTGATAATCACCCTGGTAAGTGGACCTTCGACGGGTCCGGCCTCGCAACGTCAGGCCTGTCCAGGGTGGGTCTATTGCGCCTTCTTGACGCAGGGAAACCCCGGGAAACTACGATCCGGGTATCAACGGGTGCGGATTCTAGGCAGCGTTGAAATAACCGGTCAAGCATAAGACATTACAACTTGATAACAATTTGATATGAAATACCGCGATCTTCGGGACTTTGTGACAGGTCTGGAGCGGCTTGGCGAGCTGAAACGGGTCGCTAGCCCAGTGTCTGTGCGCCTCGAGATGACCGCACTGTGTGATCGCGTGCTTCGAGCCGGTGGGCCAGCCCTCTGGTTTGAGTGCCCGACCGGGCCCGTCCCCCCCCATGCAGAGGGCACCCGTCAGTACGACATCCCGGTTCTGGCGAACCTGTTTGGTACCCCCAAACGGGTCGCGCTGGGCATGGGAGCCCATGATGTCTCCGAGCTCAGAACGATTGGCCATGTGCTGGCATCACTGAAAGAGCCTGAGCCTCCTCGCGGCCTCAAGGATGCAGGGCAACTGCTTCAGATGGCCAAGGCCCTTTGGGACATGAAGCCCAGCAAGGTAGGCAAAGCCCCCTGCCAGGAGGTGGTTATAGAGCAGACCGAGGTCGACCTGACACATCTGCCTGTTCAGTGGTGCTGGCCTGACGATGCCGCCCCCTTGCTGACATGGGGCCTGGTGGTGACACGCGGCCCGCAAAACACGCCCAAGCCACGCACCCGCCAGAATCTGGGCATCTACCGTCAGCAACTGATCGGCAAGCGCCAGGTCATCATGCGGTGGCTGGCACACCGTGGCGGTGCGCTCGACTTCCGGGAGTTCGCCTTGGCCAACCCTGGCCAACCCTTCCCGATTGCCGTGGCCTTCGGCGCTGACCCCGCCACCATCCTGGGTGCGGTCACACCGGTACCTGATTCACTCAGCGAATACCAATTTGCAGGCCTGCTGCGCGGCAGCCGGACCGAAGTGGTGGACACGGCTGTCGGGCAGGACAGGCAATGGCTGCAGGTACCTGCCAGCGCCGAGTTCGTGCTGGAAGGCCATATCCCAACCGCCCCTGCAGGGTTCAAGGGCACCAGCGAGCATGGTGTTCCCCTGATGGAGCGGGGCGGCTACCTGCATGCCCTCGAAGGCCCCTTCGGCGACCACACAGGCTATTACAACGAGCAGGACTGGTTCCCGGTGTTCGAGGTCTCCCGCCTCACACACCGCCGCAACCCGGTCTACCACTCCACCTATACCGGCAAACCACCTGACGAACCCGCCGTCCTCGGCGTGGCACTCAATGAAGTGTTCGTGCCTATCCTGCAAAAGCAGTTTCCCGAGATCGTCGACTTCTATCTGCCGCCGGAAGGCTGCAGCTACCGCATGGCCGTGATCAGCATGAAAAAGGCCTATGCGGGCCATGCCAAGCGGCTGATGTTCGGCATCTGGAGTTTCCTGCGTCAATTCATGTACACGAAGTTCATCGTCATCGTTGACGACGATGTCGATGTACGCAACTGGCAGGAGGTGATCTGGGCCATCACCACACGCATGGACCCGGTGAGAGACACCACGCTGGTGGACAACACGCCGATCGACTACCTGGACTTTGCCTCGCCGGTGAGCGGGCTGGGCGGCAAGATGGGCCTCGACGCCACCAACAAATGGCCCGGAGAGACTGCCCGCGAATGGGGTCGCCCCATCGTCATGCCAGCCGAAATCGGAGCCCGCGTGGACAGCCTGCTCGACAAGATCCTTGCCAAGTGAAACATCGCAAGTGATGCCTTGTTCAATCATTCACCGAACACGCCAACCGACGCTTGCATCGACACGCGAATAACGTTATTCTGAAGTCGTCCGCAAAGCGGGCATTCCAGTTGACGCAGTCACTGCGTCATGGGAAGTGGCAAACCCTCCTCTTTGCCCTTCCCTCGGGTGGCTGAAGGCCACCCAACCCCCGGCTCACTACCGGGGGTTTCTCATTTTGGGGGCTGATTCAATCGTCAGTTCCCGCTCAGCATGCCAAGCAACTCATGGCTGGCCAGGCGCACATTCATCATGCCCGAGTGAGACGGCAGCCAATCCAGCACGGCTCGCCCGTCGCGCCCCCAGAACCCCATGGGTGCGGGCGTGATGACGGGGGCCGGCTTCCCGGTCCGCCCAGCCCAGACCGCAGCGGCCGACTCGAATGCGCGCTGCGCTCGCGGCATGTGCCAGGCCTGTGTCACGACCACGATCTCATGCACCCCTTGATCAGCCAGCATGGACACCGTGGCCATGGCGTTCTCGCGCGTATCAGCCGAGCGTGACTCTACCCAGGTGAGCCGCACACCAAACTGCTCCTCACTGATCCGTGCAGCCGTCTCTGCCTCGGAAGCAACCTGCACGCCCTTCTGGGCCCAGCCTACGCCCCCACTGAACCCGAGCGGCAAGCCCGTCTGCCGGCTCAGCCAGACGCCATAACGCAATCGATCAGCCGAAGGCGTAGCCAGATCAGCCACGCCATATTCAGGTGCGCGAGGCACCACGCCACCGCCCAGCACCACGATGCCAGCCGGAGGCACCTTGTTGAGCGCATCCTGGCCATGCCGTTTCATGGCTGGCTGCTGTCGGGCGTAGTCCCGACCCAGGCGCATCAGGCGATCCTGGGTGCTGCCCAAAATAGCAGGCGGTGGGCGCAAGACTCGGTTCTGCAGCCAGGTGGCCACCCCGGTACAACAAGACAACCACAGCAGCACCCAGCCCGTCAGCAAGATGAAAAAGCCAAGACCACGCCTGGGCAAGATCAGGCGGGCACCAATCAAGATCAGCAGCATCCAGGGCACAGGCGGCAACAACAATGCGGCGATCACGGGTTTCCAAGCGCCGGCAAGATGCAGAAAATCCATGTTCATCGTCTCCAGTTGAGTACCCAACCATGTCCAGCACACCGCCTGCAGCGCCTGCCACCCCCAGCCTGACCGCCACAGCCACACTGGCCGGAGGATGCTTCTGGTGCCTGGAAGCCGTGTTTCAACGTGTCAACGGGGTGCTTGCCGTGGAGTCGGGCTACAGCAACGGCCACACGGGCACCCCCACTTATGAGCAGGTCTGTAGCGGCACCACGGGCTACGCGGAAGTCGTCCGCATCACCTATGACCCGAGCATCATCACCTACCAGCAATTGCTGACTGTTTTCATGGCGATACACGACCCCACCAGCCTGAATTGCCAGGGACACGACGAAGGGACGCAATACCGCTCGGCCATCTATACCCACGATGCGCTACAGCAAGCACAGGCAGAAGCCTTCTTGCAGGAAGCGCAAGCGCACCATGGGCGCGCCATTGTCACGGAGGTGTGCCCCGTTGAACGGTATCACCGCGCCGAGGCCTATCACCAGCGCTATTTTGAAATGCACCCGGGTGCGGGTTACTGCGCCATGGTGGTGGCACCCAAAGTGCACCATGCCGAAATGCAGTTTGGTGACTGGCTCAAGCCCGCATAAGGCAAAGCAATATCAGGGTGCCAGGCGCTCCAGCACCCACTGACCGGCCTCATCACGGTTGAATACCAGCCGATCATGCAGGCGAGACGGGCGCCCCTGCCAGAACTCCCAGTGATCAGGCAACAAACGGAAACCACCCCAGTGCGGGGGGCGGGGAGGATCATCACCCAGCCGAGCCTGCTGCTCAGCCCAAGCGGCCTCCAGTTGCTCGCGCCCCTTGATCACATGACTTTGCGGCGAAGCCCAGGCACCAATGCGAGACCCCAATGGGCGCACCTTGTAATACTCGTCGGACTCTGCTTCAGCCACTTTCTCCACACGGCCCTCAATACGAACCATGCGCTCCAGCTCACCCCAGTAAAACTGCATGGCAGCAAAAGGGTTGGCGGTGAGATCTTGCCCCTTACGGCTTTGATAATTCGTGAAAAACACGAAACCACGCTCATCAACCCCCTTCAACAACAAAACCCGCGTTGAGGGGTGTCCGTCAGCCGAGGCTGTCGCCAACGTCATCGCATTGGGCTCCAGCACCTTGGCGTGAACAGCATCATCAAACCACCGGTGGAACTGGTCCATTGGGTCTGGCAGGACATGGCTCTCGTCCAGTGCTGCCTGTTCGTAGCTCTTGCGCATGTGCGCGAGGTCGTGATTGGTCTTGCTCATGGCATCAGTATCGAGGATCTCCCGACATCCGGAGCATGACCTTGCTCAAGGTCGACTCGGGTCCGAATATCTGGGGTATTTGCTTAAGTGAAGGTGCTGTGGTGCATTGCAGCAGATGGGGACACACTGACACCATACACCCAAGCGCAAACATGAGCACCCTGCCCACCCTTCTGATCCTGGCTGAGCCATCATTCAATGGCTCAGAGGCTCATTCGACCGTGGCTGGTCTGCCCAGCCTGCTGGACAGCACCCTTCAAAAAGCGCTCGCCAGTGGTTTGCCGGTCACCCTGATTTGCCCACCCGGTGTAGCGCACAGGGCGCGGCAAACGCTTCCCGCCAATGACATCGTCGTGATGCCCTCCACGCAGCACATGACCATGGATCACATGGCCCGCGCCATCGCAGCGGGGGTGCTGGCTTCAGCTCAGGCGCCGGGCTGGCTCTTGCTACCAGCAGACATGCCCATGCTCCAAACCGAGACGCTGCGGAAAATGGCCGCCAACATCGCAGGCAACACGGTCGTGTTTCCTCAATTCAGGCATCACCCAGGCCACCCCATGGGGTTTTCCGCGGAGCTGTTTTCGGAGTTGATCAGAATCAGCAGCGAGCGAGATCTGGCCCGCCTGACCGCCCGCTATCCTGCCGCACCTGTCGATGTGGACGATCCGGGTGTGCTGATGAGCCAACGCAACAGCGAGCCTGGCATGCTGGAACATCTGCGAGTAGCCCTGGGCGGTGGAGGGGCGGCCGCGCTGTTTCCGACCCGCCCCTCCACCAGCACAGCCGGGTCATATGGTGTTCAGAAGTCCTTCTGAACGCCCAGCGACCACAACGACACATTGCCCTTTTCTTCGGCAACGGCGTATTGGCTCCAGTCATAGGCCAGCGCCACCTTGACGATGCCCTTGATGTCGTATTCAACCCCAACACCCAGGTACGGCTTCACCTTGCTGCTGGTCTGAGACCCATTGGAGACATAGCCTGAGGCTGCGCCATTGTTCACCGACATGACGGCGTAATCGACCGACGCGATCGAATACGCCAGACCAATGCGCCCGACCAAATTCAGATTGGCGACCGGCTCGTACCGCCCGACCAATGCCGCCGTGATCGCACGGGCGTTGATGTGGTGCTTCTCGTATGAGTCGACCGTGGCGGCTGCTCCAGCGTCATACACCTGTGTCGCATGCTGGGCATCGAAACTGCCGAACCGGATATAGCTGACCTCCATCCCGAAGTTCGGCAGGTCAGCGATCTTGGTGCCACCATAAATTTTGAAAGGATTACTCGCACGGTGGTCGCACGGCATGCCTGACTCGCATTTCACACCGGCTTTGCTGCTCCCGTAGGCAGCCCCAACATAGCCGTCAGCCCAAACAGCACTGGCTGCGGCAGCCAGCGCAACCCCCATCAACACGCGTTTCATCTTGTCAGGTCTCCGTCGTCAGAAGTTGTAGCCCACGCTCAGCATGAACATGGTGTTTTCGAGCGTGGTGTCTTGCTTGCGAACATAGGTGGTGGCATTGACCCCATCAGCCTGCTTGCCGGCCTTGATCAAGGCCATCAACTCTGTCGTGAACGCGCCCGTTACCGTGCGGTTGTCGTAGGTGGCCCCGATGTTGATCGCATCAACGACATCGGTGGCGTAGTCAGCCAACACAGCCGAGCTGGAGGTGATGGTCGTGTTGCGTGTCACGAGGGTGGCGGTGGTCTTGAGCCGCACGTTTGCAAAGTCAAGCTTGACGAACCACTTGTCATTGACCGTGTACTTGAAGCCCCCGATCGGACCGATACCAAAAGCGTTCTTCAGACTGACGGTCGTATCGCCCGGCCGCCCACCACCCTGGTAGCTGTTGAGCGTTTCGGTTGCCTTGGTGTCAAAGAAGATGGCGTACATGGCAGCCACCCCCAGATAGGGACGGAAGCGGTCACTGCGCTTGCCGAACTGGTAGCCCAAGGTCACCATCGGCGGCAACAGCTTGGTATTCATGATCTCCTTGCCATTGAGCCCATTGGGCTGACCTGACGCGTTGACGCCGTCACCATAGACCCGCGACACCAGCGGTTTGGCCAGCAGATAGGCCTCCACCAGCCACGTGTAGTCGTCCGTCAGGTAGTAGCCCATGCTGAGGGCCATGGTGGACGCCGACGAACTGGCGCGAGCCTTGATGCCCTCAGGAGATCCGAGCCCCGCCATGCCATCGTCTTCCAGCACCGAATCAAGCGCAGCCACCGCGAACCGGTACGCAGTGCGGCAACTACTGGGGTTGGCGGCCGCAGCACAGGCAGCCACGTAGACGAGCTGACCGTCTTCGTTGGTTCGCTCGATCACATATTTGGTACCGTCACCGGTGGCGTACACCGGACCCGTGACGTCATAGGCATTGCCCGATTTGGTCTTGATCCGCACATAGATGGGCGCGAGTTGCATGTACATCCGGTCGCGAATCGCCGGAGTCAGTGACAGGCTGGGGTATTTGGTCGCACCGGCCGATTCGGCATGAGCCACCTGCAGACCAGGCAGCATGGTGAACGACAGCAAGACGGCGGCACCGAAACGCGTCAGGGCTTGGATGCGCATGTTTTTCCTTGACTCAGAGATATGCGGACAATTCAGACAGACGAAATAAAAAGCCGCCCGACAACAATGTGAGCGGCTTGGTGCCGGGGCAACGCTCAGCGTGCCCCAGACAAGACACCGGCTTACTTGGCGCGGCGACGGGCCACCAGACCCATGCCAACCAGACCCAGCCCCATCAGGGCATAGGTAGAGGGCTCAGGAACAGCGGCAGCGGACACATTGGTCACCGAGGTGATCGTGCCGAAGTCACTGACCACGGACAGCGCAGCAGCACCCAGCTTGATCAGGCCCAGGGCCTTGGTAAACGTCGTCAAACCGCCATCGGTGATGGTCAAGCCGCTGATGGTGGTGGTGAAAGAGCCCGCACCCGTGATGCTGGTCGTGCCAGTCACAGAAGTGATGTCCCACAGGTAGTAGTGGGACAGCGAGCCGATACCGTTGCCGCCGATGATGTCGGCATAGACCTTCTTGTTGACCAGGTCCACATCCAGGTTGTAGACGGTCAGGGAGCCGCCGGTCGAGATGCTGCTCTTGGCCACGGCGGTCTGGGTAGCGCCACCGGAGGTCAGCACGGACTGCACAGCACCGGTGGTGGTGTCAACCGTGACGCTGGTGAACGGCGCAGTAGCGCCAGCCGAGGTATAAGCCCCGACCGTACCCGTCGTCGCTGCGGTAGCGGCGCCGTAAGGTGCAACCGACACGCCACCGGTGTTCAGCGCATCGATCAGCTCACTGCTGAACGCCAGCGTGCCGGTGCCGCTGGTCAAGGTCAGAGCACCCAGAGAGCCACCCACTGGCACCGTCACGCTGGTAGCGCTGGCAGCACCAGCAGCAACCAGAGCAGCAGCGGCAACCAGGCTCTTCAATGCAAATTTCATGTCTATCTCTCCACAGAAATAGCGGTCCCATTTTTAGAGGAATCTCAGAGTCTGGAGAGGCGTCCGCGTGCTCCTCTTTCGACTCACAGACTTTACCGATCTGTCTGGATTGAGCTTAAGAGCGCGGTTGCTGCATGAACAACGGGTTTCCCACGGGTACGCCACACTTGGCGGCTCAGGAAAGCCCGAATGGGGGGGCACAAACCCCCTGACCATGGGTCGGGTAGACCCTAGTTGCTGCCGTTTACCCTTGAACGTTCATCGTCATTTGGATTTCAGGACAAGGTGACGCGAGCAAACTTGCGCTTGCCAACCTGGACCACGATGGTGCCGGCCCCGATCTTCAGGCCCTTGTCGGACACCGGCGTCCCATCAATGCGCACCCCGCCCTGTTCGATCATGCGGACAGCCTCGCTGGTCGATGGCACCAGCCCCGCCTGCTTCAGCAAGGCGCCGATGCCCACGCCAGCCCCGTCGGCCGGCAGCCCCAGGCTCAGCTCCGGGATGTCGTCAGGAATGCCGCCCTTCGAGCGGTTGACGAAGTCAGCCAGCGCGTCCTCTGCTGCTTGCGCACCATGGAAGCGGCTCACGATTTCCTGGGCGAGCATGACCTTGGCATCGCGCGGGTTGCGACCTGACGTGCATTCGGCCTTCAACTGTGCGATGTCGGCCAGGGCCTTGAAGCTCAACAGCTCGAAATAGCTCCACATCAGGTCATCCGAGATGCTCATCAGCTTGCCGAACATGCTGTTAGGAGCCTCGCTGATGCCGACATAGTTGTTCTTCGACTTGGACATCTTGTCCACGCCATCCAGCCCCACGAGCAACGGCATGGTCAGGATGCATTGCGGCTCCTGGTCGTATTCGGACTGCAGGTGACGGCCCATCAGCAGGTTGAACTTCTGATCGGTGCCGCCCAACTCCAGGTCAGACTTCAGGGCCACCGAGTCATAGCCCTGCATCAGCGGGTAGAGAAACTCATGCACGCTGATCGGTGTGTTGGCCTTGAAACGCTTGGTGAAGTCATCGCGCTCCATCATGCGGGCCACCGTGTAACGGCTGGCCAGCTGGATCATGCCCCGCGCACCCAGCGCGTCACACCACTCGCTGTTGTAGCGAATCTCGGTGCGCTCTGCGTCCAGCACCAGGCTGGCCTGCTTGTAATAGGTCTCGGCATTGACCTTGACCTGTTCAGGCGTGAGCGGCGGACGGGTGGTGTTACGGCCAGACGGGTCACCGATCAAGGAGGTGAAGTCGCCAATCAGGAAAATCACGTTGTGCCCAAGATCTTGCAACTGACGCAGCTTGTTGAGCACCACGGTATGCCCGAGGTGGATGTCCGGAGCGGTCGGATCCAGGCCCAGCTTGATGCGCAGTGGCACACCCGTTGCTTCTGAACGAGCCAGTTTTTTGACCCAATCGCCTTCGGGCAGCAATTCATCACATCCACGCTGCGTCACGGCCAAGGCCTCACGAACACGGTCGGTGACGGGGTAGGAAGAGGTGGCCTCTTGCGTATTTTCAGATTGCAGCATAGGTAACCAATGGATGAAAAGCAGATGGTCCGGAGACACCAAACTGACAGCTATACTCGGCTATTCGAAGTCTGACGCCCCCCTTTGTGGGTATGGCGGGGGCTGATTTTAGGCGACAGCCCCTTCTCCCAGCAGGAATTGACGCTTTGGCACAGAACGACTTGCTCCAATCAGCCCAGACTTGGCGCACCACCGCCACCCAAGGTCTCCAACGCACCCAAGCAGTGCTCCACCGTCACCCCCATCGTGTTGCAGGCGCCGTACTGGCTCTGCTCGCGGGCACCGCCATGACTGCCTTCGGTGTGGCCCCGCTGACGGCGCAACCCGAATCCACCCCCGTCAAAGTGACCCAGGTCAGCGAGCCTGTCGAGTCGCCGCTGCTCAAAGAGCAGATTGACCAACTGGATGTGCATACCCTCGCCCTGTATCGCAGCGACCTGACACGCACCAGTGACACCGTGGACACGCTGCTGCAACGTCTGGGCATTGATGATGCCGAAGCGGCCGAGTTCCTGCGCAAGGATCCGGTCGCCCGCACGCTGCTGATGGGCCGCGCTGGCAAGATGGTCAAGGCCAAGGCGGCCGATGGCAAGTTGCTTGAACTGGTAGCCCGTGGTCCCGCCCAGAATACCGAGCAGATCGAAACCCATTTCACCCGCCTCACCATCGAGCGCGGCGCTCAAGATGCCAAGCTGACTGCCCACACGGAGCAAGCAGCACTCACGATCACGCCGAAGCTGGCATCCGGGCTGATCCAGTCTTCCCTGTATGCCGCGGCTGATGATGCTCACGTGCCGGATTCGATCACCAATCAGGTGGCTGAGATCTTCGGGACGGACATCGACTTCCGCCGTGAACTGCGCAAGGGCGACGCTTTCAGCGTGCTCTACGAAGCCCAGATGGCCGATGGCGAACCCATCAGCTGGGGCGGCGGCGCAGGCCGCGTGCTGGCAGCCCGCTTCATCAACAAGGACAAGACACACGATGCCGTCTGGTTCCAGGAAGCAGGCCACAAAGGCGCTTACTACGACCTGACCGGACGCAGCAAGACGCGCGCATTCCTGGCGTCACCTCTGGCGTTTTCGCGGGTCACCTCCGGTTTTTCCATGCGTTTCCATCCGATCCTGCAGCAATGGAAAGCCCACCTCGGGGTTGATTACGGCGCCCCCACCGGCACCCCCGTGCGCTCGGTCGGCAATGGCCGTGTTTCGTTCGCTGGCCAGCAGCGTGGCTATGGCAATGTCATCCAGATCCAGCACAGTGGCGACCGCATGACGGTCTACGCTCACTTGAGCCGCATCGGCGTGCGGGTGGGCCAAACCATTGAACAAGGCCAGCCAATCGGCAATGTGGGCGCAACTGGCTGGGCCACGGGCCCCCACCTGCATTTCGAATTCAAGGTCAGCGGCCGCCAGATCGATCCCATGACCATTGCTCGGGCATCAGAGAGCACGCAGCTGTCTGCCCAGGCTCTGGCGCAGTTCCGTCAAATGGCGACCACCGTGGCTCAGCGGCTGCAAAGTGCTGACCAGCAGCGCATGGCCGCCATCCAGTCTGGTGCACGCGTCGAATGAGTGAGATGCCCGGCGGGCTGTACATCGGTCTGATGTCCGGCACGTCGATGGATGGTGTCGATGGCGTGCTCATCGACTTCCAGCGACACCCATGGCAGACCCGGGCACACGCCCATCACCCCTTCCCTGCGGAGCTCAAAGCCAGCCTGATGGCCTTGAACAGCCCGGGCGAAGATGAGATCCATGCGGCCGCGCTCGCCGCCCAAGACTTGACCCGGCTGTATGCCGAAGTGGTTGCCGACGTCTGCCAGCAGGCGGGCATCGCAGCCAACGCTGTCCAGGCCATTGGTGCACATGGCCAGACCATCCGCCATCGACCGGAATGTGGCTACACCGTGCAACTGCAGGCGCCAGCCTTGCTGGCAGAACTGACCAGTATCGACGTGGTGGCGGACTTTCGCAGCCGAGACATCGCAGCCGGCGGACAAGGCGCCCCGCTCGTGCCTGCCTTCCATTCAGCCCTGCTGAAGAGCCTCCAGGCTGAGGATGCGGTGGTGCTCAATATTGGCGGCATCGCCAACATCAGCATCATCCAACGAGACAGACCCCCCCTGGGGTTCGACTGTGGTCCGGGCAACGCCTTGATGGACAGCTGGTGCGAACGCCATACCGGCGCACCCTACGATGCCGGCGGCGCGTGGGGCGCTACGGGGCAGCACAGAGAGGCGGCCGTAGCGCAAGCACTGTCTCACCCGTACTTCATGAGCCCACCGCCCAAAAGCACCGGAAGAGATCTGTTCAATGAGGTGTGGCTGCAGAACTGGTTGACGGCGTGTGGCCTGCACCATGCGCCCGCCCACGACATTCAGGCCAGCCTGTGCGAGATCACCGCCCGGAGCATTGCCATGGCCATTCAGATGCACGCATCGGCGTGCAGCCAGGTCATTGTGTGTGGTGGCGGCGCCTTCAACCAGGCGCTCATGCAGCGCATCGAGCGTCACCTGCCAGGCATCCAGGTGGTGCCATCGGATGCCATTGGCCTACCCGTGATGCAGATGGAGGCCGCCGCCTTCGCCTGGCTCGCGTATCGGCATGTGCACCGATTGTCTGCCAACGAACCTACTGTGACAGGGGCACGTGGGCCGAGGGTGCTCGGCGCCCTGTATCCGGCAGGCTGAACCGCCTGCCGCGGTCCAGGTCAGACCGAGAAGCTCGAACCGCAACCGCAGGTGGTCTGCGCATTCGGGTTGCGAATAACGAACTGCGAACCTTCCAGATCGTCCTTGTAGTCGATCTCGGCGCCCACCAGATACTGCAGGCTCATGGCGTCGATCAGCAAGGTCACGCCGTTCTTTTCCATCTGGGTGTCGTCTTCGTTGACGATCTCGTCGAAGGTGAAACCGTACTGGAAGCCGGAACAGCCGCCACCCTGCACGAACACACGCAGCTTCAGGTCAGGGTTGCCTTCTTCAGCAACCAGCTCCGCCACCTTGTTGGCAGCGCTGTCGGTGAAGATGATCGGAGCCGGAGGGGCGTCGGCAAAAGCTTCAGGGGAGGTTTGGATAGCAGCAGTCATGGGGGTCTCCAGATAACAAAAAGAGCGAGATCTCTCAGCCGTTGTTCGAGGCCAGCTTCAGCGCCGGCTTGTCGTCTTCATTCTTCAAGGGGTGCAAACCACCAGCAATGGTGGCACCCTGGTGCATTTCAAGTGCACCGTAATACACATCACCCACGATGCGCGCCTTGGGCTGCAATTCGAGCAACTGGGTGGCCTCGACAGGGCCTTCAATCAGCCCGTTGATGATGACATGGTCTGCCTTGACCTTGCCGGTGACCTTGGCTTTGTCACTGATGACCAGGACAGAGCGGCCCTCGCCGGTCGCCACGATGTCACCTTTGACTTCGCCGTCAATGCGAAGCCCTTCAACAAACTGCATTTCGCCGGTGATGGCAGTGCCTTCACCGATCAGGGTGCGAATGGGCGGGGTCTTCTTCAAGCCAAACATCTCAAAGCTCCTTCAGAACATCCATCACAAGTGCAGAAGCTGGGATGCCACTTCCTTGCCATTGTCGTCAAGGACGCGCACCAGCACCTGCTTCACCACGGCGTGGGCAGGGTATTGTCCCAGCCCTTCAATGCGTCGATATTGTTTGAACTGCAAGGCCTGCTTCACCAGGGGTTCGGTCGCAGCCCAGGGTTTGCCATCCTGCACACCTGAGGCGCTCAACTCGAACCGGCCATTGAAATCGGGCTGCGCCCGCCCGCCCTGCTGCATGACCAGCAGCCTGAATTTCAGTGTGCCGGCACCCGCAGGCTCCACTTCCAGCCCCCGCACCGACACGCTTTTGCCTGTAGCAGGCAGCAGGTGCTCAAAAAACCCGAGGTCGGTGCGCAGGGCCTGGTTATCGGCCTCCAGCGTCTTGACCTGCTCGGCCAGCCGCGCCTGCGTGGCGCGCTCCGCCTTGATCAGGCTGTCGGCCACATTGGCCAGCGCTTGTGCCCGGTCTCGCTCTTGCGACACATTATCGAGTTGCTGCTTGAGCGACTCCACCTGCTGCACCAGGCTTTGCCCCCCTCTGCCAATGCCCGCCAGGTTCTTGCCGAACTCGAAAGCCCACAGCGCCAAAGCCGCGGAAAAACCCAGCATGAGGGCCACCATGGCCCAGCGCACAGGCCAGGGCACATGGCTGCGCACCGACATGCGGGGCGCGCTGATGGACAGGCGCCGTCGAAGCAAGCGCCAACGCATCAGGGCAACACAGGTACGAGGGTCAGGCCCAGGTGTTCATCCAGGCCGCACATCAGGTTCATGCACTGCACGGCCTGACCGGAAGCACCCTTGGTCAGGTTGTCTTCCACCACCAGCACCATCACGGTGTCAGGCAGCGGGCGATGCACGGCGATGCGCACGGTGTTGCTGGCCCGCACGCTGCGGGTTTCAGGGGCACTGCCAGCCGGCAGCACGTCGACGAAACGCTCACCCTGGTAGAAGGCTTCGTAGATGGCCTGCAGATCAGCCGCCTGGCCTTCACTGTTGAGGCGCGCGTACAAGGTGGAATGGATGCCCCGGATCAACGGCAGCAGGTGCGGCACAAACAGGCAGTTGACACGGTCATCACCCGCAATGGTGCGCAACTGCTGGTTGATTTCGGGACCATGGCGGTGGCCCTTCACGCCGTAGGCCTTGAAGTTGTCCGAGGCCTCAGCCATCAGGGTGTGCACTTCGGCCTTGCGGCCCGCGCCGGACACCCCTGAAGCGCAATTGGCGATCAGGTGGGTCGGATCGATCAGCTTGTGCTTGAGCAAAGGCGCAAAGCCCAGTTGCACCGACGTCGGGTAGCAACCGGGGTTGCCGATGACGCGGGCCTTCTTGATGGCTTCGCGATTCAGTTCGGGCAGGCCGTACACGGCTTCAGCCAGGATGTCCGGACAGGTGTGGCCCATGCCATACCACTGCTCGAATACGGCCGTGTCCTTGAGGCGGAAATCAGCTGCCAGGTCGATCACCTTGACGCCAGCGGCAAGCAGTTCGCGAGCCTGGGCCATCGCCACACCATGAGGGGTGGCAAAGAACACCACATCGCACTCGGTCAGCTTGGCATCGTCAGGCGTCACGAAGGCCAGGTCGACATGACCACGCAGGCTCGGGTACATGTCCGACACCGGCATGCCAGCCTCCTTGCGGCTGGTGATGGCCTGAATGCGAACCTCAGGGTGCTGCGACAGCAGGCGCAGCAGTTCAACTCCGGTGTAGCCCGTGCCACCAACGATACCGACCTTGATCATGAGATACCTTCTTCTACCTGGCTGGAAAGCCGAGTCCGACATTGTAGAAAGGATGCCGCAACTCGACGTATGAGAATGTGACGCACCAAGAAAAAACCCGCCAGGGCATGACGCCAGGCGGGTTTGGTGCACAGAGCCAGATGAACCGGCTCCGGGCGGGTCGGGGATCAGCGCTTGCTGAACTGCTTACGACGACGAGCGCCGTGCAGACCGACCTTTTTACGTTCGACTTCACGGGCATCGCGAGTCACGAAGCCTGCGCGGCTCAGTTCGGACTTCAACGCTGCATCGTAGTCGATCAGAGCGCGGGTCACGCCGTGGCGCACAGCGCCAGCTTGACCGGATTCGCCACCACCGTGCACGTTGACCTTGATGTCAAACGCTTCGGCGTTGTTCGTCAGCACCAGAGGTTGCTTGACGATCATGATCGAAGTCTGGCGGCCGAAGTACTGTTCAACAGGCTTGCCGTTGACGACGATCTGGCCGGTGCCCTTCTTGATGAACACGCGAGCGACCGACGACTTGCGACGGCCAGTGCCATAGTTCCAATTACCGATCATGGCCACTCCTTAGATTTCCAGGGGCTTCGGGTTCTGGGCAGCATGCGGATGCGTGTCGCCAGCGTAAACCTTCAGCTTCTTGATCATGGCGTAGCCCAGGGGACCCTTGGGCAGCATGCCCTTGACGGCCTTTTCGAGGGCGCGACCAGGGTGCTTGGCTTGCATGTCCTTGAACTTGGTGCCGTAGATGCCGCCCGGGAAGCCCGAGTGACGGTAGTACACCTTGTCAATGGCCTTGTTGCCAGTGACACGAATCTTGTCCGAGTTGATGACGACGATGAAGTCACCGGTGTCGACGTGCGGCGTGTAAATGGCTTTGTGTTTTCCACGCAGACGGAGAGCGACTTCGCTGGCCACTCGTCCGAGCACCTTATCGGTGGCGTCGATCACAAACCACTCGTGTTGCACTTCGGCCGGCTTGGCGCTGAAGGTCTTCATGAGATTTCCTAAGTGGTTAAAACTGGCTGACTGCTACCTTTGGTGCCACTTCTTATGTTGTGACCCGAAAACGGGACCACAGGCGTGGTGGCCTCTCCGGCAGCGCAGACATCTCTGAAAGAGACATCCAATTCACTGCGAATTCTCCCGGCAGCCATGACGGGAATTGCGGATTCTATACGTAAACACCGCAAGCCGGCAAGAGGCACACTATCGTGCAATTTATGGCATCAAACGCGCACGGCTTGATGCAGGTGCTTGCGCGGACCGGTGAATTCCCATAGAGTGCGGGAAAACCCTAGGTTCACCCGGGTGCAGCCGTGCTGTGCCAGCCGACGACACAAGGGGATCAGACCATGACCAAACATTCGACCGAATCAGAGCAGCTGGATCGCTTCGGCCTGGAAGAAGGCCCGGTCAGCGCCCCGACTGAACACCATCACTGGATTCCCATCCGTGATCTGCACGCGCGCCATCGCCCGCGCATCCTGGAGCACCTGCTCACGCTGGATGAGCGGGATCGCTATCTGCGCTTCGGCTTCCAGGTGAACGAGGAGCAGATCCGCCGGTATGTCGCTTCCATCGACTTCCACCGCGACGAGGTGTTTGGCATCTTCAACCGCAAGCTGGAACTGGTGGCGGTGGCCCATCTGGCCGGCATGCCGGGTGACCAAAATCGCGGCAAGGCCATGGAGTTTGGCGTATCGGTGCTGCACAGTGGCCGAGGCAAGGGGCTGGGCATGCGCCTGTTCAACCACGCCATGATGCATGCCCGCAACCGCGGCGCCAGCCACATGATGATCCATGCGCTGACGGAAAACGCCCCCATGCTGCGCATCGCCATGAAGGCCGGTGCCACCATCGAGCGTGACGGCCCGGATGCCGAAGCCTGGCTGAAGCTCCCCCCTGACACGGTGGGCACCCACATCGACAGCTCGATTCAATCGATTGCCGCCGAACTGGTCTACCGCGCCAAGTACCAGGCCCTGCACCTCAGCGACTGGATCAAGCACCAGGTGTCTTGAGCTGCAAACGCTGAAACACCCCGGAACAAGCGCCCCTTATCCGGGGATATACACACAGGCATGCATGGATAACATCATGCGCATGGAGTTCTCACATGCGCCTTGATCCCATCTTGTTGGGCACAGCCGGCGTCGCAGTACTGGTCGGGTGGCTTCTGCATGTCATCTGGATGGCGCTGAAACGGCGGCGAGCAGCCATCTGGCCACATCAGTGGCATCTCAACGCCCGCCCGGTCTTCACCACTGAAGAGCGTGCGCTGTTCCGCGCACTGCAGGCCGCCTTGCCCAACCACGTCATCCTGGCCAAGCTCAATGTGATGCGTTTTTGCCAGCCCGCACAAGGGTTTGACGCCCGCCGCTGGTATGACCGGCTGCAAACGCTCAATGTCTCGTTCGCCATCTGCACCATCAACGGCACCGTGATGAGCGTGATCGACCTCGAATCGCGGCACAAGCCGCAATCTTCGCGGTCGCAGCGCATGAAGGAGACCGTACTCGAATCGGCACGCGTGCGCTATCTGCGCTGCCAGTCCGGGCAATGGCCCCAAGGTGCCTTGCTGGCCCCGTGGGTACTGGGGCAAAACCACATCGCCTCGCCTGAGCCGTCCGTGCTCCCATCTCAACCAGCCACCCCCATCAGCAACGCCGGGAATGAAATTGCCCGCAAGCTCAAGGCGCGGCGTGCGGAGCGGGCGGCTCGCTGGGCAGAGTCGAGCTTTGCGCAGGACTCGTTCTTCTCGATGGACAGCCGGTTTGACGGTGTCAACCTGAGCGAACCCATGCCCCTGGAAAGCGAACAGGCCGTCTCCCACAAGAAGACGGCCTGAACATCAGGGCCCGGCATCAGGCCCCAGGCCTGATGCGACTGCCGGATCAACCAGCCAGCAATGCGTTGACACGGCGGACATACGCCGCAGGATCTTCCAGCTGACCACCCTCGGCGAGCATGGCCTGATCAAACAGGATGTGTGCCAGCTCGTCAAAATGTGCGCTGGTTTCAAGCTTCCTGACCAACGCGTGGTCCGGGTTCACCTCCAGAATCGGCTTCACCTCGGGCGCCGTCTGACCAGCCTGCTTGAGCAGACGCGCCAGATGGGCACTCATGTCACCCGACTCGGTGACCAGACAGGCCGGCGAATCAACCAGGCGCGTGGTCACGCGGACATCCTTGGTGCGTTCGCCCAAGGCGGCCTTCAGGCGCTCCAGCACAGGCTTGAAGGTGGCCGCAGCTTCTTCGGCCTTCTTCTTCTCTTCCTCGTCTTGCAGGCTTCCCAGGTCAACCGCCCCCTTGGTGACGTTCTGGAGTGGCTTGCCCTCGAAGTCATACAGGTGCGACAGCAGCCATTCGTCGACGCGGTCGGTCAACAACAGCACCTCGATGCCCTTCTTCTTGAAGAGCTCCAGTTGCGGGCTGTTGCGCGCTGCTGTGAGGCTGTCGCCCGTGATCACATAGATGGCCTCCTGGCCTTCTTTCATGCGAGAGACGTAATCGGCCAATGACACGGATGGCTCGCCCGACTCGTCATGCGTCGACGCAAAACGCAGCAGCTTGGCCAGACGTTCGCGGTTGGCAAAGTCTTCACCCACACCTTCCTTGAGGACGGCACCGAACTCCTTCCAGAAAGCGGCGTATTGCTCGCGCTTGGCCTGGTCTTCGTTGTTGGCAAGGTCTTCGAGCATCGCCAGCACGCGCTTGGTACACCCCTCGCGAATGGCCTTGACGTCACGGCTTTCCTGCAGGATTTCGCGGCTGACGTTGAGCGGCAGGTCCGCGCTGTCAACCACGCCCTTCACAAAGCGCAGGTAGCTGGGCAGCAGGGCTTCAGCGTCGTCCATGATGAAGACGCGCTTCACATAGAGCTTCAGGCCACCACGCTTGTCGCGGTTCCACAGGTCATACGGTGCGTGCTTGGGCACGAACAGCAGTTGGGTGTATTCACTGCGACCTTCGACGCGGTTGTGCGTATAGGCCAGCGGGTCATCGTGGTCATGGCTGAGCTGCTTGTAGAACTCGTGGTACTGCGCTTCGGTGAGGTCGCTCTTGCTGCGCGTCCACAGTGCAGCGGCCTGGTTGACGGTCTCCCATTCGTCACGGGTGACCTGCTCGCCCTTGTCCTGGTCCCACTCTTCCTTCTGCATGAGGATGGGCAGGGAGATGTGGTCACTGTATTTGCCGATGATGCCGCGCAGCTTCCAGGCCGTCAGGAACTCATCTTCACCTTCACGCAGGTGCAAGATGATGTCGGTGCCACGTACTGGCTTGGAGATGGTCTCGACCTCGAAATCGCCCGTGCCCTCGCTGATCCAGCGGACACCCTCTTCGGCCGACAGGCCGGCGCGGCGCGATTCCACGGTGATCTTGTCGGCCACGATGTAGCCACTGTAGAAGCCAACGCCGAACTGACCGATCAGCTGTGCATCTTTTTGCTGGTCGCCCGAGAGGCGCCCCATGAAATCCTTGGTGCCACTCTTGGCAATGGTGCCCAGGTGATCGATGGCTTCCTGCGCACTCATACCGATGCCGTTGTCACGGATGGTGAGCGTGCGTGCTGCCTTGTCGATCAGGATGCGCACCTCGAGGTTCGGAGCATCTTCGTAGAGCGCGCTGTTGTCCAGAGCCTCGAAACGCAGCTTGTCGCAGGCATCGGACGCGTTCGAGATCAGCTCACGCAGGAAGATTTCCTTGTTGGAATACAGCGAGTGCGTGACCAAGTGCAGCAGTTGCTTGACTTCGGCCTGAAACGAGAGGGTCTGTTTGTCCATGGTGTGCTTGTTGTGAAGACAAGGTTGACGTTGATCTGTCGGCCGCCTTGCGGCCGCGCTCGCCAGATGGCGGCTGACACGCCAATTTCAAGAGCCGCGATGTTGTCGCAACTTTTTCACAGCAGGCTCTTGCGCACCACCAAAAAAGTGTCATACAATCTAAGTCTTGTTGGCGCTTTAGCTCAGCCGGTTAGAGCGACGGAATCATAATCCGCAGGTCCGGGGTTCGAATCCCTGAAGCGCCACCACTATACAAAGGCCCCGTACGCTGTTCTGGCGCACGGGGCTTTTCTACAAAGTTACCGATCTTCTACAAAAGTCATCTAGGGGGGTGCCTTTTCAAGAGAAGGCGTGCCAAACTAGGTGCGACGATTGACATCGTCAGAACAATGAGAAAGCTCTCAACAGGGAGTCGGATTTCAACACTCCGACAGAACGAGGTTCATATGAGCAGCACCAAAAAAGCCAACACCGCAACTGGCGCACCGGCGAAACCTACGACTACCTCAGTGCCCACTTCCAAACCTGCGCTGACTCGTGCCGAGATGCATGTTCAGATGGTGAAATCTTCAGCCGCACCACTGCCTAGTGCAGGCTCGTTCATCCAACAAGTTAACGGTTTTGGCACCCCTATGAATTCGGGGGTCAACTCCTTCGCGGGGGTGTAAATGCCAGCTTGGGGAGAGCTACAACAAGAAATTGAACAACTGGCCAACAACGGCGATCCATTTCCATTGGATACCGTTCGCAGAAAATATTTGGCAGCACTCAGCTCCAAAACGGGCCGGACAACAATCGTGTACTACTCTGGGTGGCTCTCTGGTCAGGCCGTGACCCCGCTATCTATTATCAACGATGATGACAAAGTGGGCTTTATGCAAGCGGTCCACAAGGTTGATCACAACGTCGGCCTAGACTTGATACTTCATACCCCAGGCGGTTCTGTTACCGCTGCTGAGTCGATTGTTGATTACCTCCTGAAGGTCTTCAACGGAGACATTCGAGTGGTGGTGCCTCAGATAGCGATGTCTGCAGGAACAATGATTGCCTGCGCATCTCGCGAGATCCTTATGGGCAAGCAATCCAACCTTGGGCCAATCGATCCACAGGTCAATGGCTTACCTGCGTACGGTGTATTGGATGAGTTTGACCGAGCGGTCAAAGAGTCGACGGACGTCGGCGCCTCCCGCATGTGGCAAACGATCATCAGCAAGTATCACCCAACGTTTCTCAATAGCTGCGAACACGCCATCAAGCTTTCAAAAGAAATCGTGAAACGATGGCTTGAACAAAGCATGTTCAAAGACGATCCAAAGGCGAAAAGCAAGTCCAACAAGGTTGTCCGGGCGCTTTCCAGCCGTGAAGAAAATAAGGAGCATGGGCGTCATATACATGCAGAGCGTTGCCGGGACATTGGTCTGAATGTCACATGCCTAGAAGATGATCAAGAGTTGCAAGATCTAGTTCTCACAGTGCACCACGCTTGCTGCCATACGATGGTCAGAGCAAACGTGTTGAAGTTGATTGAGAACCACAATGGCGCGGCTTACCTGCGCTTGGGTGCTCCATCGTGAGGACTACCGCAACGGTTTAACTCACCCGCCCACGTGCCGCTCACATAGTGCTCCGTCATCTCGTGCCGTTGGTGCCACAGCAGGCGCTGAAAAGCGCCACAGGTCACTAAGGTCCGGGGTTCGAATCCCTGAAGCGCCACCAGAATTCAAAAAGCCACCCCATGGAGTGGCTTTTTTCTTGCCGGCTAACGAAGCGATCAGGCCTTCAGGCGTGCCGCAATGCTGGCCACGCGCGCGCCGTATTGGCGAGCGGTTTCAATGTCACCTTCAGGAATGGCGTCAGCGCCAGCATCCGACGGGGCTTGAACCAGCAGACCGACCGAGCCGCCCAGGTTGTTCACGTCCTGACGGGTCGAGGCTTGCTTGTTGGCGGGCATCAGGCCCAGGCTCACCCAGATGCCGCCGTGCTGCGACGCCAGGGTCTGCAGGCCGATCAAGGTGACTTGCTTGTCGCCGTTCAGGCTGGCGCTTACCGAGAAGCCGCCAAACACCTTGTCTTGCCAGGCGCGCACGAACCAGGCCTTGGAGCTGGCGTCGGCAAACTTCTTGAACTGCCACGGGGCCGAGCCCATGTAGGTCGGCGCACCAAAGATGATGCCGTCGGCGGCAGCCAGCTCTTCCCAGGCGGCTTCGGGCAGGTTGCCTTGTTCATCGATGGCGAGCAGCGAGGCCTTGGCGCCTTCAGCGACGGCAGCTGCAACACGTTGGGTATGGCCATACCCGGAGAAATACACGACGACAGTCTTTGCCATGTCAGGCCTTTCAAAATGGATGGATCAAGGCGAACATGGTATTTGCGGACGCATGACCGCGCAGACAGCCCCCTGATCAAGCCCCTGACGCCGAGGTAAGTACTTTACAAGTCGGCCGATTTCTATTTCACGCACGGACAGCGCACCAGGCGGTCACGCCCTTGCGCCTTGCCTTGCAGCAGTGCCTGATCGGCCTTGTAGATGGCATGCGCCATGTCGTCGCCCTCGCACACGCCAGCCAGGCCCACCGTGACCGACAGGTGCAAGGTTGGGCCCCGGTCCAGGTCCAGCGGAGTCTGCCTGACCTTGCGAAGCAGGCGCTCAGCCAGCACCGAGGCCCCCTCACCATCCGAGCACAGCAGCATGACCAGAAACTCTTCTCCGCCCCAGCGAACCAGGGTGTCCGAATCACGCAAGGCGCCGCGCAGGCACTGCGCCACATGCTTGAGTGCTTCGTCGCCAACAGGGTGACCAAAGGTGTCATTGACCGACTTGAATCGATCGATGTCGATCATCGCCAGATACAGGTGATCACCACTTCGATGGGCATCCTTGCAACGCAGGTCAAACAGGTTTTCCAGGCCGTGTCGCAGCGGCAGGCCGGTGAGCGGGTCTTCGCGCATGGCGAACTGCACCACGCGGTGACGCAATTCCACCAGGCCTGAGATCATGGCCGACTGGTTGTTTTCATAGGCTGCCAGCGCCTCGGGGTCGGCGCCACGGCCTTCCAGCACGGCCGTGCACATGGCTCGCACCGCGTCGTGCATGCGCGTGTGCGCCCCATCGATATCGGCAACCAGGCCTGAATCGAATTCAGCCAGATGGGCCCGCTCGCGCACGAACCACTGACCAAACTGACAGTGGAGATGCGCTTGCGGTCGCATCATGTCGTCGCCTGGCGTTTTTCTCAGCAAAGCGCAACGAAGCAACTTCTGATTCCACGCCAGATGCGCCTGGATTCCGGAATCAATTCCCTGCAGCAGTGCGTCAAGACTCATCAAAACAGCTTTCAAATTGCGGTGGGCTATTTGTCCATTGTCCAGCTTATACATGTATGTTTACCTTGCTGTAACGCGCAAGACCATCACATATCGGCACGAACAGCTGGGCTTTCATGCAGTAATGCGAATCATTACTGTTAACATGAGGTATGACAGTTATGAGGACCCTCATGCACACCCCCCACTCGACGCGCCGCACCATGCTGAAAAAGCTGGGCGCACTGACCAGCCTCGCAATCGCTGCTATCGGTGCATCCTTGCCTGCCCACGCAGACGACAAGGTGCTCAACATCTATTCGGCCCGCCATTACCAGACAGACGAGTCGCTCTACAGCAACTTCACCAAGCAGACCGGCATCCGCATCAACCGGATCGACGGCAAGGAAGATGAGCTGATGGAGCGACTACGCAATGAAGGTGCCAACAGCCCGGCAGACATCCTGATCACGGTGGATGCGAGCCGGCTGGAACTGGCTGACCGCATGGGCCTGTTCCGCAAGATCAACTCCCCGGTGCTCAACAGCCGCATTCCGGCCAATCTGCGCACCGACACCTGGGTGTCGTTCTCGACCCGTGCCCGCGTGATCGTGTTCAACAAGCGCATGATCAAGCGCGACCAGGTTCAGACCTATGACGACCTGGCCAACCCGAAACTCAAGGGCATGGTCTGCGTGCGGGCCGGCAACCACCCCTACAACCTGTCGCTGGGTGCCGCCATGATTGCCCACGAAGGCGAAGCCAAGACCGAAGCCTGGGCCCGCGGCCTGGTGGCCAACTTTGCCCGTGAACCCAAGGGTGGCGACATCGACCAACTGCGCTCGGTGGGTGCCGGTGAATGCGGGGTGGCTATTTCCAACAGCTATTACCTGGCCCGCCTGATGCGCTCGACGCAACCGGAAGACCGCAAGACGGTGGAATCGCTGGGCCTGGTGTGGCCCAACCAGCAGACTTGGGGCACGCACATCAATGTGTCGGGTGCGGGCATCATCAAGTCGGCCCCGCATGCCGATGCCGCCATCAAGTTCATGGAATACCTGGCCAGCGACGCGGCTCAGGTGTACTTTGCCGATGGCAACAACGAGTGGCCGGCGGTGCCGAGCGTGAAGGCCGACAACCCGGCCCTGCGCACGATGGGCCAGTTCAAGGCCGACAGCCTGCCCGTCGAGCAATTGGCCAAGAACGTGGCCACTGCCCAGAAGGTGTTCGACCGCGCTGGCTGGCGTTGAACCCGCTCAGGGCTGGCGGCTGTCCCGTCGGCCCTGTGCAATCTGCCGGCTGAGCACGATCAGCGGCAGCAAGCCCACCACCACGATCGCCAGTGCCGAGGTTGATGCCTCGGCCAGGCGCTCATCGGAGGCCAGGGTATAGGCCTGGGTCGCCAGCGTGTCGAAGTTGAAGGGACGCAGCACCAGCGTGGCCGGCAACTCTTTCATCACATCGATGAAAACCAGCAAGGCCGCGGTCAGCAAGCTCCCCCTCAGCAACGGGAAATGCACCCGCCACAAGGTCCTGGCCGGGCTCAGCCCGAGGCTGCGCGCGGCGTCATCCATGTGGGTGGTGATCTTCTGCAGCCCCGCATCAATGCCCTGCACCGCCGGGGTCAGGAAGCGCACCACGCACGCATAGACCAGACCGATGATGCCGCCGGTCAACAACAACCCGGGGTTCGTGCCCGTGGCCGCCGTGATCGCATTGATCAGCCACTGATCCAGACGCGACATGGGAATCAGCACCCCCACAGCGATCACGGTTCCTGGCACGGCGTAACCCAACCCGGCCATGCGGTGCACCCCGCGCATCAACCAGGAGGCCGATTTCAGGCGCGAGGCATAGCCCAGCACCACGGCCAGCATCACAGCCAGCACAGCCGTGATGCCCGACACCGTCACGCTATTGCGTGCCAGTTCGATGAAGCGGGTACCGAACTGCGCATCGCCCTTGGTGACGGCCATGTAGAGCAGGTCTCCGGCCGGCACCAGAAACCCGCCGGCCAAAGGCAACAGGCAGGCCAGCACTGCCAGCCAGGCCCGCATGCCATGCAATCGCCGCCCCTGGGGGGCTGCCCGGCGGTTGGTGGTGTCATGAAAACGGGCACGGCCGCGCGACAGGCGCTCCAGCGCCAGCACCAGCACCACAAAGCCCAGCAAGGCGACAGACAGTTGCGCCGCCGCCACCCGGTCGCCCAGTGAGAACCAGGCCCGGTAGATACCGGTGGTGAAGGTCTGCACACCAAAGTAGGACACCGCGCCGAAGTCGGCCAGCGTCTCCATCAAAGCGAGGGCCACACCTGCTGCAATGGCCGGTCGCGCCAGCGGCAAGGACACCCGCCTGAAACTGGCCCATGGGCCCAGCCCCAGCGAACGCCCCACCTCCAGCATGCCGCCTGCGCGTTCCAGAAACGCCGTGCGGGTGAGCATGTAGACATAGGGGTAGAGCACCAGGCAGAACATCACCACGGCCCCACCGAGCGAGCGCACGTCGGGGAACCAGTAGTCGGCGCGGGTCCAGTCAAAGGTGTCGCGCAACCAGGTCTGCACCGGCCCGACAAACTGCAACAGGTCGGTGTAGGTATAGGCCATCACGTAGGCAGGCACTGCCAGCGGCAGCACCAGGGCCCACTCGAAGGTGCCACGCAAAGGGAAGTCATAGCGCACCACCAGCCAGGCACTGCCCACCCCCAGCATGGCGGTGCCGACCCCCACCCCCACGCACAGCACCAAGGTAGACCAGATATAGGAACCCAGCACCGTGTCGACCAGGTGATGCCAGGTGTCGCCCGTACCAGACATGAAGACATGCGCCAGGACGGACAGGATGGGCACCGCCATCAGGATGCCGACCAGGAAGGACACCATCGACAGCCAGCTGAACTCGGGTTTTGGTGGGAAATCGCTCACTTGGATACTGCGGGGCTCATAATTCGTACTGAGAATTATCCTCATTTCAAACCCATCACACCATTTTTCGAGCCATGTCCGGTCAATCCACCCCGACTTTGTCGTCCACACTGGACCTCGCCGCACCTTGGTTGACGGTGGAACACGTGAGCCTGAGCTACGGTGCCCGCAAGGTGCTGGATGACATCAGCTTCCAGTTGCCGCGCGGTGCCATCGGCTGCCTGCTCGGCCCCTCGGGCTGCGGCAAGACCACCGCGCTGCGTGCGATTGCGGGCTTCGAGCCGGTCACGGCAGGCACGATTGCGCTGGATGGTCAGGTGGTGAGCGCCCCCGGCCGCATCACGCCGCCGGAAAAGCGCCGCATCGGCATGGTGTTCCAGGACTACGCGCTCTTCCCCCACCTCACAGTCGCGGACAACGTGGGATTCGGCATCAAGGGCCGCCCGCAAGCCAGCGAGCGCGTGGCCGAGATGCTGAAACTCGTCGGCCTGGATCAGGCTGGTCAGCGCTATCCGCATGAGCTGTCGGGTGGGCAGCAACAACGCGTGGCCCTGGCCCGCGCCCTGGCCCCCGCTCCCAGCCTGGTGCTGCTCGACGAACCATTTTCGAATCTGGATGTGAGCCTGCGCGAGCATCTGGCCGGTGAAGTGCGCGAGATCCTCAAGCGCACGCAGACCACGGCCATCCTGGTCACCCACGACCAGCATGAAGCCTTCGCGATGGCCGATGCCATTGGCGTGCTGGCAGACGGTGTGCTGCAGCAATGGGGCACCGCCTATGGTCTGTACCACCAGCCGGCCAACCAGCGCGTGGCCAATTTCATCGGGCAAGGCGCCTTCGTCAAGGCCACGGTCATGGGCCCGCATCAGTTGCGCATGCCCTTGAGCCAGCAGGACCCCGACGCCTGCGAGGTGCGAACCACCGACACGATCACCCTGCCGCCCGGCACCCCCATTGACCTGCTGTTGCGTCCTGATGACGTCGTGCACGACGACCGCAGCGACATCCGGGCCGAAGTGCGGCACAAGGCGTTTCGCGGCGCCGAGATTCTCTACACGCTGCGCCTGAGCAACGGTGAGGAGGTGCTGGCCATGGTACCGTCGCACCATGATCACGCGCTGGGTGAAGCCATCGGCATCCGGCTCAGCCTGGATCATGTCGTTGCCTTCCCTTCTGCAAGCGTGCATGCCTGATACCGCCACCATCCTGCCTGCCCTGATCCTGGCCGCTGGCCGGGGTGAGCGCATGCGACCCCTGACCGATACCACCCCGAAGCCGCTGTTGACCGTGCAGGGCAAGCCGCTCATCGAATGGCACCTGGCGGCCCTGGCTCGCGACGGTGTGCGCGATGTGGTCATCAACACGGCCCACCTCGAAGAACAATTCGAACCCACACTGGGAGATGGCAGCCGCTGGGGGCTGCGCATCCGTTACTCGCACGAACGCGCCGACCATGGCGGCGCACTGGAAACCGCCGGTGGCATCGCCAAGGCTCTGCCCATGCTGGGTGATGCCTTCTGGGTGCTGGCCGGCGATGTGTTCGTGCCGGACTTCCACTTCTCGCCCGAGGCAGCCCACCGTTTTGTCGCCAGCAGCGACTGGGGCCATCTCTGGCTGGTGTCCAACCCTGCCCACAACCTCAAGGGCGACTTCGCGCTGACACCGCAAGGTCGTGTGGCACAGAAGGCCGACCTGCCAGCCGACACTCCCAGCTGGACCTACTCGACCATCGGGCTCTATCGCCCTGACATGGTGGCCACGGTGACAGCCGGCCAGGCCGCTGCCCTGAAGCCCTGCCTGGACCGTGCCATCGCTGCGGGCCGCCTGGGTGGTCATCTCTATGAGGGTCGCTGGACCGACGTCGGCACACCGCAGAGATTGCAACAACTCAACGAAACGGCCTGATCCTTCACCTGCAGGGCTGGCCCGACAGGCAGGGGTGCCTTAAAATCGGCGCTCCCTCAACAGCCCCTGGATCTACACCATGAACCGCTGTCTCGTGACGGCCTCGGCCTGCCTGGCCCTGGCTGTGCCGGCCATTGTGGCCGCCCAGGTTCAACGCAACTTCCCCGCCAACGCACTGCGCGGCGAAATCGTCGTCACCGCTCCCCCTGAAATTCTGCTCAACGGCAACGCAACCCACCTGGCCCCAGGTGCGCGCATCCGTGATCAGAGGCAGATGGTGGTCATGTCGGGTGCCCTGGTCGGACAAAAGCTCGTCGTGAACTACACGCTCGAGCAATATGGCCTGGTGCTCAATGCGTGGATCCTCCGCCCCGAAGAAATCGCCAAGCTGTGGCCCCGCACCCCTGAAGAGGCCGCGAAGTGGATCTTCGATCCCATTGCCCAGACCTGGACCAAGCCCTGAGCCGTACCGAAATGAGTGTTGATACCCCGCAAAAGAAGGTCTACATCAAGACCTATGGCTGCCAGATGAATGAATACGACTCGGACAAGATGTCCGACGTCATGAATGCTGCCAAAGGCTATGTGCCCACCGACAACCCCGAAGAAGCCGACCTGATCCTCTTCAACACCTGCTCCATCCGTGAGAAGGCGCAGGAAAAGGTGTTTTCCGACCTGGGCCGCGTCAAACACCTGAAGGAAAAGGGTGTGCTGATTGGCGTGGGCGGTTGCGTGGCCAGCCAAGAAGGCGCGTCGATCATTGAGCGCGCGCCCTATGTGGACGTGGTCTTTGGCCCGCAAACCCTGCACCGCCTGCCTGCCATGCTGGAAAAGCGCCAGCAGCAAAAGCGCCCGCAGGTCGACATCAGCTTCCCCGAGATCGAAAAGTTCGACCACCTGCCGCCGCCGCGCAAGGAAGGCGCCTCCGCATTTGTGTCGATCATGGAAGGCTGCTCGAAGTACTGCAGCTACTGCGTGGTGCCCTACACCCGCGGCGAAGAGGTCTCGCGCCCCTTCGATGACGTGCTGACCGAAGTCGCCGACCTGGCCGACCAGGGCGTCAAGGAAGTCACCCTGCTGGGCCAGAACGTGAATGGCTACCGCGGCAAGATGGGCGACACCACCGAGATCGCCGACTTCGCCATGCTGCTCGAATACGTGGCCGAGATCCCCGGCATCGAGCGCATCCGCTTCACCACCAGCCACCCCAACGAGTTCAGCCAGCGCCTGATCGATGTCTATGGCAAGACCAGCAAGCTGGTCAACCATGTGCACCTGCCCGTGCAGCATGGTTCCGACCGCATCCTGATGGCCATGAAGCGCGGCTACACGGTGCTCGAATACAAGAGCACCATCCGCAAGCTGCGCGCCGTGCGCCCGAACATCAGCCTGTCAACCGACTTCATCGTGGGCTTCCCCGGCGAGACGGACGAAGACTTCGACAAGCTGATGAAGCTGGCCACCGACCTCGAGTTCGATGCATCCTTCAGCTTCATCTACAGCGCCCGCCCCGGCACACCGGCTGCCTCGCTGCAAGACGATGCACCGTATGAAGTGAAGCTCAAGCGTCTGCAGACGCTGCAGGCCTATCTGGAATCGAACGTGCAGCGCTACAGCGAAGCCCTGGTCGGCACAACCCAGAAGATCCTGGTGGAAGGCCCCAGCCGCAAGGACCCGAGCGAGCTGATGGGTCGCACCGAGTGCAACCGCATCGTCAACTTCCCGGCCGGCCCGACACAGGCCTTGCGTGACCGCCTCGTCGGTCAGCTGATTGATGTGGACATCACGCAGGCATACCCGCATTCGCTGCGGGCGCAACTCAAGCTGAGCTGATCAGATCAGCCCGAGCAATCGGGCTGCACCGCGGGCCGCCATGCGGCCTTCATCGGTAGGCACCACCCAGACGTCAACCGGACTGTCGGCCACGTGGATCGGACCCTCGCCCTTGGAAGGCAATTGCTGGTTCGCCTCGGACGACAACTGGACACCGAGGTGTGCCAGGCCCTGCACGATGCGCTCGCGCACGATGGCATCGTGCTCACCGATGCCGCCAGTGAACGCAATCGCATCGACCCCGCCCATGCAGGCCACCAGCCCACCGCCCTCGCGCACGGCACGGTGCACGAACACATCGATGGCCATGGCTGCACTGGGCGCATCGCTCTGGTGCAAGGCACGCATGTCCGATGAGAGGCCCGACAAGCCCTTGAGACCCGACTGTTTGTAGACCAGGGTCTCGATGCGTTCTTCTGTCCAGCCCTGGCTGAGCAGATGCAAGATGACGGCCGGATCGAGGTTGCCGCAGCGCGTGCCCATCACCAGGCCGTCCACCGCCGAAAAGCCCATGGTGGTCGCCACGCTGTGGCCATTCAGCACGGCACAGGCACTGGCCCCGTTCCCCAGGTGGTAGGCCAGCACACGGCCCTGAGCCCGTGGTGTCAGCTCTGCGAGCCGCCCCATCACATAGGCATACGACAGGCCATGGAAGCCGAAGCGGCGCACCCCTTGCTCATACAACTCGTTGGGCAGGGCAAAACGTTGCTCTACTTCCGGCAGCTTGGCGTGGAAAGCCGTATCAAAACAACCGATCTGCGGCACCCCAGGCCAGTGGGCCTCGAACCGCCGCACCCCATCGAGGTTGTGCGGCTGGTGCAGCGGCGCCAGCGAATTGAGCTGGGCCAGCGCCGTCATGATGGGACCGTTGAGCCGAACCGGTTCAAAGAAATGGTTGCCCCCGTGAACAATGCGGTGAGCGACCGCCAGCACGTCCACCTCGCCATCGGCGTGCAATGCGCGCTCAAGCTCGTGCAAGGCCTTCATGAAAGGGTCGCCAGGCTGTCCGGCTTCCACTTCATCATCCAGCTTGAGCCCATCGATGGTCTGAGTCATCACCGCTTCACCGATGTCGTCACCCTCGATCGGATAGGCGGCGTACTTCAGGGTGGAAGATCCGCAATTGACGCTCAGGACCACGCGGGGCCGGCGAGCATGTTCGATAGGAGTCATGGGCAGCTAGGGCAATCAGGGTTGATGTTCGGCGTAATAGGCCGCCACACGCAGGGCAAAGGCCACCGATGCCACGCGGGAAGCGACACCATCTGCGCGGCTGGTCAGGGCCACCGGCACACGCAGGCCCAGCACCACACCGCAGGAGGCCGCACCGCCCAGGTATTCAAGCTGCTTGGCCAGCATGTTGCCCGACTCCAGATCGGGCACGATGAGGATGTCGGCATCGCCTGCCACAGGAGACTCGATGCCCTTGATGCGGGCGGCCTCGACCGAGATCGAATTATCGAAAGCCAGCGGGCCGTCGAGCGTGGCACCCTTGATCTGACCGCGGTCGGCCATCTTGCACAAGGCTGCGGCATCCAGCGTCGAGGCGATCTTGGCCGTCACCGTTTCAACAGCCGACAGCAAAGCCACCTTCGGGTTGGCGACGCCCAGCGCATGGGCCGCATCGATCGCGTTCTGCACGATGTCGACCTTCTCCTCCAGCGTGGGCTGGATGTTGAGCGCCGCATCCGAGATCAGCAGCGGCTTGGTGTACATCGGCGCATCCATGCGGAAGATGTGCGATGCCCGGCGCTTGGTACGCAGCGTCGGGTTGGCAATCAGGGCGTGCATCAACTCATCGGTGTGCAGGCTGCCCTTGAGCATCATGACTGGCACCTGCTTGCTCACCAGATCAGCGGCCCACAACGCCGCCTGCTCAGCAGCGGCATGGCTGTGCGCGACCGACTCGATGCGCAGGCCATTGAGGTCCAACCCTTCTTCTTCGGCAATGGCGCGCAGACGGGCTTCTGGCGCAAACACCACCGGCTCGATCAGCCCCATCTCGGTGGCACGCAGCACCGCGCGCAGGGCTTCGCCTTCACACGGATGCACCACACCACACAGGGTAGGCGTTGGGCGCTGGGCTGTTTCCAGGAAGGCCTGCAAACGCTTTTCCGGATCGAACACGTGGATGGCAGGCAAGGCCATACGCGGCCGGCGGATCTTCTCGGTCGGCGCCATCACCAGCGCTTCGCCCGTGATCACCGCTTCCTGCTTCTGGTTGGTGACCTGGCAATCGAGCACCACGGTCTTGCGCTCGGGGTTCATCTGGGACACGGTGACCGCAACCGTGAGCGTGTCACCCAGGTGCACCGGCTTCAAAAACTTCAGCGACTGGGACAGATAAATGGTGCCCGGACCGGGGAACTGCGTGCCCAGGACGGACGAGATCAGCGCGCCCCCCCACATGCCATGACCGATCACGCCATGAAAACGGGTGGCATCGGCATAGGCCTTGTCCAAATGAGCCGGGTTCACATCCCCCGACACCGCCGCAAAAGACTGCACATCCTCAACAGTCAAGGTCCGGATCAAGCGTGCGGACTGCCCGATCTGGATCTCGTCAAACGGTACGTTTTCGATCAGTTCTTCCTGGGTCATCGTCACATCCATTTGGTTTGGCACCAACAGGCGCCCTTTGGCCAACATCATGGCACGCAGTCATGCTGCACTGCAATAATGTCATGTCCATGACCGTACGGAATGTGACGAACGCCCCCGTGCGCCTCAGGCTGCGCTGGTGATGTGACGCGCGGCTGCACGCCCGGTGAGGATGCAGCCGGACAGGAATGTTCCTTCCAGCGAGCCCTCGCCATTTGAGCCGCCCCCGCCAAAACCGGCCGCCTCGCCCACGGCGTAGAGGCCAGGCATCGGCTGTCCGGCCATGTCCAGCACCCGGCTGCTCAGGTCGGTCTGGATGCCGCCCATCGACTTGCGCGTCAAGATGCGGCAGCGGATGGCGATCAACGGACCTGCGCCGGGGTCGAGCACACGCTGGAAGTTGCAGGTACGCAGGCGGTCACCCGTCCACTTGCGCAGGTGGGCGATGCGGCGCAGCTGGTCATCGTTGTGGAAACGCGGACCGCGCGCGATCTGGTCGTCGTAAGGCTTGATTTCAGCGGCCAGGGTATCAGCCGACAAACGCTGGTTGCCGGCCAGCGCATTCATCTTGTTCACCAGCTCCGGCAGCGTCTGGGCCTGCACGAAGTCAGGGCAGGCGCCCAGCAACTCGTCCACCAATGCACTGTTGCCCGTCAGCAGGATCTTGATGAAAGGCAGGATGCGCCGGTCACGGATCATCTGGTTGTGGTCTGCCCCTGATGCGGCCAGCTCGCGGTCGGCAATGCGGCGATTGAGGATCTGCCAGGTGTAGGGCCATTGGTTGCGCGAAATGTGCGCCACCATCTCGCGGGTATCAAAAGCCGTCACGAAAGGCACAGGGCCAATGCGCCGGCCGTCCGGGTCCATCCACAAGCCCGACTTGGTGGGCACCAGGCTCAGGCCATGTCCAGGAAACTGCGGCTGAGGATGGTCCACGCCAGCGGCGTAGTTCCACATCTGGTCCAGATGGGTGACGTTGCCACCGACCCGCGTGACTTCGTCGTGGAGCAGGCCATCGGCATCCGGATGAGAGCCATTGAGCAACTCGGCAGGGGCTGCGCCCCACTTGGCTGGCCAGTGCTGGCGCACCCGCTCAAGGTCACCCGTTACCCCACCGGTGGCCACCACGGTCTGCGCAGCCACGAGCTCGAATGACTGGCCCGAGGCCTCGTCCACCCCCATGCAGCCGGTGATGCGGCCACCAGCCTGCAGCAGGCCTGTGACCTTGTGGCGGAAACGAACGGTGAGCTGACCACTCGACTGAAAGGGCTTCAAAGCCGCCATCAGCGTCGTGATCATGTGGCGAGACGAGCCCCAGATGACGTGATAACGAGGCACCGAGTTGCCGGGCTTCATCCAGCCGCGCTCAACCCATTGGACCGCCGGGATGAAGCGCAAGCCGTGCCCCCGCAGCCACTCGTAGACATCGGGTACACAGCGATCGATGTAGTGCTCGGCCCAGCGTCGAGGCCAGACATCCTCGGCGCCAAATTCGGCAAAGCTCAGCCAGTCCTGCAGCGCCAGCTCGCGGCTATCCCGGATGCCCGCTCGACGCTGCAAAGGGGTGTCAACCAGCGCCATGCCACCAAAGGCGTGCATGGCCAGCCCACCCATGGCTGATTCCGGCGCCCGATCCAGCAGGCAGACCCGCTGCCCCTTGATCAGCAATTCCAGTGCGGCAACCACACCGGCCATCCCCGCCCCGATGATCAGGGTGTCCGCCCCTTGGGGGCTGTTCTGCGTCTGAGCCATTCGTCACAACTTCCTGTACACGATGCCCGCATCACGCGGACATTTGAGCCTTGCAGTGTGGCGACCAGGCAGCTACAGAACTATCAGCTGCCCGACGATTGACCGGAAATCAGATACCCATCTTGCCCAGAATCTCCATGAGTTCCTGCAGGCCTGCCGACAGATAGGGGTGCTCGGATGCGAAACGGCTTTCAATTTCGCGAGCGCGATCGGTCAGCTCCGACTCCCCCTCCCCTTTGGCACCGGATTGCAGGGTCTCGTGGATGTCCTTGTCCAGTGTTTCGAGCAGGGTCTTGAGTTCCGGGTCGAGCTTGCCGCTGCTGGCCAGTTCGCCATGCAACTGGGCCAGGGTGGTCTTGAGCTTGGTGACGTCCATAGTTGTATCTCCTCTTTGTGATGATGCTAGCGCAGCGCAGCTGCGGCGTCCTTGAGCGCATCGCACAAGGTTTCAACCTGCTCGACCGTGTGGGCCGAGGACAACGATATGCGCAAGCGGGCGGTGCCGGCAGGTACCGTGGGTGGCCTGATGGCCGGCACCCAGACGCCCTTGGCATCCAAATGGGCCATGACAGCCAACGCATCTTCATTGCTGCCGATCACCAGCGGCTGGATCGCCGTGTCGGATGGCAGCAAGGTCCAGGGCAGTTTGGCCTCGTCCACACGGCGGCGCAAGGTGGCCTGCAAGGTGCGCAGATGATCGCGCCGCCAGGCTTCATCCTGCATGACCTGAACACTGGCGCACAGGGCCTCGGCCACCATGGCTGGCGCCGCAGTGGCAAACATATAGGTACGGGCCTTTTGCAGCACCCACTCGACCATGCTGGGTTCGCCCGCCACAAAGGCCCCGGATACGCCCGCCGCCTTGCCCAGCGTTGCCATGTAGATGAGACGGTCCATGCGACCTTGCCACCCGGCCGCCAGCCCGTCACGCCCTGCCATGCGGTAATGCGACAAGGTGCCTTCACCCTGATCACCCAACACGCCGAAGCCATGGGCATCGTCGATCATGAGCCAGGCGTCGTAGCGCTCGCACAGGGCCATGAGGGCCGGCACATCGGCCACATTGCCGTCCATGCTGAACACCGCATCGGTGACCACCAGCTTGCGTCGCGCCGTGCTGCTGGCCAGCGCAGCCTCCAGCGCAGCCAGATCCGCGTGCGGCATCACATTCAGCTCGGCCCGCGACAGGCGAATGCCATCGATCAGGCAGGCATGGTTGAGGGCATCGGAAAACACCGCGTCGCCCTTGCCGACCAGCGCAGGCACGATGCCCACATTGGCCGCATAGCCCGCATAGAAATAAAGCGCGCGCGGCAGGCCCACCATGCGAGCCAGCGCCAGCTCCAGGCGCTCGTGGGCCGGGCTGTGCCCACAGACCAGCGGTGACGCAGTGGCGCCCACGCCGTAATGCCGGGCCGCATCACAGGCCGCCTGGATCAGTGCAGGATGCTGAGACAAGCCCAGATAGTCATTGCTGCCAAACGACAGCCGGGCTTGTCCATCAATCAGGTAGGTGGTGCCACGCAGATGCTCGTCTGCCGGCGTGAGGTCCACAGGCGGGACCAGCGGCTCGACCTGCCGGCGACGGCGCATCAGGTGCGCCGCCTCGCGCTCGGCGAGTTCCTTTTCAAACAGTGCAGTCATGGGCCAAGGGTACCAGCTTGCCGCCAGCCCCTCACCGCATCACTCGTTCCAGGCAGCGAACAAGCCCTGGCGTGCTGCCTCGGTGATGGCGGCCACACCGGGGTGGGTGATGCGGCGCTCCACCGTGATCACGAAGAAGTCTTCCGTCAGATCTGGCGCCTCGCCCAGCAGGGTGATGTCACCCATGCGGCGCACCGCTGCGTCCAGCACCATGGGCGCCATGAATACGCCATGTCCCTGCTGGCCCAGCGTGTTGAGCAAGGCACCGTCGTCAAACTCGCCCACCAGCCGCGGACGCAGCTTGTGTCGAGCCAGCCAGGGCGCCAGCTTGGCACCCAGCGCCGACTCCACACCCGGTGCCAGCAAGGGCGCTCCGTCCACGCAATGCGGGAAGCACCCGGACAAGGTCGCCGCAAGCTCTCGCGTGGCATAGAAACCCACACTGGAGCCACCCAGCCGGTGGTTGAAGGCGTTCACGCTGAGGTTCGGCGGCAAGGGCGTGTCGGACAGCACCAGATCCAGTCGGTGCACCGCCAGCTCTGCCAGCAGGCTGTCGAACTTCCACTCCCGGCACACCACCTTGAACGCCTGCTTGGCTGTGAGCACCGGCTCCAGCAGACGGCTCACCACCAACTTGGGCACGGCATCCGCCACCCCGATGCGCAACTCCACCGGCCGGGCCACCCCGCGCGGCTGGCGCACGATCTGATCGAGCTCGGAGCCCAGGTTGAAGATGTCTTCGGCATAGCTGAAGGCGAGCTGGCCGGTTTCCGTCAAGTCCAGCGAACGCCCCTTCTTTTTGAAGAGCGGCCGCCCGAAATGGTCTTCCAGCAACTGGATCTGGCCGCTGATGGTCTGGGGCGTGACATGCAGATGATCGGCCGCCTTGACCACGCCCCCCAGGCGAGCCACGGTCCAGAAATACTGCAGGTGCTTGTAGTTCATATCGGTTTTCCCGAAATGTTCATGTCATTTAATCGAATTTACACGAAACAAGCCAGTTCGTAGACTGCATTGGCCGTGGTGCTTTGCTGCGGCACCCCTCTGACTTTGACGAAGGATCACACCATGTCTGACAACTCTCGCCACAACGTGCGTGCCATGGCTTGGGGCCGTCGCGGCCCGGGCGCGGGCATCGAAGACGTTCACTACACCGAAGTGGGTGCCACCGGCATCAGCACCAGCAGCCGCCGCGTGCTGCGCAATACCTATGCCCTGCTGGGCATGAGCCTGGCGTTCAGCGCCGGCGTGGCAGGTGTGGCCATGACCATGCATCTGCCGGCACCCGGCCTGCTGCTCACGCTCATCGGCTTCTACGGCCTGATGTTCCTGGTGCACAAGACGGCCAACAGCGGCGCAGGCGTACTGTCGCTCTTTGCCCTGACCGGCTTCATGGGTTACACCCTGGGCCCGCTGCTCAACGCGGTGCTGTCGATGCAAAACGGCACCTCGGTGGTAGCCAGTGCACTGGGTAGCACGGCCCTGGCTTTCGTCGGCCTCTCCGCGGTGGCCCTGACCACCAAGCGCGACTTCAGCTTCATGGGCAAGTTCCTGTTCATCGGGATGCTGGTTGCGGTCGGCCTGGGCCTGGGCGCCATCTTCTTCTCGATTCCTGCCCTGTCGCTGGCTGTGTCGGGCATGGTCGTGATGCTGATGAGCGGCATGATCCTGATGGAAACCAGCCGCATCGTGCACGGTGGCGAAACCAACTATGTGCTGGCCACCTTGAGCCTGTTCGTGACGGTCTACAACCTGTTCACCAGCCTGCTCGCCCTGTTCGGCATGGGCGGCAACTCGAACGATTGAGCCTGATGGCTCACAGGCCGGACACGTTGGCCGCCACGGTCCGTGCCTGAGCCATCACCCGGTCCACGATCTCGGCCACACTGGCCACGTCGTGGACCAGCCCCTGAGATTGACCGATCAACTGCACGCCATCCACGTGGTTCGCCTCGTGGATGGCTTTGCGCATGGCCAGTGTCGCTGCACCGAAATAGGCCACTTTCACCGCCCCGACCAAGCCCAGCGACAAGGTATCGCGCACCAGGCCGCTCAAGGGTCGGTTCAGCTCACGCGCGGCCTTCACCGATCGGGTGATGGCCACCGGCGGGCTCAACTTGCGAGCGGTGTAGCGCTGACCTCCCGGCGTCTTCATGACACGACAAGGGAAGGTATCGAAGTTGGGCGAGTAGATCGTCTCCTCTGCCTCCTTAGCCAGAATCAGCTGCTTCGTGTCCGGGTGCACCGGGCTTTCCGCCGAGCTGGCGAACCGGGTGCCCATGGCCACGGCGTCGGCGCCCAGCGCCAGCGCTGCCACCAGCCCTCGTCCATCGGCAAAACCACCCGCGGCGATGAGGGGCAGATCGGTCATGTCGCGCACGGCCGGGATCAGCACCATGGATGACACGGCTCCACCATGGGCCGCCGCTTCGTGGCCTGTGACGATCAGGCCATCGACACCGGATTCGATCGCCGAACGCGCATGCTTTTCACTGGACACCGTGGTGATCACCTTGCCACCATAGGTTCGCGCTCGCTCGACCACCCATTCGCCCTTGCCCATCGACACGTTGATGACCGGCACCTGCTCTTGCAGCGCCACTTCGGCGCATTCACTGGCGCCCGGCATCATCAGGCTGCAGCCCACACCAAAAGGCTTGTCAGTCAAAGACCGGATGGTACGGATGGCCTGACGGCAGGCTTCGGGATTCAGGGCGCCAGAAGCCAGGATGCCCAGGCCCCCGGCCTGGCTGACCGCCGCGACCAGTTCGGGCACGGCGATGTAGGTCATGCCTGGCAGCACGATGGGGTGCTCGATACCGAGCAAGGTGGTCAGTCTGGTCTTCATGCGTCAGGTGGCTGGGTCAGTCGGGCAGGCGCAGGCTGCGCGCCAGCTCGGCGGGGTCGGCTTCAGGGTCCCAGGGCCAATGCGCCAGCAACGGGGCCTGGATGCGCGCCTGCAAAGTGACCAGGTTGGCAGCCTGCTCAGGCATGCTCGGGTCAACCACATTGGCGATCCAGCCCGCCAGCCTGAGGCCGCGCGCCAGAATGGCCTCCTGCGTCAGCAACGCGTGGTTGATGCAGCCCAGGCGTACCCCCACCACCATGATCACAGGCAGGGCCAGGCGCAAGGCCAGGTCGGCGCTGGTCGCCCAGTCACCGGGCTCTTCACAAAACGGCACGATGAAGCCGCCCGCCCCCTCCACCACCACGGCATCGGCGTGCTGGCGCAGGGCATGGAAGCTCGCTTCAATATGGCCCAGGTCCACGTGCTCTCGGGCATGGCGCGCCGCGATATGCGGCGAGATGGCGTCAGGCAATGCATAGGGGTTGTCGAAGCTGGATGGCACCTGCAGGCTGGAAGCCTCGCGCAATTGCGCCACATCCTCATTGAGCCAGTAGCCTGGCTGCCCGTCCTCGGGCTCTACCCAATCGCAGCCGGCCGCCACCGGCTTCATGCCAACCACCCGGGCATGCCCGGCCAGACGCAGGGCATGAATCAGGGCGCAGCTGCTGCGGGTCTTGCCAATGCCCGTATCCGTACCGGTCACGAAGTAAGCCGTCATGTCATCATTTCCTCAAAGCACCCTCACGGTACCGGCACCACCGGGGCCGTGCTGTGCGGCAAGGTGTCGATCTCGGCGAGCACCTGGTCGAGCACCCGCACCAGCCCATCAGCCAGGAAGCGCTGGTCGTCTGGCGTCAGCACATAGGGGGGCATCACATACAAAGTGGCACCGATGGGGCGCAGCAAGAGGCCGGCGTCCAGGGCTGCGCGGTGGTAGCGCGCCGCGAAGGTGGGCTCGTCGGTAGCGATGTCCCACGCCCAGATCATGCCCTGCTGGCGCCAGGAACGCACCCGTGGGTGCGCTCGCAGTGGCGCCGTCAATGCCGTGAAGTGCGCTGCTGCCTGTCGGTTGCGGGCCAGCACATCCTGCCCCTGGGCATCCCGTGCTGCAAAGGTGTCAAGCACTGCCAGCGCGGCGCGACACGCCAGGGGGTTGCCCGTGTAGGAGTGTGAATGCAGGAAACCATGCACCGTGCGGTCATCCCAGAAGGCGGCATACACCGCATCCGTGGTCAGCACGGTGGACATCGGCATCACCCCACCGGTCAGCCCCTTGCTCAGACAGATGAAGTCTGGCTTGACCGCCTGGCCACCGGGCCCGATGGCTTGCTGATGCGCAAACATCGTTCCGGTTCGACCAAAACCCACGGCAATTTCGTCCGCAATCCAGTGCACCTGGTACTGGTCGCACAGGCGGCGCACCGCCACCAGGTAATCCGGGCTGTACATGCCCATGCCTGCAGCACCTTGCACCAGCGGCTCCAGGATGATGGCCGCCGTGTCAGCGTGATGGGCCGCCAGATAGCTGGCCAGCGAATCAATGCAATGCTGCAGATGCGCCTCGGCCGACACACCAGGCGCGGCATAACGCGGGTCGGGCGACGGCAGGGTGGCACTCAAGCGCACCAAGGGGCCGTAGGCCTCCCTGAACAGCGGGATGTCGGTCACCGACAGGGCACCAGCCGTCTCACCGTGGTAGCCGCCCTGCAAGCCAATGAAGCGGTGCTTGTCGAGCTGACCACGGTTGCGCCAGCTATGGGCGCTCATCTTCAGGGCGATCTCGGTGGCACTGGCGCCATCGCTGGCGTAGAAGGCGTGGCCCAGCCCGGTCAGGGCCGACAGGCGTTCGGACAACTCGACCACCGGCGGGTGGGTCAAACCCGCCAGCATGATGTGATCGACCTTGCCGAGCTGGTCGGTGATGGCGTCCCGAATGGGCGCAAAGCCGTGCCCGAACAGGTTCACCCACCAGGAACTGACGGCATCCAGGATGCGATGCCCCTGCTCGTCGACCAACCAGGGGCCTTGCGCGGACACGATGGCGCGCGGCGGAAAGCGCTCATGCACCTTCATCTGCGTGCAAGGGTGCCAGACCGCCTGGCAACTGCGTTCAGCCAAGCTCATGGCATGCACCTTTCAACGGATTCCCAGGCTCTTGTGGGTCTGCACGCTCAGCATCCAGCGTGGGTGATCCAGACACCACTGCACCGCCCAGTTCATGGCATCGCGCCGCGCCTTCGGGTCGGCACTGTCCATGGCCTGCACACGGAACTGCTCGAACGGCAGTTGATCGAGGGCCAACAGCTCGTCCGGGCCGAACCCGGCTTGGGGCACCACCACCTTGAGCTCATGTCCTTCACGCTGCACCAGGGTCGAACCCGCCTTGGGACTCACACAAATCCAGTCCAGCCCGGCCGGTGCCGCCACCGTGCCATTGGTCTCGACCGCGATCATGAAGCCACGCGCATGCAAGGCGTCGATCAAAGCCGTATCGAGCTGCAGCAAGGGCTCGCCGCCGGTCATCACCACAAAGCGGCGATCTGGCGCCTGCCCCGCTGGCCAGAATGCCGCAATGGCGTCCGCCAGGGCATCCGGGCCGTCAAACTTGCCGCCACCCAGGCCATCGGTCCCGACAAAATCGGTGTCGCAGAAGCGGCAAACGGCACTGGCGCGATCGGCTTCACGGCCCGTCCAGAGATTGCATCCTGCGAAACGGCAAAACACCGCAGGCCGTCCGGCCTGTGTGCCCTCGCCTTGCAGGGTATAGAAAATTTCTTTGACGCTGTAGGTCATATGTCAGCGCAGTCCTGTCCACCAGACGGTCACGGCCGCCATCGTCACCAATGCCGCATAGGTCAGCATGGCACCGTCACGGCCGGTCAGAGCCAGGCCCGCCACGAGCACCACGGCACTGACGCCCGCCACACGCGCCGCCATGCGACGAACGACGTCCCCACGCAGTTGCTTCCACCACACCAACTTGGTCAAAAGCGGTAAAAAAACCGCCATACCCAGGGCTGGAAGAAAGAAGTTTGTGAGATGAATCAATAGATCCAGCACGCCCATGCAAGGCCTTTGTGACAAATAAACCAGAGATTTTATAATTCCGCCCCATGACCGTCTTGACCCTGGGTTTGAACCACACCACCGCCACCGTTGATTTGCGGGGCCGGTTTGCGTTCGCCGTCGACCAGCTGGCACCGGCCCTGCGTGTCCTGCATGGCCGGCTGACCCAGTCTCACCAGGCCCTTCATCAGTCTGAAGTGGCCCTGCTCTCCACTTGCAACCGCACCGAGCTGTACTGCGCGCTCGGTGGTCTGGGTGGCCCCGCCCACAAGCTGCAGCACGCTGCGGTTGACTGGCTGGCCTCCACCGGCGGGGTGGGCCAGGACGAATTGATGCGCCACACCTATGTGCTCGAGGGCGGCGCAGCTGCTCGACACGCTTTCCGCGTGGCCAGCGGGCTGGACTCCATGGTGCTGGGTGAGCCCCAGATCCTGGGTCAGATGAAACAAGCCGTGCGCGAAGCCGATGAGGCTGGCACGCTGGGCACCACCCTGCACCAGCTGTTCCAGCGCTCGTTTGCCGTGGCCAAGGAAGTGCGCACATCCACCGAGATCGGCGCCCATTCGATCAGCATGGCGGCTGCCGCCGTCCGGCTGGCCAGCCAGCTGTTTGAAGACCTGAGCAAGACGCGGGTGCTGTTTGTGGGCGCCGGCGAGATGATCGAACTGACTGCCACCCACTTCGCTGCGCGCAACCCGCGCATGATGGCCGTGGCCAACCGCACGCTGGAGCGTGGTGAAAAGCTGGCAGGCCACCTGGGGGCCCAGGCCATGCGCTTGGCCGACCTGCCTGAGCGCCTGCACGAATTCGACGTGGTGGTCTCCTGTACGGCATCAAGCCTGCCCATCATCGGCCTGGGGGCCGTCGAGCGAGCCCTGAAGGCCCGCAAGCGCCGCCCGATGTTCATGGTCGATCTGGCTGTGCCGCGCGACATCGAACAGGAGATCGGTCAGCTTGACGACGTCTACCTCTACACCGTGGACGACTTGAGCGCCATCGTGCAGTCAGCAGGTGAAAAGCGTCAGGCTGCCGTTTCCCAGGCCGAGGCCATCATTGAAACAGGCGTGCAAGGCTTTGTGCACTGGCTGGACCAGCGCACCACGGTACCCTTGATCCAGGCCCTGCATGCCCAGGCGGACGCCTGGCGCACCACCGAGATGGCCCGTGCGCGCAAGCTGCTGGCCAAAGGCGAGCCGGTGGAACAGGTCATGGAAGCCATGTCCAAGGCCCTGACGCAGAAGATGCTGCACGGTGCGATGGCTGAACTGCACAGCGTGGACCCGCGCCACCGCCCGGATGTGGCGGCCGTGCTGGGCCGGCTGTTCCTGCGCGGCGATGTGTCACTCGCCCAGCAATTGATGGGATACACCGACGGCAAAGGCAAGGACCGCGCGTGAGCCACGGTCTGGCGCCCTCCCTCTCAGCCTCCCTCGAACGACTCGCCCACCGGCTGCGCGAGCTCGACATGGCCTTGTCCGACCCGGCCGTGGCGGCGGACAACCGGCGCTATCGGGATCTCTCGCGTGAACATGCCGAGGTCAGCGGCGTTTGCGAGCTCGCGCGCCGGCACACGCAGCGCAGCGACGACCTCGCCACCGCCCAGGCCATGCTGGAGGAAGCGGATGGCGACGCCGACATGGTGGCCATGGCGCGCGACGAAATCACCCAGGCTGAAACAGACCTCGTCACGCTCGAAAGCGAGTTGCAGACCGCCTTGCTACCTAAGGACCCGGACGATGTGCGCAATGCTTTTCTGGAGATCCGGGCCGGGACCGGGGGCGATGAGTCCGCCTTGTTCGCGGCTGATCTGGCGCGCATGTACACGCGCCATGCAGAGCGCGTCGGCTGGCGCACGGAAATCATGTCGGCCAGCGAATCCGATCTGGGTGGCTACAAGGAAATCGTCCTGCGCTTCGAGGGCAACCAGGTCTATGGTGCCCTGAAGTTCGAATCGGGCGGACACCGTGTCCAGCGGGTGCCCGTGACAGAGACGCAGGGCCGCATCCACACCAGCGCCTGCACCGTGGCCGTGCTGCCCGAACCGGACGAAGCGGAAGAGGTGGAAATCAACCCCGCCGACCTGCGCATCGACACCTACCGCGCCAGCGGTGCCGGTGGTCAGCACATCAACAAGACCGACTCGGCCGTGCGCATCACGCACATCCCGACCGGCATCGTGGCCGAATGCCAGGATGACCGCAGCCAGCACCGCAACAAGGCCAAGGCCCTGGCCGTGCTCGCCGCTCGCATCCGCGACAAAGAGCGCACCGAGCGTCAGGCCAAGGAAGCCGCCCACCGGAAAAGCCTGGTGGGCACGGGCGACCGCTCGGACCGCATCCGCACCTACAACTTCCCGCAAGGTCGACTCACCGACCACCGCATCAACCTGACGCTGTACAAGCTGGGGTCGATCATGGAGGGCGAGCTCGACGAGGTGATCAAGGCGCTGCAGACAGCCCAAGCAGCCGACCAACTCGCAGAGCTGGAGGCCGCCAGTGGTGTCTGATGCGCCCATCGTCACGGTCGCCTCTGCGCTGCAGGCTGCCCGCCAGGCCGGACTGGATCGACTGGACGCCGAGATCCTGATGGGGAGCGTCCTGGACAAGCCTCGCAGCTGGCTGCTGGCCCATGACACCGACCCGCTGGCATCGTCCACCCTGGCCACGTTTGAGAGCCTGGTGGCGCGCCGCGCGCTGGGCGAACCCGTTGCCTACCTGCTGGGCCACAAGGAATTCTTCGGTCTGGATCTGGCCGTGGGGCCCGACGTGCTCGTACCACGCCCGGACACCGAGGTGCTGGTGGAGTGGGCCCTGGCGCTGCTTCAAGGGGGCGCTGCCTTGCCAGCACAAGCCCAGGTGCTCGATTTGGGCACCGGCAGTGGCGCCATTGCCCTGGCCATCCAGCACGGGCATACGGCGGCACGGGTCACCGCGGTAGACGCCAGTGCCGGTGCCCTGGCCATGGCTCAGCACAATGCCACCCGGCTGGGCCTGCCCGTGACCTGCCTCCTGGGCAGCTGGTTTACGCCTGTTACCGGTTCGCGCTTCGATCTGATCGTCAGCAACCCCCCTTACATTGCCGAAGCCGATCCCCATCTGGCCGCCCTGCAACATGAACCGAAGCAGGCACTCACATCCGGTCCGGACGGGCTGGATGACATCCGCTTGATCATTGAAAATGCCCCAGCCCACCTGCACGCCGGCGGCTGGCTGCTCTTCGAGCACGGGTGGGATCAGGCTGACGCGGTTGCAGCGTTGCTGCAACGCCACGGTTTCCTGGATGTAACCAGCCGCGAAGACCTGGGCGGCCATCGCCGCTGTACCGGCGGGCATCTGCCCTCTTGACGCCTGCACACCCCCCTCGATTGGGCGTCACGACTTGTAAATAGCGGCGACGAACGCTCACATATCCGGTGCACAAACCAGAATGGCCGGCGTAGCATGAATTCATCCATCAGGAGACTGTCATGCCTCACATCGCCACCACCTCACGCCTCATCTGGTCTGTTCTGGCCGGCTGCATGCTGTTTGGCACCCTGACGGCTCATGCCCAGATGGTTCCCAAAACCGGTCACATCCTGCGCGCCATGGCTGCACGCCAAAGCGGCTCCGGTCTGAATCTCGATGGCAACTCGGTCTGGCCGCATTGGGAAGGTCGTGTCGGCGTGGTCATGGCCCGCCCTGTCGACCCGGTGAAGGACGCCTATGTGCTGGTGCAGCCCCTGGCCAATGCGGGCTTCAGTCTGCGCAGCGCGCACATCCTGTCTGATTACCACTTCGCGGGTGGCTTCCGGGCCACGGCAGGCCTGCTCCGCGGGTCGCTGACCCAGTCTGCCTGGACCGACCCCGATGGCAGCGGCCCCGGCCTCAATCTGAGCCTGCAGTACCTGGACAGCCTGGCTTTGCCTTCGGCCGCGCGCAGCAACAGCCTGGATGGCCGCACCGTACCCTATCTGGGTGCGGGCTACACCCTGAACATTGCACAAGGTGGGAGCGCCAGCACCTTGAAATTCAACGCCGATGTCGGTGTTGTCTCCTCTGGCTCCAACATGCTCAACCGCGTTCTGCCCGGTGATGGCGCCACCGATGCTGGAACGCACGACCTGCACCTTGAGCCCCTGGTCAAAGTGTCTGTTCAGTACGCTTTCTGACACAGAGAAGTCCTTGTACGCTCCTGTGGGATGACAGGCCTGATATAACCGGGCCTGTTCAAGACATTGCACAAGAAGAGCACCCCATGAGCGACACTCAACAACGCATCGATGCCCTGGTGAAGGGCAACCCCGTGGTCCTGTTCATGAAGGGCACGGCCCAGTTCCCCCAATGCGGTTTCTCGGGTCGCGCCATCCAGATCCTGAAGGCCTGCGGCGTGACCAACCTGGTCACCGTCAACGTGCTGGAAGATGAAGCCATCCGTCAGGGCATCAAGGAATACGCCAACTGGCCGACCATCCCTCAGCTCTACGTCAACGGCGAATTCGTTGGTGGCTCGGACATCATGATGGAGATGTACCAGGCTGGCGAGTTGCAACAGGAACTGGCCAAGGCCAAGTAATTGGCGCAGCCTCGTCCACGCCGGCTGATCGTCGGCATCACCGGAGCCAGCGGCGCGGTCTACGGCGTGCGCCTGCTGGAGCGCGCGCGCGCGCTCGGCGTGCGCACCCACCTGGTTGTGACCCCGGCCGGCATCCTCAATGTGCACCATGAGCTGGGCATGGACCGCACGGCTCTCGAAGCACTGGCTGACGAAGCCCATGCGCCGGGTGACGTGGGCGCCTGCATTGCCAGCGGCAGCTACAGCACCGACGCCATGGTGGTCGCGCCCTGCACCATGAAGACACTGGCCTCCGTGGCACACGGCTTTGGCGACAACCTGCTCACACGGGCTGCCGATGTCACCTTGAAAGAGCGCCGCCGCCTGGTGCTGATGGTGCGGGAGACGCCATTCAACCTCGCCCACCTGCGCAACATGACGGCCGTCACCGAGATGGGCGGCATCATCTTTCCACCCCTGCCCGCGTTTTATCACCGCCCGGACAGCATCGACGACATGGTCAATGAGACGGTAGAGCGTGTGCTGGCCCTGCTGGGGCTGGAAGACGCCCACCCCCAGGTCTGGGAAGGGCTGTAAGCCTGCTCAGCGGCTCACTGCGGGCCGGCTGTCACTCGAGTTGGCCAGCCTCACGCCATTGTCGTTGGGCATCTTCCACTTGCGCGATGCACCGAACACGGCATTCGGGTACTCTGCCCTGCCTCGGCTGCCGTTATAGCGCCCCAACGCCAAGAACAGATCGCCGCGCTCACGGTCCAGATAGTGCCGCAGGATGATGCAACCAAAGCGCAGATTCGTCTGCATGTGGAATAACCGGCTGGGGTCGCCATCACCGATCAGGCGAGACCAGAACGGCATCACCTGCATGTAGCCACGCGCTCCCACGCCAGATATGGCGTACTTGCGGAAACCGCTTTCCACCTCGATCAGGCCCAGCACCAGAGAGGGGTCCAGCCCGGCTCGGGTTGCCTCATACCAGACCGTCTGGAGAAACTCACGCCGCACCAGGTCATCCGCATGCTTCTTGCGCAGCCTATCACCGGCAGCCTGCGCCCACCGTTCAAAACGGTCGCGCTGGGCGGCATCGGCAAACACGGGCACCGGCGGTGCCGACTGCGCCACGGCCGCAGACAAGGCGGTTCGCACCGAATCGGCCAGCGGCTCTTCGGCCTGAGCGCCGGCCCAGGCCGGGGCAGCACACGCAAGCCAGAGTGCGCCCGTCAACGACGTCGCCACCCAGAACCTGCCCACTGCCCGCTTCATGCTCACACCTTCAATCGACCCAGCACCAGTGCCTCGACCTCGGCCACGGCCACCTTGGTGGCCTGGGCATCGCCGCGGCCCTGGTATTCGACCTGGCCTTCCTTGAGGCCCTTGTCACCCAGCACCACGCGGTGCGGGACACCAATGAGCTCCCAGTCGGCAAACATGGCACCCGGGCGCTCGCCGCGATCATCGAGGATCACGTCGACACCCTTGGCCAGCAAGGCTGCGTGCAACTGGTCTGCAGCCGCCTTCACGTCTTCAGAGCGGTCATAGCCGATCGGGCAGATGACCACGGTGAACGGCGCAATGGTGTCAGGCCAGATGATGCCACGGTCGTCGTGCTTCTGCTCGATGGCCGCACCCAGGATGCGGGTCACGCCGATGCCGTAGCAGCCCATTTCGAAAGGCTTGGGCTTGCCATCCTCATCCAGGAAAGTGGCGTTCATGGCCTTGGAGTACTTGGTACCCAGGAAGAACACGTGCCCCACCTCAATGCCACGCTGGATGGCCAGCACGCCCTTGCCGTCAGGGGAAGGATCGCCTTCAACCACATTGCGGATGTCGGCCACCAGATCGGGTTCGGGCAGGTCACGGCCCCAGTTCACGCCACGGATGTGGAAGCCCTCGTCGTTCGCGCCGCAAACGAAATCGGCCATGTTGGCCACAGTGCGATCTGCAATGACTTTCACAGATTTTTTCAGGCCGACCGGGCCCAGATAGCCGGGCTTGCAGCCGAAGTGCTCGACGATTTCCTTTTCGGTCGCGAAACGGAAGCCTGCCTTCAAACCAGTTCCGTCAGCCAACTCCATCTTGCCGGCCTTGACTTCGTTGAGGTCGTGGTCGCCACGGACCAGCAGCAACCAGACGGTCGATCCGACAATCTCGCCAGCCTCGTTGACTTCATCTGTAGCCAGCACCAAGGACTTCACGGTCTGACTCAAGGGCAGGCCCAGTAGCTCTGCCACGTCAGCGCAGGTGCTCTTGCCAGGGGTCGCCACTTTCTCGAAAGCCACCGAAGCTGAGCCACGGCTTGCCAGCAGGCTGACGGCTTCGGCCAACTCGATGTTGGCGGCGTAGTCACTGGTCGGGCAGTAGACGATGGCGTCTTCGCCGGTTTCGGCAATGACCTGGAATTCATGCGAGCGGTCGCCACCGATGGCGCCGGTGTCGGCAGCCACGGCACGGTACTGCAGACCCAGGCGGTCGAAAATGCGGCAGTAGGTGGCGAACATGGTGTCGTAGGTTTTACCTGCCGACTCCACATTGCGGTCGAAGGAATAAGCATCCTTCATGGTGAATTCACGGCCACGCATCACACCGAAACGCGGGCGACGCTCGTCACGGAACTTGGTCTGGATCTGGTAGAAATTCTTGGGCAGCTGGCGGTAGCTGCGCAGCTCCTGGCGCGCGATGTCCGTCACCACTTCTTCCGCGGTCGGCTGCACCACGAAATCACGGTCGTGGCGGTCTTTCAGGCGCAGCAACTCGGGGCCCATCTTGTCGAAACGGCCGGTTTCCTGCCACAGCTCGGCCGGCTGGATCACCGGCATGGTCAGCTCAACCGCTCCGGCGCGGTTCATCTCTTCACGGATGATCTGCTCGACCTTGCGGATGGTGCGCAGCCCCATCGGCATGTAGTTGTACAGACCGGCGCCCAGTTTCTTGATCAAACCAGCACGCATCATCAGCTTGTGGCTGACGATTTCCGCATCGGTCGGGGCTTCTTTGAGGGTGGAAATGAAGAACTGGGAAGCTTTCATGGGGCGAAAATTGCACCGCGCTACGGGGTCGCACGCTTGCGTTTCAGGTGCGCAATGCAATAATGAAATCAGTTAAAAAATTCGGAGTTGATTATGCTCGACCGGGAAGGCTTTCGGCCGAACGTCGGCATCATCCTGCTCAATCAGCGGAATCAGGTATTTTGGGGCAAACGCATCCGCACCCACTCCTGGCAGTTTCCGCAAGGCGGTATCAAGTACGGCGAGTCGCCCGAGCAGGCGATGTTCCGCGAACTCCACGAAGAGGTGGGGTTGCGGCCTGAACACGTGCGGGTGGTGGCACGCACCCGTGACTGGTTGCGCTATGAGGTGCCCAGTCATTTCATCCGCAAGGATGCGCGCGGCCATTACAAGGGTCAAAAGCAGATTTGGTTTCTGTTGCAGCTGATGGGCCGCGACAGCGACATGAACCTGCGCGCCACAACCCACCCCGAGTTTGACGCCTGGCGCTGGCATGACTACTGGGTGCCGCTGGAGACCGTCATCGAGTTCAAGCGCGACGTGTACCAGCTGGCCTTGTCCGAGCTGGCTCGTTTTCTACCCAAATCACAGGGGCAGGCCAACCGGTTCCTGCGGGGCAGCATGCGCAACGGCGCCCCTGGTCGGCGGCACGATGACGAAGAAGGCACGGACACCGTTGTGCCCCCCGCATCGCAGCCCGAGTGACCCTCGGGCTGTTTTGTTTCGTCACTCGATTTCGGTTTGCGAGGCGCACTCGGCATCGGCCGGGTTCACATTGCAGCGAGCGCGCTTGATGATGTTCAGGCCACGCTTGTTGTAGATACCCTCTTTGGCAATCTGGATGCGCGCCTCACGGAACATCTGGACGTACTTCGGGATGGCGTCGGACGGCAGGTCGTTCCACATGGCCGCGGGCACGCCCTTCTCTGCCACATCGATCACATGCAAGGCGCGATCAAACTGGGACAGCCAGTATTGACGCGACTTCTCGCCAAAACCTTCAGGGAATTTGGCGCGATTGAGCACGACCTGCACCGTGGGAATGAGGATAGGGAAGCGCCCAATGCCACCCTTGCTACCAATGCCCTTGTACAACTCGAAGGGCTTGAAGGCCACGGCAGGCAGGGTCACCATGTCCACAAAGCCGTTGTTGAACTTGGGGCCCACATTGGTCACGTCCACCGACACCGGCTGGGCGCCAATGCGCTGGATCATCACGCTTTGCGCCTTGTCGTAGTCAAAAGCAGCGATCTTCTTGCCAGACAGCGCCTCGACCGAGTTGATCTGGCGGTCACGCACGATGGGGTAAGCCGCCCCTAGCGGGAAAATGCCACCGATCTCGTAATTGCCCTCGACCATCAGCTTGCCGGCCTGGGGTGTGGCAAAGGCCTGGATCACCTTGCGCACCACCTCGTAGCTGGCGGGGATGTCGACCTTGCCGCCCTTCACAATGGTGGTGGCCCCGATCGAATCAATCGAACCGGCCACGGTGTTGAAGGGGCGCGTACGCAAAGCCGTCGCGACCACACCATCACACTGGCCAGCACGGAAGTCTTCGATGGCAACCCGTTCGTCAACGTAGTTCTTGATCTCGATGTCCGCGCCATTTTTCTGCATGGCCAGGGCGTAATCGAGGGCGGAGGCGTAAACGTCCCCGCTCTTGCCGGACACATCCCACACGCACACCAGCGACTTGGCCTGCGCGGCGCCGGCCACACAGAGCGCGCCGGCCAACACGCCGGACAGGACCAGGGTCTGTTTCAGTTTCATCTGCATAGCTTGTCGCGGCACGGGTGCCCCTCTCGTTGAACTCGGAATCTGCGCCCCATCACACGATGGGTGTCGCACGAGATTCAACTAGGGGCCTGCCCCACAGGCGCACAGGGGGAACCCGAAGCCCCCCCCTGATCCGAGGGCGGAGCCATGCCGAACAGGGCCGCAGATGTGACCGGGCGTAACCAGCCCGGCCCAACTCACTCCAGAACGAGGTTGTCCCGGTGGATCATTTCAGCCTCGCCCGTGAAGCCCAGCAAGGCTTCAAACTCGCTGGAGGGCTTGCGCTGGATGAGCCGCGCTTCCGAGCTGGCGTAATTGGCAAGGCCTCGCGCCACCTCGTTGCCCGCGGTGTCGCGCACCGCGATGACATCGCCCCGCTGGAAATCGCCAATCACTTCGGTCATGCCGATCGGCAGCAGGCTGGCGCCTTCATCACGCACCTTCGCGACCGCACCATCGTCGATGACGACGGCACCACGCAATTGCAGGTGATCCATCATCCATTGCTTGCGCGCAGCCACTTTGGCCGTCTCGGCAACGAACAAGGTGCCGATGGCCTCGCCTTGCGTCAGGCGCACCAGCACATCAGGCTCGCGCCCCCAGGCGATCACCGTGCTGGCGCCACTGCCTGCGGCACGGCGGGCTGCGATCACCTTGGTGATCATGCCCCCCGTCCCCACGCGGGAGCCGGCGCCTCCGGCCATCTGCTCCAGCTCGGGGTCACCGGCCGTGCAGACGTCGATGAAGCGAGCATCGGGGTCCTTGCGGGGATCCGCACTGTAGAGCCCTTTCTGGTCAGTCAGGATGACCAGGGCATCGGCTTCCACCAGGTTGGCCACCAGGGCCCCCAGGGTATCGTTGTCACCGAACTTGATTTCATCGGTGACCACCGTGTCGTTTTCATTGATGACCGGCACCACCTGAAAGGACAACAGGGTCAGCAAGGTGGAACGGGCATTGAGATAGCGCTCACGGTCAGCCAGATCGGCATGCGTCAGCAGCACCTGCGCACTGCCCAGGCCGTGTTCGCGCAGCATGGTCTCGTACATCTGCACCAGCCCCATCTGCCCGACGGCGGCCGCTGCCTGCAACTCATGCAACTCCTTGGGGCGCACGCTCCAGCCCAGGCGCTTCATGCCTTCGGCAATGGCCCCGCTGGACACCATGATGACCTCGCGACCATCACGCGCCAATGCAGCCAGCTGGCTGCACCAGTTGCCGATGGCGTCTGCATCGATGCCGCGGCCTTCGTTGGTCACCAGACTGGAACCCACCTTGACGACGATACGGCGGGCGTTCTTCAGGATGTCACTCATGGCGTGCGCGGCAACAGCAGTGCTTCAACGGAAACGGGGATCGGTGGGATCAGGTGTGAAAGCGGGTTCGTTCGACTCGGGTGCCTGCTTATCGGCCGACTTGCGAGATGCACCAGCCTTCTTGGCGGCGGCTTTCTTCGCGGGCACCTTCTTGGCTGCGACTTTCTTGGCTGCAGCTTTCTTGGCTGGCGCCTTTTTCGCAGCGGCCTTCTTCGCAGCCGGCTTCACCTCAAAGGTCTCGACTGGGCTGTCCGGCACGAGCAGCGCCTGGTCGGCCAGCTGGGGCGCCATCACATCAGCAGCCGCATCCGCCGGCAGCAAGTCACCCTCGCCATCAAAGCGGACATCACGTTCTTCGTGGTGCTCCTGCATGCTGGCAACGTGCTGGTAAATGGCCTGCACGAGGTGCTGGCAGCCGTCATGGGTCAACGCCGATATCTCGAAGACCGGGCCCTTCCACTTGTAGCGCTTGACGAAGTCGGCCACACGTTGGGCGCGCTCTTCCTGCGGGACCATGTCCAGCTTGTTGAGCACCAGCCAGCGCGGCTTGTCATACAGTGCCTTGTCGTATTTCTTGAGCTCGGCCACGATGGCCTTGGCCTGCTTGACCGGGTCGACATCGTCATCAAACGGTGCCATGTCGATCACATGCAGCAACACACGAGTGCGTTGCAGATGGCGCAGGAAACGGTGACCCAGACCAGCGCCTTCCGAAGCGCCTTCGATCAGGCCCGGAATGTCGGCCATCACGAAGCTCTTTTCCGGCCCCACACGCACCACACCCAGGTTCGGATGCAGGGTGGTGAAGGGGTAATCGGCAATCTTGGGGCGCGCGTTCGACACGGCCGTGATGAGCGTGGACTTGCCCGCATTGGGCATGCCGAGCAGACCGACATCGGCCAGCACGCGCAGCTCGAGCTTGACCTTGAAGGCCTGGCCGGGCCAGCCCGGGGTCTTCTTGCGGGGGGCACGGTTGGTGCTGCTCTTGAAACGCAGGTTACCGAAACCACCGTCACCGCCCTTGGCCAGCAACCAGGTTTCGCCGTGCTCGAGCAACTCCTTCATCACCTCGCCGGTTTCCTCGTTGCGGATGATGGTGCCCACAGGCATGCGCAGGATGATGTCTTCGCCAGCGGCGCCAAAACAGTCGGCACCGCGGCCGGACTCGCCATTGCGGGCTTCGTGGCGACGCGCGTAGCGGTAGTCGATCAGGGTGTTGATGTTGCGATCGGCCTGCACGAAGACATGGCCACCGCGCCCACCGTCGCCCCCGTCCGGACCACCGAAGGGAATGAACTTTTCTCGACGGAAGCTGGCGCAACCGCTACCGCCATTGCCTGCGACCACATCAATGGTGGCTTCATCGACAAATTTCATGGGGCTGTTGTCCTTGTGTTGTCCGTCGAAAAGGAATGTCAGCCGATCATTATCGGCACAAAGCAGCCGGCCAAACCGCCTGCAATGGAATCTGGGAAAAATGCAAAAGCCCCGGCGAGCCGGGGCTTTCAGTCAGCCCCCCAGCACACGGCCGGGGTTGCCGCGCAAGGTGGATCAGACCGGAGTCACGACCACGGTCTTGCGGTTTTGCGAACCCTTGGTCGTGAACGACACGGTGCCGTCAACCAGTGCAAACAGCGTGTGATCGCGGCCCATGCCGACGTTCGGGCCAGCGTGGAAACGGGTGCCACGTTGACGCACGATGATGGAACCGGCGGACACGACTTCGCTACCGTAAGCCTTCACGCCCAGCATCTTGGGTTGGGAGTCACGGCCGTTCCGCGTGGAACCGCCGCCTTTTTTCTGTGCCATGGAATCGCTCCTTGGTGACTAGATGAGGAAAGATCAGGCGTTCACAGAGCTGATTTCGAGCTCGGTGAAGTTCTGACGGTGGCCTTGGCGCTTCTGATAGTGCTTACGACGGCGCATCTTGAAGATGCGAACCTTGTCGTGACGACCTTGAGAAACAACAGTTGCCTTCACAGTAGCGCCAGCCACCAAGGGCGTGCCAACCTTCAGTTCAGCGCCGGAGCCGACTGCCAGAACCTGGTCGATCACGATCTCTTGGCCAACGTCCGCAGCAATCTGTTCTACTTTGATCTTTTCGCCAGCAGCAACCTTGTATTGCTTACCACCGGTTTTTATGACCGCGTACATAGGGAGACCTTTCAAAGAATCGAAGACTTGCCGAATGACTTCGACAAGCGACAAACTTCACACACAAGGTGCGAAGCTCTCGATATTAACATGGAAGGCCAGATGCTGCAAGTTTCAGCACACCGGGGCCGGCGAACCCCACCCGAAAAAGGCCTGCACCTCGTCGCGCTTGGCCATGGCATCACCGAAACCGAGATGGATCAGCTCTCGGGTGAAGTCGGACTCGAACAGCAGGTAGCTGGCGAGCACGGAGCCACGAGCCGTTTTGCCTTGCCCATAAACACCGACAGCCCGCAGCATGCCGCGAACCGCCGGGGGCAAGGCATGAATATGGCGGGCAGCGATGTCGTCGATACGCTGACTCGGCGCAATCACCAGCACGTCCACCGGGTGCAAAGTGGTGTGTGCACGGGCTTCAGGAGGCAAGAGTTTCAAGGTGGCATTGATGCGCTGGGTCCGCTCGATGTCGACTGCCAGCGCATCCAGAAAGATGCTGGACATGGCGTGGCCGGCGACCTGTGCCAGGTTGGGGTATTCGACGAGTGTCTCGCGCGGTGTCTGCGGCTCGTGCAAGCGCCCCGCACCAATGACCAGAACGCGGTCGGCCCCCAGATGAATCGCCGGCGACATCGGTGCGGACTGGCGCATGGAGCCATCCCCGAAGTACTGGGCATGGCCCTGGACACCCAACTTGACCGCAGGAAACACAAAGGGGATGGCACTGGAGGCCATCAAGTGCTCGAGCGTGATGCGTTCGTGCACGCTGATGCGTTGCGACCGCGTCCAGGTGTGCACGGGCTCGGCGCTGTCATAAAAGGTGACGTGCTCGCCGGTGGTGTAACTCGAGGCTGACACCGCGATGCCGTGCAGGTGACCTTCGGCCATCAGGTGTGGCAAACGATCGAAGTCGATCAACTGGGACAGCAACTCGCTGAGGGGGTCGTTGTCCAGCAGAGACCGGGGACGCGCACGACGCCACCGCGCCAGCGCCCACCCCAGGGAGAACAGCGTCAGCCACTTGGCACCCGTGCGGATGATGCCAAAGGAGTCGGCACAGTAGACCTGCTCAGACCGCATGTTGCGCCACAACTCGACCATGAAGCGCACAGCCATTTCAAACTGGTCGGCTCGACACGCCAGCCCCATGCCGTTGAGCGCCCCGGCCGATGTGCCGGTGATGATCTGAAAGGGGTTGCCACTGCGAGCTGCACCGCTTTCCCGGCGAATCTGCATGAGTGCCTGCAACACCCCCACCTGGTAGGCCGCTCGGGCACCACCACCAGTGAGAACCAACGCATTCTTGCCAGGCAAACTCATGGTCTGTTTATCGGCATACAGGCATGCAGCTTGAGTCTGCGACTCAGGGCCGCAGCCGCATCAAGGTGGATTTGCCAAACAGGCTTTCGACCAGATCCACGACCAACTCGGCCGTGCGGTTCTGATGATCGCGCGCAGGATTCAACTCCACCACATCCAGCGAGGCCAGTTGGCCGGTGTCGGCGATCATTTCCATGCACAACTGGGCTTCGCGGTAACTGGGCCCGCCACGCACGGGTGTGCCCACGCCAGGGGCAATGTCGGGATCGAGAAAATCGACATCAAAGCTGACATGCAGATGGGTGCGCTCATCCACCCCCATCAACGCCTGCTGCATGGTGGTGCGCATGCCGTGTTCGTCCAGGTGCCGCATGTCGAACACCTCCAGACCGCAGGTGTGCACCAGTTGGCGCTCTTGTTCATCCACGCTGCGGACGCCAATCAGGCGCACGGACTCAGGCGCCAGCGCAGCCCCAGACAAGGCACCCGACGCCAGCCGAACCAGCGCATCGGGCCCCTGCCCGCACAGTATGGCGACCGGCATCCCATGCAGGTTGCCACTGGGGGTGATGGTCGAGGTGTTGAAGTCAGCATGCGCATCCAGCCAGAGCACACGCAAGGTCTTGCCTTGTTGTCGACAGTGTTCTGCCACGGCGCCGATGGAGCCGATGGCAAGGCAGTGATCCCCACCCAGCAGGAGCGGCAACTCGCCAGCCTGCAAGGCCACGCTGACCGCATCGCGAACAGCCTGGTTCCAGGCGTGCACTTCGGGCAGGTGTCGGTGGCCTGCCACCGGCGGGAGCATGGGGTTGGAAGGGCCGCTGAGGTTGCCATCGTCCAGCACCGCCAGACCTCGGCGAGCCAGTGCTTCCGGCAGCCCCGCAACACGCAGGGCCTCGGGCGCCATGGAGGCCCCGCGCATGCTGGCACCCACATCGGTCGGAGCCCCGATGAGTCTGATGCGTGTCTGGCTCATGGTCTCCTCCGATCTCCCCTTCCGGGGTTTACCAGCCGCAGGCTGAATCTTCTTCCGGTTGGCCCAGGCCATAGACTTCCTGCAGGATGCCCCAGGCTTCCTCGGCAGTCTCGACAATATGGAACAGGTTGATGTCCTCGGGGCTGATCATGCCGGTTTCGATCAGCAGGTCGATGTTGATCAGGCGAGTCCAGAAGTCGCGACCGACCAGCACCACAGGGCGCTTGCGGCACTTGCCGGTCTGGATCAGGGTCAAGGTCTCGAAGAGTTCATCCAGCGTACCGAAACCACCCGGGAAGCACACCAGCGCCACCGAGCGCATCAGGAAGTGCATCTTGCGCAGCGCAAAGTAGTGGAACTGGAAGCACAGCTTGGGCGTGATGTACGGGTTGGGCTCCTGCTCGTGAGGCAGCACGATGTTGAGGCCGATGCTCTTGCCTTCAACCTCATGGGCGCCACGGTTGCCGGCCTCCATGATGCCGGGGCCGCCACCGGTGACCACGTAGATCGGGGTCTGCAGTTTCGCGGAGTTGAGCGTCACCATGCTGGCGAATCGGCGAGCCTCTTCGTAATAGCGGGACATGCCACCCAGACGCTGCGCACGCAGCACGGCCTGATCTCGTGCGGGCCCTTCGGGCAAGGCCTGCGCCTCGGCCAGGCGCTGCTCGGCCAGCTCGGGCGGCAGGATGCGGGCGCTGCCAAAGATGACGATGGTGGACTCGATGCTCTCTTCGCGCTGCACCATTTCCGGCTTGAGCAACTCAAGCTGCATGCGCACGGGACGCAGTTCGGAATTGAGCAGGAATTCGGTATCGGTGAAGGCCAGCGCATAGCTGCTGTCCGGACCGGCATAGCGCGAGCCTTTCGCCGCCTGACGGGCATCCTGATCCGCGGTGGGGAAATTGCGTTCCAGCAGTTCTTTGGGGTGATTCATGAGCAAATGCCTGAGAGTCAGGATGAATGGAAAGGCCCGCAGACCGGGCAACGGGGTTCACGACGGGCGCGCAGTTCGGTCCAGCGCCAAGTGCGGCCATCCAGCATGAGCAAGCGCCCTGCCAGCCCCTGGTGATCAGGCCAGGCGCCGGCATCCTGCACCAGCAATTTGATGGCCTCACCGGCCTGCACCACCCCCATCATGCCGACGACCGGGGCAAAGATGCCCAGGGTCGCACAGCGGGTTTCCGGCGGAGGCTGATCAGGGGGAAACAGGCAGGCATAGCACGGGGCCTCGGGCACCCGTGGATCGAACACACTGATCTGGCCATCGAAACGCACAGCCGACGCCGACACCAGCGGTTTACCCGCGGCGCGACAGGCCTGGTTGATCTGCTGGCGGATCTCGAAACGGTCGGTGCAGTCGAGCACCACATCCGCTTGCGGCACCCACTCGGCCAGCAAGGCCGGGTCCGCCGCAGCGAACACGGGCGTGACCTCTACTTCTGGATTGACCTGCCCCAACTGCTCCAGCACAGACAGCACCTTGGGTTCGCCCACACGTGCTGTCGTGTGCACGATCTGACGCTGCAGGTTGGTGAGGTCAACGGTATCGGGGTCGATGACCGTGATGCGCCCCACCCCGGCACCAGCCAGGTACATCAGGGCCGGCGCCCCCAGGCCACCCGCCCCGATCACCAGGGCATGCGCCGATAACAGCCGCTCCTGCGCGTCCTCCGACCACTCGTTGAGCAGCAGATGGCGGCTATACCGCAGTTGCTGTTCGTCGTTCACTGAGACTTGCTGTCCTCTTCCTTGCGTTCGGTCATGGTCTTGGAGACATCGACCGGCTTGCCCTTGAGCTGGTTGAGTGCCTGTTGCAACTGGAAGTCTTCGGCGCTACCAAATTCAGGCAGCGGCTTGGCCTGATCGCCCTTCTTGGCGAGGTTGGCCTCTTCCAGTTTGCGCAAGGCATCTTCACGGGCCTTTTCGCGGGCTGCGTCCTTGTCTTCTGCACCCTGGCCGCTGGTGATGTGCTTTTCCAGATCGGCTTCACGCACACGCAGGGCACCATAGAGGTTGCCATCGGCGGTTTCGTCCAGCATCACATCGGGCACAATGCCCTTGGCCTGGATGGAGCGGCCGCTCGGCGTGTAATAACGGGCGGTGGTGATCTTCAAGGCCGTGTCAGCCGTCAACTGGCGCACGGTCTGGACCGAGCCCTTGCCGAAGGTCTGGGCACCCATGATCATGGCGCGCTTGTGGTCCTGCAGCGCCCCCGAGACGATTTCGGAAGCCGAGGCAGAGCCTTCATTGACCAACACGATCAAGGGGATCGACTTGATGGCAGCAGGCAGTCGCGACAAGGGGTCCACACCCACACGGCGCGAATAGTCTTCCGGACGGGCCTTGAAGACGGCCTTCGATTCGGGCAACTGGCCATTGGTGCTCACCACCACGGCATCCTTGGGCAGGAAGGCGGCAGACACAGCCACGGCACCTTCAAGCAGGCCACCCGGGTCGTTACGCAGGTCCAGCACCAGGCCCTTGAGCTTGGGGTCGTCCTTGAAGAGCTTGTCGACCTTGGTGACGAAGTCTTCAACCGTGCGATCCTGGAACTGGGTGATGCGTACCCAGCCGTAGCCTGGCTCGACGATCTTGGTTCGCACCGACTGGACGCGGATTTCTTCGCGCACGATCGTGACGGGGAAGGTGCGGTTGTCCGACTTGCGGAAAATGGTCAGGACCACCTTGGTATTGGGCTCGCCGCGCATGCGCTTGACGGCCTGATCAATGGTCAAACCCTTGACGAAGGTGTCATCGATCTTGGTGATGAGGTCACCACTCTTGAGGCCGGCGCGGAAGGCGGGCGAGCCTTCGATCGGCGACACGATCTTGACCAGACCGTCTTCCATGCCGATTTCGATGCCCACACCGACAAACCTGCCGGTCGTGCCTTCACGGAATTCCTTGAAGCTGGTCTTGTCGAAATAAACCGAGTGCGGGTCCAGCCCTGACACCATGCCGCTGATGGCGTTGCTGATCAGCTTCTTTTCATCGACCGGGTCGACGTAATCGGTCTTGATCATGCCGAAGACGGCAGCCAGCTGCTGCATCTCTTCAAGCGGCAAGGGTGCGACACTGCTGCGAGCAGTCGCCGTGAACTGCATGGTGGTCAGCCCGCCGGCCAGCGCACCCAGCGCAACCCAGCCTGCAATTTTCAATTTCGACGTCATGGCGTGATGGTCTTCAATTCCCCTGCGGCATTTCCAAACCATGGGAAATGCACCGCGATGGTCCAGTATAGGACCGACAAGCGAGTCTCGAAGCGCAATAAGTGGCAGGACTCCCCTCATTCCTGCCTTTCGAACCGGATTTCGGGGGGTTCGCGACAGTTTCCGATTGGGAGCATATCTGGCTTAACCCCAAAAACTATCCTGAAATTACGCAATTCTTCTGTGTCAGAAGTGAGCGGCTGATGTTAAGGTCAGTTCCGAAAAACACAACTCGAAGCACGATGTCCATCACGCGCCCCGGCGGACGAGCGCTCCCTGTCCATCCCTTGCTGATCAAGGGCTTTTTGACCTGGCTGGCCTATGCAGGCGCCGGGCTTGTCTCGCTTGTACTGAGCAATCCAACCAACATTGTCATCCCGCTGTACCTGCCGGCGGGTATCGCCTTGGCTTGCGTGCTGGGTTGGGGTCGATGGATGGTGATCCCCGTGGGGCTGGGCGCTGCCACTGTCATGCTGCTGGCATCAGGGTTGCCGTCTTCTCCATGGCCATCCTGGCGGGTGCTGCTGCCGATGTGCCTGGCCACTTGTTCAGGCGCCGCTTTGCAGGCTTGGCTAGGTGCCCGCTGGAGCGGTGTACACCCCTCATCGCCCTTGCGCCTAGAGTCGCCACGGGAAATTGCGCGCTTCATGCTGATGGCCGGCGTGCTGGCCTGTCTGATCAACGCAGCAGGGGTCACGACTGTTCAATCCATCGTGACCGACATGCCGTTTGACGACGCACTGACCATGGCCGGGTCGTGGTGGGCGGGCGATGCCCTGGGCGTGCTGATTGGGGCACCAGTGATGCTGACCTTGGTGGGGCAACCCGCCGATTTGTGGCGCAGCCGTCGACGGCTTGTCGCCATCCCGATGTTCGTGACCACACTGCTGCTGGGTTGGACCATCGTGGAGGTACAGCGCTGGGAAAAAGAACGGGAAGACGCCGTGTTTGCGCGGGATACACAGGCCATGAGCGCCAACGTCAGGGCGCGACTCAATGGCTATCTGTATGCCATCGAGGCCCTGCACGGCGCAGCCATTGCATCGGAAGCCATTACCCGCCAGGAGTTCAGAACGCTCAGTGAATTCTGGCTGTCAACCCTGGCAGGGGTTCAAGCCATCGGTTGGAGTGAACGCATCCCGACCGCCGATGTACCGGCATTCGAGCGGGCACAACGGGCTGAAGGCATGGCTGGATACCGGGTTTTCAACGCACCCAACCAACCGGCCCCACGTGATGAAGTCGTGGCCATCCGTTACGTCGAGCCCGCCGGACTCAATGGTGCTGCCTTCGGCTACAACGTGCTGTCGAACCCCATAGCCCGAGCCAACTTCGAGGCTGCCAGCACCACCGACGCCGCTGTGGCGTCTAGCGGCCTCAAGCTGGTGCAAGAAGTCGGCCAGCAAACAGGGGTGGTGCTGTACAAAGCTGTCCACAGGGGGCGCCCCGTCACCTTGGATGAGTTGCGGCAAACCACCACCGGGGTCATGTTCCTGACATTGCGGATGGACGACATGATCAAGGCGACCACCGCAGGGCACCCCAGTTATCTGCATGCCTGCATGGTCGACGTGACCGACGGTAAAGCGCTCGGCGGAGAGTCGGGTTGCCCGCTGACGGCCCCACACGGCCAGTTCAAGCCACTGCACTATCAGACTGTTGACCTGACTTTTGCCAACCGCCCCTGGCAATTGGTGGTGTGGTCCAGCGAACGCCCGCCCCTTTTAGACAACCTCGCCTGGTCGTGGCTGGTGACCATCGGTGGTGTGACGCTGGCTGCCGCCCTGGGTGCCTTGCTGCTCGTCATCACAGGCCGGACCAAGCGGGTGGAAGAGGCCATGGCCCAGGCCCGCCAAAAGCAGGCCGAGGCGGAATCGGCCAACCGTGCCAAAAGCGAATTCCTGTCGCGCATGAGTCATGAGTTGCGCACACCACTCAATGCCGTGCTCGGTTTTGCTCAGGTCATGGAACTGGACCAGCAAACGCCCTTGCCCGTCAGCCAGCGGAACCGTCTGCAGCAGATTCAACAGGCTGGCTGGCACCTGCTGGAGATGATTGACGACGTGCTCGATCTGTCCCGCATCGACACGGGCACGATCAAGCTCGCACCCGAAGAAGTGGCGGCCAGCGAAGTGATCGAGTCGGCTGTCCAGATGGTTCAGGAGGCGGCCCAGAAGCACCTGGTGAAGATCATGCCGCGCGCACCGGGCCCGGTGGGTTGGGGCATCCATGCCGACCGCACCCGGGTTCGCCAGATTCTGATCAACCTGCTGGGCAACGCCATCAAGTACAACCGACCGAACGGCACCATCACGATCCACACCGCGGTGGACAAGGATGCCGATGGCGCAGCGCAGTTCCGCATTTCGGTGATCGACACCGGTCTGGGCATGAGCGAAGCGCAGCAAGCGCAGCTGTTTCAGCCGTTCAACCGCCTGGGTCGCGAGCGCATGTCAGCCGATGGTGTCGGCATCGGGCTGGTCATCAGCCAGCATCTGGCCCGCATGATGAAAGGCGAGCTCAGCTTCAGCAGCACGGAGGGTGAAGGGTCTTCGTTCACCCTGACCTTGCCTGCCAGCGCGCTCTTGCCCCTGCCCGCCGACTCGACCAGGGCAAATGAACACGCGACAAACGAAGCGACATCCGAAACACTGACGCCTCGCGCCCGCAAGGAAGTGCTCTATGTCGAGGACAACCTGGCCAATGCGGAGCTGGTCCGCAGTGCGCTGGCCTCACGGCCCTGGATCAAGCTGACAGTAGCCAAGACTGGATCGGCCGGGCTGGCTGCCGTACTGGACCGTACCAAGGGGTCAAAGCCGGACCTGATCCTGCTGGACATGCACCTGCCGGATATTTCAGGCCTGGAGTTGCTCAAACAGGTGAAGACAACACTGGCGTCCAATGCGGTCCCCGTGATCGTGATCTCTGCAGACGCCATGCCCGAACGCATTCACGCAGCCATGGCTGCTGGGGCCACTGCCTACCTGACCAAGCCGATCAACATCCCGGAGTTACTCAACAGGCTGGACGATCTGCTGTCGAATTGATGCCGCTCAGCGTGGCTGGTATTCGGGTACCAGTTCGTGCAGACGAGCACGCAGCACTGGCGGGGCGCTGGCGGTTTCATCATGCGCCAGCAACAGCAGACGGTCGATCCAGTCGGCCGGCAATTCGCCTTTCAACTGGGCCAGTCTCAAGCGCGGGTGAGGCGTCGGCAAGGTCGTGTCGTCATCTGCCAGCAGCTCTTCATAGAGCTTCTCACCCGGCCGCAGCCCGCTGAACACCACCGGGATCTCTGCTTCGGTATGGCCTGACAAGCGGATCATCTCGCGCGCCAGGTCCGCAATCTTGACAGCCTCACCCATGTCCATGACGAAGACCTGGCCGCTTTCCGCCAGCGCGGCAGCTTGCAGCACCAATTGGGCCGCCTCGGGGATCGTCATGAAATAGCGCGTGATCTCAGGGTGGGTGACGGTAACTGGCCCGCCCTTGGCGATCTGCTCCTTGAACTTCGGAATGACGCTGCCACTGGAGCCCAGCACATTGCCGAAACGCACGGCCATGAAGCGCGTGCCAGGCGCCTTGGCAGACCAGTGCGACACCACCATCTCGGCCGCCCGCTTGGTGGCCCCCATCACATTGGTAGGGTTGACGGCCTTGTCCGTGGAGATGAGGACAAAGCGTTGCACCCCAGCCTCTGCAGCAGCCTGCGCCACCTGATAGGTACCCAGGGTGTTGTTGCGCAAGGCAATCCAGGCGTTGTCGTTTTCCATCAGCGGCACATGTTTGTAGGCCGCCGCATGGAAGACCAGTCCTGGCCGGTGTTCGGCCATCACCCGACGCAGGTCTTCCAGGTTCTTGACATCACCCACCAGGCGCACCAGGGGCAGATGCGGGAAGCGCTCGCTGAGGTCCTGCTCCACCGTGTAGAGGGCGAATTCACTGAGCTCGAACAGTACCAGGCGGCTGGGACCAAACCGGGCAATCTGGCGGCACAACTCGGAGCCAATCGAGCCACCAGCACCCGTGACCATCACGACCTGACCGTTGATCAGATCGGAGACGGCGGTTTCGTCCAGTTTGACGGGATCGCGGCCCAGCAGATCATCGGGCTGGATGTCACGGACGCGCTCGATACGGGAGCGTCCATCACGCAACTCTTCCGCACTGGGAACCGTCAGAATGGGCAGCCCGGTGGGAACCGCCATGTCGAGGACACGCTTGCGCTGGGCCCGCGTGGCCGATGGCATGGCCATGATCAGGTGGGTGACATCCTTGATGGCGTCCTGGTCCTGCAACAGATCCAGGCCACCCCAGACCGATACACCGGCCATGCTGGCGCCTTGCTTGGACGGGTTGTCATCAAGCATGCCGACCACAGACCAACCGCGGTGCTGGATACCTGCCAGCAGGAGCTTGGCAGCGGCCCCGGCGCCCAGGATCAGCGCCCGGTGCTCTACCCCATCCCCTCCGAAGCGACGTGCACGCTCATGTTCACTGAGGACGCGAACGGACATGCGCGCCAGCGACAAGGTGGCCAGCGAAAAGAACGGGTGCAAGGCCAGCACCGCGCGCGGCACCTCGACCAGCTGGGCCATCAGCACGATGACAGCGCAGGCCAGGCCGGCACCAAGGCACATCACGGCCAGCCGGGTGATGTCGCTGAAGCTGGTGTAGCGCCAGGATGCGCGTGGCACATTGAGCGCCCAGGACAGCACCGAATACACCGCCACCACACCCAGCAGCACGGCCCAGTCGTAATGGGGGCGCTCATGCAGCCAGCGCTCCACCCCCATGCGAAACAGGTAGGTGGCATGCCAGGCAAGCAGAATCAGCAGGGCATCGACAAGCAGCACGACCAGTTGCCGGCGGGGGCGAAGCTGGTCAAGAAAGGGGTTCAGGGCGGTCCAGAACATGGGCGGCAAAATTCAGGCAGCAAGCCGTGATTGTGCCTCCGCCCGCCCGTTCAACGTTTGACTGTGCCGGCATCCTGCCCGAAAAGCACGCTGCGCGAGGCTTGATTGACCGTCGAAGCCTGGTCTGGATTGACTTCTGCCGCCCTCGCGTAGGCGCGTTGCGTGGCCGGCCTGGCCGCAACGTCTTCAAACCAGCGCTTCAGGTGGGGAAAATCATCGAGGTTCTGGCCCTGGCGCTCATGCGGCACCACCCAGGGGTAGCAGGCCATGTCGGCAATGGAGTAGCTGCCGGCGATGTAGTCACGGTCCTGCAACTGACGGTCCAGCACAGCATACAGACGGGCCGTTTCCTTGGTGTAGCGCTCGATGGCGTAGGGAATCTTCTCGGGGGCGTACTGGCTGAAATGGTGGTTCTGTCCCGCCATCGGGCCCAGGCCTGCCATCTGCCAGAACAGCCACTGGATGACTTCCTGGCGGCCTCGGAGGTCATCCGGAATGAACCGCCCCGTCTTCTCTGCCAGATACAGCAGGATGGCCCCTGATTCGAACAGACTCAGCGGCACGCCGCCGTCTGCAGGCTGGTGATCGACGATGGCCGGGATGCGGTTGTTGGGGGCAATCTGCAGGAACTCGGGCTTGAACTGATCACCCTTGCCGATGTTCACCGGCAAGATGCGATAGGGCAAACCGGCCTCTTCCAGAAACAGCGTGATCTTGTGGCCGTTAGGGGTGGTCCAGTAGTACAGGTCGATCATGGTGATGCATCCAGGTAGGCAGACATGTGCACCATCATGCCTTCACCTGTACAAACCCACCGACAATGAGGACATGAATCCGGACGATGCCCCTCTCCCCCCGCTGCCCCCACTGAAGCTGGGCCTTTACCGCCACTACAAGGACCTGCCCTACGAGGTGATCGGGTTGGCTCGGCACAGCGAAACACTGGAACCCATGGTGGTGTACCGGCCGCTGTATGGCGAGCAGGCATTGTGGGTCCGCCCGTATGACATGTTCATCGAACACGTGGAGGTAAATGGCGTACGGCAGCCTCGCTTTCGCTGGGAAGGCGACACTCAGAACAAGGGCAATGATTCACCCAGGTGATCGGCCTCCAGCTCGGCGCGCCCGTCACCCTTGATCAGCCCCTCCATCTTGACGCCCAGCAGGCGCAGGCGCCGATCCAGCGGCGCGGTCTTGAGGCAGCGCCCGGCCCACAGCCTGATCACTTGTGGGTCACGTGTCGCGGCCGGCATGGTGATGCTGCGCGTGACGATGTGGAAGTCGTCGTAGCGCAACTTGATGCCCACCGTGCGCCCAACGTAACCCTTGCGCTGCAGGTCATCAGCCAGCCTCTCGCACAACTGCGTGAAGAGTTGCCCCAACTGGAGGCGATCTTCACGCGGGTGGAGATCGCGCTCGAAAGTGGTCTCCCGGCTGAGTGATTTGGGCTCCCGCCAGGTCACCACCGGCCGCTCATCTCGGCCATGCGCGGCGTCGTGCAGCCACTGGCCGTAACGGGTACCGAAGTGACGCTGCAGAAAGGCCGGATCAGCCGCTGCCAACTGCCCGATGGTATCGAGACCCAGTGTGTGCAGGCGCTCGTTGGCCTTGGGGCCGATGCCATTGACGCGGGCTACAGGCAAAGGCCAGATGCGAGCCGGCACATCGGATGCGGTCAGCACCGTCAGACCATCCGGCTTCTCCAGATCGGAGCACAACTTGGACAGGAGCTTGTTCGGTGTGACGCCGATGGAGCAACTCAAGCCGGTGGCAGCACGCACTGCCGCCTTGATGCGTGCAGCGACATCGCGCACACCGGCACAGGGATCTGCCGGGTCGGACGCCTGCATGCCCGGCACCTCACTGAGGTCTATGTAGATTTCATCGATGCCACGGTCTTCGATCACTGGTGCGATGGAGGCCACCGCAGACTTGAACAAGCGAGAAAAATGCCGGTAGCGATCAAAGTCAAGCGGCAACAGGTAGGCATCCGGTGCGAGCTGGGCCGCCTTCATCAGACCCATGCCCGAATGCACCCCCATGGCACGCGCCGGGTAGGTTGCGGTGGTGATGACGCCACGACCGGCGTAGTCCCTCAAGCGCTCGAACACAGGCTCGCCACTGGCTTCATCCAGGGCGACGCGCCTGCGGCCGCCGATGACCACGGCTTCGCCCTTGAGCTGCGGATAACGCAACAGCTCCACCGATGCATAAAACGCATCCATGTCGAGGTGGGCGATCCAGCGCAACGTCAACGGTTTCAACCCATCAGATCAAACCGGCTGCGATGTTGATCATCAGCGCCAGCACGGTCGTGTTGAAAGCGAAAGCCAGGGTGCAATGCAGCAAGCCGATGCGACGCATGCCGGAGCTGGCCAAGGCCACATCTGCTGTCTGGCCCGATGTGCCAATCACCATCGACATGTAGAGAAAATCGACATAGGTCGGTGCCGTGCCACCGGGAAAATCTAGCGGCGCGGGATCACCTTCACCCAGCACCCGGTAGTACTCGTGGGCGTAATGCAGGGCGAACATCACATGGGTGAAGGCCCATGATGTCACGATGGTCAGACAGGCCAAGGCGATGTGGGCGCTGCGGTTCCAGCCATGCAGGTCCTTGGCGACCCCCAGTTCCATGACGATGGCCACCAGGCTGGCCAGCGCCGCCAGCACCACCATCATCAGCACCAGCCAGGGCTGAACGTCCTGATGGCGCGACTGCACTTGGGTGCGGTGGCTGGAGGCACGCACCATCATGATGGCCGCCATCACCAGGTACAGCAGTGCGCCGGCATTCCAGGCCACCAGTGCCCGCGCGACCGGATGTGCAACCCAGGCGACAGGCAGCAACAGGCCCAGCAGGGCACCGAACACGGCACCCACGAACAGGCGCGGTCGGGCGCGCACATGGCGCAACAGCAGATTACCGGTCAAGGATGAGCGAACTGGCGACGACGTCACGTGGACCTGGGTCAGAGTTGATTCAGGGGAATTTTGAGGTAACTCGCCCCGTTTGGTTCCGGTGGCGGAAATTGCCCGGCCCGGATATTGATCTGGACGGCAGGCAAAAGCAACACCGGCATGTCGAGGGTGGCATCGCGTGCCTGACGCATCGACACGAAGCCGGCCTCGTCCCGGCCATGGCCCACATGGATGTTGCCCGCCTTCTGCTCGGCCACCGTGGAGCACCACATGGGCGCCCGTCCAGCCGGTGGGTAGTCATGGCACATGCACAAGCGTGTGTCATCAGGGAACGACAGCAGCCGCTGGATGGAGCGGTACAGGGTGCTGGCATCGCCGCCAGGGAAATCGCAACGCGCGGTCCCCACATCGGGCATGAACAGGGTGTCGCCCACAAAGAGCGCATCACCAATCTCATATGCCATGTCTGCTGGTGTGTGCCCCGGCACAGCCCAAGCGCGGATGGTGAGCCCCCCCACCGTCAAAGTGTCCTGGTCTGCCAGCAGAAGGTCGAAGTGGTGTCCATCGGCGGCGAACTCGTCCCCCAGGTTGAAGATGCCTTTGAAAACCGACTGCACCTGCAGAATGGCCGCACCAATGGCGACACGCGCTCCCAAACGGGATCGCAGAAGATGCGCGGCCGACAGGTGATCCGCATGGGCATGCGTTTCCAGGATCCATGCCACACGAAGCTGCTGTGCTGCCACGAAGGCACACAGCGCATCGGCTGACCGCGTTGTCGTGCGTCCGGACTTGGGGTCATAGTCCAGCACCGGGTCGATGATCACCGCATGCCCGCCCATCTGGTCGAAAACGACGTAGCTGTAGGTCCAGGTGGCCGGGTCGAAGAACGCCTCAATCTGGGGAACCATGCCTGCTCCAGTCAGTTGCTTATGTGTTTTTTGCATTACCTTATAATAACAACGCATATACAAACACACGGAGCATGTGCCTGTTCAGCGCACTGTGCCACTGAGACTGCCCATGACCCTCACCTTGTTTCTTGGATTGCTGCTCGGGGCCGTGTTGGGCCTGAGTGGCGCAGGTGGAGGCATCCTGGCCGTGCCGTCTTTGGTGGCCGGCATGGGCTGGAGCATGCAGCAGGCTGCCCCCGTGGCCTTGATCGCGGTGGCTGGCAGCGCCGGACTCGGTGCCCTGGAGGGTTTGCGTCGCGGACTGGTGCGCTACAAGGCCGCCATCCTGATGGCCTGTGCTGGCGTGCCCATGACAACCTTGGGGCAGCGTCTGGCCGCCCTGACCTCTCAGCACACCTTGCGTATGCTGTTTGCCATCGTGATGTTGTTCGTGGCCTGGCGCCTGCTGCGCACGGGCAAAGGCCAGCAGCATGACAGCATCGAAGCAGGCTTCCTCAGCGATCTGGGACGCATCAACCCCGATACGGGCCGGTTCACCTGGACGGTGCCGACGGCCTTGATGCTCGCGGCCATCGGGGCCACCACGGGTTTCACCACGGGCTTGCTAGGTGTAGGCGGTGGTTTCGTGATGGTGCCCCTGCTCAGGCGTTTCACCCACCTGGCCATGCATGGCATTGTCGCCACGTCCTTGCTGGTGATCGCCCTGGTCGGCTGCGGGGGCGTGGTCAGCGCCCTGCTGCATGGCGCCCAACTGCCCATGGAGGTGACCCTGGCGTTCAGTGGCGCCACGGCCAGCGGCATGGTCGCCGGCCGGCTGCTTGCGCGCAAGCTGAGTGCGCGCAGGGTACAAATTGGTTTTGCCTGTGTACTGATTGCCGTGGCGATCAGCCTGCCGTGGCTGTGACGGACTGAACCAGCATCGAGATGCGCGGGCTCATGTTGGCCGGAATCAGTCGGATCTCGGGGTGTTGACGGGCAAAAACACGGAACAGCTCATCGGCAAAACTGTGGCTGACTTCGGTCACGCCATCAAAGTCGATCTCGGCATGGCGGAATTGCTGCAGGCGCGACACCGCACGCCGTGCCTGTGCACGCGAATCGAGCGCCACCCCTTGGGACAACAGGAACCGCAGAGGCACACGCGTGCAATCGAATTCAACACCCTCGCGGTCGCTGCTCCAGTTGGCCAGCACCGCATCAAAAGAGCGCGTGGTGTCCAGGGAAATGGAAGCGTAGACCGAGGTGCCTCGACGCTCCAGCGGACGCCCACCATGCCAGCGGCCCTCTTCCCAGGCGCGACGCTGGAACTTCGAACCATTGGCATGGATCTCGAACACATCGGCCAGTTGGGAGGAGAAAAACAGCCCACGCCCGGTGTGGCAATCAGGCAAGCTGGTGAGCTTGCCCTTGCTGAGTTCCAGCATCGCGAGTTCGGGATCATCAATCGCAAAGAACTCGCGGATGTGATCGAACAGGCCCTGGCCGTCATCCGAGATCAGCAACTGCACATGGCTGGCGGTCTGGCGCATGGACACCGTCACCGCCGTGCCCCCGCTGTGCTCGATGGCGTTGTTGAGGATTTCGCCAAAGATGTGCTGCATCATGCGCGACACCGTTGCCGGCAGCGTGACATAGGGGGCGAAGTCGCGGGCCCATGGCAGGTCTTCCTGCAAACCGCCAACGGGATAACTCATGACCACCTGCCGCATCAGACCCGGCTTGAAGACCGGCTTGGACACAGGCCCACTTTTCTCCAGCCAGCCAGATTCGATCAGTCTGACCAGGGCCTTGCGCACGGCAGGGCGGCTCGAGCCCGTTCGCTCTGCCACATAGGCACTGAGGTCGTGCGGGTGGCGCACGGCCGCCGTGGTGATCCAGCTGGTGAGTTGGTGCAGGTGAAGCGGGGTCATGATCAGCATCCTTTCAGCTGATCCGAGTATGGAAATGCACCCCGCCCTTCTAAAGCGGAATGAACAGGCGTTTCACCCGCCATTTCGGGGCCGACGCCGAGCCCGACCTCAATGAGTGGCCGCTGCTGGGACGGGCCAGGTGCTCAGCAGCGCTTCGAATTCCTGAATCGGCAACGGCCGGCTGTAGAGGAAGCCTTGCACCATGTGGCAGCCCCACGAGCCCAGGTGGTCGCGCTGCTGTTCGCTCTCGACACCTTCGGCGACCACTTCCATACGCAGGCTGCGTGCCAGCGTCACGATGGCCTTGGCCAGCACGGCACTGTCACGGTCGGTGGTCAGCTCACGGATGAAAGACCGGTCGATCTTGATGGTGTCCACCGGGAACCGGGTGAGATAGGACAAGGCCGAATAGCCCGTGCCGAAATCATCGATGGCGATGGTGACGCCCAGGCCATGCAGCTGTTCGAGGATGGTCCGGATATCGACCCGATCATTGAGCAACAGGCTCTCGGTGATCTCCAGCTCGAGCCACTGAGGCTGGCAAGCTGTGGCCGCCAGCACCTTGCGCACCGTGCCGACCAGATCACCGGTATAGAACTGGCGCGGCGAGAGGTTCACCGCCATCCGCATGTCGCGGGCCCGCACATGGCTGCTGTTCCAGCGGGCCACGGTGGCACACGCCTCCTTCAAAGCCCATTCACCCATGTCGATGATCATGCCGGTGTCTTCCGCGATGGCGATGAACTTGTCGGGCGGCACCAGGCCCCGCTCAGGATGACGCCAGCGCATCAAGGCCTCTGCGCCCGAGATGTCGCCATCGACCAGATCAATTTTCGGCTGATAGAAGAGTTCCAGCTCGCCACGCTCCAGCGCCTTGCGCAGATCGGCTTCGATCTTCAGTCGGTCACGCGCGGATGCGGTGAGCTCCCTGGCATAGAACTGGAAGTTGTCCCGCCCGCAATGCTTGGCGTGGTACATCGCCGCATCGGCATGCGCCAGCAACTCGGCCACATCGGCACCGTCAACCGGATACACCGCGATGCCTGCACTGGCGGTGACCACGTATTCGGTCTCTTGCAGGAAATAAGGGGCCTGGAACACGCCCTTGACGCGCGCGGCCACCACATCGAGATCGGCCCGCTGCTTGATCTGCGGCACGATCAGGGCGAACTCGTCTCCCCCCAGACGTGCCACGGTGTCGTACTCGCGCAAGGCCAATGTCAAACGTGCGGCCACGGCCTGCAGCAGGCCATCACCGACTGGTGCGCCCAGCGAATCGTTGATCTTCTGGAAGTGGTCGATGTCGAGCAGCACCACGCCCACGCTGTCACCCGTTTGGCCGGCTTCTGTCAGCGCCTGTTTGAGTCGCTCGTTGAGCAGCGTCCGGTTGGGCAATTGCGTGAGCGGATCATAGAACTCGAGCCGGTGCGTCTGCCGTTGCAGCGCCTTGAGGTCGGTCACATCCTGCGTGACGCCCAAGGCATGGATGGCGCGGCCCTTGGTGTCGTACTCAAGCCGCACCCAGTTATGGGTTTCACGTCGGCTGCCATCCGGGGAGACCAGACCATGTTCGTAACGGAAGCCGGCCTCCTGGTTGACGAATGCCTGACGGTAGCGTTGCAGCATGGCCTCGCGCTCGTCCGCCGGGATCGTGGCGTGGAAGTCGCGCAGCAGAATGCGGTCGACACCGGGAAACCCCAGCACTTCGGAGCCGACACATTGCACCCCGGCATCCGGACCATTCGTGCAGTCCCATTCCCAGTAGCCGATGCGCGCGATGTGCTGGGCGTCCGACAGCTTGCGCTGCGCCTCCTCGAACTCGCTGACGTCCCGGCCAATGGCCAGCACGCTGACCACGTGCCCCATCCCGTCTCGCTCTGGCACGATGCGAACGTGATAGGTGCGCGCCCGTTTGGTACGCGGCTGATAGCAGTAGCGGTACTGCCGCTCTTCCCCGGTTTTCAGCACCTCCCAGACAAGCTGCTCGAAAGGCTGCGCCTGCGGGTTGCCATTGCGGTGCTCCGTCGGGCGAAGCCCCAGCAATTCGTCGCGAGTCAGGCCGCTGGCGCGGATCATCGCCGCATTCACGTAGACCCGGCGGCAATCCTGGTCGTAGCGCGCCACCGTGTCCGGCGTGTTGTCCATCATGATGCTGGCTTCACGCTGGCGCATTTCAAGCAAGCTCTGCGCATGAACCCGGCTGGTGATGTCCTGGGACACGGCAAAGACACGTGTCGGCTGCCCATCATCGGAGTACGTGAACTCGGCGTTGCACGACAGATGAAGGTGCTCGCCGTTGGGCAAGCCAATCTTGTATTCGTAAGCCAGCGTCGGTAATTTTTTCTCGTAGGCATCGAGATACAACTGGCGAACATGGCTGCGGCTGGGCTCCAGCATCTGCGCCAGGATCTCCTCCTTGGTCGGCGACCAGCCCGGCTGCTGGCCAACCAATCGGCAGGCCTCCTGCGACATGCGGCTTTGACCGGTCACCAGATCGATTTCCCAGAACCCCATGCTGGCCAGTCGCTCGGCCTTTTCCAGTTTGATCTGGAGCGCCTTCATGGCAGTGATGTCCTGAGACAGTGCCAGGACACCTTGGATCTGCCCGGCAGCATCCATTTCAACCTGCATGCGAACCTGCACCCAGCGCCGAGCGCCATCCAGACCCTGCCAATCCAGCTGAAACAGCTGCGGCATGCCTGAATCCAGCGCTTTTCGCAGGTATGCCGCGTAAATGCTGGCGTCGAAGTTCAACGGCAGCTCATCAGGGCGACGCCCCATGACGGCGCCTCGGGTCAGGCCAAGTGCAGACAGAAAGGTGGCATTCGCGTATGTGCAGCGCAAATCGAGGTCGTGACGCGCAATGGCATCCGGAGCCGCCTCGACGAGCTGCTGAAACAGGTTGGCGTCAGGACCCTGCATTCAGCCCCCACGCACCCGTGTTCTTGAAACTGATTCTGTGTGCACTGTCAAATTCTTCACGGTATGCAGACATGAACAGCACCGCCTCAGTGCAAGCAAGCAATAGAAACACGCGGAACACGTCTTTCGACCAGCATCAAATGAACTTGAGCCTAGCGCGGGTCTTTCCGCATCACAATAGGCAATATGACTAGTACCCCACAAGAAGACGACGTTCTGGCGGCCACCAAGACCTGGCTGGAGAAGGCTGTGATCGGCCTGAACCTGTGCCCATTTGCCAAATCGGTCCATGTGAAGGACCAGATCCGCTACGTCGTCAGCGAAGCCAGCACCCCGCAAGAGCTGCTCGAAGAGCTGGTTCAGGAGTTGCAGCTGCTGGCCGAGATCGACATCAATGAAGTGGAAACCACCTTGCTGATTCACCCCCGGGTGCTGCAGGATTTCGATGATTACAACGCCTTTCTGGACATCGCCGACGAAGCCCTGACCCAATTGGATCTCGACGGAGTACTGCAGGTGGCCAGCTTCCACCCGGACTACCAGTTCGAGGGCACGGAAGCCGACGACATCTCGAACTACACCAACCGTTCACCTTTCCCGACGCTGCACCTGATCCGGGAAGAGAGCATTGACCGCGCGGTGGCCGCGTATCCGGATGCGGAATCCATCTACGAGCGCAACATCGAGTTGCTGCAGCACATGGGTCACGACGGCTGGAAGAAGCTTTTCAGCGCCTGATCCCACTGCTGCTCTGCAGCTCGCATCGCGGCCTGTTTGACCGGCCCGAAGCCCAGGATGGTTTCGGGCACCTGCGCCAGCGCCAGCGCTTCATGAACGTTATGCAAACGCAGGCCAGTGGCGATGGCCTCCAGGCCACCGAGGTAGCGCGTCAACCACGCCCGCTCCGCACGGCGCTCGGCCAGCCAGCCAAAGGGATCGAGCCAGGTGCCGCGCAGCACACGCAGCCCCGACAGCAAATGCAAAGCGGGTCGCCAGCGTGACGACAGACGCACCTTGCGGGGCTGGCCCAGTACATCCCGAGGCCCGAATGGCAGACTGACATGCCAGGCCATCTGCCAGTCACCGTCGAACTGCGCGGCAATGGCGTCTGTCGCAGCGGGTTGCGTCATCAGTCTCGCCACTTCGTACTCATCCTTCACGGCCATCAGCCGGAACAACTGGCGGGCCACCATGTCACCCAGCGGTTCACCGCCAAGGGGCAGCCCACCATGCGGACTGCGCACCCGGGCTTCGGCTTCGCGAATGCGCTGAACCCAATGCGCATAGTGACCAGCGAGCGCAGGCCCCTGGTAAGCCACCAGATCAGCATGCCGACGCGCCACGAAAGCATCCAGTGCAGCACCTGAGAGGCCTTTGCGAGGCCTGCTCAGTTGCACCGGCACCGCTGGCGTTGCCAGACGCATCACCGCGTCCGGATCGACCGCTGCCCGACGCCCCCACTCGAAAGCGGCCAGGTTCATCGACACCTGCACACCATTGAGTTCGATGGCCCTGCGCAGGGTGGCGCGGCTGAGTGGCACCCACCCACGTTGCCAGGCCAGCCCCAGCATCAGGGGGTTGGCATAGATGGCGTCACCCAGCAGGCGTTCGGCCAACCGATTTGCATCGACCTGAGCCCACTGTCCGGGTCGGGCGGCTGACTTCAGGCTGGTCTGACAACGGGCATCCGGAAATGCCCAGGTCGGCTCATGAACCAGCGCAGCCGTCGGTGTCTGGTGCGTGTTGAGCGCCACGCAGGTTCGGTCTGCGGACATGACAGACAGGGTCTGCGCATGCGCAGCCACAATCGCATCACAGCCCAGCACCAGATCGGCCATGCCGGTGGCCACACGGGTGGTGAACAGGGCCTCGGGTGTGTCCGCGATCTGCACATGGCTCCACGTGGCACCTCCTTTTTGTGCCAGACCCGCCGCATCCTGCGTGACGATGGCCTTGCCTTCCATGTGCGCAGCCACCCCGAGCAACTGCCCAATGGTGATGACCCCGGTTCCGCCGACGCCGGCCACCACCATGCCCCAGGCGTTCGAGGCAGACGGCACATGGGGGTCGGGCAAGGAAGGCCAGTTGGCTGCGGCCTGGGCTTCATCCACACTCGGCGCACGCCCGCGCACCCGCCCACCTTCCACCGTCACCAGGCTGGGGCAGAAGCCCCTCAAGCACGACAGATCCTGGTTGCAACTGCTCTGGTTGATGCGGCGCTTGCGGCCCAACTCGGTTTCCACGGTTTCCACGCTCAGGCAATTCGACTGCACAGCGCAATCGCCACAGCCCTCGCACACCGCTTCGTTGATGACCACATGCTGTGTCGCCTGCGGCAACTTGCCGCGTTTGCGCCTGCGGCGCTTTTCGGTGGCACAGGTCTGGTCGTAGATGATGACGCTGCACCCAGGCAGGGTACGCATGCGCTGCTGCACGGCATCGAGTTCATCGCGGTGATGCACCGTGACCCCCTGTGCCAGCCCCTCGACGCCCTCATATTGGCCGGGCTCATCGGTGACGATGGCGATATCACGCACGCCCTCTGCCTGCAGTTCGCGCGTCATGTCGGGCACACGCAAAGTGCCATCCACCGGCTGGCCTCCCGTCATGGCCACCGCGTCGTTGAACAGGATCTTGTAGGTGATGGCCACCTTCGCGGCAATGCTCTGTCGGATGGCCAGAAGGCCCGAATGAAAGTAGGTACCGTCCCCCAGGTTGGCAAACACGTGGCACTCATCCGTGAAGGGGGCCTGCCCCACCCAGGCCACACCCTCACCGCCCATTTGGCTGAAGGTGCTGGTCCGGCGGTCCATCCAGGCAGCCATGTAGTGGCAACCAATGCCCGCCAGGGCCCGAGAGCCCTCGGGCACCACCGTCGACGTGTTGTGGGGGCACCCGCTGCAGAACCAAGGCTGGCGCTCCACACTGGCGCCCTGCTGGGCCAGTTGCTGTTCCTTGGCCTCGATCACGGCAACCCGGGCGTGAACCCGATCCCGGGTGTCCCGATCCAGTTCATCGAGCATGCCCAGGCGCGCGAGACGTTGCACGATGGCCTTGGCAATGAGCGCCGGCGTGAGATCCGCCTTGGCACGCAGCAGCCAGCGGTCTGCCGGGTTGGGCCGCGACCATTCCCCGCCGCTGTGGTCGCCCTCGCCATCGTTGAATTTGCCCAGCACGTGGGGCCGCACGTCTTCGCGCCAGTTGTACAGCTCTTCCTTGAGTTGGTATTCGATGACCTGGCGCTTTTCCTCGATGACCAGGATCTCCTGCAAGCCCATGGCGAAGTCGCGGGTGGCGCTGGCCTCGAGCGGCCAGACCACGCTCACCTTGTGCAGACGAATGCCAATGCATGCACACGTCGCGTCATCCAGCCCCAGATCATGCAGGGCCTGGCGGGTGTCGTTGTAGGCCTTGCCGCTGGCAATGAGGCCCAGTCGCGCATGCGGGGAGTCGATCACCGTGCGATTGAGGCGATTGGCCCGCACATAGGCCAGCGCCGCATACCACTTGTAGTCCATCAAGCGGGCTTCCTGCTCCAGCGGGGGATCAGGCCATCGGATGTGCAAGCCGCCGGACGGCATCTGGAAGTCTGACGGAACCACGATGTCGACCCGGTCCGGATCGACCGACACGGAGGTCGATGACTCCACGATTTCCTGGATCACCTTCATGCCTGCCCACAGCCCGGAGAAGCGGCTGAGCGCATACGCATGCAGACCCAGGTCGAGGATGTCCTGCACGCTGGCGGGGAAAAACACCGGCAGCCCACAGGCTTTGAAGATGTGGTCGCTCTGATGTGCCACCGACGAACTGCGGGCCACATGGTCATCGCCCGCCACGGCGATCACGCCGCCATGCCGCGCGGTGCCTGCCATGTTGGCGTGCTTGAACACATCGGCGCTGCGATCCACCCCCGGCCCCTTGCCGTACCAGAGTCCGAACACGCCATCGAAGCGGCGGTGCTGCGGGTAGAGATCGAGTTGCTGGGTGCCCCAGACCGCGGTGGCGGCCAACTCTTCGTTGACCCCGGGCTGGAAGGTGATGTGATGGGCTTCGAGGTGGCTGCGGGCCTGCCACAAAGCCTGGTCATAGCCCCCCAGGGGCGAGCCACGATAGCCACTGATGAATCCGGCCGTCCGCAAGCCCTGCGCCGCGTCGCGCACCTGCTGCAGCATCGGCAGGCGCACCAGGGCCTGCACCCCGCTCATGAAAGCACGACCATGGTCAATGGCGTACTTGTCATCCAGGGAGAGCGAGGCCAGGGCCTGGATGACCGATGCCGGAAGCGGTGCGTTCATGACGAACCTCCTGTCACCAGTGAGGTCAGTCTAGACAGCGTCAACCGGGTCAGGTCAAGGGAATACCCTCAGCGGTCACCCGCCAATTTCTGATTTCAACTCAAAAAAGAATCAGTGAAACCACCTACATAGCTGTCATACAGAAGCCATCCAGGTCGCTCAATAATTGAGTCACACTCAATTTTCAAAGCATGACCGCTCTCCAACGTGTCACCCCCCGCCGCGCCAAGTCTCAACTTCGTGTGACGGAGTTGCTGGCAGCCGCACGCAGTGTGTTCTCCGAACAGGGCTTTCAGCGCGCCACCATGGCCCAGATCGCCGAGCGGGCCGGCGTGTCGGAAGCCACCGTCTTCACCTACTTTGCCGGCAAGCGCGAGCTGTGCATCCAGGTCATCACCGACTGGTATGACGAGATTTCAGCCGAGCTGGAGCAGGCTTTGCCCCGCTTGCAGGGATTCCATGCCCGGCTCGCCTTCATCATCCGCCACCACCTGGTCACCCTGCTGGCCGATGGCTCCGGCATGTGCGCCCTCGTGCTGGGCGAGGGCCGCGTCAACGCCCCGGAGTTGAGCGAAGTCATCGGGGAATGCATGCGCCGCTACACCGCACCGTTGATGGACTGCCTCGCACAGGCACAGGCCGACGGCACCATCCGCCAGGACATGCCGCTGCGCTTGCTGCGCGACCTCGTCTACGGTTCGATGGAACACGTGCTGTGGGATTCGATGTCCTCGCAGAAGAGCCCCGCCATCGACGCCATCGCCGAACAACTGACCGCCCTGATCTGGAGCGCGCTGATGCCCCGAGATGCCGCCCTGGAAGCCCTGCATCGCTTCCGTGATGACGTGCAGGCTGCCTTGAACCGCGTCGACACCCCGGCGCGCAGCCGCACCCATCCCACCCGTCGCAACGGACCTCGTCATGCCGCAGATTGAATCTACCCTCAACACCCGCTCGCCGGCCTTTGCCGACCATGCCCGCGCCATGCAGGCCCTGGTCGACGACCTCGAAACCCGCCTGAGCACGATGGCGCTGGGTGGCGGTGAAGGCCCCCGGGCCAAGCACGTGGCACGCGGCAAGTTGCTGCCACGCGACCGGGTCGAAGCCCTGCTGGATGCCGGCTCTCCTTTCCTGGAGATTGCGCCGCTGGCGGCACTCGACATGTACAACAACGACGCACCCTGCGGCGGCATCGTGGCCGGCATCGGCCGCGTGGCTGGTGTGGAGTGCATGGTGGTCTGCAACGACGCCACGGTGAAAGGGGGTACCTACTACCCCATCACGGTGAAGAAGCACCTGCGCGCCCAGGAGATTGCCGCGCAGAACCGCCTGCCCTGCATCTATCTGGTCGATTCAGGCGGCGCCAACCTGCCCAACCAGGATGAGGTCTTTCCCGACCGAGATCACTTCGGCCGCATCTTCTACAACCAGGCCAACATGAGCGCCGCGGGCATCCCACAAATCGCGGTGGTGATGGGCTCGTGCACCGCCGGCGGGGCCTACGTGCCGGCCATGAGCGACGAAACCATCATCGTGGCCAACCAGGGCACCATCTTTCTGGGTGGACCACCCCTGGTGAAGGCGGCGACCGGAGAAGAAGTCAGCGCCGAAGATCTGGGCGGAGGCGACGTGCACACCCGCCTGTCAGGGGTGGCCGACCACCTGGCCCGCGACGACCACCATGCACTGGCCCTGGCCCGCCAGTGCGTGGCCTGTCTGAACTGGCACAAGGCGCCTGGCCTGAACCTGATCCCGCCACGCCCGCCACGCTATGACGAGCAGGAGCTCAACGGCATCATCCCCACCGACACCCGCAAGCCCTTTGATGTGCGCGAGGTCATCGCCCGCATCGTCGACGGCTCGGAGTTCGACGAGTTCAAGGCCCGTTACGGAAGCACCCTGGTCACCGGCTTCGCCCACATCGAGGGCATGCCCGTGGGCATCATCGCCAACAACGGCATCCTGTTTGCCGAAAGTGCCAACAAGGGCGCGCACTTCATCGAGCTGTGCTGCCAGCGCAAGATCCCGCTGGTGTTCCTGCAGAACATCACGGGCTTCATGGTCGGACGCAAGTACGAAAACGAGGGCATTGCCCGGGCTGGCGCCAAGATGGTGACCGCCGTGTCCTGCGCCCAGGTACCCAAGTTCACCGTGATCATCGGGGGCTCCTTCGGGGCTGGCAACTACGGCATGTGCGGCCGTGCCTTCAACCCGCGCATGATCTGGATGTGGCCCAACGCCCGCATCAGCGTGATGGGAGGCGAACAGGCCGCCAGCGTGCTCGCCACGGTCAAGCGCGATGGCATCGAGTCCCGCGGCGGCAGCTGGGGAGCGGACGAGGAAGCCGCCTTCAAGGCCCCCATCCGGGCGCAGTACGAAGCCCAGGGCCACCCCTATTACGCCTCGGCCCGTTTGTGGGACGACGGCGTGATCCGCCCCACCGACACCCGCCGGGTGCTCGCCCTGGCCTTGAGTGCCAGCTTGAACGCCCCGATCGAGGACACCCGTTTCGGCGTGTTCCGCATGTAACCCGGCTGCGCTGAGAGGAACCGTTCACCATGTCGACACTCGATCTTGCCCGCCAGGGCCCACTGGCCCAGGTCTGGCTCAACCGACCGGACCTGCGCAACGCCTTTGACGACGACACGATTGCCGAGCTCACGCAAACCTTCCAGCGACTGGGCCAGGATGACAGCGTGCGCGCCATCGTGCTCGGCGCCCATGGCAAGGCCTTCTGCGCTGGCGCCGATGTGAACTGGATGCGCAAGATGGCGGGCTACTCCTGGGCTGAAAACCACGCCGATGCCACGCGGCTGGCCGACATGCTGTGGGCCATCGCGAGCTGCCCGGTGCCGGTCATTGCCCGGGTGCAGGGTGACTGCTATGGCGGCGGCGTGGGTCTGGTGGCCGCCTGCGACATCGCCGTGGCCACCCACAGTGCGCACTTCTGCCTGTCCGAGGTGAAGCTGGGGCTGATCCCCGCCACCATCAGCCCCTATGTGGTGGGCGCCATGGGCGAACGCGCGGCCCGCCGCTACACCCTCACCGCCGAACGCTTCGATGCCCAGCGTGCGCAGGCGGTCGGTCTGGTACACGAAGTGTGCGAAGTCGATGCGCTGGATGCCACCCTGCACACACTGACCCAGTCCATCGTCGCCAACAGCCCTCAGGCCGTGAAGGCAGGCAAGCGCCTGATCAGCACGGTGGCCCACCAGCCCATCAGCCCGGCCCTGCGCGACCAGACCGCACGCCTGATCGCCGACATCCGCGCCAGCGAAGAGGGGCGCGCCGGCTTGCAGGCCTTCCTCGACAAGCGCACGCCCCCTGGCAACAGCCCACCGATGGCCAAGCGGCCTGAACCCGAGAGCTTGAGCATGTTCACCAAGATCCTGATTGCCAACCGCGGGGAAATCGCCTGCCGCGTGGCAGCCACTGCGCGCCGCCTGGGCATCCGCACTGTGGCTGTCTACTCCGATGCCGACCGACTGGCCGCACATGTACAGGCGTGCGATGAAGCCGTGCACATCGGTGGCGCCGCCCCCCGCGAAAGCTACCTGCGGGCCGACCGCATCCTGGCGGCCGCCCAGGCCACCGGCGCTCAGGCCGTGCACCCCGGATATGGCTTCCTGAGCGAAAACGAGGGCTTTGCCCAAGCTTGCGCCAATGCGGGCATCGCCTTCATCGGCCCGCCGGCTGCGTCGATCGCCGCGATGGGCAGCAAGGCCGCCGCCAAGGCCCTGATGGCCGAGGCCGGCGTGCCACTGGTACCCGGCTACCACGGCGCCCGCCAGGAGCCCGAATTCCTGCTGGCCCAGGCCGATGAGATCGGCTACCCGGTCCTCATCAAGGCCAGTGCCGGTGGCGGTGGCAAGGGCATGCGGGCCGTACAGCGCCGCGAAGACTTCGTGGCAGCCCTGGCCTCGTGTCAGCGCGAAGCGGCTGCCAGCTTCGGCAACGACCATGTGCTGGTCGAGCGTTATGTGACCCGCCCCCGCCACATCGAAATCCAGGTGTTCGGCGACAGCCACGGCCACTATGTGCACCTGTTCGAGCGCGATTGCTCGGTCCAGCGCCGCCACCAGAAGGTGCTGGAAGAAGCCCCCGCCCCTGGCATGACCGAAGACCGCCGCGCAGCCATGGGGGCTGCGGCCATCGCCGCGGCACGCAGCGTGGGCTACGTCGGAGCAGGCACGGTCGAATTCATCGCCGAGCAGGATGGCCGCTTCTACTTCATGGAGATGAACACCCGCCTGCAGGTGGAGCACCCGGTCACCGAAGCCATCACCGGGCTCGATCTGGTCGAGTGGCAATTGCGCGTGGCCGCTGGCGAGCCGCTGCCACTGGCCCAGGAAGACCTGAGCATCCGGGGGCACGCCATCGAAGCCCGCATTTGCGCCGAAAACCCCGACCAGCAATTCCTGCCGGCCACCGGCCGCCTGCAGACCTTGCGCCAGCCCGTGGCCAGCTACTTCCGCATCAGCCCGGTACGCATTGACAGTGGGGTGCGTGAAGGCGACGACATCTCGCCCCACTATGACTCGATGATTGCCAAGCTCATCGTGCACGGCGACACCCGCGAACAGGCCCTGGCCCGTCTGGATGCTGCACTGAACGAGCTGCACATCACCGGGCTGCACACCAACGTGGCCTTCCTGCGCCGGATCGTCAGCTCACCGTCATTTGCGCAGGCCGATCTGGACACCGCCTTGATCGAGCGCGAGCACAGCCATCTGTTCGAACACGGCGGCCTGCCCGATGCGTGGCTGTTGGGTGCCACGATGGCTGCCCTGCAAGGCGATGCAGCCCACGCTGCCGGCCCCGATCCCTGGTCGCACGCCGATGGCTGGCGGCTGCACGGCGAAGCCCGCGTGTCACACCTGCTGGCAGTGCGGGGCGAGCCCTGGCGAGTCAGTGGCCAGCCCTGGCGATCGGACGGAGGCCAACTGCTGCTGCCGGGCCAACCGCCCGTGTCTGTCACCGTGCATGGCCGCCATGGCCATGCCCTCGACCTCAGTCTGGGCGACACCCGTGCCACCGTCCATGTCTACCGACACGGCGATCGCTTCGATGTGATCGGCCCCGGCGGCCAGGCGCAGGTCAGCTTGCTCGACCCCCTGGCCCAGCGCGACGACCTGCACCGCGCTGGCGGACGACTGACTGCCCAAATGCCCGGACGGGTGGTAGCGCTGCTGGTCGACGTAGGCCAGCGCGTTCAGGCCGGTCAGGCGGTCGCTGTGACCGAAGCCATGAAGATGGAACACACCCTCAACGCACCGGCCGACGGTGTCGTTTCGGACATCCTGTGCGCCGTGGGCGACCAGGTGCCGGAAGGCGCCGAGCTGCTGCGCATCGAACCTTGCGAAGCCCCATGAACACCTTGCCCACCCATGTCACACTTGTCGATGTCGGCCCCCGAGATGGCCTGCAAAACGAGGCCCAAGCCGTGCCCACCGCGGCGAAGATCGAGCTCGTGCATCGCCTGCAGCGTGCCGGTCTGCGTGAGATCGAGGTCACCAGCTTCGTCAGCCCCAGGTGGGTGCCACAGATGGCCGACAACGCCGAGGTGATGGCGGGCATCCAGCGCCAGGCAGGTGTGCGCTACAGCGTGCTCACGCCCAACATGAAAGGCTTCGAAGGCGCGCTGGCCGCCCAGGCCGACGAGGTGGTGATCTTTGCGGCGGCCAGCGAGGCCTTCAGCCAGCGCAACATCAACTGCTCCATTGCCGAGTCGATCGAGCGCTTCCGCCCGGTGGCCGAGGCTGCCCACGCCGCCGGCATGAAAGTGCGCGCAGCGGTGTCGTGCGCACTCGGCTGCCCTTACCAGGGTGAGGTCGCTGTCTCGGCTGTAGACGATGTGGTGCAACGCCTGCTCGACATCGGCTCGGACCACATCGGCATCGCCGACACCATCGGTGTTGGCACGGCGGGGCGCGTCACGACCGTGATGGAGCAGGCCCTCAAGCGCGTGCCGCTGGCCGAACTCAGCGGCCACTTTCACGACACCTATGGCCAGGCGCTGACCAACATCCATGCCTGTCTGGCACTGGGCATCCATACCTTTGATGCCAGTGTGGCCGGGCTGGGGGGCTGCCCCTACGCCAAGGGGGCCACTGGCAATGTGGCCACCGAAGACGTGGTCTACCTGCTCCACGGGCTGGGCATCCAGACCGGCGTCAACCTGGACCAACTGGTCGATGCAGGCGCGTTCATTTCCGGCGTACTGGGACGCAAGCCCGTGTCCCGTGTCGCCAATGCGCTGCTCGCACGGCGCGCACTCACCTGATTCCCATCACCACACACGCGTTCGAAACGAACCGATACCGAGGAGACCGTCAGATGAACATGCCAGGACTCAATCACCTGCTGGGTGAGGACATCGACGCGCTGCGCGAAGCCGTGCGGGCCTTTGTGGACAAGGAACTGGCGCCGCGCGCCGCCCAGATCGACCGCGATAACGCCTTCCCCTCCGACATGTGGAAGAAGCTCGGCGACCTGGGCGTGCATGGTCTGACCATCTCCGAGGAATACGGCGGCACCAACATGGGCTACGTGGCCCACATGGTGGCCATGGAAGAAGTCAGCCGGGGCAGCGCCGCGGTGGGCCTGAGCTACGGCGCGCACTCCAATCTGTGCATAAACCAGATCAACCGCAATGGCAGCGAAGCGCAAAAGCGCCAGTACCTGCCCAAGCTGATCAGTGGCGAGCACATTGGGGCCCTGGCCATGAGCGAGCCCAATGCTGGCTCCGATGTGGTCAGCATGAAACTGCGCGCCGAGCGGCGGGGCGACCGCTACGTGCTCAACGGCAGCAAGATGTGGATCACCAATGGCGGCGATGCCGACACCCTGGTGGTCTATGCCAAGACCGATCCCGAGGCGGGTGCACGCGGCATGACCGCCTTCCTGATCGAGAAGGGCATGAAGGGCTTCAGCCGCGGTGCCGCGCTGGACAAGCTGGGCATGCGGGGCTCCAACACCTATCCGCTGTTCTTCGAAGACTGCGAGGTGCCTGCCGAGAACGTGCTGGGTGGCGAAGGCAACGGCGTCAAGGTGCTGATGAGCGGGCTGGACTATGAACGTGCCGTGCTGTCGGGTGGGCCACTGGGCATCATGCAGGCCGTGATGGACAACGTGGTGCCCTATGTGCACGAACGCCACCAGTTCGGTCAGGCCATCGGCGAGTTCCAGCTCATCCAGGGCAAGCTGGCTGATATGTACACCGTGCTGCAGGCCGCGCGCTCCCTGGCCTACACGGTCGGCAAGAACCTCGATGCGCTGGGCAAGCAGCACGCTCGGCACGTCCGCAAGGACTGCGCCGGCCTCATCCTCTGGACGGCAGAAAAGGCCACCTGGATGGCCGGCGAAGGCATCCAGATCTTTGGTGGCAACGGCTACATCAACGACTACCCGCTCGGCCGCCTCTGGCGCGATGCCAAGCTCTACGAGATCGGTGCCGGCACCTCCGAGATCCGCCGCATGCTGATCGGCCGCGAGCTGTTTGCCGAAACGGCCTGATCACCCCCGACAACACACCGAGGAGACACCCACTCATGAACATCGCCGACTGCGTATGCCTGGTCACTGGCGGATCGTCCGGTCTGGGCGCCGCCACCGTGCGCATGGCCCTGGACGCCGGCGCCCGCGTGGTCATTGCCGACCTGGCCGAGCCGCGTGAAGGCGCCATCGCCACCGAAGAGGCCGACCGCCTGGCCTATGTGAAAACCAATGTGACCGACGAAGCCAGCGCACAGGCTGCCGTGCAAACGGCGGTGAGCCGCTTCGGCCGGCTGGATGTGCTGGTCAATGCGGCAGGCATCGCCACCGGTGAGCGCATCCTCAGCAAGAAAGGCGCGCACGCGCTGGACACCTTCAGCCGCACCATCCAGATCAACCTCATCGGCAGCTTCAACATGTTGCGCCTGGCCGCAGCGGCCATGGCCTCCTCGCCCGAACGCGCGGCTGCGCCAGCCTCACGGGGCGTCATCATCAACACCGCATCGGTGGCCGCCTTCGACGGGCAGATCGGGCAAGCCGCGTATGCCGCCTCGAAAGGCGGCATCGCAGCCATGACCCTGCCGGCCGCGCGCGATCTGGCCCGCGAACGCATCCGGGTCATGACCATCGCCCCCGGCATCTTTGCCACCCCCATGCTGATGTCCCTGCCGCAAGACGTGCAAGACTCGCTGGGCGCATCCGTGCCCCATCCCTCGCGCCTGGGCCAGCCCGCCGAGTTTGCCGCCCTGGTGCGCAGCATCGTCGACAACGACTACCTCAACGGCGAGGTGATCCGCCTGGATGGTGCCTTGCGCATGGCACCGAACTGATCCCCCCGCAGCCTTGATCGAGCCCACACACCATGTCCCATCCAGAAGCAGACCCCATCGTCATCGTTGCTGCCCAGCGCACCCCCATCGGGGCCTTCCAGGGCCAACTCAGCAGCCTGGCCGCCCCAAAGCTCGGTGCGGTCGCCATCGCCGGGGCCATGCGGCAGGCAGGTGTTCCCCTTGATGAGGTCGACGAGGTGCTGATGGGCTGCTGCCTGATGGCCGGGCTGGGCCAGGCACCGGCACGACAAGCGCTGCTGGGGGCGGGTCTGCCCGCCAGCGTACCGGCCACCACACTCACCAAGATGTGCGGCTCAGGCATGAAGGCGGTCATGCTCGCGCACGACATGATCAAGGCTGGCTCGGCCACGGTCATGGTGGCCGGCGGCATGGAATCGATGAGCAATGCGCCCTATCTGCTGCCCACGGCCCGCGCGGGTCAGCGGCTCGGACACGGCAGCATGATCGACCACATGTTTTTCGATGGGCTGCAAGATGCCTATGACGGCGAACTGATGGGCCACCATGCCGAAGCCATGGCGCAAGAACAAGGCATCAACCGCGCCACCCAGGACGACTTCGCCCGTGAATCGGTGCGCCGCGCGCAATGGGCGGTCGAGTCCGGCGCCTTCAAGGACGAAATCACCCCGGTCACGCTGGCCACCCGCCAGGGCGAGCAAACCATGAGCGATGACGAAACCCCTGGCAAATGCCAGCCCGCCAAGATCGCCACGCTGAAACCGGCCTTTGGGGCACAGGGCAGCATCACGGCGGCCAGCTCCGCATCGATCTCCGACGGTGCCGCCGCATTGGTGCTGACCCGAGACAGCATCGCCCGTCAACGGGGCTGGACGCCCCTGGCCCGCATCGTGGCGCACAGCACGCACGCGGCCGAACCCGCTCGTTTCCCGTCGGCGCCAGTAGGTGCCATCGTGGGTCTGATGCAGCGCACAGGCTGGTCAAACGAAGACGTGGACCTCTATGAGATCAACGAAGCCTTTGCCATGGTGACCCTGATCGCTCAGCGCACCCTGGGGCTCGACCCCGACAAGGTCAATGTGCACGGCGGCGCCTGCGCCCTGGGCCACCCGATAGGGGCCACCGGGGCCCGCATCATCGTCAGCCTGCTGCATGCACTGCGCCAGCGCAGCCTGAAACGCGGCGTCGCCTCCTTGTGCATTGGCGGGGGCGAGGCCACGGCCATGGCCCTCGAACTGATCGACTGACCTGCCTCAGAACCAGGGTTCGTTTCACGAGCCTGTCACACGCCTGTCGCAAACTGGGGTTTTCCTCTGAGGTGCCCCATGAGCAGCAAAGGCCCAGACCACGACCAAGCCGACCTGATGCGGCGCATCCACCGCGACCTGATCGACAGCTACGACGAAGAGCTCGAGCTGGAAATCGAGGACCGCGAATTCAGTGACCTGGACCTCAGCGGCCGCCCCACCTTCACGCAGCAAGAGCGTGATGATCGGCACATGTACTTCCAGGAGCTGTTCCGCCTGCAAGGCGAACTGGTCAAGCTGCAGGACTGGGTCCAGCACACCGGGCACAAGGTCGTCATCCTGTTTGAAGGTCGTGATGCCGCCGGCAAGGGCGGGGTCATCAAGCGCATCACCCAGCGGCTGAACCCCCGCGTGTGCCGTGTGGCAGCGCTGCCCGCGCCCAACGACCGCGAGCGCACCCAGTGGTATTTCCAGCGCTATGTCTCGCACCTGCCGGCGGCTGGCGAAATTGTCCTGTTTGACCGCAGCTGGTACAACCGCGCTGGCGTCGAGCGCGTGATGGGCTTCTGCTCCGACGACGAATACGAAGAGTTCTTCCGCACCGTGCCCGAATTCGAGAAGATGCTGGTGCGCTCGGGTATCCAGCTCATCAAGTACTGGTTCTCCATCACCGACGACGAACAGCATCTGCGCTTCCTCGGCCGCATCCATGACCCGCTCAAGCAGTGGAAGCTCAGCCCCATGGACCTCGAGTCGCGCCGCCGCTGGGAGGACTACACCAAGGCCAAGGAAGTGATGATCGAGCGCACCCACATCCCCGAGGCACCCTGGTGGATCGTGCAAGCCGTCGACAAGAAGCGCGCCCGCCTGAACTGCATGGACCACCTGCTCAAGCAGATCCCCTATCACGAGGTGGAGCGCCCCCCCGTGGTGCTGCCCGAACGCGTGCGCCACGAGGACTATTTCCGCCAACCGGTTCCGGACAACATGATCGTGCCGGACGCTTACTGATTCACCACCACGTCGCTGCCAGGCTGTACCGTGACCGACGTCTGCTCATCCATCGATGTGCACCATGATGTCCGAGCCTTGATCAAGGCCGGGGCATTGAAGGCGCATTTCCAGCCGATTGCCGACTTGGCCGGCGTCCAGCCACACGCTCACGAGGCCTTGATACGCGGCCCTGTCGGCCACCCATTGCAATTCCCCGATGCGCTGTTTGAAGCGGCCCGTCAGCAAGGGTGCGAGGAAGAGCTCGAATTCGAATGCGCCCGCTGTGCAATCGAAACCTGGGCCGAGTTGAGGCTGGATGGGCGCCTGTTCGTCAACGTCAGCGCCCACACCCTGGTGCAGGTGGTGGAAGAACACACCCAGCCTGGCCTGGTTACGAAAGTAAACCAGCTGGGGGTATCGCCGTCCACGCTCGTGCTGGAGATCACCGAGCACGAGCACGTCCGCAATTTTGAAGGCCTGCTCAAGGCGGTTCGGGACCTGCGGCAGTGCGGCGTTCGCATTGCGCTGGACGACTTCGGCGACGGACGCTCCAGCCTGCGCCTGTGGTCCGAGATGCGACCCGACTACGTCAAGATCGACAAGTACTTCGCCCGTGAAATTGCCACCCACGGCGACAAGCTGCAGACCTTCCGGGCGCTCATCCAGATTGCCGAGATCTTTGGCTCTCAACTGGTCGCAGAAGGCATCGAAACGGTCGCCGAACTCAAGGTCATCCGGGATCTGGGCATCCCGCTGGCACAGGGCTACTTTCTTGGCAAGCCCCAGCCCTTCCCCACGGGCCAGCTGCTGGCCGCTGCACAAGACACCCTGCGCAGCCGCGATGTGGCCGTCTTTCCCGAGCCTCGCCGGCAGGGTCAGCGTCATGAAACCGTCGAGCGGCTGCTGATCCACGCTCCAGCCTTGTCGCCCACCACCACGAACGACCAGTTGCTGGCCACCTTCAGCCAGGATGACACACTGCACGCCATCGCCATCGTCGACGCGGGACACGCGGTGGCCCTGATCAACCGGCAGCAGTTCATGGACCAGTACGCCAAGCCGTACCACCGCGAGCTGTATGGCCGGCGCAGTTGCATGATGTTTGCGAACACCAAGCCGCTGGTGCTGGACCGCCATACGGCCGTGGAAGAGCTCACCAGCGTGCTGACCTCACATGACCAGCGCTATCTGACTGACGGCTTCATCATCACCAGCAACGGCCAGTACATGGGCCTGGGCACGGGTGAACACATGGTCCGCGCGGTGACCGAATTGCGCATCGAAGCAGCGCGCCATGCCAACCCGCTGACCTTCCTGCCTGGCAACATCCCGATCAGCGACCACATCAACCGGCTGCTGCACAAGGGCACCCCCTTCATCACAGCCTACTGCGACCTGAACAACTTCAAACCCTTCAACGACCAGTATGGCTACTGGCGGGGAGACGAGATGATCAGGTTGGCTGCGCAGGTCATCACCGACTGTGCAAACCCGCAGCGGGACTTTGTCGGCCATGTCGGCGGCGATGACTTCGTCGTGATCTTCCAGAGCCCGGACTGGCTGGCCCGCTGCCGGCAGATCGTCGACACCTTCAATACCAAGGCGCTGGCCCTGTACGACCCGCAGGATCGCCACGGTATCGAGGCCGAAGACCGCCACGGCGTGAAGCGCTTCTTTCCCTGCACGGCCATGTCCATTGGCGTGGTCCAGACCACCGCCAGCGACTACCTCGATGCCGACGACGTGGCGAATGCCGCGGCCGGAGCCAAGCGCATTGCCAAGGCCGAGCAAAAAGGCATCTATGTGCTGATCAAGACCGAGGCCGCCGAGGCCCCGTAACCCGGATCAGAGAAAACGCTCCAGGATGCGCCGCGAGGCGCGATCCAGTTCGAGACGCTTGCGGATCAGGAACTGACCGCCCTGACTGGTCATGATCAGCAAGGCGCCACCCGGCAGGCGACGGATGTCCTCCTCGCCCTTGAGGACAAACTGCGTTTCGCCCCGATCCGTGCTCACGTCCCAGGTGCTGGGCGTGGAAAAGGTCGACACCGCCTTGATGTGCTCGATCACCGGGGTGAACTCGCGCGTGGCCAGTTCATCTTCAATCAGGGCCCGCAGGTCCGTCGGCAGATCAGCCATCTGGTCGATCCAGGCCAGCTCGTGCCCATCCGGCCCCACCAGCGACAAACCGGCGTCGGGTGCAGCCAGCGGAAAGGCCCGCACCGGCGTCACCCCATCGTGGGCGACACCATCGGAGGCTGTCAGCACCAGCCGACCGAATGCATTGCGGGACAGTTGGAAATCCAGGTTCTTGCTCATGTCTGCCACCTTCCCGCTCATTCTTCCAGCACGGCCGCGGTGCGGGCCTGGGCTTCATACAGGCGCCAGTAGGCACCCTGGCGGGCCATCAGTTCGTCGTGCGGTCCCACCTCGACCACCTGTCCGCGGTCCATCACCACCAGGCGATCCGCCTTGCGCAAGGTCGACAGGCGGTGGGCAATCGCGATGGTCGTGCGGCCCTGCACCAGGTTGTCCAGCGCCTTCTGGATTTCCTTTTCGGTTTCGGTGTCCACCGACGAGGTGGCCTCATCCAGAATCAGGATGCGTGGGTCGATCAGCAGCGCCCGCGCGATGGAGATACGCTGACGCTCCCCACCGGACAGGCCCTGTCCGCGCTCACCCACCAGCGAGTCATAGCCATGGGGCAGGCGCAGGATGAACTCGTGCGCGTGGGCCGCACGGGCCGCAGCGATGATCTCTTCGCGCGTGGCGTCCGGCTTGCCATAGGCGATGTTCTCGGCGATGGTGCCAAAGAACAGGAAGGGCTCCTGCAGCACCAGTCCGATGTGGCGACGGAAGTCCGACACCGCGTAGCGGCGCACATCCACACCATCGACCATGATCGCGCCGTCCGACACATCGTAGAAGCGGCAGATCAGGTTGACCAGCGTGCTCTTGCCCGAACCGCTGTGGCCCACCAGGCCGATCATTTCGCCCGGCTTGATCTCCAGGTTCAGCCCGCGGATGACGGTCCGGCTGCCATAACGGAAGCCGATGTCGCGCATTTCGATGCGGCCTTGCGGCTCGGTCAGGCGCACCGGGTTGGTGGGCTCCGGCACGTTCGAAACGTGGTCCAGGATGTCGAAGATGCGCTTGGCACCGGCCGCCGCCTTTTGTGTGACCGACACAATGCGACTCATCGAATCGAGCCGCCCATAGAACCGCCCGATATAGGCAATGAAGGCCGTCAGCACACCCACGGTGATGTCATGGTGGGCCACCTGCCACACGCCGAAGGCCCAGACCACCAGCAGCCCGATTTCCGTCAGCAGCGCCACAGTGGGAGAAAACAGCGACCAGGTCTGGTTGAGCTTGTCGTTGACCTCCAGGTTGGCCTGGTTGGCGGCACGGAAACGCTCGGTTTCCCGGCGCTCCTGGGCAAACGCCTTGACCACCCGGATACCGGGAATGGTGTCCGCCAGCACATTGGTCACGTCGCCCCACACCCGGTCGATCTTCTCGAAGCCCGTGCGCAGGCGGTCACGCACCAGGTGGATCAGCCAGGCGATGAAGGGCAGCGGCAGCAAGGTCACCAACGCCAGCCAGGGGTTGATCGAAAACAGGATGACAGCGGTCATCACGATCATCAGCACATCGGTGGCGAAATCGAGCGCATGTAGCGACAGAAAGACACAGATGCGGTCAGTTTCAGAACCGATGCGCGACATCAGGTCACCGGTGCGCTTGCCGCCAAAGTAGTCCAGCGACAGTTTCAGCAGGTGCTCGAAGGTGGTGGTGCGCAAATCGGCGCCAATGCGCTCGGACACCAGCGCCAGCAAATAGGTGCGCGCCCACCCCAGTGACCAGGCCACCAGGGCCGCGGCCAGCAGCCCACCCAGATACAGCGCCACCTTGTGCGGATCAATGTGCTGGCCATTCTGGAAGGGAATCAGCACCTCGTCCATCAGCGGCATGGTCAGATAGGGCGGGACCAGGGTTGCGGCCGTCGAGGCCAGCGTCAGCAGGAAGCCCGCCAGCAACTGCCCCTGGTAGGGCTTGGCGAAGCGACTCAGACGCAACAGCACCCAGGTCGACGGCGGCTCTTCCGATTCATGGTTGCAGATCGGGCACTCATCGGCATCCGGCGGCAATGGCGCCTTGCACGAGGGGCACAGCGTGGTGTCTTCGTGGAAGGTATCCTGCCCTGCGGCCAGCGCTTCCTGCTGGCGGTCAAAGCAGCTGATCAGGCGCAAGGCTGACACATTTTCCCGCAATGTGAAACGCCACTGCGCCAGGCGCTGCTGCTCGTCATGCAGTTCAATGGTGGCCACGCCCGCGTGATCGACATGGCGCAGCGAAAGGCCGGGGCGCAAAGGCCACTCCTGCCAGCCCTGAGCAGGCGCCAGCCGCACCAGCAGACGGCGACTGGTCAGCACCAGTTGCCCCTCGGTAAAGCGCAGTTGTGCGTCCAAGTCAACCGCAAGAAGTGCTAAAACGTTCTCTTTACCTACAAGCAGTGCCTGCAGCTCAGCGGGGGGCGTGACGCCCTGGCCAGCAGGCACGTCAACAGAATGGTGGTGTTGCATGTTGTGAATTCGTACCGCACAGCGCTTCGAAAAACCCTGTCGGAAGGGGGTGCAAGCGAGGATTCTCGCTGAATTGAGCCTGGTCCGGGTTCAAGATCCCCCAAACAGCGCCTTGACAAAAGGCACAATCGAGGACAGCTGAGACACGAGCTCGCCAGACTGCAACGAACAAAAGACAACAATGGATGACATCAAGCTGCTGCGCATCACCTACCTGCGTGGCCCGAACGTGTGGACTTACCGTCCTGTGCTCGAAGTCTGGCTGGACCTCGGGCAGCTCGAAGATTACCCGTCCAATCTGCTGCCCGGCTTCACAGACCGGCTGACGGCCCTGCTGCCGGCGCTCGTCGAGCACCACTGTGGCGTGGGCGAGCGTGGTGGCTTCATTGAGCGTCTGCGCGAAGGCACCTGGGCTGGTCACATCCTCGAGCACATCGTCATCGAGTTACTGAACCTGGCGGGCATGCCCACCGGTTTCGGTCAGACCCGCAGCACCTCGCAGCGCGGGGTCTACCGCATGGTGTTCCGCGCACGTGACGAGCAAGTGGCCCGTGCCGCACTGGCCGAAGGCCACCGCCTGCTGATGGACACCATCAATGAGCAGCCCTTTGATGTGGCCGCGGCGGTCGAGCGCATCCGTGACACGGTCGATGACTGCTACCTCGGCCCCAGCACCGCAGCCATCGTGTCGGCGGCCACTGACCGGCGCATCCCCCACATCCGCCTCAACGACGGCAATCTGGTGCAACTCGGCTACGGCGCCCACCAGCGCCGCATCTGGACGGCCGAGACCGACCTGACCAGCGCCATCGCAGAAGGCATTGCCAGCGACAAGGATCTGACCAAGAGCCTGTTGAAGTCCTGCGGCGTGCCCATCCCCGAAGGCCAATCGGTCAACAGCGCCGAAGAAGCCTGGGAAGCTGCTCAGGACATCGGTCTGCCCGTGGTGATCAAGCCCTCTGACGGCAACCATGGTCGCGGCGTCTCCCTGGACCTGAAAACACAGGAAGAGGTCGAAGCGGCCTACCATTTGGCCGACAAGCACGGCAGCGATGTGCTGGTCGAGCGCTTCGTCAAGGGCAACGAGCACCGGATACTGGTGGTGGGTGGCAAGGTCGTTGCAGCTGCACGCGGCGAAACCGCCTGGGTGACGGCCGATGGGCGTTCCACAGTCACCGAACTGATCAACGCGCAACTCAATACCGACCCGCGTCGTGGCCTCAACGAGGATTGCCCGCTCAATCTGATCGAGCCGCACAGGGATGAGGCGATCATGCTGGACCTGCAACGCCAGGGCCTGACACCTGAATCCGTGCCACAGGCCGGTCGGGAAGTCCTCATCCAGCGCAACGGCAATGTCGCGATCGACTGCACCGACGAGGTTCACCCTGAAGTGGCCTACCAGGTGGCCCTGGCTGCCCGTGTGGTGGGTCTGGACATCGCTGGCGTCGACCTGGTCGCCGAAGACATCGGCCGCCCGCTGCATGAACAAGGCGCCGCCATTGTCGAAGTCAATGCAGGCCCAGGCCTGCTGATGCACCTGAAACCGGCAGAAGGCTCGCCCCGCCCGGTCGGTCGCGCCATCGTCGATCACCTGTTCCCGGAAGAAGACAGCGGCCGCATCGACATCGTCGGCATTGCCGGCACGCGCGACACCCCTGCCCTGTCGAGGCTGGTGGCCTGGCTGCTGCACCTGAGCGGCCGCTACATCGGTCTCGCGTGTCAGGACGGGCTGTTCCTGGATCGGCGCCATGTGGACAAGAAAGATGCGTCCAACTGGGAAACCGGTCACCGCCTGCTGATGAACCGCAACGTACAGGCTGCGGTGTTCGAGTCGGGCCCGGGCGCCATTCTGCGCGACGGCCTGCCCTACGACCGTTGCCGTGTCGGTGTGGTCACCGACCTGGACGGCGCAGATCAGCTGGCCCATCACGACATCACCGAATCCGACCAGTTGATCAAGGTGTTGCGCACGCAGGTGGATGTGGTGCTGTCAGACGGTGCCGCAGTGCTCAATGCCGACGACCCGCGTATCGCCGAACTGGCCTCGCTGAGCGATGGCGACGTCATTCTCTATGGACAGACCAGCGATGTGCCTGCCATCGTGGCCCACCGCGCTGAAGGCGGCAAGGCCGTCTACATGCGCCAGGGTGTGGTGGTGCTGGCCACCGGCAGCACGGAGCACACCCTCACCGAACTGACCAGCCTGGCCCTGCGCGACAACCGCGGCGGCCCGCTGTGTGATGAGGTGTTGCTGGCCGCTGTGGCCACGGGCTGGGCCATGGGCATCGCCCCCGATCTGATCACCGCCGGCATTGAAACCTTCGACCCCGAGCTGTCGCCTGCCCGCCCGACGCTGGGGTTTGCATACGCACGCTGAGAAGAAAGACATCCTGATGGAAGTTTCCCGAATCCGCGCCCTGCGGGGCCCGAACCTGTGGAGCCGCCACACGGCCATTGAAGCCATTGTGCGTTGCACCGAGGCTGAGCGTGCAATCAGCGACCTCAGCGGCTTTGAAGGGCGTGTGCGCGCCTTGTTCCCCTCCATTGGTGCGCTGCACCCTGCCAATACCCACATCAAGGTGTCGGTGGCCCACGTGCTGGAAGCCGCGGCACTGGCCTTGCAGGCTCAGGCGGGCTGTCCCGTCACCTTCAGTTGCACGGCCGTCACCGTCGAGCCCGGCGTCTACCAGGTGGTGGTCGAGTACACCGAGGAAGAAGTCGGCCGCCAGGCCTTCGATCTGGCCGAACAGCTCGTTCAAGCCGCGCTGAACAACCAGGACTTCGACGTCAAGGCCGCCATTGCGCAACTGCATGAAACCGATGAAGACGTGCGCATGGGCCCGAGCACCGGCGCCATCGTCGACGCCGCCATTGCACGCCATATCCCTTACCGTCGTCTGACGCAGGGTTCACTGGTGCAACTGGGATGGGGCTCCAAGCAACGCCGCATCCAGGCCGCTGAGATCGACTCGACTGGTGCCGTGGCCGAATCCATCGCCCAGGACAAGGACCTCACCAAGAAGCTGCTACATGCCGCTGGCGTGCCCGTGCCGCTGGGCCGCCCGGTGGATGGCCCTGACGACGCTTGGGCCGCGGCCCTCGAGGTTGGCCTGCCTGTCGTGGTCAAGCCGCAAGACGGCAACCAGGGCAAGGGCGTGACGGTCAACATCGTCAGCGAAGACCACCTGCGCATCGCCTACAAGGCCGCTGCCGAATACGGCACCGTGATGGTCGAGAGTTACCTGCCCGGTCACGATTTCCGCATGCTGGTGGTGGGCAACAAGATGGTCGCTGCCGCCCGCCGCGACCCTCCTCAGGTCTTCGGTGATGGCGAGCACACCGTGCGCCAGTTGGTCGACATGGTCAATGCCGACCCCCGCCGCGGCGAAGGCCACTCCACCTCGCTGACCAAGATCCGTTTCGACGACATCGCCGTCGCGCGCCTGGCCGTGCAAGGACTGGAGCCTGACTCCGTGCCCGAAAAGGGCCGTCGCGTGATCCTGCGCAACAACGCCAACCTGAGCACCGGCGGCACCGCCACCGATGTGACCGATGACGTGCACCCCGAGGTGGCCGCCCGCGCCGTGGCCGCAGCCCAGATGGTGGGCCTGCACATCTGCGGTGTGGATGTGGTGTGCGAGTCGGTCCTCAAACCCATGGAAGAGCAGCACGGCGGCATCGTCGAAGTGAACGCTGCCCCTGGCTTGCGCATGCACCTGTCGCCGTCTTACGGCAAGGGCCGCGCGGTGGGTGATGCCATCATCTCGGAAGTCTTCCCGGCTGGTGACGATGGCCGTATTCCTGTCGTGGCCGTGACCGGCACCAACGGCAAGACCACCACCGCCCGTCTGATCGGCCACCTGTTTGCCAGCACCGGCCTGCGTGTGGGCATGACCAACACCGATGGCGTCTACGTGAATGGGCGCCAGATCGACAGCGGTGATTGCAGTGGCCCCAAGAGCGCCCGCAATGTGCTGATGCACCCTGATGTCGATGCAGCCGTGTTCGAAACCGCGCGCGGCGGCGTGCTGCGTGAAGGCCTGGGCTTCGATCGCTGCCAGGTTGCTGTGGTGACCAATATCGGCTCGGGCGACCACCTGGGGCTGAACTACATCACCACCGTGGAAGACCTCGCGGTCCTCAAACGGGTGATCGTGCAGAACGTCGGCCCTGGCGGCTACGCCGTGCTCAACGCCGTGGACCCCAATGTGGCCCGCATGGCCGCCAAGTGCCAAAGCGAGATCATCTTCTTTGCCCGCGACCCCCAGCACACGGTGATGACCACGCACCGTGCCCAGGGCAAGCGCACCGTCTTCGTGGATGGCGACGACATCGTGGCCTCCGAAGGCGCCTGGCGCGAACGCATCTCCCTGCATGACGTGCCCCTGACCCGTCACGGCACCATCGGCTTCCAGGTTGAAAACGTGCTGGCCGCGGTGGCTGCTGCCTGGGGTGCTGGCCTCGACTGGGACGCCATCCGCTCCGGCCTGCGCAGCTTCCTCAACGACTCGGACAACGCCCCGGGCCGGTTCAATGTGATGGACTACAAGGGCGCAACCGTGATTGCCGACTATGGCCACAACCCGGACGCGATGCGCGCCCTGGTCGGTGCCGTCGAGGCGATGCCCGCCAAGCACCGCAGTGTGGTGATCAGCGGTGCCGGCGACCGACGTGACAACGACATCCGCGAACAGACCGAGATCCTGGGCGACGCCTTCGACACCGTCATCCTCTACCAGGATGCCTGCCAGCGCGGTCGTGCAGATGGTGAAGTGCTGACACTGCTGCGCGATGGCCTGAAGCATGCCAAGCGCACCGCCCAGGTTGAAGAAATCCACGGCGAGTTCATTGCCATCGACCGTGCACTCGACCTGCTCGAACCCGGAGACCTGTGCCTGATCCTGATCGACCAGGTTGAAGAAGCGCTGGCCCACCTGGCTCAACGGGTCAAGGAAGCCCAATGAGGGTGGCTGCCCTGCGCACCGCCGCACGCCTGAGCCTGCCCATCGTGGTCATGGGGCTCTCGGCGTGCGCCAGCGTGCAGGTGCAGCGCGTGGCCACCGCGGGCCCCGAAGCCGCCTACAACCTCGAAGGCACCAACATGAAGTCACTCGAGGTTGAGGCCCAGCGCCTGTGCCCGAAAGGCCACGAGGTGACCCGGCAATGGCAGAACTACCAGCGGCTCAACAACGACGAGTTCTTCCTGGTTCGCTGGGTGAAACAAGGCGCCAGTTTTGCCAACGCCCCGACCGAAGACAAGGCGCAGCTTTCCATCATCTGCAAGCCCTGAGCAGCTTGTCACGCGGTTCCACGACATGGCCTGCCTTGCAGGCCATTTTTCTTGCCTGACACACCAGCCTGCCATACATTAGCCTTGAGTAAAGCATTTGCAGGAAAAAGGTGCTTTCATGGGCTCTGTTTCATCGATCGCCATCAGCGGTATTACGGCAGCGCAGTTGCGCCTGGATGCCGCATCGCACAACATTGCCAACTGGCAAACCCCCAACTTCCGACGGGAAGAGGTCACCCAGCGTGAACTGCCCGATGGTGGGGTCACTGCATCCATCGAACAGGCCGAATCCACGGTCCCCCAACTCAACACGGACGTCGTTGAGCAGATGTCGGCTGGCTATACTTTCGATGCCAACCTGCGCACGCTGCGCACCGAGCAGGACATGCTCGGCACCCTGATCGACCTCACCGCCTGACCCTGCCCCTTGAGTGACTGGAATCTGACCGATCGTGAATCGGCCTTGAAGATGTTTGCCGCCCTGTTGAGCCGCGCGGCAGAAAAAGGTGTGTTGCTGCGCCCACCTCCGCCCGAGCCCATCAGCTGTTGTGGACGCGGCTGCCATGGCTGCGTCTGGGAAGGCTATTACGCTGCCGCCGTGTACTGGCGCGACGAAGCCCTGCTGCTGCTCGACTGAGCCCCTATCATGGCGGGTACGCAGTACGCGCACGACAGGAGTTCTCGATGGCCGTCAAGGATTGGCTGGGACCGATGAGAGGTCCCTTTCTGCTGCTCACACCCGCCTGCATGGCCCTCGCCATCGTCTTGGCCTGGCTGTCGACTGACCACGCTGGTAGCACCTGGGGCTGGCACGCCCTGCTGGCCCTGGTCGGTGCGCTGAGTGCCCATGTCAGCGTCAATGCCCTCAACGAGTATGTCGACTTCCGCAGCGGCCTGGATCAGCAAACCCAGCGCACGCCCTTCAGCGGAGGCAGCGGTACCCTGCCCGCCCAGCCGGCTCTGGCCAGTACCGCCTTGTGGACAGGGCTGATCAGCCTGAGCGTGACAGGTGCCATCGGCGTGTTCTTTCTGGCAAGCTGGCCTGGGTCAGCCATCGAGCTCGCCCCCCTGGGGCTCCTCGGTCTGCTGCTGATCGTGGCTTATACGCCCTGGGTCACACGCCGCCCCTGGGTCTGCCTGATCGCACCGGGGCTCGGTTTTGGCCCACTGATGATCGCAGGCACCCAGCTCGCACTCAATGGGCACGCCAGCCCGATGGCCTGGCTCGCTTCGCTCGTGCCCTTTTTCCTGGTCAACAACCTGCTGCTGCTCAACCAGTTTCCCGACGTGGAGGCCGACCGCGCTGTTGGGCGACTCACCCTGCCGATCATGCTGGGCAAGCGTGCGAGCGCCCGGGTGTTGGCGCTGCAATGGGTGGCGGCCTACCTTGGGCTGGTGGTCATGGTCTTGCTGGGCTCCGTGCCGCCTGGCGCGGCACTGGGCTTGTTAAGCCTGCCCCTGGCCTGGGCCAGTTGGCAAGGCGTGCGCCGCCACATGGATGACATCCCCGCACTGCTGCCCGCCATGGGCATGAATGTCGGCGTCTGCCTGCTCACGCCCGTGCTGATGGCCGTGGGTCTGACCTGGGTGGCCCGCTGACTCATAGATGGACAGCGTCCCGTCCGGGTGCTCGATCAACGCCGTGAGGCTTTCCACCCAGTCGCCATCGTTGCAATACAGGATGCCGTCGATGGTGCGCATCTCGGCATGGTGGATGTGGCCACAGACCACCCCCTGCACCCCGCGGCGGCGCGCTTCGCGGGCCAGTGCCTGCTCGAATTCGCTCACATAGGACACCGCCCGCTTCACCTTCATCTTCAGGTAGCGCGACAGGGACCAGTAAGGCAGCCCCATGCGGGCCCGCACCGAATTCAACCAGCTGTTGACCTTGAGGGTGAATTCATAGAGGTTGTCACCCACATAGGCGAGCCAGCGGGCGCACTGGATCACACCATCGTAGAGGTCGCCATGGGTCACCCACAGACGCCGACCATCTGCCGTGGTGTGGATCCATTCATGGGCCACTTCAATGCCGCCAAAGGTGTGATCCAGGTACTTGCGGGCAAACTCGTCATGGTTGCCCGGAATGAAGATGACCCGAGTGCCCTTGCGCGCCTTGCGCAGCAGTTTCTGGATGACGTCGTTGTGGGCCTGCGGCCAGTACCAGTGGCGCCGCAACTGCCAGCCATCGATCACATCGCCAACCAGATACAGGGTCTCGCATTCGACATCCCGCAAAAAGTCGAGCAAGGCTCCGGCCTTGCACCCTGGCGTGCCCAGGTGGACGTCGGAGATCCAGACCGTGCGCACGGTCAGGCCGTGGCCCTCGGGCACGGGGTCGGAATCAGGTGATGCGGCCTCCGACTCACCAGGAGTCTGCAGGGCGGCGCGCAGCAGGACAGCGGAGGGGAGATCGGGTCGCATGACCGCCATGGTGGTGGCCGATCATGACAATGACGCGACGCGTTCATGACGCCGCGTTGACGCCGCGTACCGTCTCAGTCGAAACTGGTTTCGCCCGGCTTGTTGACAGGCAGGCCCGCAGCGGCCCAGGCATCGAAGCCACCAGCCATCGACTTGACGTCCGTGTAGCCCAGACTCTGCAAGGACTGCGCAGCCAGGGCCGCACGCCCACTGGTCTTGCAATACAGCATCAAGGGCACATCGGCCGACTGACACCCTGGCTGGTTGGGCAACATGAATTCCAGCATGCCCCGCGGCAGGTTGACCGCGCCAGGCAGGTGCCCTGCCTGGTATTCATGCGGCTCACGCACGTCGATCAGCAAGGTGGACGACCCCAGCAGACCACGCGCCTGCTCGGGCGAAATCTCGGTGATCGTGGCTTTGGCCGCCACCACCAGATCATGTGCAGTTTTCAACATGAGCGACATCTCCTTCAGCGGAAATCATTCAGGCGCGACGAGCATACATCTGCTCGATCTCGGCAGCGAAACGCTTTTCCAGCGCCGGCCGCTTGAGCTTGAGCGTCGGGGTCATCAACCCGGCATCGATGGTCCACGCATCGCGCGTCAGCCAGACCTTCTTGGGCGTGGCGTAGTGCGGGAAGTTGCGAACCCGGTGGGTGATGCGAGCCAGGGCCCAGTTCAGGGTGATCTCACTGGTCAGCGCATCGGGGGCCTGCACGTCGATGCCTGCCTGTGGCGCCTCACGGTGGAAGGTCTTCTCGTCGATCACAGCCAGGATGGACAGGAAGGGCCGCTGCTCACCTACCACCAACACCTGGCTGAACAGCGAGTCGGCCATGATGGCCAGTTCCAGATCCGAAGGCGAGATCTTTTCACCGGTCGAGGTGACGATGATGTCCTTGATGCGGCCGGTGATGTAGATGCGGCCTTCATCATTGATGCGGGCCTGGTCACCGGTATGCAGCCAGCGGTCTTCGGTCAGCACCCGCTGGGTGTCGGCTTGCCGGTTCCAGTACCCCAGCATCACATTGGGGCCCTGCACCATCAACTCGTCGTTGTCACCCAGACGCACCTTCACCCCGGGCAAGGCCTTGCCGACCGAGGAGGGGTCGTTGTCGTCGGGTGTGTTGTAGCAGACGATGGGAGAGGTTTCCGTCATGCCATAGCCTTGCAGGACGTTGATGCCCACGCCCAGGAAGAAACGCGCCACGTTGTCACCCAGGGGGGCACCGCCGGCCACAGCTGCCCGCAGGCGGCCGCCGAAAATTTCGCGCACCTTGCGCGCCACCAGGGGCTCGAGCACCAGCCAGGCCAAGCGATCGAGCAGACCGGCCGCCCGCTTGTGCTGCCCTGCCGTGAACAGATTCCAGCCCACCCGCTCGACGGCGTGGATCATGGCCAGGCTCAAGGCGCCGCTGTTGTGGGCGGCTTCACGCACCTTGGCATAGATGCGCTCATAGATGCGGGGCACGGAAACCAGCACGGTCGGCTTGACGATGTGCAGGTCTTCCTGCAGCAACGCGACCGAGCGGGCATAGGCCACGCAAGCCCCTGCGGCGATGGGCAGGTAATAGCCCACCGTCCGCTCGAAGGTATGTGACAGCGGCAGGAAGGACAGCAGCACGTCGTCCGTCTTGACCTCGAAGCCCTCCAGCACCGCCATCAGGTTGCTCACCACATTGCTGTGCGACAGCATCACCCCCTTGGGGTGGCCGGTGGTACCGGAGGTATAGACGATGGCCGCCAGTGCGTCCGGGTCGATCGCCGGCTGGCGCAAGCCGGCTGACTGCGCCGCCGACACGTCGCCAGCCTTCAACCAGTCTTCCAGTTGCACCAGTTGCGCTGAACTGCCCGCGGGCAAGGCCCCCGCCACCACGACCTTCTGCAGATCCGGCATGGCTTCGCCGGTGGCCGCGATCGCGTTCCATGTATCGATGTGGTCCAGCAGCAGCACGGCCGAGGCGCTGTCCTGCAGGATGTAGGCGATGCTGCCGGGGTTGTTCACCGAGTGCAGGGGCACGGGCACCATGCCCAGCGACAGCGCGGCCAGGTCCATGCAGACATGATCGATGCCATTGGGCACCAGGATGGCTACCCGGGCACCGGCCTGCAGGCCTTGCGCGACCAGCGCGCGCCGCCAACGCGCCACCAGCTCGCCGGTCTGGCGCCAGGTCAGGCTGCGCCAGCTGCCGCTGGCTTCATCAAACTGTCTGTAGGCTTCGCCGTTGGGCGTCAGCACAATGCGACGGTCGAACAGGTCTGGCAGGGTCTGCACCCCGGACATCTGCGCCAGCGCGGGCAACAGGGTCTTGCGCACGCCGGCGGCTTGCGTGTCGGTCATGGAATATCGTCTCCTCAGTGTCAGGTGCATGGGTGCCACCTGACGGCATTAGTAGAAACGATAACTCTTTTAAGGCTCGATATACGCGTCCGACGATCAGATCGTCGAATTACAGACACAGACCAGTCAAAACCTCACGGAGTTCAGGCTGCAGCCGGTTGACCGATGGCGCTGTTGGCCAGCCTGTCGATCTCGTCGGTGATGCGTGACAGCTCGCCGGCCACCACGGCAAACTCGGGACCACCGGACACGCTGCGTGCGGCGATCACCCGGGCATTGAAGGCCACGATGCGGGCCTCCCGCGATATGCCCACAATCTGCCCGAGCAGGTTGGCCGAGTGCCGTTTGAGCTCCGACGCATGGGCGCGCGCCTCTTGCTCGTAGACCTGGGTGATGTCGTTGAGCAAAACCAGCATGGGGGTGGCCAGCTCTTCGAGTTGCGCCACCGAAGCGGCGTCGGCCCCACCACCCGCACGAGCGTCTTTCAGGGCGGCATCCGCCTGCGCCATGAAGGCGCGGATGCGCTCATCCGCCTTGGACGGACCGAAATACGCCTGCCGGATGGATTCACAGAACAGGCCAGGCAGATCCTTGCCACCTTGCACCAGCAACAGATGAGCGGACTTGAACTGTTGCAAGGCCTGCTCGGCCTCGCTCAGGGCCTGCGCCCGACCCAGCGCCGCACGCAGGGTCTTGAGCACAATCCGCTGCGACAGCATGCGCTGACGCCCAGCCACATTGATCAGTGTCGAAAATACGTCTGCAGACACCATGGGGCCCTCCTCTTCGTCTAGCCGTGTGCCGCACCAAAGTGGCACCTCACTGAACGCAAGGCAAACCTCGTGCCGGATGGCACTCCAACGTTGTGACAAAAGTCCGATTTCAGTGTGCCGGATGCCACCCGTCCGCATTCACCAGGCGATCACAGGGTGGGCGCGATGCGTATGGGATCGGGCGATACCGACGAGGGCTGCTGGAACGGGTTGCCCTGAATCAGGACGATGGCCGCGGTCGGCGCTGCCGCCAAGGCGAACAGCACCACCCCCACCAGCGCAGCACGCGGTTGCTCCACATGGACCACGGCAATCGACAGCAGCGTCAGAAAGCCCAGAAAGGCCATGCCCAGCCATTTGAGCGGGTTCACATGGGTCTGGCTAAGGCTGATGCGCAGGTCCCGCTGATCCCGGATCTGACTGGCCTTGCTCAGCATCAGGGCCTGCACATTGCTGCCCGCCAGGTCGGCCATCTCCCGTCTGGCCAGCAGTGTCAGCAAGGCATCGGCCCGCAGGGACACTTCGCGACTGACCTCCCTTCGCGCCAGCAGGGCCCACTCCTGTGCCGCTGCGTCGGCATAGGAAGCCAGGGCCGCCTGAACCTCATCCCGTTGCGGGGCGGGCAATTGCCGGGACAACACGCGCAAGCTGTGCAAGGCATCCGCCTCCACGTAGACAGCCGAGATGGCGCGGTCATGCGCACTCCAGGTGTCGTTGGCCAGGAAGGCCAGGGTCAGCCCAAACACCACGCCGATGATGTTGATGAAAGGCGGCGCCACCCCTCTGAGGGAGCGAACCTGACCGGCAAACGATGGCCGGTGCAACACCCAGTGCACCGCCCACACGGCCAACAGCGTGCCGGCCACCACCAGGGCTGCGTAGGCGTAATGGTCATACGCAGGCAGTTCATGGGGCGACGTCATGCTGCGTCTCCGTCAGACACCGGCTCGAACCGAACGGCCAGCTCACCCAGCTCACCAAACGCCATGCGCAGATCACGCCGGGCGGGCACGGGCCACGAGCCGGCATACGACCCGGTGATCACGGCTTGCCCGGCACGCAGCGCGATGCCTCGGGCACGCAGGTAGTTGACCAGCCAGTAGAGCGGCTGACGCGGCCAGGCAGCAGGATGCCGGCCCTCATAGGTCGCCAGCACCTCCCCCTCGGCCCGAACGGTGATCGCCATCGCCGAGGTCGAGCGGGCCACGTCGTTGTCGACGGCTGGCCCGATGAGCAGCCCCAGATTGACCAGGCCATCGGCCAGCTTTTCAGGAAAGCGCAAGGCCGAAGGCTCGGCAAAGCGCTGCTCGATCAGCTCCAGCGCCAGGTGTGTCCGGGCAATGGCCGCATCGATCTCGTCATCGGCATAAGGCTGCTCGCGCGGCGGCAGATCCTGCCCCAGCACAAAGGCCAGCTCTGGTTCAACCTTGACCTGCCCATGCCGTGTACGCACCGGGCAGACCACATCGCGACCACACATCTCGGACCAGATGGGCGCCAGCACCACCTTCTCGCCATCGGGCAGACCGCATTTCCAGGCGCCGACACGGTGACCGAACAAGCCGGCCACCTGATCCTGTATCCGCAAGGCATCCTGTACATCGACCGGGCGACAGGATTCAGGCAGACGATCACCGACGGAGCCCGCGCGGCGACGCTCATAGAGGATGCCGGCAGCTTCGGCTATCTGGATGTCATTCAGAGGCACAACGGGTCTCCCGCTTCATGGATTTGTCACGACAGGTGGGCGACATTCTCGTTGGAAAGATCTGAAAAATTTTTCTGTGGGGCTGTCAACCGCCGTATTGGGCAGCCCGTTGAGTACACAAGCCCACCCGATTAACCAGGGCTCGCTAACAGGCTCAAGCCATTGAGCCCTACCAATTGGAGATTGAAATGAAGAAACTGCTGATCGCTTCCATCCTGACCGCTTTCGGTGCTGCCGCTTTCGCTCAAGCCCCTGCTGCTGCTCCTGCTGAAGCTGCTTCTGCTGCCGCTCCTGCCAAGCACGCTGCCAAGAAGGTTGTGAAGAAGGCCCATCACAAGGCTGTGAAGAAGGCTGCTGCCGCTTCTGCTGCTGCTCCTGCTGCTTCCAAGTAAGCACGGTGGCCTCGGTGCTCGATGGGCACCGATCTGACACAAAAAGGCCAGCTCACGCTGGCCTTTTTGTTTGAGAAACGGCCTGTCAGTTGGCGCACTGCACGGGTACCGCACCCAGAACGTCCGTCAGGACCTGAGGCGCTATTTCCACCAGATAACCTCGCCGCCCACCATTGATGAGGATGGCAGGCACCGCCAGGATGCTGGACTCCACATACACCCGCATGGCCTTGCGCGTGCCAAAAGGCGACGTGCCGCCCACCATGTAGCCACTGTGCCGCTGGGCCACGTCCGGCTTGCACGGCTCCACATGTTTCACCCCCATGGCACGAGCCAGGTTCTTGGTGCTCACCTGGCAATCGCCATGCATCAGGATGATGAGCGGCTCAGCCTTGTCATCCTGCATGACCAGGGTCTTGACCACATCGTGTTCCGGCCAACCCAGTTGCCTGGATGACTCGGCCGTGCCGCCGTGGTCCACATAGTCGTAGACATGTTCGGTGTACCCGACCCCGTGCGCCTTGAGCCACTGGGTGGCGGGCGTTTCACTGACGTGCTTGTCCTTCTTTGCCATGGCGTGCTGTTGACCTCGACCGCCATTGTGCCTCTGCAGGGTTAGAGCTTGCCGTACGTTTCCTTCCAGCGGCTGTCCATGTGGGCCTGACAGGTGCAAGGCGCATGCATGGGGGGACGGTCCGGGCCCTGGCAGGTCGGAATGCACTCGATGAGCGCGTCCGGGTTGGGGCTGTAGAAGAACGGCACCGAATAGCGGTCACTGCCACTGACACCGTTGCGAACCCGGTGGAAGTTCGAGCGGTAGATGTCGTTGGTCCACTTCTGGATGAGGTCACCGAGGTTGACGACATAGGTGCCTTCAATGGGTGGTGCTGCCAGCCAGGTGCCATGCACATCCTGCACCTCCAACCCGCCCGACTGATCCTGCAGCAGCAAGGTCAGGCCACCCCAGTCGGTGTGTGCGCCAGCACCGATCTGGTTGAAAGCGGCATGGGCCGGATGAGGGGGGTACTTGATCAGCCGAAGATTGGCCATCGGCATCGTGAAGTAGCGGTCGAAGTGATCGGCCTCCAACTCAAGTGACAAGGCCAGCAAGCGCATGAGGTGGTGGCCCAGCCCCTTTATGGCTGCGTGGTACGCGAGCATCTGTGTGCGAAAGCCTGGCAACGAAGCTGGCCACTGGTTGTGGCCAAAGCCGCGGATGCTGGCCATCGCAAACGGATGGTCTGCAAGCAGCTCCTCACCACAGTAGAAGCTTTCCTTCAGGTCGGGCGGGGAGTCGGCATCCAGCGCCTGGCCGGCCATGGGCTCATAGCCTGATCGCGTCGGCGACTGGTAGAGGTGAATGGCCATGCGCTCGGCCAGCGGCAACTCGAAAAAACGCTTCGACCAGGCAAACTGATCCTGGATCAGCTGATCGGGCACACCATGTCCGCAGACATAGAGGAACCCGGTATCGAGCGCCGCCTTGCGGATCTCGGCGACCGCTTTCTGGCACGCCTGAACGTCACCTGTATGGGTGGCGCTCAGGTCGATCACCGGAATCTGGTCCGGCTTGGATGGAGGGATGTACAGCACCATGATGTGGCTTTCGTGAAGCGGTCGCTCAGCGGAGGCGGCGTTCTTTTTGCGCGGGCAGGAAGCTGTTGGTGTAGAGCAGCTTGGGGTCTGGGCGGCTGCTCAGGCCAAAGGCCTCGACGATGTCATCCACCTGCTCTGCAAACTGAGCGTCATCGACTGCACCGAGGCCGTGGGCCTTGGTGGCCGGCGTGACGATGGCGGGCAGCATCTCCTTGAGGCGGTCGATTTCGGTCGCCTCGTTGACCATGCCGTCACGCTCTTTCAGCGCCCTGACCGACTCTGCGGGGTTGGCAATGGCTTCCTTGAGGGCCTTGTTGATGGCGCGCACCATGCCGGCAACCGCCTTGGGGTTGTGCTCGATCAGGCTGCGCGAGGCCAGCACGGCATTGCCATACAGCTTCACCCCATAATCGGCGTAGTGCATGCGGACCACTTCATTGGCGGGCACGCCGCGCGTGGTGAACTCCGGCGTGGAGTTGATGAAGCCTGTGGTGGCCTGCGCCGTGCCGTTGATGGCCAGCGTGGCGCGCAAGGCCGGGTCGGCGCTGACCCACTTCACGCTGTCAACGGGAATGCCAACCGCCTTGGCCAGCACCGGCCAGGTCTTGCGCGCCGAATCGAAGGTGGCGCCGGCAATCGTCTTGCCAACCAGGTCCTTGGGCGTGCGGATGCCGTTCTTGCTGAGGGTGTAGATGGCAAACGGCGCACGGTCATAGACCATGTAGACCGACTGCGGCACCTGGCTGGCAGGGGCCCGGGTCGAGAATTCGATCAGGGTGTTCATGTCGCCGAAACCCATGTCATACGCACCCGATGCGAGCCGCTGGATGGTGCCGCTCGAACCCGCGCCGGCGTCGATCGTGACATCCAGACCTTCCTGCGCGAAGTAGCCCTTTTGCTTGGCCAGCACGAATACCGACTGCGGGCCTTCAAAACGCCAGTCGAGCGTGAAACGGATCTTCGTCAATTCGGCGGCCGAGGCCGACAGGGAAGCCAGCGCTACGGCGGCCAGGACAGGGAGCTTGTTCAACAACTTCATGGTGTTTCTCCAACAACAGATCAATCAGGCTGGCCCGACTTCACGATGGTCGACAGGGCGTCGTCCAGCAACTCGGCCAACAGGTGCGGGGCGGCCACGTGCGGGGCATGCCCGGTGGCCATGGACAGGCGGTGCGCGCCGGGACACAAGGTCTGCATGTGTCGTTGCACCGGCAAAATCACCGAGCGGTCATACAGGGCCTCGACATAGATGCGGGGAATGCGGCCGAAGCGCTCGGGCGTCAGGGTGGCGACCAGCGCACGCCCCGCTTCCGGCTGGGGCACCAGGCGATGTGATGCGGGCTCCGCCACCTCGGGCGGGCAGTCGTGCAGGAAGATGTCCTGCGCGGCTTCCGGCGGCACCCAGCTCAGGTCGCGCGCCGGAGACCACTGGAGGTAGGGGCCGATGCCGGCGGCCGCCGGATGCAGAGGCAACACGGCCTGCACCACCTCGCCGAAACCCACCCCGCTGGGCAGCATCATCCCGGCCAGATAGACCACGGCCTGTACGCGCTCGGGACGCGCCTCGGCAGTCTGCGATGCCACCACGCCCCCGCCGCTGTGCCCGACGAGGACCACCGGGCCATCCTGGGCGTCGATCCAGTCGGTCAGGCAGCGTACATAGCTGTCGAGGTTGACCTGATCAGCTGGTGTGTCGTCATGCCCATTGCCGGGCAGATCGACCGCATGGGTGGGCCAGCCCTTTTGCTGCATTTCCTGCTGGAATGCATCCCATACCCAGGCGCCTTGCCAGGCTCCATGGATCAACAACAAGGTCGGACGATTGGTTTGAACAGACATCGGCAAGTGGACTCATCAACAACTTCGATGAACCCAATGTAGCGATGCTCAGTGATGCTGAATAGCAGAGAATTTGGCTATGCCTGATCTCAAAAAGGCATCACCCTAGCGACCAGGTGACACCCCGCGCTCGCGCCGACGCAACTCGGCTTCGACCGTACGGATAAAGGCATCCAGTGCCGGTGGCAGGGTGCGCCCCGCCCGCACATAGGCGCCCAGGTTGCTCGACGCCAACTGGCGATCTGACAGCAGGCGGTGACACAGCCGGCCATCTTCCAGCTCGCGCTCGAGCCCAATGCAGGTCTGGAAGGCAATGCCCAGGTTGCGCTCGGCCAGGCGCTTGGCCAGCTCGATCGAGTTGGTGGTGGTGAAGACCTCGAACTGATCGCGGTAGCGCTGCAACAGCGGTTGCATCAGGTGATACAGCGACAGCTCCGGCTCGGACAGGATCAGCCTGAAGGGCAGGCACTCCTTGAAGGCCAGTGGTCCGTCACCCGCGAGGGGGTGATCCGGCGCCACCACCGCACCAATGCCGAATCGTCCCATGGCCAGGCACTGCAGTTGCGGGTCTGCGGGCAGCGAATAGCCCAGGGCCACATCGGCGTCACCCGATGTGACGGACGCGGTCATGGAGCTCGACCCCATGGTCCGGGTCTCGACATGCACACCTGGGTAGCGTTCGTGCATGTGCGCCAGCACATCGGGCAGGAGATCGGATGTGACCCCTTCGACGGCCACGACACTCACCTCGCCACGGCGTACGCCTCGGAGGGCTTCCAGCTCGCCTTCAACCCGCCGGGCATCCTGCAGGACGGCAATCACATGGCGCGCCACGATTTCACCGGCTGCAGTCAGACGCATGCCATTGGGCAGGCGCTCGAACAGCGGGGTACCCAGCTCGTCTTCGAGCTCCAGCAGCTGCCGGTTCACGGCAGATGAAGCCACATGCAGCTGTCTGGCGGCCTCTCGCACCGATCCGCAACGGCGGATCATGTCGAAATACAGCATCGACCGGGCGTGCAGACGCAACATGATGACGCGGGTCAGTAGTGGGGCGGGAGTTCGTCGCGCAGGCTGTGGAAGACCGGCGTGGCCTCATTCGGAGCCTGCATGCGCAGCGCCTTGACCTCGCGTACCAGCAGGTCGATCTGCTGACGCTGCTCGACCACGATGGTGTTGAGCTCGTCGACGAGGTCCTCCATGAAGCCGACCTTGATCTCCAGCTCGGTCAGGCGCTTGTCCGTGTCACTCGTGTGTTCCATGCACGTATTGGATCGCAACTTGTGGCAAACGGGGTGTACAGAACGTGAAAACACCCTCAAGATCGGCATTTTCTTCGCCGATATACGCGAATGCCGCAGGAAAACCCGCATCAGGAGCCCCGACGCACACGCCGAGATCACTGGGTCGTGCGCATGAACCGCCGTAACCGGTCGGGTTCATTCGTGCTGCTGGCCGTGGCAGTTGGTGCGCACCTGCTGGATCACCAGGCGACGGTGGCCGAATGGGCCTTTCTGGTGTTCAACTTCCTGATCTACCCGCAACTCGCCTACTGGCGGGCACACCGGGCCGCTGATCAGATGACGACCGAGCTCGACAACCTCATCGTCGATTCGGCCTTCTTTGGCATCTGGCTGGCCCATTTGCATTTCCCGGTGTGGATCACCTTCACGATGGCGATCAGCACCACGATCAACCTGACGGTGTTCCGCGGACGGTTGGGTACCGGTCAGGCCTTTCTCGGCCTGGGGCTGGGCATTCTGCTCATGACCCCGTTTTCCGGCTTGTCATTGGCCCCGGAAACGAATGCACTGACCACCGGCTTGTGCGTGACAGGGCTGACCTTGTACCTGCTGACGGTGGGCGAAGGCGCCTATGGTCGCGCCATCAAGTTGCACGAGGCACAGGAAAAGCAGCGCGAAAGCGAACACGCCCTGGCCTCGGCCAATGGCGCATTGCAGCAGCAACTCAGCGAGATCAAGCTGCTGCAGGATCAGTTGCGTCAGCAAGCCAACCACGATGCCCTCACCGGCCTGTACAACCGCCACTACCTGAGCGCCACGATGGAGCGCGAACTGGCGCGCTGTCGTCGCGAAGGCCTGCCTGTGAGCGTCCTGCTGATCGACATCGACCACTTCAAACAGGTCAATGACCGCCATGGCCACCAGGCAGGTGACGAGGCCTTGCGGCAGCTGGCGAACATGCTGCGCGCCCATGCCCGGGCTGCCGACATCGTCTGCCGTTATGGCGGGGAAGAGTTCCTGCTGGTGCTGCCTGGCATGGCCAAGGAGACGGCATGTGAGCGTGCCGAAGCCTACCGCGCCGAATTCGCCCGCACCACGCTGTCGCATGGCGCTACGCCGATCCGCTGCACCTTGTCGATCGGTGTGAGTGTGGTGCCCGAACATGGCGCCACCCCCGAAGAAGTGATCGCCCAGGCCGACGAGGCCCTGTACCGCGCCAAGGCACAGGGGCGAGACCAGGTGATGGTGGCCGAAGCCGTGCACGAGGCCGCCTGACGGATCTTTGCGGTTTCTTTACATGGCTGTTGCAAAGCAGGCGTATGGTCCTCCATGTGTTCCACATTCGATGACAAGGCTGAACATGCGCCTGAAACACATCGCACTGGCCGCCATCGCCACGTCTTTGCTCGTCCTGGGCCTGCAGGCCCAAGCACAGGAGCGTCGTCCCGGCGGCGGCCCTCGCCCGGGTGGCGCGCCCGCCCCCAACTGGCGCTTTGACGACCGCTTTCACCATGACCGCTATTACCCGGCCCCAGGCGGTTATGTCGGTGTGCTGCCTGGCGGCAGCGTCAGCATCGGTTTCGGGGCGGACAACTTCTTTTTCAATGCCGGTGTCTGGTTCAGACCGGCAGGCGGCCGTTTCCTGATCGTGACCCCGCCCATCGGCATCGTGATCCCCATCCTGCCGCCCGGCTATGTGACCCTGATGATTGGCGGCCTGCCTTATTACTATGCCAATGGCGTCTACTACAACGCCGTCCCGCAAGGCTATGCCGTGGTGAACGCGCCCACGCAGGTGCCTGAGACCGCCACCCCGGTCAACACGGCACCCGCCAGCAGCACACCGCCAGAGCCCATCATCTACCCACGCAACGGGCAGACCGCGACCCAGACCCAGGCAGACCGCCAGGAATGCAACCGCTGGGCGACCGGTCAGCCCAAGGCCAGCGACCCCACCGTGTTTGTGCGTGCCGTGACCGCTTGCATGGAAGCACGCGGCTACACCGTACGCTGATCAGGCCACGCGGAGACCGTGCTGGAGATAAGCCAGCACGGCCCGTTTCATTTCGCGCAGCAGCGCGATGCGGTCCAGCCCTGCCCCCTGTGTCAGCAAAGACTGGGTGATCCAGCCATACGAGATGGCGTGCACCATGCGCGCCTGTTCGGCCACCTGCTCGTCTGTGCCTGCATCCGACGCGGCCGCCAGGGCCTGCTGCCACAAGGTGACGAACTGGTCGTAGTGCTTGCGATAGGCCTGAGGGGTTGAGACCGTGCGCTCGACCATGAACAGCGCCGCCCAGGCCTGCACATCATTCATCACTTGCGCGACCTGCTGGTCCAGCAAGGCCGCAACCAGTTCGCCCGATGAACGCCCCTGCAGTGCAGCGATGCCCGTCTGCAGCGTCTGTGCGAGCGCCTTCACCCGCAGATGGATGGTGAGGGCCGCCAGGGCCTGCTTGTTGCCCACATATTCATAGAACGTACCGATGCCGACACCGGCCACGGCGGCGACTTCCCGCACGGTCACGCCGTCATAGCCTTTCTCGATCAAAACCCGAACAAAGGCTTCCTGCAGCGCGTCAGAGCTGGCCTTGGCACGCGACTGACGCGGTTTTCTCCGAGTGGCGGCCAGCGCCCCCTCCGGGGAATCCCGCAGTGGTTTCGAAACCCGAACACGTGCCGTGGCCATTTTTCCTAGACTCTCCTGAACGACTGAACCTGACCGATGGAGACAACCGTGACCTGGCAAACGCATGAGATCACCAACCAGTTCAACGAGCTGACAGACTACAACCTCTTTGCCACCGATGTGCCCTTGCAGGAGGCCCTGGAGCGTGCCGGCGCAGGGGCTTACACCGCGCAACTGAGCCAGTATGGCGAAGCCCTGGGCCGCACCGAAACCTACGCTCTGGCCGAACAGGCCAACCGCTACACACCGGAGTTCAAGCCTTTTGACCAACGTGGTCGCCGTCTCGATCAGGTCGATTTTCACCCGTCCTGGCACCAACTGATGGCGATGTACCGCGGTGAAGGTCTGATCTCCATGCCGTTTCGCGATCAACAAAAGGGTCGCTGGGCCGCCACCTCGGCAGGCTTTTACATGCATGGTCAGGTCGAAGCAGGCACCATGTGCCCGGCCACGATGACCCAGGCGGCCATCCCCCTGCTGGAGCGTGAACCCACCCTGTGGCCCCTGCTGAAAGACAAGCTGCTGGCGAACGCCTACGACGCCCGCGACCTGCCCATCGCGCAAAAGCGCTCGGTGTGGATCGGCATGGGCATGACGGAAAAACAGGGTGGCTCCGATGTGCGCGCCAACACCACCCAGGCCACGCCGGTCGGGACCGGTGGCCGCGGTGCCGAATACCTGCTCAAGGGCCACAAGTGGTTCTTCTCCGCCCCCATGTGCGATGCCCATCTGGTGGTGGCCAAGACCGCTGATGGGGCCCCCTCGTGCTTTTTTGTGCCGCGCTGGCGTTTCGATGGCAGCAAGAACCCGGTGCAGGTGCAACGCCTCAAAGGCAAGGTCGGCAACCGCAGCAATTCCAGCAGCGAAGTTGAATTCCAGGATGCCGTGGGCTATCTGATGGGCGAAGAAGGCCGCGGCATTCCCACCATCATCGAGATGGCAGGCTACACCCGACTGAACTGCGTGCTCGGCAGCGCAGGCATCCTGCGCCAAGGCCTGGTGCAGGCCATCGCGTACACCCGCCAGCGCCATGCTTTCGGGAACGTGCTGGTCGAGCAACCCATGATGCGGGCGGTGCTGACCGACATGGCGCTCGAGTCGGAAGCCGCCACGGTGCTGGCCCTGCGCCTGGCCGAAGCCTACGAAAACGAACACCAGCCAGGCGAGCGCGCGTGGAAGCGCATCATGACGCCAGCTGCGAAGTTCTGGATCTGCAAGCGCGCCGTCGAACTCAGCGGTGAAATGATGGAAACCTTCGGCGGCAACGGCTATGTCGACGATGGCATCATGGCACGCCTCTACCGCGAAGCCCCGGTCAACTCGATCTGGGAAGGCTCCGGCAACGTGATGTGCCTGGATGTGATGCGCGCCATCGGCCGCGATCCGCAATCGGCGATGGCCTTGCTCGAACAGCTCACGGTGGATGCCGGTGACGACCAGCGCCTGCGGGCCGAACTGCGCGGACTGCAGGGCCTGCTCGCCACAGCGCCAGAGCATCTGGAAGCGCTTGGCCGCCGCTTCACCGAACGCTTGGTGCTCGTGGCCCAGGGCTGCCTGCTGCGCCGCTTCGCGCCTCACGCCGTGGCTGACGCCTTCATCGCCACCCGCCTGGACGCCCACTGGGGTCACGTGGTCGGGACGCTCGATACACGAGGCATCGACGTCAAGACCATTCTGGAGCGCGCCTTCCCTTCATGAGCTTCACACATGACTGTATACTTATACAGTCATGGAGCCCACTCTGCCCATCCCCATCACCCCCAAGCGCACGCACCTGTCGCGCTTGATGAAGTTGTGGCGTTCGGCAGGCTGGCCCAGCCGCGATGCGGTTGAAATCGATCTGCTGGCGGCCGGTTGGGTCAGGCCCGTCATCAACGAGGCCGGCCATGAAACACTGCAACTGACCGACAGCGGCATCGCCTTGCTGGCTGGCTCGCGCCAGGGCCAGCAACGCAGCCTCAGCGCCCACGACCAGCTCTCGCTGCGCATGGCCACCCAGTTGATGGCCCATGGCCGCATCGTGTGGCTGGAGTTGCCTTTGCGGGCCTTGGTGGCCGACCAGCAACAGGCTGCTGCGCCGGTTCAGCCGACTGACACCACGCTGTGGGGCGATGCCCAACCGGATATCGCAGAGGCCGGCAACACCCTGGCCGCACGTGCCCGCTCCGTGTGGCGCATGGCGCGGCCCGATGTCTTTTCCGTGCGCCACACCTCGGTCGAGTCCTATCTGCACCCCATGGTCCACGAGATCAAGGTGAGCCGTGCCGACCTGCAATCCGACCTGCGCCACGAGGCCAAACGTGAGGCCTATCAATGGCTGTGCAGCGAGGTCTATTACGTCTTTCCGGAAGGCATAGCCGAGCCGGACGAGATTCCTGCAGCCTACGGCGTCTGGCTGCTCAAAGGCCAGGGCGAAGAGCGTCGGCTGGAGATGGTGAGACCGGCGCGGCACACCGCCTGTACCCTGCCCTTTGATGTGTGGATGGCACTGGCACGCGCCACCCCACTCGAACTGGAGCGCGAGGCCCTGCAGGCCGATCTGGGGGGCGTGCCCGGCGGGCCTCCACTGCCTGCCACCGATTCCGATGGCGACGCCCACACCCCTGGCTGAGCCGGTCGGCTACACCGTCGCCGTGCGGGCGCTGTGCGAGTTCACGGCCCGCACGGGCGATCTGGACCTGCGCTTCACCCCGGCCCCCACAGCGCAAGAGGGCATCGAAGGCCACCAACTGGTCGCGGGCCGACGCGGCGCAGGCTATCTGGCCGAGTTGCCCCTGTCGGGCCGACACGGTTTGCTGACGGTTCGCGGGCGCGCCGATGGCTACGACCCGGCCCGCCAGCGTCTGGAAGAGATCAAGACCTTCAAGGGTGATCTGCAACGTCAGCCAGCCAACCACCGGGCCCTGCACTGGGCCCAGTTGCGGGTCTATGGGGCCCTGCTGTGTGCCGAGCGGGGCTTGTCCTCAGTCGAGCTGGCACTGGTGTACTTCGACATCGGCTCGCAACAGGAAACCGTGCTGGTCGAACGCCACGATGCCGCCGACCTGCAGGCCTTTTTCGAAGCACAGTGTGAACACTTCATGGCCTGGGCCCAGCAGGAGCGCAACCATCGCCAGGCCCGTGATGCTGCACTGCAGGCCATGCGCTTTCCCCATGCCGATTTCCGCGCCGGCCAGCGCCAGCTCTCCGAGGCGGTCTACAAGGCCGCCGTTCAACAACGCGTGCTGCTGGCCCAGGCGCCCACCGGCATCGGCAAGACAGTGGGCACCTTGTTTCCCCTGCTCAAGGCCTGCCCGGGGCAAGGCATCGACAAGGTGTTCTTCCTCTCGGCCAAGTCTTCCGGACGGGCCCTGGCGCTGGAAGCGCTCGACACCATTGCCCCGGCGCCGTCCGCCCTACCGCTGCGGGTGCTGGAACTGGTCGCGCGGGACAAGGCTTGCGTGCACCTAGACAAGGCCTGCCATGGTGAGTCCTGCCCGCTGGCGCAAGGCTTCTACGATCGCCTGCCCGCCGCCCGTGCCTCTGCGCTGGAACTGGTGAGCACGCAAGGGCTGCATCTGGACCACGCGACCGTGCAGCAATGGGCTGCCGCGCATCAACTCTGCCCGTACTACCTGAGCCAGGAACTCGCCAAATGGGCCGACGTGGTCATTGGCGACTACAACTACTACTTCGACGTGAGCGCCCTGCTCCATGGTCTGACCCAGCTCCATGAGTGGCGGGTCGGGGTGCTGGTCGACGAGGCACACAACCTGGTCGAGCGCGGGCGCAAGATGTACTCGGCTGAATTGAGCCAGCTCGACCTGCTGGGTGCCCGCCACGATAGCCCGTCGGCGCTCCGGTCCGCCATGGACCGCCTGCATCGCGCCTGGCTGGCCCTCACACGCGAGCAGATCAAGCCTTATTGCGCCCTGGATCAACTGCCCGAACGCTGGTTTGCCGAACTGCAAAAAGCCGTGGCTGCCATCGGCGGCTACTTCACCGACCACCCGACCGAGTCCTGGCCAGCACTGCAAGGCTTCTATATGGACGCGCTGCACTTCGTGCGCATGGCAGAATCGTTCGACCAGCACAGCCTGTTCGACATCAGCCTCACGGCCGCGCCCCCCGGGCAGCCGCGCCCGCCGGCAGGCCACCCTGTGCGTGCGCAATGTGCTGCCAGCGCCTTTTCTGAAGCCACGACTGGAAGCTGCACACACCGTCACCCTGTTTTCTGCCACCTTGCAACCGGCCAGCTATGTCCAGTCTCTGCTGGGCCTGCCTGAGCGCACCGTGGTGATCGATGTCGATTCCCCTTTTCACGCCAGCCAGCTGCATGTGCACGTGGCCCGAGACATCTCGACCCGCTATGCCGACCGTGCGGCCTCCATGCCAGCCATCGTCGAACGCATGGCACAGCAGTTCGCTACACGCCCCGGCAATTACCTGGCCTTTTCAGCAGCCACGATTACCTGCAGGACGTGGCCAGGCTGTTCGAGCAAGGTCATCCCGACATCCCGGTATGGAAGCAATCGCGCGGCATGAGCGAGTCCGACCAGCAGACCTTTCTCTCACGCTTCTCGGCCGAAGGGCAAGGCATTGGCTTTGCGGTACTGGGTGGGTCCTTCTCGGAAGGGGTTGACCTGCCGGGCCGGCGCCTCATCGGGGCCTTCGTCGCCACGCTGGGCCTGCCGCAGGTGAATGCCGTCAACGACATGCTGAAAACCCGGCTCGACCAGCTGCTGGGGCAAGGCTACAACCACACCTACCTGTACCCAGGCCTGCAGAAGGTGGTGCAGGCCGCAGGCCGCGTGATCCGCACCACCACCGACGAGGGTGTGCTGCACCTGCTCGACGACCGTTACCAGCGACGCGACATCCGCGCGCTGCTGCCGCGCTGGTGGGCACTAGACTGACGCCCTGCCTTGACCGTCGCGCCACTTTCCATGCCTCAGATCCTGACCCTGACCATGAACCCCGCCCTGGACATCTCGACCTCGGTCGAGCGTCTGGTGCCCATGCACAAGCTGCGCTGTGCGGCAGCCCAGGAGCACCCGGGCGGCGGCGGTATCAACGTGGCGCGCGTGCTGCACCGGCTGGGCAGCGATGTCTGTGCCTTGTTCCCCTCAGGTGGTGTCACTGGCGAAGCGCTGTGCCAGCTGCTGCAACAAGAGGGGGTACCGTTCCATGCGCAGCCCATCGCCGGCGACACCCGCGAGAGCTTTGTGGTCCACGAAAACGCCAGCCAGCAAGAGTTTCGCTTCGTGCTGCCTGGCCCCACCCTGAGCGAGGCGGAATGGCAGGGCAGCTTGAGCCACATCCGGCATCAATCGGCGGGGGCGCAGGTGCTGGTGGTCAGTGGCAGCCTGCCACCTGGTGTCCCCGATGATTTCCTCGTTCGACTGGCCACCCTGGCCGCACAACAGCAGCTGCGCCTGGTGCTCGACAGCTCGGGCATCCCGCTGGCCAGGCTGATGGCGTCCACCGATGTACCCGGCGCCTGGCTGATCAAACCGAGTCTGCGTGAACTGAGTGAATTGGCGGGCCGTCCGCTGGACACGGAGGCCGACCAGCTGGCCGCCTGCCGCAAGCTCATCGAGTCTGGCCGTGTGCAGATGGTCGCCCTCTCGCTGGGTGGCGACGGGGCGATGCTGGTCACGGCCCGGCAAGCCTGGCGTGCAGCCGCCCTCACGGTGCCGGTCGCCAGCACGGTCGGCGCTGGTGACAGCTTCCTGGCTGGTTTGCTGTGGTCATTGAGCAGCCAACCCGCACAGACCGAGCAGGCGTTCCGCTATGCCATGGCGGCTGGTGCAGCCGCTTTGCTGACACCCGGTACAGCCCTGTGCCAGCCAGCAGATGTCGAGCGCCTGGTCAATCAGGTTCAACTGCAGCCCTGCTGACGCGTCAGCGGGCACTGACGGGCGCTTCAGGCGTGTGCCTGACGGGCCACCACCACCACTTCGATCTTCCAGCGCGGGTCGGCCAGAGCGGCTTGCACTGTGGCACGGGGCGGCGTCTGCCCGGCCACCACCCAGCTGTCCCACACGGCGTTCATGGCGCTGATGTCCTGGATGTCGGCCAGGTAGATCTGCACGCTCAACAGATGCGCCTTGCTGCTGCCGCATTCGGCCAGCAGGCGATCGATGTGGCCCAGCACTTCGCGGGTCTGCGCCTCGATGTCGCCATCCGGGTTCACATCGGCTACCTGGCCGGCCAGGTAGACCGTGCCATTGGCCACGGCAGCCTCACTCAGGCGCGCGCCTACATGCAGTCGTCGAATCACAAGTTGTCCTTTCAGTTGGAAATGGTTTGACACTGCGGCAGCGGTGCCCGCAGCCAGGCGCGGCCAATCACGGCTTGCAGCGCCAGCGCCAGCAAGCCGTTGACCAGCAGGGCCTCACGTACACCCCAGGCACTCACCGTGATGCCGGTGATCAAAGAACCCAGTGCCATGCCACCACGCATGGCCAGCATGAACAGGCTCACCGTCTGGCCTCGGATGCGGGCCGGCGCGGCAGATTGCAGCATGGCATTGGCTGACGCATTGCTGGCCGTCATGCAAACGCCCCCGGCTGCCAGCAGCACAGGCAGCATCAGCGCCCAGCCATTGAGGGACGCCGCCATCACGACCACCGCGAAGCCTACGGCCATCCAGGCAGCCAGGCCACGGCGATCACGCAGCGGATCAATGCCCAGCAGAGCCAGGCCACCCAGCAGTCCGCCCAGTCCAAAGGCGCCAATGGACAGACTGAAGTGGCTCACGCCGGAGCGGAACACCTCCTTGACCAGCACCGGGCAGAAGGTGATCAGCGGGGTACACAAGGTGGCCGTGGTCAACACCGTGACCAGCGCGCCGCGCAGGGCCGGCTCGCGCACCACCTCCCGCACGCTGCCCCACAGTGCCTTGTAGTCGACCCCGATGTCGGCCGACTGTCCGGGCAAGGTCTTGGGCAAAACCCACAAGGCCACCGCGATGAAAGGCACATAGGACGCCGCACTCACCGCAAAGGCACCGGCTGCCCCCACACTGCCCATCAACAGGCCAGCCACGGCCGGGCCGAGGATGCGCGACAGGTTGAACTGCGTGGAATTGAGGGCGATGCCGGTGGGAATCTGGTCGCGCCGCACGATGCTCGGCACGATGGACTGGAATGACGGCATGGACAGCGCGTCCGTGACGCCCACGACCAGGGAGGTGGCAATCACGATCCAGGGGCTGGCCGCATCGGTCAGGATCAGCACCACCAGCAGGATCGGGCAGACCATCTGTATGGTCTGAAACAGCGCAATCACCCGACGGCGGTCGCTGCGGTCTGCCAGATGCCCCCCGACCAAGGTGAGCAGCAAGGCCGGCGCCCCCATGGCAAAGGAATCCACGCCCAGCAGGAAGGGCGAGGCACCCAGCGTCAGCATCAGCCAGGGCTGGGCCACCTGCTGGGCCCAGGTGCCGATATTGGCCAGCAGCGTGGCAAACCAGTAGGTGCCAAAGCGGCGGGTGGCCAGCAACTGCAGGGATTGACGGAAGGCGTTCTCGCTCATGGGGGACGGGACATGACCCGCCCGACTTTAACTGACCTGAGCAGGAACCGGCTTGCGCCACAGCGGTGGTGCGGCCGACACGAAGGCACCGGCAGACACCAGAGCCAAGCCCATCATCAGCCACGGTGTCAGTGGCTCATCAAGCAGCGGCACCGCAGCCAGCCCCACCAGGACCGGCACCAGCGCCACCAGCGAGCCCGTGCGCTCCACCCCCAGGATGGACACCGCGCGCAGGAACAGCAGCATGGCAACAATGGTGGGCCCGATACCCTGGAACAAGCCCTGCAACACCAGCATGGAGGTGGGCACCGCGTGCAACTGCTTGGGCAGCCACAACAGGTAGACCGGCAGATAAAGCACGGCCGAACCCACCGCCACGAAGCGGGTCAGCAACCAGGGTGTATAGCCCCAGCGCCGCACCAGCACGGTGTAAATGGCCCATGACAAGGAAGCCAGCAACAACAAGGCATCGCCCATCAGCGCATGCCCGGACCAGGCCCCTGGCAGGTTCATCGTCGAGTGGAACAGGCTGCCCACACCCAGACAGATCGCACCGACCCCCAGCATCTGCTGGGCACCCGGACGGGCGCCGGTCAGCAGCCAGCCCACGGCCATGATCAGGAAGGGCTGCATGCCCGACAACAGGATGCCGCCATGTGCCGCAGGCGCATAACGGAAAGCGGTGTAGACGAACAGGCCATACACCACGCCACCCAGCATGGCCAGCAGCCACAACCGGCGGTCACGCCAGACCTCGGCAGACAGGCCCTTCATGAAAGGCAGCAGCAGCAAGGATGCCGTGGCCAGACGCAGCGCCAGCACGTCGTAACCGGTCAGCCCGGACTTGCCGCCCAGGCGCGAGATCAGCACAAAGCTACTCCAGATCGAAACCGTTCCTGCGGCGGCCAGATAGCCCCAGAACAGGCGGCGCTGATTCATGTCATTTCTCCAAGTGCGGCAGACCATGCAAGGGCCTGCTGCAATTCAACACGGGCTGGCGAGCCCCCCAGGCATTGCAGCACCACATGATCTGAATGCGGCACATGGTGCTGCTGGCCCGAGGCCAGAAAGTAGTCGTCGGACACGCCGGTCTGCGTCAACCAGATGCGCCCCGCCAGCACGACCACCACGGTGTCGCGGATGTTACGCAAGGAGCAGACGCCTCCTGGCTGTAGGGACAATGCGTGGGGGGTATCGGGTTTCATGCCCCCACGGTATGTCGCACCTGCGCGGCCCACCAGCCACAGACGATATCCGATCCCGGTGTGACAGCCCGGTACACGAGCCGGCTGTGCCGGTCGGAATGCACGCCATCTGTACTGGTCAAAACACAGATCAACCATACAGAATGCTTGCATGAACATGGCTGCCGACACCCTGTACCTGCGCATTGCCGAATCCATGGCCGGCCAGATCCGCTCTGGCACGCTCAGCCGCGGCGAGCGCATCCCGTCCGTGCGCACGCTGGCCGTGCAGCATGGTGTGTCCCAATCCACCGTGGTCCAGGCCTACCGCACGCTGGAAGACGCCCGCCTGATCGAAGCCCGCCCCCGCTCGGGCTATTTCGTGGCCAGCCGCCCGGCCAGCCTGCCGGAACCCAACCCCTCTGCACCGCCGGCCGACTCGCTGCCGGTAGGCGTCAGCGAACTGGCCGCACGGGTCATGAGCCTGGCCAATGCACCGGGCTATACCTCGTTCGGAGCGGCCTGCCCATCTGCCGACCTGTTTGCCCAAGAGCGCGTGCGGCGGGCCGTCAGCCGGGCCGCCCAACGCCACCGCCTCAGCCTGTGCCAGTACCCTATCGGGCCAGGTGACGAGTCACTGCGCAAGGCCATTGCGCGACACGCCCTGCGCATGGGCTGCCACCTCGACGCCCGCGACATCATCGTCACCAACAGCTGCCTGGAGGCCATCACCCTGTGTCTGCGCGCCGTCACCCGGCCGGGCGATGTCGTGGCACTGGAGTCCCCTACCTACTTCGGCTTTCTGGAGATCCTCGAGAGTCTGGGCCTGCGGGCGCTCGAGATACCGACCCACCCGCGCACCGGCTTGTCGCTCGAAGCCCTGCAACTGGCACTCGACACCCAACCCGTGAAGGCCTTGCTGGCCGTCCCCACCTTGTCGAACCCGCTGGGCTCGTCCATGCCGCTGGCCGAACGGCGGCGGCTGGCCCAGATGCTGGCCCGCCACGGCATCCCGCTCATCGAGGACGTGCTCTACAACGACCTGTGCGAAGAAGATGACAAGCGCCGTGCCGTGCGGTCTTTCGACACCGATGGGCTGGTGATGGTCTGCGGCTCGTTCAGCAAGACGATTGCCCCTGGGCTGCGCATTGGCTGGGTGGATGCCGGCCGATGGGGTGACAAGCTCAGACGCCTGAAGGCCAGCACCAGTGGCAGCCAGGCGGTGGTGCTGGAGCGAGCCATGGCCGACCTGCTGACCCAGCCCGGCATCGAAGCCGGCTACCGCCACCTGCGCAGCGTCGTCGGGGCCCGCGTCGATGAAGCACGCGGGCTGATCTCCGAACACTTCCCCAAAGGCTCACGGGTCACCGATCCGGCCGGGGGCTTCATCCTCTGGGTCGAGCTGCCTGACACGGTCGACTCACTCGACCTCTTCAACGCCTGCCTGAAAGAGCGCATCTGCATTGCACCGGGTCGCATGTTCAGCGCCACCGACCGTTTCCGGCACTGCGTGCGACTGGGCGTCGGCGGGCGCTGGGGCGAGGCCGAGCGCCAGGCCCTGGCAAGGGTGGGGCAACTGGCGGTCGGTCTGTCGCGTACGCGCACGTCACCCGCGTGAAGCCAGGCTGGTAGAGTCAGGTCGTTGTTGCTCTCTTTGACTTGATTCCATCATGGCCCGCATCCAGTTCAGCCTGCCCGACCGTTTTGCCTTTTCGACGGACGTTCAGATCTACATCAGCCACGTGAACCAGGGCGGCCACCTGGACAACGCCCTGCTGCTCACCCTGGTGTCCGAAGCACGCGTGCGCTTCTTCCGCTGGCTCGGCTACAGCGGCGAGTTCGACATCGAGGGGCTGTCCATCGTCGTGGCGGACATGATGGCGCAGTACAAGTCAGAAGGCTTCTACGGCGAAACCATCCAGATCGACATGGTGCCGGACGACTTCAACAAGTACGGCTTCGACCTGGTGTTCCGCCTCTCGGAAAAAACCTCGGGCCGCGAGGTTGCACGCGGCAAGAGCGGCGTGGTGTTTGTCTCGGGCACGCCGAAAAAAGCCACGCCCATGCCGGCGGGCTTCCTGGCAAACCTCAAGGCGCACGGGGTCGACACCCCGGTCACACCGGCATAAGCCGCGCCAGGCTTACTGGCTCTGCCCCGGGGGCATGCCCCCGCCACAGCCACCCGAACTGTTGCCGCCCTGAGGGGGCGGCGGCGGTGCATCGCCACGACTGCCGCCTTGCTGGCCATCCGGACGCGCTGGCGCACAGGACAGTCGCGACTGACCACCCGGCCCCTTGCGACAGGTGCCACTCATCGTGCCGCGCTGGCTGCTCACCGTGCAGGCAGCCCCTTCGCTCAGACTGGCACAGGCCGTGTAAGCCTCGGGTGGCGGCTCAGGCGGACGACCGCAGGACGTGCCTGACGACGAAGACGCATTGCTGCCAGTGCCAGCAGCCATGGCAGACCACGTGGCGCCAACGGACAGCGCCAGCACGGCGCCCAGACGAATGAGGGTGAGTGGGTGCTTCATGCCGCCATTGTCGGAATGCACCTGCCGGCCGGCCACGCGCGAAACGCATCTTTACCGGCCAGCAACCGAGCCCGCGAGCTTCCGCCTCACAGGCTGCGCAGGTCCACACAGGGCTCGCGCCCAAAAGCATCCGAACACACATACGCCAGCAGCTGAGCCGCCACATCCTGTGGCGCGCTCAGGTCGCCGTCGTGCTTGAGCGCATCAAAGCGCGCCCGGTTGGGAAAGCGGTCCACATCGGTCGCACGGATCTCGGCCTGCATGGCGGTGTCCACCACACCCGGCGCCACGCTGGCCACGCGCAAACCGGCAACGCCGTCGCGCTGAACTGCACGGGCATGCAGGTCCAGGGCGGCCTTGGTCGCACCATAAATGCTCCAGCCCGGATAAGGACTGCGCCCTGCACCACTCGATATGTGTACCAGCCGACGGTCCGGCACCGCTGCGGTCACCGCCACGAAGGCATCCGCCAGCATGAAGGGGGTGGCCACGTTCAAGGACACCGCGCGGGCAATGGCCAGGCTACCCTGTCGGGCGCCGGGTGCACCCATGGGCTGCAAGGTACCCGCGTTGTTGACCAGCACCACCCGCTGCGCATCGCCCACAAAGTTGGCCAGCACATCGGTCTCGTCCAGCCAGCGCGCCAGCACCGTGGTGTCGGCCAGGTCCAGCGCCACCTGCTCGAGCAGCAAGGGATAGCGATCGGACAAGGCATCATTGGGTGCGCGGGCCATGCCCAGCACACGGATGTCCTGCGCCAGACAGGCTGCAGCAAGCGCCGCACCGATGCCTCGGCTGTGTCCGGTGATGATGAAAGCGGTCTTCATGGTGACGAGCGTCCTCAGAGGCGAGGGCTGGATCGTGACACATCAGCCGGCTGCGGCAAGAGCACCGTGAGTTTCAGATCGGTGCGCTCCGCCGGGTGCAAGGTGGTCTGCAGGTAAGTGCACCGGCTGCCATCCTTCATGACAAAGGTGCGCAGCCCGCCCTCGCGCGCCAGCACATCCTGCGCGCGCCAGGCCTCGTCGAAGTCAGGACTGGCCGTCCGCAAGGCCGACACCAGCGCCTGTCCGGCCGGGTCGTCTCCCCAGGCTGCGGTATCGGCCCGGTACTCGGCCACCACACGGCGCAGGCGCTGCGGCCAGTCCTGCAGCATGGCTCGCGCATCGGGCGACACCAGCAGCCAGCGCAGCAGGTTGCGGTCCGCTGGCCCGCCCTCACCCCGCCGAGGCCCCAACCAGGAGGCAAACAGGCGGCCGGCCGCCCGGTTCCAGGCCAACGCATCCCAGTGGCGGTCCAGCACATAAGCCGGCGCCTTGATGGCATCCACGAGGGCCTGCAGGGCCGGGCGGTCCGGCGTGTCCTTCATGGCCTGCGGACTTGCCAGGTGATCGCGCGAGCGCCCACCCAGCTCGAACAGGTACGCGCGCTCGGCCTGCGTCAGGCGCAGCCCGTCGGCCAGCGCATGCAAGGTCGCCTCGGACACGGCGGTGGTACGCCCCTGCTCGATCCAGGTGTACCAGGTGGGGCTGATCTGGCACAGGGCTGCCACTTCTTCACGGCGCAGCCCTGGCGCCCGCCGCCGTGCGCCAGGGGGCAGACCGACCTCATCGGGCCGCAACCGGTCACGGCGGGTGCGCAAGAACGCGCCAAGCCGGTTTTCACAGTCGGCCTGCCCGCTGCTTGATCGTGTCGATGGCATGCATGCCCCTTTTCCTGTTGCATCAGATAATAGGATAAGCAGGCAACTTGTACCACCTTGATGCAGCACCTATCGTGAACACATTGTCACGAGGAGCCCGTCATGAACAGCCACGCCCACACCAATCTCGCCCAATACGACAGCCAGGGGGAGGCCTATTTGCACAGCGCCATCCACGCAACCGGCCCGGACCTTGCCTACGCCTGTCAACAGGTCGCAGCACAGGTGCCCCGCCCCTTGCGCGTGCTTGACGTGGGCTGCGGGGCCGGCCACCTCAGCCTCGCCATGGCCCGCTACGCCGATCAGGTCACGGCGCTGGACCCCTCAACCGGCATGCTCGACACCGTCAGGGCCGCAGCCACCCGTCAAGGCCTGGCGCAAGTCAGCACCACCTGCGCGCAGGCCGAGCACCTGCCCTTTGGGGAGGCCACCTTCGATCTGGTGTGCTCGCGCTACAGCGCCCACCACTGGCTGGACCTCGACGCCGCCCTCACCGACATGCATCGCGTGCTGCAACCAGCAGGACACATCATGCTCATCGACATCGCAGGTCATGAAAATGCCCTGGTCGACACCCATTTGCAGACCATGGAGTTGCTGCGCGACCGCTCGCATGTCCGCAACCGCAGCCTGTCGCAGTGGCGTGATGTGCTCGCACGCCACGGCTTCGAGATCCTGCACCACACGACCTGGGCCACCCGCATTGACTTCACCAGTTGGGTCAGCCGCATGCGCACTGCACCCGACCGGGTGGCCATGTTGAGAACCTTGCAGGCAGAAGCACCGCAGGAAGTGAGGCAGGCACTGCAGATCGAGCCTGACGGCTCCTTCACCTCGGAGACCGTGCTCTTCTGGGCCAGGCCTCAGGCAGGCTGCCAGGACTGAGCCAGCGCCAGAAATGCGTCTGCCGGCAAGGGGCGGGCAAAGTGGAAGCCCTGAACCTCGTCGCAGCCGAAACCCGCCAGTTGAGCTGCCACCTCGGCAGTCTCGACGCCCTCGGCAATGGTACGCAGCTTGAGTGCACGGCCCATCTGCACGATGGCCTGCACGATGGCGGCATCGTTGCCATTGGCCGCCATGTCACGCACGAAAGACTGATCGATCTTCAGGCGGTCGATGCAGAACTTCTTCAGATAGGCCAGGTTTGAATACCCCGTCCCGAAGTCATCGATGGACAGGTTCAGCCCCATGCCCTTGAGGCGGCCCAGCAAACCGAGCATGTGTTCGGTGTCTTGCGCCAGCACGGTTTCGGTCAGCTCCAGCTCCAGCCAGCGCGGGTCCAGCCCGCTATCTGCCAGGGCCTTGGCCACCACGGCTTCCAGCTTGCCTGAACGGAACTGCACCGCCGACACATTCACGGCCATCATCAAGGGCGGCAAGCCCGCGCGCTGCCAGGCCTGTGCCTGACGGCAAGCCTCCTCCAGCACCCATTGACCAAGGTCGACGATGATGCCGGTCTGCTCGGCCACCGGGATGAAGCAGTCCGGCGATATCAGCCCCTCCGTCGGGTGCTGCCAGCGCACCAGCGCCTCCGCACCAACCACCCGACGTGTGGCCAGATCGATCTGCGGCTGGTAATGCAAGGTGAACTGGTTCTCACGCAGGGCCGTGCGCAAGCCATGTGCAATGCGCAGGTGCTCCAGCCCGCCGCTGTCCAGCTCTTCCGTGAAATAACGATAGGTGTTGCGGCCACTGTCCTTGGCCTTGCGCATGGCCTTCTCGGCGCACAGTTGCAACCGGTCCAGCCCTTGCCCGTCATCCGGGAACACCGCCACACCAATTGATGAGGACAGGGTCAGGGCCCGCTCATGCAGCTGCACGGGCTCAGCCACCTGGTCCAGCAAACCCAACACGCGCGAGGTGATGGCCTCGACATCCTTGATCCCTGTGATGACGACGAGGAACTCGTCACCCCCCAGGCGGCTGACCGCATCGCCCTCAGCCAGACAACCCTGGAGGCGCTGAGCCATGACGCGCAGCAACTCATCCCCCGCCTCGTGACCTAAAGAGTCATTGAGCAGCTTGAAGTTATCGAGGTTGACGGCCAGCAGGGCCACCTTGGTCCGGTCACGCCCCGCATAGGCCTGCGCCGATTCGAGCCGGTCCTTGAGCAGCAAACGGTTGGGCAGGCCCGTCAAAGCGTCATGCGAGCTCAGGTACTGGATGGTCGCCTCGGCATTCTTCTTGTCGCTGATGTCGCTGAACAAGGCCACGAAGTGGGTGGTTCGCCCAGCCTCGTCGTTGACCGCCGAGATCGACAACCACTCCGGAAACACCTCGCCGTTCTTGCGGCGGTTCCAGATTTCGCCGTGCCAATGGCCGAAGTTCCGGATGCTGCTCCACATCGCCTTGTAGAAGGCCGGATCATGTCGTCCCGACGACAACATGCGCGGGTTGTTGCCAACCAACTCTTCCTGCGTGTAGCCAAACACCTTGGTAAAGGCACGGTTCACCAGCAGGATGCGGCCCATGGCATCGGTGACGGCAAAGCCTTCTTCCGAGCCATCCAGCACCTTCTGAAACAGGCGGCGCTGTTCCTGTGCTTTGGCCCGTTCCAGCACGATGCTGATCATCGATGAGCCAATATCCAGCAGCTTGCGGTGGAAGTCACTGGGCGAACGGTGCTCAAAGCTCGACAAGGCAAAGGTGCCAATCACCTCACCTGCGGCCGACAAGATGGGCACAGACCAGCACGCGGCCAGATTGAAATCAAAAGCCAGCTGACGCAGATCCTTCCAACGCGGATCGGTGAAGGTGTTGCTGACGTATTGCGGTGCATGCTGGTACACAGCATTCCCGCATGACCCCGCTCCCGGCCCCGGCTCCAGCCCATTGAGCCTGGCCTGGCCTTCCTTGGGAATGCTCGGCGCCGCAAACACGTTGAGGGCAGACCGCCTGGCGTCAAGCAGCATCACGGAGCACAGCGAGTTGGGCAACAACTGCTCGGCCACATGGCAAATGCGGTTGATGACATCACGGTGGTCATCACCTCGAGCCACCGACTCCAGAATCGCCTGCTGCATTTGCAGGATCTGGTTTTGCTCCTGTTCAGCCAGGGCACTGTATTCGTCGGCACGTGCCGCGCTCGAATGACCTGACTCTGTCACAGCGACCACCTTTACTACGTAGACCCGATGATACGGTGAAATCGGACATCACCGCCGTGACATCTTTGGCAGTTCAGGCTACGACAGATGTCACATTGGCAGTGATAAGCTTTTCGGACAAATCGCGCCTTTTCCTTTGGAGTTCTTTTGCACGCCCCTTCGACCGGTTCCCGTCCATCGACCGATACCGCGTGGGGTTGGGCAAGGGTGCTCCACCCCTATCGCTGGGCCATCGTGGCCCTGCTGCTGTGCCAACTCGGGCAGACCTCGGCTTCGCTCGTACTGCCCACCCTCAGCGCCGATGTCATCAACCACGGCATCGCAGCCCAGGCACCCACCGTCGTCCGCCGCCTGGGCTGGTGGATGGCCCTGGCCGCCTTGATCCAGTTGGGGCTCAATGCCGCCGCACTGTGGTTTGGCGCACGTATCGCCATGGGGGTTGGCCGTGATCTGCGCAACCAGCTCTTCGAGCAGGTGCACCGCTTCGCCATGCACGAACTGCAGACGCTGGGCGTGCCCTCGCTGATCACCCGGTGCACCAACGACGTCTTGCAACTGCAGACCATGCTGATGATGGTGCTCACCATGATCATCATCGCGCCCTTCATGGGCATCGGCGGGTTGATCATGGCCGTCCACCAGGACGTCCACCTGTCGCGCACCGTGATGCTGGCCGTGCCCGTTCTGGCGGTGCTTGTGGGGGGGCTGATGAGCCAGGCCGTGCCCTTGTTCCAGCAAATGCAGACCCGCCTTGACCGCGTCAACGGCATCTTGCGCGAACAACTCACGGGACTGCGGGTGATCCGCGCCTTCGTGCGCGACCACGCCGAGCAACAACGCTTTGCCCAGGCCAATGACGCCCTCACCGAGACGTCCCTGCGCGCAGGGCGCCTCATGGCCTTGAACATGCCGGCCGTCACCTCGGTGATGCACCTGACCGGCGTGGCCCTGATCTGGGTGGCCGCCGACCGCATCCGCGATGGACAACTGCAAGTGGGCGCCCTGGTGGCCTTCCTGTCATATCTGGCCTTGATCCTGATCTCGGTGATGATGGCTGCCATGCTGTTCGTGATGGCCCCGCGCGCCCTGATCAGCGCCCGGCGCATCAGCGAGGTGATGCACACCCCGGTGTCGATCCAGTCGCCACAGCCAGCGCTGCAACTGCCCGCCGCCCCACGGCTCGAATTGGCCTTTCATGACGTCAGCTTTGGCTACCCCGGTGCGCAAGCCATGGTGCTGGAACACATCAGCTTTCGCGTTTGCGCCGGCGAAACGCTGGGCATCATCGGGGCCACTGGCTCGGGCAAGAGCACATTGCTGAGTCTGATCCCGCGCTTCCATGACGTCACGGCAGGCGCCATCACGCTCAACGGTGTGGATGTTCGCTCGCTCGACAGTGCCGCGCTGTATCAACTCACCGGGCTGGTGCCCCAGCAAGCCTTCCTGTTTTCCGGAACGGTGGCCGACAACCTCCGCTATGGCTGCGCCGATGCAACCGATGAACAGCTCTGGCAGGCCCTCTCGCTGGCGCAGGCGCGTGATTTCATTGAAGCCATACCCGAAGGCGTGCAAGCCCCGGTCTCCCAGGGCGGCGGCAATTTTTCGGGCGGACAGCGCCAGCGCCTGACCATCGCCCGCGCCCTGGTCGCACAGCCCGCCATGCTCTTGTTCGACGACAGTTTTTCGGCACTCGACGCAGCCACCGATGCCCAGCTGCGTGCGGCACTCCGCCAGCAACTCGGCGCAGACACCCTCACCCTCATCGTGGGGCAGCGCGTGGCCAGCCTGCGCACGTGCGACCGCATCCTGGTGCTGGACAAGGGCCGCGTGATCGGCGAAGGCCCGCACCAGCACCTCTTGACCCATTGCCCGGCTTATGCCGAGATTGTGGCCAGCCAGTCTGGAACCGGAGGGGCCGCATGAGTCGCCCCGCCACACCCATGGGCATGCGTGGCCCGGGCAACATGAATGCCACCGGCGCTCGCGCTCGCGACACTGGCGCAGCTGCTCGTCGTCTCGCTCGGTTCCTTCTGGGCAGTCGCGGCCTAGTCGGGGGCAGCCTGCTGCTGACAGTGGGCAGTGTGGCCTTGACCACGCTCGGGCCTTGGCAGCTCGGCAAGGCCACCGACCTGGTCATCCACGGCATCGGTGCCCCGCTGGACAGCCAGCGCTTGCTGCACCAGTTGGGCTTCGTGGCCCTGCTGTATGTCGGCGCCGGGCTGATGAACTGGGCACAGGCCTGGGTCATCAACGGGCTGGTGCAGTCACTGAGCCGACGCCTGCGGCAGGATGCCGAAGACAAGCTGGCCCGCCTGCCCCTGGCCTGGTTCGACGGGCAGCCCCACGGCGAGGTGCTCAGCCGTGTCACCAACGACATCGACAACGTGACGCAGAGCCTGCAGCAGTTGCTCAGCCAACTGCTCATGTCGGCGCTCACCCTGGCCGGCATCATGACCATGATGCTGGTGCTCTCGCCGGCGCTGTTCGTGATCGCCATCGTGGCCCTGCTGGCCTCGGCCCGTTTCAGCGCCTGGGTCAGCCGGCACGCCAGACGCCATTTTCAGGACCAGTGGCGGCTCACCGGTGCGCTCAATGGCCAGATCGAGGAAACCTTCACCGGCCACAGCCTGGTCAAGGTCTTTGGTCACCGCGATCGCACCGTGGTCACTTTCCAGCAAGCCAACGAGGCCCTGGCCCGCAGTGCGGCGAAAGCACAGGTGATCGGCAGCATCGCCCACCCGGCCACCATGTTCATTGGCAACCTCAGCTACATGGCCGTGGTGATTGGCGGGGCGCTGCGCGTCATCGCCGGGCAACTCACCATTGGCGAGTTGCAGGCCTTCATCCAGTACATCCGTCAGATCGGCCAGCCGATGGCCCAGGTCACCAGCATGGTCACCATGGTGCAATCGGGCCTGGCATCCGCCGAGCGGGTGTTCGAGATGCTGGATGCCCCGGACATGCCTGTGGACCAGGGCAGCCCGATGGATACCCAGCAGGTGGCGGGCCACGTGCAGTTCAGGCAGGTGCGGTTTCGCTACCGACCTGAGCAGCCCTTGTTTGAAGACGTCAACCTGGAAGCGCGTCCAGGCCAGACGGTGGCCATCGTGGGCCCGACCGGCGCGGGCAAGACCACCCTGGTCAACCTGCTGATGCGCTTTTATGAAATCGATGACGGACAGATCACCCTGGACGGCACCGACATCCGACAGATCGAGCGTGAGGCCCTGCGTCGCCACTTCGGCATGGTGCTGCAAGACACCTGGCTTTTCACCGGCACGATCCGCGACAACCTGCTTTACGGCAACCCTCAGGCCAACGAGCAGACCATGCTGGAAGCCGCTCAAGCCTGCCACGTAGACGACTTCGTACGCACCTTGCCGAAGGGCTATGACACCGTGCTGGAAGAAAGTGGCGCATCGCTGTCAACCGGTCAGCGCCAACTGCTGACCATCGCGCGCGCCTTCCTGATGCGGCCCTCGGTGCTGATCCTCGACGAAGCCACCAGCTCGGTCGACACCCGCACGGAATTGCTGGTGCAGCGGGCCATGGCCAGGTTGCGCGAAGGGCGGACCAGCTTCGTCATCGCACACCGCTTGTCGACCATCGTCAATGCCGACCTGATTGCCTATATGGAACATGGCAACGTGGTCGAACAGGGCACTCACGCCGAACTGCTGTCCCGACAAGGGGCCTACTGGCGACTGCACCAGTCACAGTTCACCAGTCCCGATGAACCCTGAACGCTGCCACGGACAGCACTGTCACGAATGTGACAACTCTGCCAAACACGCTGTATATATTCATACATAACGCACAAACAGGCATGCGGACGAAGGACTTTCAGGCATTTTTCTAGCCGGCATGGCATTTGCAGATTCGCTATATATCTACATACATAGCAGTACAGCATGTCACGCCGCCGCTCAGCATCCCAAGCCGTCCCCTTGATCCTGGCGCTGTCGACCGCGCCCCATGTCCAGGCCGCAGATGGCGACAGCACACCAGCTGCCTCCGCTGCCCTGCCAACCATTGAAGTGCCAGCCGGCACCCAGCCCAAGCCGCCAGCCCGGCTGGCCACCGGTCGACCCGGCACCGTCTACGAGGTGGACGAAGACGGCATGGCGCTCTATGGCTCTGCCGGGGGAACGCAGCCTTACTCCATGGTCTCGGGCTTGCCTGGCGTCAAGGCCGCCTCGCTGGACCCCTATGGCATGACCAGCCGCATCGGCGGCAACAAGGGCATGCGGGTACGCGGGGTCGCCGCCTGGCACGGCGCCAATGGCACCGTCGATGGCCTGACGCTGTCCAACGTCAACCCCGGCCCGGGCTACCTGCACCTGTTCGATGAAGAAGCGCTGGGCGGGGTGTCGCTCGCCCAGGGGCCCATTGCCCCTGATCGCCCCGGCATCTTCAATTCAGCGGGCTCGCTCGACAGCGAGATCCTGTGGCCCAAAGCCCAGATGGGCGGGCAGATATCGGCCAGCGGCGGTGAGTACAACTTCCACCGCTATGCCCTGCGCGCCGACACCGGCAGCATGGGCGAGCACGACACCCGACTGGCCTTTGTCGGGTCCACTGCCGAATCGGACCTCTGGCGCGGGCCGGGCAAGTCCAAGCGGGACAACATGCTGCTGGCCATGAGCCAGCAAATCGGCGCGCTCGACTGGCGCGTGCTGGGTGTGCAAAGCCGACTCAACCAAAACAACTACCGGGCCCTGACGGCGGCACAAGCCAAGGACCTGAAGCACTACAACAACCTGGGGTACGACGCCACCCCCACCAGCGGCAGCTACCAGAACTACTACGACTACAACCGCCAGGCCTTCACCGACTACGCCTTCATCGCCGAAGCCGACTACCACTTCTCTGCAGACACGGTGCTGGGCGTCAAGGCCTTCCAGTTCAATGAATCAGGCAGCTCATTCGACGGCACCGCGACGAACCGCGTCCGCCAGTGGCTGATCGATCATGACAGCCGCGGCCTCTCGGCCGACCTCAGCACCAAGCTCGGTGAGGTCGGTCTGAAGACGGGTTATGCGCTGACATCGCTCGAACCGCCCGGCCCCCCCACCGCACAGCGCATGTACACGGCGACCGCCTCCGGCCTGGTGTGGACCAACGCCACCTCGAGCAGCACCAACCAGGGCTGGACCACGCTGAGCGAAGTCACCCACCGCCATGACATCCAGACGCTCTACGGTATGGCCGACCGCCAATGGAGCCAACTCAAGGTCACCGCCGGTGTGCGCTACTTCATCGAACGCTTCCCCAGCCTCACCGAATACCAGAAAGCGGGTGTCGGCGAGCTGTCGACCGACGACGCCATCGATGCCTCCAGCGGCGTGCGTGTCTCGGTCGAAGGCCAGACCGTGCGCAAGTGGCTGCCGTGGATGGAGTTGCGCTATGCCTTCACCCAGGAGGTGGAAGGCCGTGTCGCGGTGGGCCGCAATGTGGGCACCCCGTCGTTCGACCTGTGGAACAGCAACATCAAGAGCCTGGCATCGAGCCAGCAAGCCCGTGCCCAGGCCCTGTGGAACACCCTCAAGCCGGAAACCGATGACGCCATCGATCTGGGCCTGACCTTCAACTTCCCCAACGGTTACCTGGCACCGACGCTCTATTACGCAGCCATCCACGACAAGTCGGTCACGGTCTATGACGAAACACTGGGCCTGAGCTACGGACAGAACATCGCCGACGGCCACCTGGCGGGGGCCGAACTGGCCTGGTCCTGGTCTCCGCTGAATACGGTATCGCTGTTCGGTGCGGCCTCCTACAGCCAGGCCGTGTTCGACGACGATCTGCGCACGGCAGCTTCCACCACGCTGGCCGTCAAGGGCAAGCAGTTCCCTGACACCCCACGCTGGATGGCCAATGTGGGCGCGCAATGGCAGAGCCAGGGCTGGCAGGCTGGTGGTGTGCTGCGCTACCTGGGTGGCCGCTACGACGATTCCGTGCACACCAACCACTTCGGCGGCTACACCCTGCTCGACCTCAAAGCCGGTCACCAATGGCAACTGGGCCGCACCACCGTGAAGGCCGAAGTGAGCGTGCTCAATGCGCTGGACAAGCGCTACATCGCGGTCATCGACGTGGGCGACGTGCAAAGTGGCACCATCGGCTACTACCCTGGCGCGCCGCGCACCGCACTGGCCACACTGACCATCCAGTACTGAGCGGGGACACCATGTGGCATGCCACTTGCCGAGCCTTGCTGGTCCTCGCCCTGTGTTGTGCGACCGTCGTGCGGGCTGATCAGACCGTGCGCGTGGCCATCGTCGGCGGGCCTGTGCTGGCTGGCGTCTGGCCGCGCCTGGTCGAACGCGCACAACAGGCCACTCACCTGCACATCAGCACGGTGATGGCCGCGCCCAAAGACGGCGTGGTGCCGGCTTTCGCCCGCGGTGACGCCGATCTGCTGCTGATCCATGGCAGCGACGAGGCCTTCTTCCTGGCGGGCCATGGTCTGTCTGGGCCGCTGCGCCCCTGGGCCCTCAACGGCTTTGCCATCGTCGGCCCCCATGACGACCCGGCTGGTGTGCGACAGGCCACAGACGGCACCGATGCGATGCGCCGCATTGCCGCAGCCGATGCGCCGCTGCTGGCCTTCCGCGACCCCGGCAGCTTCACGATTGCCCAACGCTTGTGGAAGCGTGCCGGCATCCGACCGGGCGCGCGCCAACAGTGGCCCGATGAGTCAGCAAAACCGCAACAGGTGCTGGTGACCGCCGCGCAGCAAGGCGCCTATGCCATCGTGGGCTACATCCCCGTGCGCTTTGGCCGCATTCCGGATGCGGGCCTGGACGTGCTGCTGCATGGTGACCCACTCATGCAGCGCATGTACGTGATCCTCGAGCCCGGACCACGCCACCCGGCCAGCCGCGTGCAGCGGCAGCGGGCGGCCCGTCTGGCGCAGTACCTCGTCAGTGCTGCAGGCCAGGCCGCGCTGGTACAGGCCGATCAGGACGCGGGCGGCCCCTGGTTGCAGCCCTTGAGTCAAACCCCCGACCTTTACCCCTCCGGAGAATGAGCATGCCGCGTCTGCTGCTGTCTGCACTGTGTCTTGCATGGAGCCTCCTGTCCGTGGCCCACGCCCGTGTCGTCACCGACATGGCTGGCCGACAGGTCGAGATCCCGGAGCGCATCGAGCGCGTCTGGGGCTCTGCCCCACCCTTGAGCGTGCTGCTGACCATGGTGGCACCCCAGACCGTCGTCGGCTGGAACCTGGCATTCGAGCCCCAGGCTGGCCGTTATCTGCCGCCCGGTCTCACACAGAAGCCCGTGCTGGGCGGTGTGTATGGCATGGGCCGCACAGCCGATGCCGAAACGGTGCTGGCTGCCCGCCCTCAGGTGGTGCTGGCCTGGCAAAGTCCACTGGTTGACCCCGCCATGGTCGAGCACTTCTTCGCCCGGCTGCGCATACCGGTGTTGTTCGTCAAGCTCGACACCCTGGCAGACTGGCCCGCCGCCATGCGCTTCACGGCCCGCGCCCTGGGCATAGATACCGCCCAGGCCAGCAGACAGGCTGCCTATATCGAGCAGGCTCTGGCCCGCACCCTCGCCAAGACGGCCCGCCTGAGCGACAAGGACAAGGTGCGGGTGTACTACGCAGAGGGACCCGCAGGGCTGAACACCGACTGCCACCGGTCCTTCCACACCGAGGCCATCGAGCTGGCAGGCGGCTACAACATCTACCGCTGCGAACCCAGCACCCACATGGGCATGGAAGCCATCAGCCTGGAACAGGTCATCGCGGCCAACCCGCAGGTCATCGTCGCGCAAGACCCCCAGTTCGCGGCCACCGTGCTGAAAGACCCGCGCTGGCAGCAGATCGAAGCGGTTCAGAAAGGCCGCGTCTATGCGGTACCGCACTGGCCGATGAACTGGCTGGACCGCCCGCCCTCTGCCATGCGTGCACTGGGCATCCAGTGGCTGTCACAGGTCTTCTATCCGCAGGCGGCCCCCACCATCGATCTGCCCGCCGAAACACGCCGTTTCTATCAACTCTTCCTGCATGTCGACCTGGACCAGGCTGCCTTGCAGGCACTCATGCCCCACCCCTGAAACCCACGCCAACCGGAGGTCACCATGTGCCAAGCCCAAGCCAATGCAGCCTGTTCCCACCAGCGCGCCGACGCCCCCGTCCCCGAGGGCGAGCCCGTGGTGCACTGTCTCAAGGAAGCCCTGCAGGTCAGCGAGCAGCGCCGCTGGGTGCATGGCGGTCACGACATGGACTTCCCGCCCGTGCCGTTTCCCAGCAACCGCGTCATCCTGATCACGGGCGAGCCCCTGCTGCGGTCCGTGGTTCGAGAGCACCACGAACGCCTGCGCCGCTTGCCTGATATCGGCGACCTCTTCCCTCGCGACAACGCCACCTTCGACAAGGTGGTCGAACGGATTGCCGATTTCGTGGTCGAAGCCTGCGGCGGTCCCAGCCGCTACACCGAAGCGCAAGGCCACACCTGCATGCGCACCCGCCACTTCCCTTTCACGATCGATGAGTCCGCGCGCGAGTCATGGCTGAAGGCCCTGTGGTCCACCCTGGAAGACCTGAACTTCCCCGCTGAAGTGCGCGAGGAATACTGGGCCTGGCTTGAGGCCATGTCCATCCGCATGATCAACCGCCGCACCACCAAGGAGCAGCCCCGGCGCTATCCCTACAGTGCCATGCACATCCGGGCTGCGGCGTGAGCGCCAGCCGCCCCCTGCCCCTGCAAGCTGGTCTGGCGGGCTGCAGCACATGGTCGCCATGGCTGTGGTCCGTCTGGCTGGCAAGCCTGGTGTGCGCCGCCATGGTGCTGGCTCTGGGGCTGGGCCGCTACCCCGTCGCGGTCAGCGACATCCTGCGTTTCCTGGCAAGCAGTGTCGGGCTGGCCGACATGCCGGCAGACCAGTACGCGCTGCTGCACAACCTGCTGGTGCAGATCCGTCTGCCACGCGTGCTGGCAGCCGCCCTGGTCGGGGCCGCGCTGTCCGCATCCGGCGCCACATTCCAGGCCGTGTTCCGCAACCCACTGGTGTCCCCCGGCCTGCTGGGCGTGCTCGCAGGTTCGGCCTTTGGCGCCGCCCTGGGCATCTTGCTGGCCCTGCCGTGGTGGCTGGTACAGACGATGGCTTTTGGCATGGGCATTGCCGCGGTGCTCATGGCCCTGGGCATTGCCGGCACCTTCCGGCAAGGGGGGCTGGTGCTGCTCGTCCTCGGCGGCATCCTGGCTTCAGCCCTGTTTTCTTCGCTGCTGGCCTGCGTGAAGTACGTGGCCGACCCCTACAACCAGCTGCCCGCCATCGTGTACTGGCTGATGGGCAGCCTGGCGGTGGCCGACCTCCAGCAGTTGCGCTGGGTGGCGTGGCCCATGCTGGTGTCGACGCTCATGATGTGCCTGTTCGGCAAGGCGCTGGATGCCCTGACCATGGGCGACGAGGAAGCGCACACTCTGGGCATACCGGTTCGCCCATTGCGCTACACCCTCATCGCGGCCGCCACCCTGGCCTCGGCTCTCACCGTCTCGCTGGCCGGCATGATCGGCTGGGTCGGCCTGATCGTGCCGCACATGGCGCGCCTGCTGGCAGGCCCGGGCAATGCCCGCCTGCTGCCACTGTGCGTGGCCCTGGGTGCCCTGTTTCTGCTTGGGGCCGATGCGCTGTCGCGCACACTGGCCACCACCGAAGTGCCGATCGGCATCGTCACCGAGTTGCTGGGCATCCCGGTTTTCATCCTGATTCTGAGCCGGGCCCGACGCGCCTGGGTCTGACCATGCTGCATGCCCACCAGCTGCATTTCCGCTACGGCGGCCGCTCCGTTCTGAAGGGGGTCAGCTTCCACCTCGCAGCGGGTGAAGTGGTATCGCTGCTCGGAGCCAATGGTGCGGGCAAGAGCACCTTGCTGCGCCTGTTGCTGGGGCTCATCCGCCCGGACCAAGGCCAAGTCACGCTCGACGGCACCCCCATTGGCAGCATCGGCCGACGACAACTGGCCCAGGCACTGGCCTATGTACCCCAGGCTCATCAGGCACCCTTCCCTTACACTGTGCAAGAGGTGGTGACGCTGGGGCGACTGGCGCACCGTGGGTTGCTGCAGGCCAGCCAATGGGCAGACCGACAAGCCGTGCAAGCCGCACTGCAGCGCCTGGGCATCGTGCACCTGGCCCAGCGGCCTTACACCGACATCTCGGGGGGCGAACGGCAACTGGCCCTGATCGCCCGGGCGCTCGCACAAGGCGCCCGCATCCTGGTCATGGACGAACCGGTGTCCGGATTGGACTACGGCCACCAGATGCGCCTGCTGAGCCTGCTCCGGGAACTGGCCCGGGAGGGCTACGCCATCATCAAGAGCACCCACCACCCCGAGCACGCCCTGCTGGGCTCAACGCGGGTGATCGTACTGCAGGAAGGTCAGATTCGCCGGGATGACACGCCAGAGCGGGTGCTCACCAATGAGCTGCTCACCTCCCTCTATGGGGTTGGGGCCGATGTGGTGATCCTGCCTGATGGCCGCACCGCCCTGGTCCATCAGCACAGCGCCCCCGACGCCTGATCGCCACACCCCTCTGATTCTTGAACTGCTTCAAGGACAGGGGAACTCTCCAGTTTGACCATACCCAGGCATTCGACAAGGGTATCCCGCCGCCCTTGGCGCGTGTCTCGCCGAGACATTTCAGAACGGCTGGTCGGGAGCCCACTGTCCCTGGCTCCCATCAAAAATGGAGATACCACATGAGCACTCCGCGCATGGCCAGACTGGCCGCTGCCTTGCTGGCAGCCCTGGCATTGGGCGCACAGGCTGAAGACAAAAAAGCCTTTTCGCCAGACATGAAGTACCAGGAGGGAGGTACATCCCCCCTCATCAACGAGCCGATGTATCAGAGCACCAATCCCAAGGCGCCTCCGATGACACAGGCCGAATTTGACAAGGCACGCAACATCTACTTCCAACGCTGCGCCGGCTGTCACGGCGTGCTGCGCAAAGGTGCCACGGGCAAGCCACTGACCCCTGACATCACCCTGACCAAGGGCACCGATTACCTGAAGGTCTTCATCGCCTACGGCTCGCCAGCCGGCATGCCGAACTGGCAGACCTCGGGCGAACTGTCCGAGCAGGAAGTCGACCTGATGGCGCGCTACATCCAGCAGGATCCTCCGCAGCCGCCCGAATTCGGCATGGATCAGATGAAGGCCACCTGGAAGGTCATCATCCCGCCCGAAAAGCGGCCGACCAAGAAGATGAACAACTACAACATTGCCAACATCTTCTCGACCACGCTGCGTGATGCCGGTGAAGTGGCGCTGATCGACGGCGACACCAAGAAGATCATCAACATCGTCAAGACCGGCTACGCCGTGCACATCTCGCGCACGTCGGCATCGGGTCGCTATCTCTATGTGATCGGGCGTGACGCCAAGATCAACATGATCGACCTGTGGATGGAAAAGCCTGACAACGTGGCCGAAATCCGCGTCGGTCTGGAAGCCCGCTCGGTGGACACATCCAAGTACAAGGGCTACGAAGACAAGCTTGCCATTGCCGGCAGCTACTGGCCGCCTCAGTACACCATCATGAAGGGTGACACCCTCGAGCCCCTGAAGATCGTGTCGACCCGCGGCATGACAGTGGACAAGCAGGAATACCACCCCGAGCCCCGCGTGGCCTCGATCGTGGCCTCGCACTTCAAGCCTGAGTTCGTGGTGAACGTGAAGGAAACCGGCAAGACCCTGCTGGTTGACTACTCCGACATCAACGCACTGAAGACCACTGAAATCGGTACCGCCCGCTTCCTGCACGACGGTGGCCTGGACTCGACTCACCGCTACTTCATGGTTGCTGCCAACCAATCCAACAAGATTGCAGCGGTTGACCTGAAGGAAGGCAAGCTCGCAGCCCTGATCGACGTGGGCAAGATCCCTCACCCAGGTCGGGGTGCCAACTTCGTTCACCCGAAGTACGGCCCGGTCTGGGCAACGGGCCACCTGGGTGACGACAGCATTGCCCTGATCGGTACCGATCCGGTCAAGCACAAGCAGTACGCCTGGAAGATGGTGGACACCCTCAAGAGCCAGGGTGGTGGGTCGCTCTTCATCAAGAGCCATCCGAAGTCGAACCACCTGTATGTCGACAACCCGCTGAACCCGGATCCGAACGTATCGCACAGCGTGGCCGTCTATGACATCAAGCACCTCGACAAGGGCTTCACGGTGCTGCCAATCGCCGAGTGGACCGGCATCAAGGACGGTGGCGCCATGCGTGTGGTCCAGCCTGAATACAACAAGGCGGGCGATGAAGTCTGGTTTGCCGTGTGGTCGGCCAAGGACAAGCAATCGGCCGTGGTCGTGGTGGATGACAAGACGCTGAAGCTCAAGACCGTGATCAAGGACCCCAACCTGATCACCCCGACCGGTCACTTCAACGTGAACAACACCCAGCACGACATCTACTGATCAAGGCAAAGGAGTCTCGACATGATCAAGCAATTGCTGATTCTGAGCAGTCTGGCCGTGGCGGCCACCACCGCCCTGGCCGCCCCTGAAGATGCCATGAACAAGGCCGGCTGCATGGCCTGTCACGCCAAGGACAAGAAGATCCTCGGCCCGGCATTCAAGGATGTGGCCGCCAAGTACAAGGGTGACAAGGACGCCGTGACCAAGCTCACTGAGAAAGTGCGCAAGGGTGGTTCCGGCGTCTGGGGTCCCATCCCCATGCCAGCCAATGGTCCCGAGAAAATCAATGATGCGGACCTGAAGGCAGCTGTGGAATGGGTGCTGAAGTCCTGATCGGACCTGGCCATGCCCTCTGAGCGCTCCCCCATCCTGCGGCATCGCCTCATGCGGTGCACCGTGCTGGTGGTTGCGCTCGCCGGTGCCGTCCGGGCACCGGCCCAGGCTGCCCCAGAACTGGGGCAGCCTTCTTCATCTCGCCAGCAGGAATTGGTGCACGTGGTGCGCCAGGACTGCGGCTCCTGTCACGGCATGAAGCTGACAGGCGGCCTGGGCTCCCCCCTGACGCCTGAGCGCATGCGTGAACTGCCAATTGACACGCTGGTGGCCACCATCCTGCACGGACGTCCGGGTACGCCGATGCCGGGCTGGCAGACCATGCTCAACGAATCTGACGCACGCTGGATCGCATCACAGCTCCAACGTGGTTTTCCTGAAGAGAGCCGACCATGAGCTTGTGGACACGACTCACCACCTTGGCGATCTGCTGGACCCTGTCCGCATGCAGCACACTCGCTCCACGCACGGATGGAACCGGTGACCTGGGCGTGGTCATTGAGCGGGCCAACGGCACCGTGGCGGTCATCAACACCACCCAGCGCACCGTGCTGGCAGAAGTTCCCGGTCTCGGCGACCTCTCTCACGCCTCGGTGGTGTTCTCTCGCGACGGCGGTCACGCCTTTGTGTTCGGGCGCGATGGCGGCCTCACCAAGGTCAACCTCCTGACCCATCAGATCGAAGCCCGAACCCTGCAAGCAGGCAACAGCATCGGTGGCGCCATTTCGCAGGACGGGCGCTACGTTGCGGCGCAAAACTATGAGCCCGGCGGCGTCAAGGTGTTCGACGCTGCCACGCTGAGACTGGTGGCAGACATCCCCGCAGCATACGAGACCGGCAAACTGTCACGTGTGGTCGGGCTGGCAGATCTACCCGGTCAGCGCTTCATTTTTTCGCTGTTTGATGCGAACCAGATCTGGGTCGCCGACCTCAGCCAGGACCCGGCCCATCCGCGCATCCAGATCTTCAAGGACATCGGCAAGCAACCCTACGACGCCCTGGTCACCCCGGACGGCCGCTATTACATCGCCGGTTTGTTCGGCGAAGACGGCCTCGCCTTGATCGACCTGTGGGATGCACAGCCCCGTGCGCGCAAGATCCTGCAAGGCTATGGCCGCGGCCAGGACCCCCTTCCGGTCTACAAGATGCCCCACCTGAGGGGCTGGGCCGTAGCCGGGCATCAAGCCTGGTTGCCGGCCATCGGCCGCCATGAGGTCCTCATCGTCGACACCGACACCTGGACCGAAGTCGGCCGCGTTCCGGTCGCCGGACAGCCTGTTTTTGTGATGGCCCGACCGGACGGACGTCAGGTCTGGGTCAATTTTGCTGTGCCCGACTACCACCGTGTGCAAGTGATTGATGTGCCATCACGGCAGGTCATTCGCACCCTGGAGCCCGGCAAGGCCGTGCTGCACATGGAATTCACGCCACGGGGCGAAGCCGTCTGGATTTCTTCGCGGGATGCCAACCTCGTATCGGTGATCGACACCGCCACGCTGGACACCACCGCCACGCTGTCGCTGCCCTCTCCCAGCGGCGTCTTTTTCACCAGTCGTGCTGCACGCATGGGGTTTTGAATGGACCTGTCTGACCGCCCATCGCTGGACCAGATGCTGTTGAATGACTGGCAGCGTGATTTCCCGCTCAGCGAAGCTCCCTTTGCGGACATCGCCCACGAGTGCGGCTCCAGCGAATCGCTGGTCCTCGCCACGTATCGCACGCTGATCGACGAAGGCAGCATCAGCCGCATAGGCGGCATCTGGGGGGCCGGAGCCGGCGGTGCAGCGATGCTCTGTGCACTGGCCGTCCCAGCCCAACGCCTCGAAGAAGTGGCCGTCATGGTCAATTCACAGGACGGCGTCAACCACAACTATGAACGCGAGCACCACTACAACCTGTGGTTCGTCGTCACCGGCCTCGATCGCGTCGACATCCACGCACAGGTTGATCACATCGAACACCTGTCGGGTCTGATCGCCTTGCGTCTGCCGATGGTGCGCCCCTATCGCATCGACCTGGGCTTTGACCTGCGCCAGACCTCGGTACCCACCCACCCGGCGGAACATCTGCCCTGCACCCATCACAAGGCACAACCCGTGGCAGAAAACGAGCGGCAGCTCGCCGCCCTCGTCGAACACGGCTTGCCGATGGTGTCTCATCCGTATCAGTGGTGGGCCACCCAATTGCAGTGGCCTCATGCCCGTGTGATCGATACCCTGCGTCGCTGGTCTGACCAGGGAACCTTGCGCCGCTTTGGCGCCATCGTGCGCCATCACGACCTCGGCATCCGCGCCAATGCCATGACGGTCATCGACGTGCCGGACGACGAAGTAGATGACGCGGGACGACGCCTGGCCGCCCAAGCAGGCGTCACCCTGTGCTACCGGCGCCAGCGCCACCCGCAATGGCGGTTCAACCTCTATTTCATGGTGCATGGCCAATGCCGCCAGGCCGTATCGCAAGTCATTGACTCGGCGGTCAACCTGGCTGGCCTGGCTCATCACCCACGGCAATCACTTTTCAGCGGCCAGCGATTCAAGCAAACGGGTGGCCGGTACTTCCGTCAACCGGGCAGCGTAGCCAACAAGGAGGCCAGTTGTGTCCACACCGCATGACCGCTCATCCGCCTGGATGGATGCCACCGACGCCATGCTCATTGACCGCCTGCACGGCGGCCTGCCCCTCACCGAACGCCCCTTCGCCGAGGTGGGCATCGATGTGGGGCTGAGCGAAGACGAGGTCCTGCAACGGCTGCAGCGTCTGCTCGACGTGGGGTTGCTGACACGCTTCGGGCCACTCTTCCAGATCGAGCGCGCGGGTGGTCAGTTCATGCTGGCAGCCCTGGCGGTGCCAGACAGCGAGTTCGATCGCATCGCCGCCATCGTCAATGCGCTGCCAGCGGTGGCACACAACTATCGGCGCACACACCAGCTCAACATGTGGTTCGTGCTGGCCGGCGAAACCCCGTCCAAGGTGGCGCAAGCTTGCGAAGCGATCGAAACCGCGACCGGACTGAAGGTCTATGCCTTCCCGAAAGAGCGGGAGTTTTTTGTTGAACTTCGCCTGAGCGCCCAGGCTGCGCTGTCCGCGCATGAACGCGCCCGCAGCCTGCAAAGAGGAGCCCACGATGTCACTCACTGAATTCGATCGCCAATTGATCACCGCCACGCAGAGCGGCCTGCCCCTGGTGCCCCGCCCCTATGCGGCTGTAGCAGAGCAGCTCGGCGTCACCGAAGCTGCCGTGCGGGAGCGCCTGGCCAGCATGCTGGACGAGGGGCTGATCCGGCGCATCGGGGCCGTACCCAACCATTACCGCCTGGGCTACACCGCCAACGGCATGACGGTATGGGACGTTGACGATGAGCGAGTCGATGAGTTGGGCGCCAAGATCGGAGCGCTGTCCTCCGTATCGCACTGCTACCGCCGCCCGCGTGCCCTGCCACTGTGGCCTTACAACCTGTTTGCCATGGTGCATGGTCACTCGCACGACGAGGTCGAACGCGAGGCGATGCGCATCCATTGCCTGCTGGCCGATGCCTGCCGAGGCTTTGACATTCTCTACAGCACGGCCATTCTCAAGAAAACAGGTCTGCGCCTGTCTTCCCATTGAGCCCCAGAACAGGAGTCAACCGTGTTTCGCATCTCCCAATACCTCAGAGAAGTGGCACAGGCTGAGCGCGAAGGGCATTACCCGCAGCCACGCCGTCATGGCAACCCGCCGGGCCCCGTCGTCATCTGGAACCTGACCCGGCGCTGCAACCTGACCTGCAAGCATTGCTACGCCTTGTCGGCCGATCACGACTATCCGGGCGAGCTGTCAACCCAGGACGTATTCAGCGTGATGGATGACCTGCGCGCCTACCGCGTGCCTGTGCTCATCCTCTCGGGCGGTGAACCACTGTTGCGCCCCGATCTGTTCAACATCGCCACACGCGCCCGTGAAATGGGCTTTTACGTCGCCTTGTCGACCAATGGCACCCTGATCGATGCGCCCATGGCCGAGCGCATCGCTGCCATGGGCTTCGACTACGTGGGCATCAGCCTGGATGGGCTGAGAGAAACCCATGACCAGTTCCGCCGACAAGTCGGTGCCTTTGATGCATCGCTTCAAGCCCTGCGCCTGCTGCGCGGCCACGGCGTGAAGCTGGGCCTGCGCTTCACCATGACCTCGCTGAATGCCCACGATCTGCCCGCCTTGCTGCAGCTCATGCGTGATGAAGGCATCGCCAAGTTCTACTTCTCTCACCTGAACTACGCTGGGCGAGGCAACATCCATCGCGCCAAGGACGCCCACTTTGCCGCAACCCGACAGGCCCTGGACCTGCTCTATGAGACCGCGTGGCAAGCCGCCATGGCTGATCGCGATGAGGAGTACGTTACCGGCAACAACGATGCCGACGCACCCTACCTGCTGCAATGGCTGCAGCCCCGACTGCCGCAGTGGACCGATGCCTTGCGCGCAAGGCTGCAAGCCTGGGGCGGCAACGCCTCCGGCCTGTATATCGCCAACATCGACAACCTGGGCGAAGTGCACCCCGACACCATGTGGTGGCATCACAGCCTGGGCAACATCCGGCAACGCCCGTTCTCGGCCATCTGGTCAGACACAAGCGAACCCTTGATGGCGGGCCTGAAATGCCAGCCTCGTCCGGTTGAAGGTCGCTGCGCACGGTGTACCCATCTGGCGATCTGTGGAGGCAATACACGCGTACGTGCCGAGCAGGTCACCGGCAATCCCTGGGCGGAAGACCCAGGCTGCTATCTGGACGACCAGGAAATTGGTCTGACCGATGCTGCCACGTCGACCGCGCAGCGCGTCACCGTGTCGCCGTTCCGCTCACAGCGGCGGTCTCCACGCATCCCCATCACTTCCGAGACCTGATCAGGTCGTTTTCATCATGTACACGGATGTCATCTGGCGCCTGCTGGTCGCCATCGCGATGCTCGCCATGGGTTGGGATATCTGCCGTGCCGAGTCACTGCCGCCCACACTCTTTCAACAGCATTGCGCCAGTTGCCACGGCAACCAGCGCACCGGCGGCATGGGGCCAGCCCTGCTGCCAGAAAGTCTGGAGCGACTCAAGCGGGCCGACGCTGTCCAGACCATCACACACGGTCGACCCGCCACCCAGATGCCCGCCTTTGAAGGCAAGCTGAGCAGCGAGGACATCAACCAACTGGCCAACTGGATCTACAGTCCTGTCGTTCCTGCACCGACCTGGTCAGAACAAGACATCCGCACCTCTCACACGCTCACGGACAAACTGCCCACAGCCAGTGACCGCCCCCTGTGGAAAGCCGATCCGCTCAACCTCTTCGTCGTCGTCGAAGGCGGTGACCACCATGTCTCCGTTGTGGATGGCGACAAGTTCGATGTCATCACCCGCTTCGCCAGCCGCTATGCCCTGCATGGTGGCCCGAAGTTTTCACCCGATGGCCGCTTTGTCTATTTCGGCTCGCGAGATGGCTGGATCACCAAATACGACCTCTACACCCTGCGCGTGATCGCCGAGGTTCGCGCTGGCCTCAACATGCGCAATGTGGCGGTCTCGGGCGACGGCAAATGGGTTCTGGCAGGCAACTACCTGCCCGGCAATGTGGTGCTGTTCGACAGCGACCTGAATCTGGTGCGCCTCTACCCGGCCCAAACCCTCGACGGCAAGGCGAATTCCCGCGTGTCGGCCGTCTATGACGCAGAACCGCGCCACAGCTTTGTCGTCGCGCTCAAGGACCTGCCCGAGTTGTGGGAGATCTCCTACGACCCCAAGGCCGAGCCCATCCACGACGGCTATGTACATGACTTCCGCATGGGCGAGTCGATTGCCAAGCCGGGCTACCTGGGCGTACGTCGCACCCCCTTGAGCCAACCCCTGGATGACTTCTTCTTCGACCCACCATACCGCCATGTGATTGGGGCCGGCCGCACACCAGGCAGCAAGGACGCGCCACCGGTCACCCAGGTCATCAATCTGGACGCCCGTCAACAGATTGCCACGCTGCCCTTGCCCGGCATGCCACACCTCGGCTCCGGCATCGCCTTTACCTACCAGGGACGGCCGGTGCTGGCGACACCGAATCTGCAGCAGGGCCTCATCAGCGTGATCGACATGCAGAACTGGACCATCATCAAACAGATCCAGACACCAGGCCCAGGCTTCTTCATGCGCAGCCATGAGCGGTCCCGCTATCTGTGGACCGATTCGATGATGTCCCCCAAGGCACGCAACACGCTCACCATCATCGACAAGACGTCGCTCGAATCGGTTGCCGAGGTGAAGGTACCGGAGGGCCAGACCCTGGCTCACATCGAGTTCACACGGGATGGCCGCTACGCGCTGGCCAGCCTCTGGGAGATGAACGGTGCACTGATCGTCTACGACGCAGCGACCTTCAAGGAAATCAAGCGTCTGCCCATGAGCAAACCGGTTGGCAAGTACAACGTGTTCAACAAGATCACACGTTCTGAAGGCACCTCGCATTGATCGGGCGACATGGCCGGCCGCACCCTATTCTGATCTGGACACTTCATTTCCGTTGACGAGGGTCAACCAAGGCACCCAAGCAAGCAGGAACACTACCGCTAGCGTTTTGCAACCAACGCAAACACTACATCTAGTAGGAGACCTGCATGCCACCCATTCCAGAAATTGCCACTGGCAACGCCTTTCCCGTGGCGGTCATCAAGCGCCACGGTGCCACTGCCCGCTTCCAGCTCGACAAGATCACACAGGCCATTGCACGAGCGGGCAAAGCCACCGGTGGGTTCGATGAGACACAGGCGGGCGAGCTCGCCAGACAGGTTGGCGTGGCACTGCACCGACGGGTGCCCACCGTCGAGCAGATCCAGGATCAGGTCGAACGCACCCTGGTCGATGCAGGTCACTTCGACACAGCACGGGCCTACATCGTGTACCGCGAGCAGCGCAGCCACCTTCGTGCCGACAAGGCCTGCGCCGTCGATGTAGAGCGTTCAGTCAACGAATACCTTTCCCAGCAGGACTGGCGTGTCAACGCCAATGCCAACCAGGGTTACTCACTGGGCGGATTGATTCTGAACGTGTCCGGCAAGGTCATTGCCAACTACTGGCTCAACCATGTCTACCCACCCGAGATAGGCCACGCCCATCGCGAAGCCGACCTCCATATCCACGACCTCGACATGCTCTCCGGGTATTGCGCCGGCTGGTCACTGCGGACCCTGCTGCACGAAGGCCTGAATGGTGTACCAGGCAAGGTCGAGGCCGGACCGGCCAAACACCTGTCCAGCGCAGTCGGTCAGATCGTCAATTTTCTGGGCACCCTGCAAAACGAATGGGCCGGTGCGCAAGCCTTCAGCTCCTTCGACACCTATCTGGCCCCCTTCATCCGCAAGGACCAACTCCATTACGACCAGGTTCGGCAGTGCATCCAGGAGTTGGTCTACAACCTCAATGTCCCTTCGCGTTGGGGCACGCAGACGCCCTTCACGAACCTCACGTTCGACTGGACCTGCCCTGAGGACCTGAAGGAACAGGTTCCCGTCATCGGCGGGCAGGAAATGCCCTTTGCCTACGGTGAACTGCAAGCCGAAATGGACATGATCAACCAGGCCTATATCGACGTGATGATGCAGGGTGACGCCAAAGGGCGGGCGTTCACCTTCCCGATTCCCACTTACAACATCACGCGTGATTTCGACTGGGACCACCCGAACACCGAGCGCCTGTTCGAGATGACCGCCAAATATGGGCTGCCCTACTTTCAGAACTTCCTCAACTCGGATCTGCAGCCCAACATGATCCGCTCAATGTGCTGCCGACTGCAACTCGACCTGCGCGAGCTGCTCAAGCGCGGCAATGGTCTGTTCGGTTCCGCTGAACAGACCGGCTCCCTGGGTGTGGTCACCATCAACTGTGCCCGGCTGGGCTATCTTTATCAAGGGGATGAAGCGGCACTGCTGGCCCGCACCGATGAGCTGATCGAGCTGGGCAAGACCAGCCTGGAAATCAAGCGCAAGGTCATCCAGCAGCACATAGACAACGGCCTGTTTCCGTACACCAAGCGCTATCTTGGCACCTTGCGAAACCACTTCTCAACGCTCGGTGTCAATGGCATCAACGAGATGGTCCGCAACTTCAGCGGAGATCGGGAAGACATCACCACCGAACGTGGCGTGGCACTGGCCCTGCGCTTCCTGGACCACATCCGCGCACGCATCGCCGACATCCAGGAAGAAACCGGCCACCTCTATAACCTGGAAGCCACACCGGCCGAAGGGACCACCTATCGCTTTGCGAAGGAAGACCGCAAGCGCTTCTTCGACATCCTGCAGGCTGGCCCGAGCGACATGCCTTACTACACCAACTCGTCGCAACTGCCCGTGGGCTTTTGCGACGACCCCTTCGAGGCTCTCGAGCGCCAGGAGGCTCTGCAGGCGAAATACACGGGTGGCACGGTGCTGCATCTGTACCTGGGCGAACGGGTCTCATCGGCCACGGCCTGTCGTGAGCTGGTTCGCCGAGCGCTGAGCCATTTCCGTCTGCCCTACATCACGGTCACACCGACTTTCTCGATCTGCCCCGTCCATGGCTATCTGTCCGGCGAGCATGAGTTCTGCCCGCTGTGCGACGAAGAAGCTCTGGCTCGAAAACAGCGGACCGACATGTCTCCCGACAGCTGTTGCGCTCATTGAGCCCCGGCCCGATCTTCTGACCCCTGTTTCACACCAAAGGAGTTCTCCATGAATACGCTTCGCACCTCTGCACCCCATCCCATCCTGTCCGAGCAGGAACGTCAACGCTGCGAAATCTGGACCCGCGTCATGGGCTACCACCGGCCCGTGTCCTCCTTCAACATCGGCAAAAAGGGTGAATTCGCCGAGCGCCAGTATTTCCAGGAACCGTCTGCGCAGGCACCTGAATCGACATGCTGAAAGTCGGCGGGTTCACCCCCCTGAGCACCACGGACTGGCCCGACCAGCTCGCTGCCGTGGTGTTTGTACAAGGTTGCCCCTGGCGCTGTCATTACTGCCACAACCCCGAGTTGCAGCCACGGCAAGAAGCCAACGTGCCCGTTGGTCTCGTGCCGGACTGGCCGCATGTCCTGCACACGTTGGCACGCCGGCAAGGATTGCTCGACGGGGTGGTCTTCAGCGGAGGTGAGCCCACCCTTGACCCCGCATTGCCCGATGCCATGTTGGCCGTCCGCGCATTGGGTCTCAAGGTTGGACTGCATACCGCCGGCATCTATCCAGATCGCCTGAGCCAGGTGCTGCCCCACATCGACTGGATCGGTTTCGACCTCAAGGCCGGGTTTGCAGACTACGAGAAGGTCACCGCCATACCCCAGAGCGGACAGCCCGCCCTGCGCAGTCTGGAGGCCGTACTCCTTGCCCGCTCCACTGGCAGACTGGCCGTTGAAGTGCGCACGACCTACCACCCCCGTCTGCACCCAGGCGACACCCTGCCCGAACTGGCTCGGCAACTCGCTGCAGCAGGCCTGGACAGCTGGGTTTTACAGACATTCCGGCCTGCCTGTGACGGCCATGCGAGCTGGGCTGCCGACGCCAGCGCCGTATCGCACCGTCTGCTTGATCGGATCAAGGCTCAAGGCCTGTCGGTCACCGTGCGATGAGGCCGACAGCATAGGCCCCGATGATGAACACCGTCACGACAAGCAGCCACCCCAGGATCAACAGCCGCCACATCAGCGGCGCCCGTCGCAAGCCCATGTAGTCCTGCGTGATCAGGTAGCCCTTCACCAAGGTGAGCGAGAACATCAACAGGGTCGCCCACATGCCCATGCGGCCGGATGCACCGCTTTCACCCAGACCATAGGTGATCAGCGTCGCCGCCACCAATACCAGCCAGACCCCGTTGATGCGACGTATGCCTGTGATCGGCATGTCCTTTTCCCTCATGCCTCACCTCATCACATAGACCAGCGGAAACAGCACGATCCACAACAGGTCGACCATGTGCCAGAACGCCGCGCCACTTTCCAGAGCATGGTGGTCATGGCGTCCATAGCGGCCTCGCACCGTGAACACGAACAGCCACAACAGAAACAGCTCGGCCACCAGCACGTGCAGAAAGTGAAACCCTGTGAGGATGAAGTACAGGGTGTAGAAGTCGTTGGTCGATATGTCGATGCCATGGTGCAACTTGGCTGCATATTCCAGGCTCTTGACCAGCAGGAAGGCGCCGCCACAAGCCAGGGCACCAAGCAACCAGCGCGCTCCGGCACGGATGAGATCGTGCTGGATGGCCTGCACGGCACGCGCCACGCACCAGCTACCGGAGACCAGCAAAAGCGTGTTGATGACACCGCTGTGCAAATCCAGCGTCTGCTGGGCGGCAGAGAACACTGCCGGTTGCCGCACGCGTGTGACGGCAAAGCTCAGAAACAGGATGCCAAAGGTCAGCAACTCAGCCAGGATGACCAGCCAGATGACGAAGTCACCCGCCAACCTCGGCGGAACAGGAACCTCGTTGTCGGTAGACATCACGCAGGCACAACCCCATCAACCCGGACGACCGTCCAGACGCGGCCGGCCAAACCAGCGACCATAGCGAACGGACCAGCCCACGACTGCCGTGGTCCAGACCCCGGAAGCTGCCAGCAAACCCACACCGGCATGGGCACCCCACCAGGCCGAGGCCACGCGCAGCACAACGGCCAACTGCACCAGCCAGAACAGGCTCCAGGCGATGTTGTCGGCCGCCAGGGTACGTCCACCATGACCACAGCTGACGCGGGTCGCCATGGCAATCAGTACGCTGCCGAGAAAGCCCATCGTCAAGGCATGCAAGGCCGCCAGGTGGCTGGCCGTCGTCAGCCCCATGACCTGCTGTATGGCGTTGGCCCCATCCAGCAGGAAAGTGATGCCCAGCCACATAAAGCCAATGTGCAGCATGGCCAGCAGCCGCACGCTCAGACTTTGCACCAGCCCCCAGCGCACGGCCAGCGCCAGCAGCAGTGCACCAATGACGATGGAGCTGAACGCGCGGACCACCGACCACCCTGTCCCATCCAGCCCCACAGCATCCAGCACAAACCACAGGCCCTGCAGGCCGGCAGCCGCCAGCATGGACCACAGCAACCAGTTGGGTCGCCAGGCGTCCAGCGCCGGAACGACGGCCGCCGTGAAAAAAGGAATCATGCGATGGGCCACAGCCACATAGACCGGGACCACGAACCACCACAAGCCCAGCCATGTCGCCCAGCGCAAACAGTCAAAACGCCCCAAGGCCACACCTGCAGCAGTCAGCAGCAGCCCAGCCACACCGACCCAGGATGCCACCATCACCACGGTCCCATGCACCTTGTCCCTGGCCGGGCTCTGACGTACCAGACGGCTGAAGTGCACCGCCAGCCATCCCCATCCGATCGCCGCCAGCACCGCACCCAATGCAGCCACGCCGGCGTGCCAGCGGGCTCCGATCAGCCAGGCACACCACCCCATCAACAAGGCCATGACACCCGGCCGAATCGTGTTCGCCTCCCCCTCGGGCATCTGCAACCACCGCGGCCCTGCTGTGAACAGGAAGCCACTGAAAAACAAGGGCATGAAGCCATAGGTCATCAGCACGGCATGCACGAAGCTGGCAGGCACGGCCACAGCCAGTGAACCTGCACCCAATTGCCGAAGAATCAACTCCACACACCACCAGATGGCCGACGCGCTCATCACCAGGGCAGCAGCCAGAAAGCCCAGTCGATGGGGGGCTGCCATGATGGTCCCCAAGCGCCAGGGCGCTGCCACGCGAACAGCATCAGGTCGGGCTCGGCTGGCGCCCGCGCTCACGACAGAGGGAATGGACATAGGACCTCACTGCAGGTGATACCGCGACAGTCCTTGCACATCGAGGATGCGGATATCGCGGCGGTCGATGGCGATCAGTCCACCATCTTCCAGTTCGCGCAGGACGCGCGAGAAGTATTCGGGTGTCAGCGACAACAGCGACGCAATGGTGGCCTTGCTCACAGGCAAGGACACCGTGGTCTCCTGCACCGGCATGGCCTCGTCGATCGCCTGATCGCGCAAGAGGTAGCCGATGACACGCTGAATGCCGGAGTGCAAGGCGGCCGATTCGACGTCCTGAACCAGCCCATGCAAACGACGCGAGATGCCGGCCAGCATGCGCATCGAGAAACGGGGGTCCCGCTCGATTTCAGACAGCACAGCCTCCTTCCTCACCGTCATCACCACGCTGTCAGTCAAGGACTGTGCACTGACGATATAGGGCTTGCCGGTGAACATCAGCGCTTCCGCAAAAGTGTTGCCTGGGCTGATGATCTCAATGACCTTTTCATTGCCGGACGGCGACAGCGCGTACAGCTTGACCTGCCCACTCATCACCACATGAAAGCCATCACACGAATCACCCACCCGGAAGATCTCGTCGCCACGGGCGCAGCGTCGAATCACACAGGCATCGGCAATGCGCTCCAGCTCTGCAGGACGCATCTCGTGAAACAGCGGCAAAACCGACAGGTACGACGGGATATCCAGACTGGAAAGACGCATGGTGAGCTCCTTGGCAATCAGATGAATGAGGCGGATTCTGGAAACCCGACACCCTCATGGATTTGCGTTAGATCAAGCCACACCAGTCGGTGGATGCGCTTGACACCCACCCCTGGCCAAACGGCCTACTACCAAAGAACTATGCGCGGGCATACCCTGTAGACATGCTGAAAAGCCGCGAATGATCATGTCAGGTTGCCCCATCATGCAGACAGCTGTCCCACGATCTGTGTGAGGCGAGACACCAGGTCCTGAGGCTTGTGCACGAGTGCATAGCCACGCTGCCCAAAAAGGAAAGGCAGGTAGTCGGCAGCCTGCTCATCAATGGTGATGCAAAACGGCACCAGCCCTGCACGCCGCGCAGCCTGAACCGCATGGCGTGTGTCTTCCAGCCCAAAGCGCCCTTCATAGTGATCAAGGTCATTCGGCTTGCCGTCGGTCAGCAACAGCAGCAGGCGCTGACGCTCCGTCCTTGTCTCCAGCACCTGGGTGGCATACCGAATGGCGGCACCCATGCGGGTGTAATAGCCCGGCTTGATCGCGCCCACGCGGTCCCTGCTCACGTCGCTCCACCGCTCACCGAAACGCTTGAGCGCATGCACGCGAACATGCTCCCTCCGGACTGAGCTGAAACCCAGCATCTCGAAGGGGTCTCCCAGTCCGTCCATGGCCTGACCGAACACGTACAGAGCATCACGGATGACATCGATGACACGGGCATCCTGACTCGCCCAGGCATCCGTGGACAAGGACAAATCCGCCAGCAGAAGCGTGGCCAGGCTACGATCTTCACGTCGGGGACGCAGGAATGCACGAGGCTCATCCAGGGGAACATCTCCGCCCGCACCGCACTCAGCCTGCCAGCGCACCCACGCATCGACATCCAGCCGCTCGCCAACCACATGTCCACGCTCCCAGCGCGGCAAGGCCCTCAGGCTCTCAAGGCGCCGCCGCATGCGATGCGCAGTGGCACGCAGTGATGGCGGTGGTTGCCACGGCTGCTCGATGCGAGGCAACAGCAACTGCACACCACACCGGTCAGGCAACAAGGCTTGCTTGCGATGATCCCATTCGGGCAACCGAATGCCTTGCTGCAGGACAGTGTCATCTGCCGCGGCACTGGGCAGGTCCAGGTCGAAGCGAACACGTGAAGCCAATGTCTGACCATCCGGCGCCACGCTGAGCTGGTCCATGTCGTTGGCCACCTGTTGTGCGTCAGCCAGGTCCTCGTCATCGGTTTGCCGGTTGATGTTCACAAACTCCGACCAGGACAGGAGGGACTCGGTCCGGAAGAACATGATCAAGGCATGGCGCTCGGCATCAGAGCGCGCCTGCTGCGCCCGTCGACGCGTGCGATCGGCAGACATGTCCCGTGATGACCCGCCCCCGTCGTGCCCCTGCCTGGTTTCGGCTGACAACATGCCCTCTGCAGCCAACTGCCCCACCCCCACCCACATCGGCACAGGCGCCAGCCCACCCAGGTCGACATCCACATCGTCCGGGGGCCAAACTCCTTGCGCGGAGTCCACCAGAATCTGGCGCAAGATGCTTTCCGACTGCGCTGGCCTAGCCGCCTGGCGGCTGTGTCGGGTCTGCGGTGCCACGCGCTCATGGAGGTGCGCTTGCACCAGGCGCCGGTATCGTGGCCACCAACCTGGAAAGCTTTGCAACAAGCTGCGGGTGGCACCAAGGTGTTGCGACAGCGCGTTGCGTGAACCTTGCACTGCATCATCCAGCGCCATCTGCAGTCTCACGGCCCCCATGCCCGCCAGCCAGAAATACAGGTCCCGATTGAGCTGTTGATCAGGAAAGATGGCCAGCACCGGCGGCAAGGCCAGTGTCTCTGCATCGAGCTCGGGCTGCTCGGCACGCAAGCCTGTCCCTGCCACTCGCTGCAACAATGACCGAGCTCCAGCCTGCTGCTGCGCAGACGCCGTTGCCAGGCGCCATTCAGGTGAGCCGCCCAACGCCCTGAATACGACACCCAATTGAGATCGCACATCATCCAGACGAACGGCGGCAGACGCGTGACTGCGATCTGCCAAGCGCGTTGCAATGCGGTGCCACCACTGACCAACCCACTCTTCCATCAGTCTTCTCCGTGCGGCCGCTGAGCAGCTTTTTTCTGGCGCAGCGTTTCTCTTACCGCATCGACACCCACCGCCCAAGTGAGCACAGGTGTTCTAAGCTGCCGATCCTGAGACTGCGCGCACTGACTCAGGCACTGTCCGCACTGCACGCACGAAAACATCATGCGCTTGATGTTGCGGGGATGCAGACGCATGGGGCAGGTGTTGTCGCAGGCCGAGCCCGTTGGCGGGTTGCACGTTCGGCACTCCCGGGCGCGCTCCCGCTGGAATGCCACGACCATGCCCTTGGGATTGGCCATCCACATGAGGCTCTGAAAGAAGCCCACCGCACAGCCAAATCGGCAAAAGAGGTGGCGCGCAAGCAGGAATTCGGTTGAAAACACGGCCGTACCGATGACCAGAAAGCGTGCCTCGGCCGGCGTCAAGGCGCCATGCCACAAATGGCTCCACAGCCGCCAGGGTGGCAACAGGTAGCTCAACAAGGTGATGGCCCATGCAAACCCCAGCGACACGCACGCCACCAGAAAGACAGGCCACCAACGGGCATCCGGCTTCATCTCGTGCCCAGCACGGTCTGTCTTGCTGGTGCGATGGTTGTCCCATAGGCTGAACTTCCCAATGGCCTTGTGCAACAAGTCATTGAGCAACTCGACAACCGAAAAATGCGGGCAAAGCCAACCACAGTAGAGGCGACCATACCGCCAGGCAACGGTCAGAAACACTGTCACCACCAGCACGATGGGCATCAGGCCACGCCAAACCAGGCTCCAGGCAGCCTGAGCCGGTGAAACCTCATGATGGATCAGGGCATCAATCCCCAGTGACCAGGGCATGCCCAGCACCCACAAGCGGGTATCGGTCAAATCAAACCGAAACAGGTTGCATAGCGGGGCCAACAGGAAGAGCAGGAAGAAGCCCACCTGCCCGACCCGCCGGCGCGTTTGCAAATCAAGGCTGCGCCATGACACCACGCACGATCTCCATGAGCGCCGCGGCAGTCTCCAGATCGTCGGTCAGCGCATCGACCACGGCCGCACGACAGGCGGACTCGGTATCGACACCCGCGGCCATCAGCCGACCTGCCATCACCAGCAGACGGGTGCTGGCTGTTTCCTCCAGGTCGTGATCTGTGACCCGACGCAAAGCACCGGCCAAGCGCACGAGGCCCTCGGCCATCGCCGGCGACACACCGCCCTCGCTGCACACGATGTCGCGCTCGATCAAGGGCTGCGGGTAATCGAACGTCAGCGACACGAAGCGCTGACGCGTACTGGGCTTGAGGGTCTTGAGCAGATTCTGGTAGCCCGGGTTGTAGGAAATGACGAGCATGAACTCGGCTGGCGCCTGCAGCAACTCACCGGTCCGCTCGATGGGCAGCACTCGCCTGTCATCGGCCAGCGGGTGCATGACCACGGTCGTGTCCTTGCGTGCTTCGACCACCTCGTCCAGGTAGCAGATGGCTCCTTCCCGCACAGCGCGGGCCAAGGGCCCATCGACCCATACCGTACTGCCCTGGCCAATCAGATGACGACCGACCAGATCGGCCGCACTCAGATCATCATGACAGGACACCGTGATCAAGGGGCGCCCCAGCCTGGCTGCCATGTGCTCGACAAAGCGTGTCTTGCCGCAACCTGTGGGCCCTTTGATCAGGAGTGGCAACTGGCAACGCCAGGCCTGCTCGAACAGGGCACATTCCTGGCCTTGTGAAACGTAGTGGGGAGCCCCCTTCGGGGCCCCCACCAGCGCATCAGGATGAAGCATGTCCATGCTGCTGCTCCCTGCGCTGTCGTGCTCAGGCACGTTGTGCCGGTACGGCACGGGCGTCGCCGCCACTTGCAGGCACCACGGCAGGCTCACCACCGATGAAGAAGCTCGACAAGTAGGTCAGCAGACCGATCAGGAAGCCCACACCCGACCACAAACGGATCCAGTAGAAGAAATGCAACTGGTTCTGTGTGTCCATATAGGGCATGGGGTTCTCGGCCATGCGTTGCAGCCACACTTGCAAGATGCCAGCACCGGTCAGTGCCAGCACCATGGAACCCATGCTGATGGTCATGATCCAGAACGACCACATTTCCACGCTCTGTGCCAGCTCGCTATTGGCCACCCGACCGCGCATCAGCGGCATGGCATAGCTGATCATGGTGATCACCACCATCACGTAAGCGCCGTAGAAAGCCAGGTGACCGTGTGCTGCGGTGATCTGCGTGCCGTGGGTGTAGTAGTTCACCGAAGACAGGGTATGGATGAACCCCCACAGGCCTGCGCCCAGGAACCCCATCACGGACGTACCGACAGCCCACAGCACGGCGGCCTGATTGGGGTGGTCACGACGTCGACGCTGCACCATGTTGAAGGCAAACATCGTCATCATGAAGAAGGGGATGGGCTCCATGGCGGAGAACACCGACCCGATCCAGTGCCAGTAAGGCGGCAGACCGATGAAGTAGAAATGGTGTCCGGTACCAAGGATGCCGGTCATCAGTGAGAACGCGATGATCACGTACAGCCACTTGTCGATCACTTCGCGGTCGACACCCGTGGTCTTGACCAGCACGAAAGCCAGCAGCGCGCCCAGGATCAGCTCCCACACGCCTTCCACCCAGAGGTGCACCACAAACCACCAGTAGAGCTTGTCGCGCACCAGGTTGTGCGGGTTGACGAAGCTGAACAGGAACAACAAGGCCAAGCCCCACAGGCCCAGGTGCAACACCAGCGAAATCGCCGTCTTGCGGCCCTTCAACAGGGTCATGGTGATGTTGAACAGGAAGCCAAGGGCGACGACCACGATGCCCACCTTGGTCGGCAAGGGTTGCTCCAGGAACTCTCGCCCCATGGTCTGCAGGTACTCGTTGCCGGTCAACTCAGCCAGCTTGGCGTATGGCAAGGAGAGATACCCCACCACGGTCAGCGCGCCCGCCACCAGAAAGACCCAGAACAGCACCAAGGCCAGCTTGGGACTGTAAAGCTCCGTCTCGGCTTCTTCCGGAACCAGGTAATACGCCGAACCCATGAAGCCGAACAGCAGCCACACGATCAGCAAGTTGGTGTGGACCATGCGGGCCACATTGAAGGGGATGGCCGGGAACAGGAAGTCCCCGATGATGTACTGCAACCCCATGGCGAGACCAAATATGATCTGTCCGACAAAGAGCAGCAAGGCCGCCACGAAGTAGTACTTGGCGACCGACTGAGATTGATACTTGATGGTCTTGATCATGATGTCTTTCTCCCGATCAACCTTGGATATTGGGAGGCCAGTTTTCGGTATTGATCTCGCCTGACCACTTCAGGAAGTCAACCAGATCGTTGAGTTGCTGGTCGGTGAGGTTGAACTGCGGCATCTGACGGCGGCCCGGCGCATTGGTCGGTTGGCCCTTGATCCAGGCCTTGATGAACTCAGGGCCTCGGCGCTTGTACACATTGCCCAGTTCCGGCGCGAAATAGGCGCCTTCGCCCAGCAAGGTGTGGCAGCCGATGCAGTTGCGGGTTTCCCAGATGTACTTGCCGCGCACCACCGAATCGGTGATGTTCTGCGCATTGGAGCGCTGAGGAATCTTGCTTTCGCTGTCAAACACGATGCCGGCAAACAGCAGCGTGAAAAACACTGCGCCACCGTAGAAGATGTTGCGGGCAGCTTGCTTGGTAAAGCCGCCCTGGGTGCCCTGATTCATGGCCGATCTCCTTCTTGTATAGGGACGGTCGTGAGACTAGGCCCGGGGGCGATTCATTTCCTTGAAGCGCTTCAAGAAACCACATCCCCTACCGAGCGTGGGGGGTTTCACACGCAGGCCAGCCGCCCGGCATCCAGGATGTGGATGCGCCTGCGATCAATCGCGATCAGGCCACGGTCCTGAAGATCATGCAGGATGCGCGAAAAGTGCTCGGGCGTGACTGACAGCAGCGAGGCAATCGTGCCTTTGCTGGCAGGCAGCGCCACCGTCAAGTGGTCGCGATGCGCTTCTGCTGCTACCGGTGCGTGCAGCAGGTAATCAACCACCCGCCCAACACCCGAGCGCAAGGTCAGCGCCTCAATGGCCCTGGTCAGGCGGTTCATGCGTCCGGACATGCGGGTCAGCAAACTGATAGCCAGATGGCCGTTGCGCGCGATTTCACCCAACAGCACATCACGCGGCACACACAGCACCAGCGCATCGGTCAGCGTGGTGGCGCTCACCGTGTGGGTTTCATCGCTGAACGTGAGTGCCTCGGACACACAGTCCCCAGCACCGATCACTTCGATGACCTTCTCGTGTCCGCTTTCCGATTGCACGTACAGCTTGGCCTGACCGTGAGCGACAAAATAGAGCCCATCACAGGCTTGGCCGGCGCGAAACAGCGTGGCCTGACGGGGCAGGCTGCGCACCGTGACGGCATCGGCCAACCGTCCGAGTTCGCCAGCAGTCAGATCCTGAAACACAGGTTGGGCCGACAAAAAGGTCTTCACATCCAGTTGGATCGAGCGCATCTGGGTCTCCTTGCTGTTTGAATCGATGCGATCGATTGTGGAAACCTGTGGCACGCATGGACTTGATGCGGCGCAAATATACCCAAGCAGAACACTCGGCTAATCGAGCTAGTACTTTCGAACTAGGCGGCCGTCACCTGGTTGCGGCCCGCCTTCTTCGAGCGGTACATGGCCTGGTCCACGCGCTGCAGCACGGTGCCAAATGACTCATCGGCTTCAGTGATCTCGGTCACCCCAAAGCTGGCCGTGAAGCGCAGCTTCTTCACCCCGACCTCCAGTGCCGCCATTCGCTCACGCAGACGCTCGGCCGAGACCACAGCTTGTGCGGTATTCACCTCGGGCAGCAAGACGATGAACTCCTCGCCACCGATGCGCGCCACGAAGTCCACCGAGCGAACCGCATCCTTCACCAGACCTGCGGCCAACCGGATGACCAGGTCACCCATGGCATGTCCATAGACATCGTTGATCTGCTTGAACAGATCGATGTCGAACATGATGACGGCCAGGGGTTCGCCATAGCGCTTCACGCGCGTGAACTCCCGTGCAGCTACCTCTTCAAAATAACGACGGTTCGACACGCCGCTGAGTACGTCGATGCGCGCCAGATGCTCGGCCTCATCCCGGGCTCGTGCCAGTTCGGCGGTGCGCTCGGCCACGGTGCGTTCCAGCTCCTCCTTGGCCACCTCAAGCAGGGCGCTGGCCTTCAACTTCTGCTCGATGACAGCCCGCTCGGCTGCTTCCTTCTGTGCCCGCAGGAAATTGATGCGGTCCGCCAGGGCGAGCGCCAGCAGCACCACATCGGCCATCACACCGAATTCGGCAGCATGGAATGAGGCAAACGAATAGGGCACGAACCCACTGACCGTGAGCGCCGTGATCAGGGAACCGGCCAGGGATGCGATCGAGGCCAGCACAAAGAACCGGGCTGCGCGGTAGCCAGACCGCCATGCAGCGACACCACTGGTCAGCAGCAACGGCGTCATGAAGAAGAAGAAATAGACCGGCACAGCGTTGTACAGGACGACGTTGCCGCTGACCACGATGAGCAGCCAGGTCAGCACCACGGCCAGGAGGTAGCCTTTCAGGATGCGATGCAGCATGGGCATGCGGCTTTGCGAATCGAGAAAGCCCATGGCAAACACGACTGCTGCCATCTGGTACAGGAAGATCCAGACGGTGTGGCTCCAGTTGCTCCAGCGTGGTGACTCCGGCCACAGGTACTGAAAGGCAAACCCGCTGTACGAGAAATTCATGGCGAAGAAGCCCAGCAGGTTCAGGCAATAGAGAAGGTAGTTGCGGTCCCGCGTCGACACCCAGATGAAGCCGTTGTAGAGCACCATGACCAACAGCACGCCATAGAACATCCCGAAGTAGCCGGTCAGCAAGCGGTCGCTGTCGTGGAAGGCCTCTGGTTGCCACAGTTCGACGGGGGTCATGAACGCTTGCGTGGAGGTCACACGCAGGTAGTAGGTGTGGCGCCCCGGAGTGAGGTGCAGGTCCACCAGGTATTGCGGGTTGAGATGCGCCCGCGCGGCAAACGGCAGGGTGTCACCCACATGGTGAAGCAAATGGGGACCATCCGGCCTGTCTTCATAGATGTGGATCGAATCAAGCCAGGGCGTGCGCAGCACCAGCATCATGTCTTGCGCATCGGCAGCCGGGTTGTTCACCTCGAAGCGGAACCAATAGGCGGCCACCGTGAAGCCGTAGCTGGACAGGCCGCCTGGTGGTGGCGCGACGTCGGCAGCAGCCATGCGTACGCGAACGTCATCCATCGTCATCCGGCCGGAAGCGTCTTCCACCACATCCATCAGGTGGTTGACCTTGTAATGGGTCTCAGCAGGGGACAAGGTCAGGACACCCGCGACAGCACGCGCGCTGACCAAGGTGATCAGCAGCGTCGTCAACAGAAAACGGAGAACCGAATGAATCACCGACCGCACCAGAGGAGAAGCAAAACCGCACGCAGGGGATGGAGCAACACATTATCTGTGGCTGGAACTTGTACGGTTTGAGCGCTTTACAGACGTTGTGGGATTCCACACCGCACAGCAGTGCTCAGCTCGGTATTCTTTAACGCTTCGTTACTTGTTTGAATCGCGGTAGTCCATGAAGCGCCTCACCTCGCATCTGTATTTCTGGGTTGTGCTTGCCATCATTGCAGGCGGCACGCTGGGGGTGGTTGAACCGAAGATCGGTGTTCAGCTCAAACCACTGGGGGATGGCTTCATCGCGCTGGTGAAGATGCTGATCAGCCCCATCATCTTCTGCACCGTGGTGCTCGGCATCGTCAACGGTGGTGACATGAAAAAGGTCGGCCGCGTTGGTGCGAAGGCGCTGCTGTATTTCGAACTGGTGTCCACGCTGGCCCTGATCATTGGCCTCGTGGTCGTCAACGTGCTCAAGCCCGGCGCCGGCTTCAACGTCGACCCCAGCACGCTCGACAGTTCGGCGGTGGCCAACTATGCCAAGAAGGCCGGCGAGCAAAGCACGGTTGATTTCATCCTGCACATCATCCCCAAGACCTTCACCGATGCCTTCACCGGCTCGGGTGACCTGTTGCAGGTGCTGCTGCTGGCTGTGCTCTTCGGCTATGCCATGCAGCGCATGGGCTCAACCGGCAAGCTGGTGCACACCTTCATCGAAGAATGCAGCCATGTGTTCTTTGCCATGATGAACGTGATCATGAAACTCGCCCCCATCGGTGCGGGTGGTGCCATGGCTTTCACCCTCGGCAAGTATGGCTGGACGGCCCTCAAGCCGCTGGCCGCGCTGATGGGCAGCTTCTACCTGTGCTGCATCCTGTTCGTGCTCGTGGTGCTGGGCACCATCGCCCACTTCACCGGTTTCAGCATCCTGCGCTTCATTTCCTACATCAAGGAAGAGCTCCTGACGGTGCTGGGTACCTCGTCGTCCGAGTCCGCCCTGGTTCCCCTGATGAACAAGCTGGAGCGCCTGGGCTGCTCCAAGTCGGTGGTGGGTTTGGTGGTGCCTGCTGGTTACTCCTTCAACCTTGATGGCACCAACATCTACCTGACAATGGCCGCCATCTTCGTGGCGCAGGCCCTCAACATCGACCTCACCCTGACCCAGGAGCTGACGGTGCTGGGTGTCGCCATGCTGACCTCCAAGGGGGCCTCGGGTGTGACCGGTGCCGGCTTCATCACGCTGGCAGCCACCCTGGCCGTGGTGCCTGACGTGCCTGTGGCCGGACTGGCACTCATCCTGGGTGTGGACCGCTTCATGTCCGAAGCACGCGCCCTGACCAACTTCATCGGCAACAGCGTGGCCACCGTGGTGGTCGCCAAGTGGGAAGGTGAGCTCGACAAGGACAAGCTGAACGCAGAGTTGAGCCAAGGCAGCTGATCGCCACTGGCTTGCACTGTCGGGATAAAGGCGTCGCGCACGGGAGTGCCCGGCGCTTTTTTCATGGTGAACTCATCGACAAGGTCAGACCCGGGTTGATGTCCTGTACGGACAACGATTTGCGATAAAAGAGCAGCCAGCCCGGGGCATTCACTGCAACGGAACTGGAGCTGTTTCTTGGTCAGACCCAGCGGCCGCTGCGGGGCATGCGGATGATGTCCTGCGCACCATGATCGGACAGCACCACCGCGCCAAAGAACATGCTCAACAAGGCGATGAAGATGCTGGCGAACAGGGCTGTCCAGAAGCCCGACACCTTGAAGCCCTTGACCAGCGACGACACCAGCATGAGCATCAAGGCGTTGATCACCAGCAGGAACAGGCCGAAAGTCAGCAGCGTCAGCGGCAGGGTCAACAGCACCAGAATGGGTTTGACGATGGCGTTGGCAAAGCCCAGCAACAGCGCCGCCACAATCAGGTCGGACGTGCTGCTGATGCGGATGCCCTGGAACACGCGGCTGGCGATCCACAGGGACAAGGCCGTGATGCCCCAGTGAAGCAGGAAATCGACAAGATGGTGGTGCATGGTGTGAACAGCCGGAAACAAACAGACAGCGCCGATGTTAGCGCCCTGCTGATCACCCCACGTGCTCACGGGGCGGACAATTCCGCATTGTGCTCAGCCGCCCTTTCCACCACAGTGCGGCGCTATGAAATCCGCCCTGTTCGCACAGCCCGCCGCCCAGCAGGCCGAAACCCTCTTCCAGCAAGCCATGGCCCAGCATCAGCAGGGCTTGCTGGCCGAAGCCCTGCACAACTACCTCAAGGTCACCCAGCTGCAACCACGGCATTTCAATGCCCTCAATCTCGGTGGCGTGGTGGCCTTGCAGATGGGCCAGGCACAGCAAGCCGTGGACTTGCTCAACAAGGCAGCCAAGATCGAGCGTGAACATGCCGGTGTCTACCTCAACCGGGGCACGGCCTATCAGCAACTGGGCGAACTGGATCTCGCCCTCATCAACTTCAACAAGGCCGTTTCCCTGGCCCCGGACAACGGCAAGGCCTACGCCAACCGCGGCACCCTGCTGACACAGATGCAGCGCCCTGAAGAAGCGCTGGCCGATTTCGACCGTGCGCTGGCCATCCAGGACGACCATGTGCCCCACAACAGCCGCGGCCTGGCGCTGGGCGAGCTGCAACGCCACGAAGAGGGTCTGCACGCCTTCGAACGGGCGGTGGCCCTGGCACCTGATTCGGTCGATGCGCACTGGAACCTGGGCATGGCCCTGCTTCGGCTCGGGCAGTTCGAGCGCGGCTGGCTTGAAAGCGAATGGCGCCTGCAACGGCCCGCACACATCGGTCTGTGGGCTGAACAGCCCGCACCCCGCTGGCAAGGTGAAGCGCTCGAGGGCCGCACCATCCTGCTGCGACACGAGCAGGGGCTGGGCGACACCATCCAGTTCGCCCGCTATGTGCCGCTGGTGCAGGCCCGCGGTGGCCGGGTGCTGCTGCAAGTGCAGGCGCCGTTGAAGACCTTGCTGTCCGATCTGCCCGGTGTCGCGGTGTTCGCTACCGACGAGCCTCTGCCCGCATTCGATTGCCACTGCCCGCTGCTGTCACTGCCTCGTCTGTTTCAGACCGACCTGGGCTCCATGCCGGCACCCGTCTCCAAGCTGCTGATTCCCGAAGCGACCCAGGCCCACTGGCAGGCGCTGCTGGGCGAGCGGCAACGCCCGCGCGTCGGTCTGGCCTGGAGCGGCAACACGGCCCACGTGGACGATGCCAAACGCAGCCTGGCCTTCGCCCAACTGGCCACAGTGCTGGGCAGTGACATCGACTGGGTGGTCCTGCAAAAGGACATCCGATCCGCCGACCAGACAGCCCTGGCGCAACACCCGCATGTCTGCCACTTTGGCGCGCAGTTGAACGACTTCACCGACACGGCAGCCTTGTGCAATCTGATGGATGTGGTGGTCAGCGTGGACACCAGCGTGGCCCACCTGGCAGCTACCCTGGGCAAGCCCACCTGGATCATGCTGGCACACAACCCGGACTGGCGCTGGCTGCTCGCCCGCGAAGACAGCCCCTGGTATCCCGCAGCACGGCTTTACCGCCAAAGTGTGCCCGGTGACTGGGCTGGCATGCTGCAAAAAATAAGGGCCGATCTCTCGGCCCTGTTCATCACCCCATAGCGCCCGGCACCCTGCCGTCCACCGCCATCATCACGCTCAAGGCACAGATGGTGATGGTGGAAAACAGGAACACCTGCCGCGCCCAGAGGCGGTCGTCGGTCTCGGGCTTGTAGCCCGCCATCGCCATCTTCAGCCACCACAGGCTGGTGGCACAGGCCACCACCAGGTAGCCGTAGCCGGCATAGCCACCGACCGCCAGCATCACGGTCGCCACGGCAAACGCGATGATGTAGAGCACGATCTGGCGCTTGGCTTCGGGCACGCCCCGCACCACCGGCAGCACAGGGATCTTCGCTGCTTCATAGTCGTTGAAGCGGAAGATCGCAATGGCATACGAATGCGGCATCTGCCACAGGCAGAACATCAGCAGCAGGATCACGGCACCCATGTCGAACTGACCACGGGCGGCGCAATAACCGGCCACGGGCGGCACGGCCCCGGACAGCGAGCCCACCACCGTGCCATAGACCGAGTGGCGCTTCATGTAGAGGCTGTAGACGCCCACATAGATGAAGTAGCCAAACATGGCGCAAGCCAGGGCCAGCATGTTGGTCCAGATCGCCAGCGTGGCAAAGCCCGCCGCGCCCAGAACCACACCGTGGGCAAACGCCGCTTTCAGGCTCATCGCGCCCGTCACCAGCACGCGCTTTTGGGTGCGCGCCATGCGGGCATCGATGTCACGGTCAATGCAGTTGTTGATGGTGCAGCCCGACGCCACGACCAGCGACAGTCCCGCCATGGTGGCCAGCAACAGCCCCCAGTCCAGGGCATGACCCTGGCTGGCCAGCAGGAAGCCGCCGACGGTGGCGATCAGGTTGCCGGCGGTGATGCCGGGCTTGGTAACCTGCAGATAGCGCTTGGCGTTCAAGGCAGCCTCACTCAACGCAGCATCAGCGCGTCGGCCGTGGTGATGATCCAGATCGACAGACCCACCAGCAGCACGATCACGAAAGCCGTGAACAGGAAAGAGAAGCTGTTGACCTTGCCCTCGGTGGTCGTGAAGTTCAGGTGCAGGAAATACTTCAGGTGCACCACGATCTGCACGACCGCGAACAGGAAGATGCCCAGCGTGGCAGCCGACTTGCTGAAGCTGCCGCTCATCACCATCCAGAAGGGAATCGCCGTCAGGATGACGGACAGCACGAAGCCGACGAGGTAGCTCTTGACGCTGCCATGGCTGTCAGCGTGGTCATGCGATGCGCTCATCACAGGGCTCCTTTCAGGTAGACGACGGTGAAGACGCAGATCCAGACGATGTCCAGGAAGTGCCAGAACAGGCTCAGACAGCTCAGACGGGTCATCAGGCGGCTGGTCAGACCGGTCTTGACGGTTTCGATCATCAGCACGGCCATCCAGATCAGGCCGGCGGTCACGTGCAGGCCGTGCAAGCCCACCAGGCCGAAGAAGGCCGACAGGAAGGCACTGACTTGCGGGCCATGGCCCTCTTCGATCATGTGGTGGAATTCATTGAGTTCCATGCCGATGAAGCTGGCGCCAAAGGCGAAGGTCAGCGCCAGCCAGGCCAGCGTGGCCTTCTTGTTGCCCTTGTAGCCGGCAATCATCGCGAAGCCGTAGGTGATCGAGCTCAACAGCAGGGCTGCGGTTTCGACGATCACATAAGGCAGGTCGAAGATTTCCTTGGCCATCGGGCCGGTGGCGATGTTCCGATGCAGCACTGCAAAGCCCGCGAACGCCGTCGCGAACAGGATGCAGTCGGTCATCAGGTAGAGCCAGAAGCCCAGCACCGTCTGGGCACCACTGTCGTGGTGCGCGTGGTCATCGTGCGCGCCGTGCGCGCTTTCAACGTAGGTACTCATGTCACATCACTCACTGTCAGGCGGTGGCGGCAGGCAGAGCCTGACGCACCTTCTCCATGTGGGCGCCCTCGGTGGCGGCGATCTCGTCGGGCTGGATGTAGAAATCCTTGTCCGGGTCATAGGCACGCGCCAGCGCGCTGGCAAAGATGCCCAGCAGACCGACGATGGCCAGCCACCAGATGTGCCAGATCAAGGCAAAACCGAGCACCAGGCAGAAGCCACCGATGAACACGCCTGCCGAGGTATTGCGGGGCATGTGGATGGGCTCGTAGTGCGCCGGCTGCTTGTAGGCCAGGCCCTTTTCCTTCATGTCCGTCCAGGCATCGATGTCGTGCACGGTCGGGATGACGGCGAAGTTGTAGGACGGCGGCGGCGAGGCCGTCGACCATTCCAGCGTGTGGCCATTCCACGGGTCGCCGGTCAGGTCTTCCGCCTGCTTGCGCTGGATCAGGCTCACCACCAATTGCAGCAACTGGCAGGCGATACCGATGGCGATCAGGGCCGCACCGATACAGGCAATCCACAGCCAGGGCGTCCAGGCCGGGTTGTCGGTGTGGTTCAGGCGACGGGTCATGCCCAGGAAGCCCAACACATACAGCGGCAGGAAGGCGAAGTAGAAACCTGCTTGCCAGAACCAGAACGCAGCCTTGCCCAGCTTGGCATTGAGCTTGAAGCCGAACACCTTGGGGAACCAGAAGGCAAAACCCGCCAGATAGCCGAACACGGCACCACCGATGATGGTGTTGTGGAAGTGGGCAATCAGGAACAGGCTGTTGTGCAGCACGAAGTCAGCGCCCGGCACAGCCATCAGCACACCGGTCATGCCACCGATCGAGAAGGTGACCATGAAGCCCAGGGTCCACAGGATGGGCGGCTCGAAGCGCAGGCGGCCACGGTAGATGGTGAACAGCCAGTTGAACAGCTTCACACCGGTCGGCACCGAGATCACCATCGTGGCAATGCCGAAGAAGGCATTGACGTTCGCACCGGAACCCATGGTGAAGAAGTGGTGCAGCCAGACCATGAAGCCCAGGATCGAGATCACGCCGGAGGCGATGATCATCGAGGTGTGCCCGAACAGGCGCTTGCCAGTGAAGGTCGACACGACTTCCGAGAAGATACCGAAGGCCGGCAGAACCAGGATGTACACCTCAGGGTGACCCCAGGCCCAGAACAGGTTCAGGTACATCATGGCGTTGCCGCCAGCTTCCGCGGTGAAGAAGTGGAAGCCCAGGTAGCGGTCCAGGCTCAGCATGGCCAGGGCGCCAGTCAGGATCGGGAAGGAAGCCACGATCAGCACGTTGGCCCAGGTGCAGGTCCAGGTGAAGATCGGCATTTGCATGAGCTTCATGCCGGGGGCGCGCATCTTCCACACCGTCACCAGGAAGTTGATGGCGGTCAGCGTCGTCCCGATACCGGATATCTGCAAGGCCCAGGTGTAGTAGTCCACCCCCACATCCGGACTGAAGCCCAGTTCAGCCAGCGGCGGATAAGCCACCCAGCCGGTGCGGGCGAAGTTGCCCACGCCCAGCGACAGGTTCACCAGGGCCGCAGCAGCCACCAGCAGCCAGAAGCTCAGCGAGTTCAGGAAGGGGAAGGCCACGTCGCGTGCACCGATTTGCAGCGGCACCACGATGTTCATCAGGCCCGTCATGAACGGCATCGCCATGAAGATGATCATGATCACGCCGTGCGCGGTGAACACCTGGTCGTAGTGCTCAGGCGGCAGGAAGCCGGTGTGGCCGTTGGTGGCCAGCGCCAGCTGACCGCGCATCATGATAGCGTCGGCAAAGCCGCGCAGCAGCATGATCAGGGCGACGATGATGTACATCACACCGATCTTCTTGTGATCGACCGATGTGAGCCACTCGTTCCAGAGGTAGCTCCACTTGCCCAGTTTCGTGATCAGGCCCAGCAGGGCCAGGGCGCCCAGACCCACCGCGCCGAGCGTGATCATGATGATCGGCTCGTGGTACGGGATGGCGTCCAGGGTCAATTTACCCAAAAGCGTCGACATCGCTGATTACTCCTTCGCAGCCTTGGGCTGGCACAGCACACGGGTGAGTGCAGCCAGCTTCAGGTCTTCATCGCTGGCAGCCAGCGATTGCCGGCCAGCCATGTACTTGTGCAGCACGGCGTCAAACAAACGTGGCTCAGCCACGGTGTAGTACGCCGGCGGGTTGTTTTCGCTGGGGGCGGCCAGCGCCAGGTAGGACTGCGCGTCCAGCGGCTTGGCTTGGGCCTTCACCTGCTTCACCCAGGCCTCGAATTCTTCGGGGGTCTGGGTGGCGATGGCCTTGAACTTCATGCCCGAGAAACCACCGCCGCTGTAGTTGGCGGACATGCCGTTGTACTCACCGGCCTCGTCAGCCAGCAGATGCAGCTTGGTTTCCATGCCGGCCATGGCATAGATCTGCCCACCCAACTGAGGAATGAAGAAGGAGTTCATGGCCACATCGGAGGTGATGCGGAAGTTCACCGGCACGCCCTTCGGGAAGGCCAACTGGTTCACCGACGCGATACCCAGGTCCGGATAGATGAACAGCCACTTCCAGTTCAGCGCCACCACCTGCACGTTCACCGGCTTCTTGTCGGAGTCGAGCGGGCGATAGGGGTCCAGCTTGTGGGTGGTCTGCCAGGCCACAACGGCCAGAGCCATCACGATGATGATGGGGATGATCCACACCACCGCTTCGATCTTGTTGGAGTGCGCCCACTTCGGCGTGTAGACCGCGTCCGTGTTGCTCGCGCGGTACTTCCAGGCGAAGACCAGCGTCAGGATGATCACCGGGATCACCACCAGCAACATCAGCACGGTGGCCGTGATGATCAGGTTCTTCTCATCGGCCGCCACGGGCCCCTTGGGATCGAGGATGCCACCCGAGCAGCCCGACAGCAGTGCCGCCAGGCCGAGTGACACGCCCCATCGCCATCCGATGGTTCCAGCGTTTCTTGACATAGACATTCAAAAGTTGAAGGAAGAGAGCGGGGATCAGCCGGAACGGCAAGCCGTCAACAGAGGCTTCCTTCACCAGAACATCTCTAGAATTCGCGGTGGAGCAAGTCGACATCAGCGGCACCCAACACCCGAACTGCCCAATGTTGGTGCATTCTTGACGCACGTCAAGAAAAACTGCGCGAGTGTATTCTATAAACGCTGGTTTACCCTGACCAGAAGTCGGGTTTGTATCCCTATGCGCTCAGATTGCGCAGGGTTGCCACCATGTGGGAACGCGCATCCCGCGCCTCCCGGAAGCCCAGCAAGGGCCAGACATGCATCATGTCAGGCTGTACTTGCAGGTCCACCACCACGCCGGCTGATCGGGCCTGCGCAGCCATCTCGATGGCATCCGGGCCCAGCACATCGCACCCGCCCACATACATCGTCATCGACGGCAAACCGCGGAGATCGGCTCTGGCCGGACTGATGCTCGGATGGGCCACGCCCAGTTCACCCGCGTACAGCTCGCCCGCTGCGCGCACGCCATCCAAGGCCAGCATCGGGTCTGATGCTTCGATCCGTTGCGCCTTGGCGGACGGCACGGCCACATCCACCCAGGGTGTGATGAGCATGAGCCGTTCAGCCGCCACCCTGCCCTCATCCCGGCACGCCACAGCGAGTGCCAGCGCCAGGCCGCCGCCTGCCGAGTCGCCCATCAAGACCGTTGGCGCAGCAGCACGGCTTGCCCACTCGGTGTGGAGGCCTGACACGAAGTGCAAGGCACTCAGGCCGCAGGCCTCAGGCGCCAGCGGATACAGCGGCACCAGGATCTCTGCGTTGGCCCGCCGGGCCAGATCGATGAGCAGATGCCAGTGAAAGCGCGTGATCGGCCGACAGTAGGCGCCGCCATGGAGGTACAGCACCTGCACCTGGACCTCGCGCCGGGCTGGCCGCAACACATACACAGGGCATCCGTCCCGGGTGCCCATGGTCACCGACACATCAGCCAGTCCGCTTGGCGGTGCAGCCGGCCCTGCACGGCGGGTCTGTGCGACCCCTTCCAGCAACGCTGCCCTGGAGGCGTAGATGCGGCGACGGCGCATGAGGCGCAACAGCGTGAAGGTGGCGAGTGCGCCCAGGCTGCGGCTCATACCCGCATCAGAACTGGAACAGCATCACGCCCACACCCAGGCTGGTCTGGCGATGGTTGTAGTCGAGCAAGGTTTCGCCGTAGCCGGTAAACAGCTGCAAATACCAGCGCGGCCCCATGGGCTCGGTCTCATCGAAGGGGTAGCTCCAGTCGAGCTGCCAGGAACCACGCCCCAGGTTATCCGGGTTGATGCGCGCGGTCACAGTGGCCGTCGCTTTGCCAGGAAACCACACCCCACGCAATTCCAGTTTGCCGATGTAATCGAGCAGGTCCGGGTTGTCGTCATCATGGCGGGACTCGGGAATACGGAACATCGGCTGGACGAACAAACCAAACTCGCCTCGTTCAACGCCGAGCCCCGCATACAAACGGTTCCAGCTACGCGACAAGGGGTCGCTCTGCCCGTTCGACTGGTGGGCAAGGCCGACCTGCGCCATGCGCCAACGCCAGCCGCCCGGCAGGTTTCCCAGGCTTTCAGGGACCGGGGTCACGTAGATGGCCTCAGGCTGGTAGTCGGTGGTGCGAAACGGAGCAGAATCAGCGTGATCCCAAACCTGCCAACTGGATTTCTGTGTGTAGGCAAACCAGACACTGTCCCCCGAGAACAGCAGGCTGGTCGCCATCTTGGCCCGCAGCGAGATCTGCATCTTCGCTTCGGTGTTGAGGTAGTGCTTGTCGTCCGATGCGGCGCCTCGCGTCGGGCTGTACGGAGTCTGGTTCACCGAGCTGATGTAGTGAAGCGGCAGCAGGTAATTCGGCATGTAAGTGCGGATCACGAACTGTCGGCGCCGGGTTTCGGGCGTCAGCTCCCAGATCGCATCCATGGCTTCGGCCAGACTGAGGTCGACGCCCGGTTGGGGCGCTGCCTCCTCCACCGAGGTGGCCGTGCTCACCGAGTTGACCGCCGTGTCGACCACAGGGGTCGCTTTCTCAGGCTCGGCAGCAGGCACCTGTGGCGCACCGAAAATGCCGTCGTAGCAAGCCAGTCGGGTCTGGGCTTCCGTGAGCAAGCGGCAATCGGCCGCTGGCACGTCGACCACCGGCTCAGCCACAACCACCGAGGTACCCAACGCGCCCAGTGCGCTGGCCAGAATCCGCATTGACAGGTGCCCCACATCCGCTCCCTTCAAGGAAGCGGAAATGATAGTCGAGCGCGCATGACAAACCAATCAGCGTGACAAGGGCAAATCCAGACAAATCCTGGCCCCGTGGCCGGGCGTACTGTCCATGTGCAGGGCAGCCCCGAGCGTCGCTGCGCGTGACCTCATGTTGCGCAGCCCTCGCCCATCACGACCGCACTGTTCCGGGTCAAAGCCGCAGCCATTGTCGGCCAGCACCACGCGCACAGCATGGCTGCCGCGCTCGATGGACAACACCAACACCGAGCCCCTTGAATGGCGCAAGGCGTTGGCAATCATTTCCTGCACGATGCGCAGTATCTGCAGGGCACTGGGTGGATCGAGCCAGGGCAAGGGTGGCACATCCGGGTCAACCGCCCACTGCAGGCTCACCCCAGCCGCACCCAGCCGCTGGGCCACGCGCATGCGCAAGGTCCCCAGCAAGGTAGCCAGATCATCCTCAATCGGCTCCAGCGAATCGATCACCAGCCGCAGGTCATCAATGCATTCCGAGATGACCTGCACCAGATCGGCCTGCGTCAGCTGCCCTGTCTGCAGCAGTGCCTGCGCACTCAGCAGCGATGAACCCAAACCATCGTGCATGTCGCGCATGATCTGCTGACGCTCGCGCAGGCGCGTTCCCTCGAGTTCGGATGCCATCACGGAGCGGTGGATGGCTTCCAGCTCCGCCTGCTGCGCTGCGAGCTTGCGTTGCTGCTCATCATGCGCATGCTGCAAGGCCTCGAAGTTCTGCGCATGCTGGTTGGCCAGCACGTGCTGAAAGGCCAGCATCAGCAACAGATAGGCATAGGGCAACACATACACGTGGTCTGGCGGTAAACGCCCGCCCAGCAGCAACAGATCATGCACGGCCATGGCCGTACCGCCGATCAAGGCCAGTGCCAGCACACGCGGCGCCGTGTCGGCATACCGCCAGGCCCGAGCCACGATGAACCCACCCACCCCCAGCGCCATCAGCACCGTCGCCGCATGCTGAAACAGCAGGGTTTCGGCATGCAGAGGCCACAGCGGCACAGTCAGCAAGGTCACAGCCAGGCAATACACCACCAGCCCCTGCTCCAGCCTGCGCAAGCGGTCTGGCAGGAAGCGCAACACGAACAGGTGCAGGAACAAGGTCAACCAGTTCACAGAGACATTGGTCACCCACCAGAACCACTCGAAGGCTGCCGGCCCCGCCGGAGGAGCCACAAAGAAATGCAGGTTGCGCAGGCTCCAGGTGCCTGATATGGCCGCCAGCAACAGATAAGCGCCCGGCTGCTGGCCTCGCCAGGCCAAAGCCAGCGCCAGCGAGCCGAACAACAGACCCGCCAGGCTCATCACCCGGGGGCCTTCGACCTGCCAGAAGCGCCGCTCATCCAGCGACGGCAGCAAGGCATCGCTGGGACCATAGGCCACAGCACTCAGGCCGATGGGCGCCCCCTCGATCGCAGGCAAACCCAGCACCACGTCCCAGTGCTGCCCGGCAGGCCCCGGCAAGGTCACCATCACCGGGCGGTTCCATTGGGTCAGCCACCAGGGGCGGTTGTCCAGCAACCGCAGCCAGGCCCCGCCCGCCGGTGCCGATGGGCGCGCCCACACCACCAAAGGCCCGCCAATGGCCCTGGGTACATACAGCGCCCCCGGAGAGCGACCGGCCGGCTGCACCAGACCGACCAACCGGTACCAGCGCATGGACACCGTGTGGGCACGCGTCTCATCCAGCGCCATGGAGCGGGGCTGTTGGTCAGGCAGGGCAACCGGCTGCCACGAGGCGGCATCTGGCGGCAACATGTCGGTGTCCTCCAGATCCAGCATCGCAGACTCCGGCAGATGTCGCCCCAACTGAATGTGCTTGTCACCCAGGGGCACCACGGACAGCGACACCTCGCTGTACCAGCGTACCGAATCAGGCCTGACCGATCGAAAGTCGAGGAACAGGGTGGCCGCCACCATGGTCAACAGCAACAGCAACACCGCTGCAGCCGGCCATCGTGCAGGACGCTGTCCGTCAGTCATGCAGCAGGCCCAACTGCCGGGCCTCATGCAGCGCCTCGACCTTGGAGTTGACCTGCAACTTGCGGTAGCTGCGCTTCACATAGGTCATGACGGTGTGGCGTGACACCCCGATCAGTTGGGCGATCTCGTCATAGTTGAAACCTTTGGCCGCGTACTGCAACACCAGCACCTCCCGCTGGGACAGCGAGGGGTCACCACTGTCGCTGGCTACCGGCTGGTCTTTGGGTGCCCCCAGCCTCGTCAGCAGACGCCGGGCGATCACCGGGCTGATGGGGCTGCCGCCCTCTCGCAGCGCATGCAGTTGCCCGACCAGATCACGCGGCAGACAAGATTTCAGCAGGTAGCCAGAAGCACCTGCCTCAATGGAATCGAGCACGTGCTGCTCGTCACCGAACACGGTGATCACCATGACATCGCAATCAGGGCAATGTCGGTGGGCCTGCCGGATGATGTCCAACCCACTGCCCCCGGGCAGATCGAGATCGACCAGGAGCATGTCGGGGCGCAGCCGCATCAGCAGGTCCATGCCACCGCGCACATCCCCCGCCACCCCTGCCAGTGCAAAGTCGTCCTCGGCCGCAATGGCATCAGCCAGCGAGCGACGGAAGTCTTCGTTGTCTTCGACGATGCCAATCCGGGTCTGCGACATGGCCATGGCTCCTCCCTGGTGATGCCCGCACAGCAGCCTCCACAGTCTACCGACGAGTGCGCCGCCTGTGTCCCACTTTCATGGGACACCCGTACGCCAGCACATGCCCGGCACGTTGTTAGCTGCAATCATGCTTTTTTCCGGATCAACCCACAGGGAGCCGACCATGAACGCTGTTCGCACCTACCCCCATTTGCATGCCAGCCTCCTGTTGCTGGCCTGCTGCGCACTGACCGCTCAGGCGCAACCGCTGCAACGCAGAGCTGGCCTGTGGTCCATGACCGCACAAGACATGCCGATGGCCATGCGCCAATGTGTCGGCACCAGTGGTGACGACCTCGCCCAGGCACGCCCGACTGGTGGCAACAACAGTGTCCAGTGCGACAGCCCGAACTGGCAGCGTGACAGCAGCACGCGCGTGATGGTGTCAGCCCGCTGCCGCTCGCACGGCACGACCACCCTCACCAAGATGGTCTACACGGGCGACTTCAACCGGGCCTTCAATGCAGAAATCACCATGCATCAGGAATCACCGCGCACCAGCGAGCCCGACATGGTCATGCGGGCCGCCTACCGGTGGGAAGGAGCCTGCCCCGCAGGCGTTCGCCCCGGTCAGATGGTGATGCCCAACGGACAGGTCATCGATCCCGCCGCGATGGCGGCCCGACGCCGCTGAGCCCGACAGCTCGGCATTCTCACCGCAGTGCAACTCAACTCTGGAGGAATCCATCATGAAGACCACCTATCGCCTCACGCTCCTGGCTGCCTTGCTGGCCGCAGGCCTGGCTCAAGCCGCTTCGGCCGCAGAACAGGCAGAACCCCCGATCAAGAAAGCACCCGTGCACAAAGTCACCGCAGCCAAGGTCCAGACCGCGCAAGGTCTGAGTGGCACCGCCGCCGTTGGCAAGTCGGAAGGGGGTGACAAAGGCGGTGGCAAGGGTGGCGACAAGGGCGGTGATGGCAAACCGCCCAAGGGCCTGGCCCTCGGTGCGCAAAGCAAGACCACAGCCGGCATGTCCGCCCTGGGCAAGAGCGACGACGGTGGTGGCAAGGGCGGCGACAAGGGAGGAGATAAGGGTGGGGACAAAGGGGGAGACAAGGGCCCCAAGAAAGGCCTGGTCCAGAACAACGCCACCACAGCCGGCATGAATGAACTCAACTCGGCGAAGAACCTGGAATCTGCCCGCGGCGCCACGGCGGCCCAGCAGGCTCAGCGCGCCAACTCGGCCATGCACTGATGCCCTCACGCCTCATGCAATGGGGCTTCACAGGCTGGATGGGCTTCATGGGCCTGTCCAGCCTCGCCCTGGCTCAAACAGGAGTGCGGATGCTCGCCCCGCAATACAGCTGGACCATCGACAAGCGCTTGCACGTCGATGAGGTCGACGCGTCGGCCGCGCTCGTCCGCGTGACAGCGCTGCCCCCGCGCACAGCAGGGCAACCACCGCATTGGCCCCTGCTGACCGGGTGGCAAATCAGCCCCGCCGGTGGGACCGCCGAGGCGACATGGCACACCAGCGTGCAATGGCTGCTGGGTGCAGGCTATTCAGAGGCCAGCCGCCCCGGCCCTGTGGCGGCCGGCTGGACCATGGTGCTGAGTGACTTCGCCTGGCCCACAACCCCACAGCCGACCGACGGCGTCGCTCTGGGCTGGCTGCCTGATGTCGACACGGCCGGGTTGACCCCTCTGTCGGCCACCGCGGTGTCCATCCCCATGCTCAGGCTGTCGCGCTGTGTGGTCGTCACGGGCCGATGGCCTGCATCGACAGAGGCCACCGCCGGACCCGGCCCCCGCATTCCGGTAGCCGGCCAGCAGACGGCGCTCATACAGGGCCTGGCCATCCGGCCGGATCCCGGCCAGACGCCAATCACGCCCACCCACTTCGCGCTGCGACAGAAAGACGGTGCACTGACCCTGCAATGGCACGATGACGAAGGACGCAGCCCGGCCTACCAGTGGCTGGTTCGCTACTGCCTGCTTTGAAGACCAGTTGCCCCACCATGAGGCTTCGCACTGCGCATTGAAATTGCTTGGGTGTTCTCGTAGACTGTCTCCACACCCGAAGTTTCTGCGCGCTACCTCATGGCCTGCATCCCACCGTTCACGGCACTGCCCGAGCCGCTTCACACCGAAGCAAGGCTGGATCGCCCCCGCGATCAGGCTTTGGCGCGCGTGTGCGTACTCCGCGTGAACCTCGACTTCTGGGCCCTCTACCACTGTCGTCACGCTCGGCCACCGCAGCGCTGAGTCTCAGCCCAGCGCGCCCTTTGGCGCCCTCATCCCTTTTCCTTTTCTGATGGCATGACCGCCCTGGCGCCTGTGTGCGTGGGTGCGTCCGTGCGCGGCTGCATGCCTTGCCGAGGTACGACATGACTTTTGCTCCTGAACAAGAAGCGCTGGATTTCCTGGCGCGCCACCCCGACATCACCCTGTTCGAACTCTTCATCATCGACGCTGCCGGCGTCCCGCGCGGCAAGCTGCTGCACCGGGAAGAGTTGCTGACCGTCTTCCGTGACGGGCGCCCCCTGCCCAGCGCCATGATGAACCTCACCGTGCTGGGCGAAGACACCGATGGCAGCGGTCTGGTCTGGGACGTGGGCGACATCGACTGCCGTGCCTACCCGCTGCCAGGCAGCCTGGTTCGCCTGCCCTGGCGACAGATGCCCACCGGGGCGGTACAGGTCCAGATGCACCCGCACGAAGGCCTGCCCGCGGTGGTGGCCGACCCGCGCCACCTGCTGCAACAGGTCATCGGCCACATGGAAGCCGATGGACTGCACCCCATCATGGCCTGCGAGTTGGAGTTCTACCTGCTCGACGCACACAACGACACCCAAGGCCGCCCACAGCCCGCCCTCGATGTCGACGGCGGCCGCCCCGGTCAGACCCAGGTCTATGGCCTGCGCGAACTGGAACAGATCGAACCCTTCCTGGCTGACCTCTACGCCGCCTGTGAGGCACAGGGCATCCCGGCCCGCACGGCCATTTCGGAATACGCCCCCGGTCAGGTCGAGATCACCCTGGAACATGGCCCGGCACTCACGGCCATGGACCACGCTGTGCGCTACAAGCGCATCGTCAAAGGCGTGGCCCATGCGCATGGCATGCGGGCCTGCTTCATGGCCAAACCCTTCGCGCACATTGCCGGATCGGGCATGCACATGCACATCTCGGTGGCAGACCAGGCAGGCCACAACCTGTTTGCTTCGGACGACCCGGCCGGCACGCCCCTGCTGCGTCAGGCAGTGGGCGGCATGAAGCGCCATCTGCTTGATGCGCTGCTGATGTTCTGCCCCAACGCCAATTCCTATCGGCGCTTTCAGGCCAACAGCTATGCCCCGCTGACCCCGACATGGGGTGTCAACAACCGTACCGTGAGCCTGCGCGTACCAGGCGGACCAGCCTACAGCCGCCATGTGGAGCACCGCGTCTGCGGGGCCGATGCCAACCCTTACCTGGCCGCAGCGGCCATCATCGCGGCATCGCACACCGGCATCCGCGAACAGATCGACCCGGGTGCCCCCATTGAAGGCAATGGCTATGCGCAAGCCGACAGCCTGCTGCCCACCGACTGGCTGAGCGCACTCGATGCCATGGCGGCATCCGACTGGGCCCGCGGTGCCTTCGGCCCCGAATTCCTCAAGGTCTTCCTCGCCGTCAAACGCCAGGAGTACCGCCAGTACATGGGCGAAGTGGGTGAACAGGACTGGCGCTGGTACCTGAACCAGGCCTGAGCAACGAACACGAGATACACATCACATGAACACCCCGACACACAACGCCGTGGCCGCTGCACCCGAGCGCACCCGCTCTTACTACAGCGCCTCGCTGCGCGATGAAACCGCCTACCCCACCCTGCAAGGCACCGTGGCGGTCGACGTCGCCATCATCGGTGGCGGCTTCACGGGCGTGGCCACCGCCGTGGAACTGGCCGAACGCGGCCTCAAGGTGGCGCTGCTGGAAACCCACAAAGTCGGTTGGGGCGCCAGTGGCCGCAATGGCGGTCAGGTCACAGGCAGCCTTTCGGGCGATGGTGCCATGCGCAAGCAGATGCGTGCCACTCTGGGTCAGGAGGTCGATGATTTCATCTGGCACCTGCGCTGGCGCGGCCACGAGATCATCCAGCAGCGCGTAGCGACATACGGCATCCAGTGCGATCTGCAGCACGGCCACCTGCATGCCGCCATGACCCCCGCCCACCTGACCGAGTTGCGTGCCTCGTACGAAGAAGCCCTGCAGCACGGCATGGCGGACCAGGTCACCTTGCTGGACCAGACCGGCGTACGCGAAGCGCTGTGCAGCGAACGCTACATCGGCGCCATCCGCAACATGCGCAACATGCACCTGCACCCGCTCAATCTGTGCATCGGTGAAGCCCGTGCCGCCGAACAACTGGGGGTGCAAATCTTCGAGCACACCGAGGTGCTCGACATCGTGCATGGCGCCAAGCCCGCGGTGGTCACAGCCCAAGGCCGCGTCGAGGCCCGTCAGGTGATGCTGGCAGGCGACGTTTACCACCACCTCGAAAAGAAGAAGCTCGGCGGCAAGATCTTCCCGGCCATGGGCGGCATTGTCGCCACCGAACCGCTGGGCGACCTGGCCCGCCAGCTCAACCCCGACAACCTCGCCGTATACGACTGCCGTTTCGTGCTCGATTACTTCCGCTTCACGGCCGACCAGCGTCTGCTGTTCGGGGGCGGCGCCAACTACTCCGGACGCGATTCGCGTGATGTGGCTGGCGAGTTGCGCCCCTTCATCGAGCAGACCTTCCCGCAGCTGAAAGGCGTGCGCATCGATTTCGAATGGACCTGCGCCATGGGCATCGTCATCAACCGCATCCCCCAGTTGGGCAAGCTGTCAGACAACGTCTGGTACTGCCAGGGCTACTCCGGGCATGGCGTGGCCACCAGCCACATCATGGGTGAAATCATGGCTGAAGCCATCACCGGCACCCTCACGCGCTTTGACACCTTTGCTGCATGCAAACACATCAAGGTGCCTTTTGGCCGGGCCCTCGGCAACCCCCTGCTGGCCCTGGGCATGTGGTACTACACCCTGCTCGAAAAGCTGCGCTGAGCCCTCTGCTCACTGGCGCTGCCCACCTCGGTAGAAGGCGATCACGGGCGGATCAAACCGCTCGTGATCCAACTGCCACAAACCCAGCTTGCCGTGCACCATCGGGATCTGCACCACCGTGTCAGGCTCGAACTGGGCCCAGTACTCGGGTGCCCTTTTGAAACGCAGCACCGGCATGCCATGCTGCGTATCCACCGGGTACAAGGTGCCCACACTGGCAGACACCCGGTAAGCGTAGTTGACCGAGGGGCCCGCCGTCAGCTGGTCCACCCGCTTGAGCACCGGTGGGGTCACGAGCGCGGCCACCACCGCAACCAGAATGGCCAGCCCATAGGCTTCACGTGGCGGCACCGTGGCCCGACGCAATGACGTGAACACCAGCACCCCAACCAACAGCAGCCACAAGCCATAGCCTGCCAGCACGGTGGGCGTGCGCAAGAACTGCGCAATCTGGGCGTCAATCAACTCGAAGCGGCCCACCACAAAGGTGTCCACCACGGCAAACAGGAACAAGCCCAGCATCAGCACCATGGTGAACAGCGTGCCCTTGTGCTTTTCCAGCGCGAACTCATGGTCGGCACTGTCTGGCAGCAGCATGCCGGGGTACACCGAGCGCAGCATGTCGGCCAGCGCCTCACGCGAACCCAGCGTCTGCAGCCCGGTATCAATGGCCACCATCACATCGCCATCAGGGCATGGAAAACTCGCCCAGGCCATTTGTCCGGCCCGCAAGTTGAAAGGGCCTCGCCACTGGGGTTGCTGCGGCGCCTGCTTGGACAACACCACATCGGCATCTTCGTTGGCACCATGCCAGCGGCAGCGCAGCCGCACCTGAGCCCCCTCATCGACCAACACCCCCAGGGCCTGCACAGGCCCCAGCCGCCACAGCCGGTTAAGGTGCGCACTGCGGGCCAGCGCCACCCGCCAAAAGCGCACACCCGGAGGCAAAGCGGCCACGATGCGATTCTGATGCGCCTTCAGGGCACGACGCTGCAGGAACAAGGCCAGAACCAGGCCGAGTTGCAAGAGCACGATGGAGAGGAACAGCAGGGGTGTTTTCAGCATGGTGACCAGTATCCACTCAGGCAGGCTTGAATCCAACTCTATCAAGCGTTGCTCGCGCCCCTTGTCAGCGCGGCACGATGAACGTACTCGCCTCACTGACCAGGCTGCTATCACGGGCGGTGCGGCTGGCCACCTCGAAATGAATCGGTACCACGCGACCAGTCAACTGCACTGCCTGTGCCGGCGGCACCCGCACGGAAACCTGCACCATGCGGTCCTCGACCGGCCCCAGCACAACCGGGGGCGACGTCGTTGCAGCACCAGGCAAACCACGCACGCCAATCTGGATGCCTTGAGGCAGGTCGGTCTGGTTCATCAGCTGAACGCGGTAGACGTTCTCGATGGCACCGTCATCCACCGTGCGGGCCATCACGCCACGGTCACGGATCACGTCCACTCGGATATCGGGGCGACTCATCAAGGCGCCAACCAGGGCAAACAGTAAAACGCACATCACCCCGGCATACACACGCACGCGCAGCCTAGACCAGGACGATGCCTGACCGACCTGGCCACCTTGCCCCAGTTCACGCTGCGTGGCCACACGCACCAGCCCTCGCGGCTGCCCGGTCTTGTCCATGATCTGATCGCACGCGTCGATGCACAAGCCGCACCCGATGCAGGCGGCCTGCAGACCCTCGCGGATGTCGATCCCGGTCGGACAGACCTGCACACACATCGTGCAGTCGATGCAGGCACCCGCGGCCGAATGGAGTCTGCCGCGATGGGCGCCACGAGGCTCGCCACGCTGGGTGTCATATGCCACGATGCGGGTGTCACCATCCATCAGCGCCCCCTGGAAGCGACCATAGGGGCACATGTGCAGGCACACCTTCTCGCGCAGCAAGCCAGCGTTCATGTAGCAGAACCCGCCATAGAACAAGGCCCAGAAGCCATCCCAGAAGCTCAGCGTGCCCATGACCAGGCTGGGTACCAGCTCCCGCATCGGCGAAAACCAGCCGACGAAGGTCAACCCCGTCCACACCGAGATGGCGCCCCATGCCAGTTGCTTGCCACCACGCCGCCACACCTTATTGGCATTCCAGCCCGACTGGTCAAGCTTCAGGCGCTGGTAGCGATCCCCCTCCAGTCGCCGTTCGACCCACATGAACAACTCGGTGTAGACCGTCTGAGGGCAACTGAAGCCACACCACAGGCGGCCCCACAAGGTGGTGACCATGAACAGCCCCATGGCACAGAACACCAGCAGGCCTGCCAAAAAAATGAGGTCCTGGGGCAGCAGGATCAGGTTGCACAGATAAAAGCGCTTGGCCTCCAGGTCAAAGCGCACCATCTGGCGACCATGCCAGTTCAGCCAGGGCAAGCCGAAAAAAAACAGCTGTGTGGCCAGCAAACTGGCCCTGCGCCAACGCGAGAAGCGCCCCTGAGTGCTGCGGGCCTGAACCTTGTGGGCGGCCTCCACACCTGGAAGATCAAGTGACGGAAGGATGGGGACAATGCGTCGGGACTCGCTCATCGACGTGCTCCTAGATGTTCAAATTCATTGGGGCTGGATGGGGCAGCAGACACGCCGGACCAAAACGCCGCACGCAAGGCCTGATCCAATACACGCAGAGGTGTGCTCAGAGCTTCCGCATGGTCCGCCAGCAGCTCGTCTTCTCGGAAGTACACGGCCTTCAGGGTCACCGTGCCGCAGGCCGCCTGACGGGCCAGTGAACGGCTGCGATCCATCTCGTGTTGCAGCCCATCTTCTTCACCGCGCAGCAGGGTCCATCCCAAGCGATAGGTCGGTGCATCGGTCGCGGCGAACCACACCGGGCACAACACCACATAACCTCCCCACTGCAGGTTCAGCACCTGGTCCAGGCGGCCATCGAGGTGCCAACCTCTCTCCAGTGGCGTGGCGTGAACCGGCTTGGGTGCAGGGACCAAACCCAACTCGGTCACCCATGACACGGCACCGGCGCGCGTGCCATCGAGCAAATCAGGCAACACGGTTTCGCGCACCGCCACATTTGGCGAGCGGACCAGGGCCTCGATCACCAGGCCATGAGACCACGCCATCCAGGCTGCGGCCGGGTGGTGGCGGGCAAGACCTCGCAACGCTTCAGCCAACTGCTCTGGCGAGGCCCCCTCGCCCCCCATGTCGCGGGGCACGATCAGGCGCGGCCAACCCGACGTGATCACGTCGGCCAGCAAGCCCTCTGGGTCAGCTTCTGCGGTGGACGCCGGAAAGACAGTGCTTGTGTTCATGCGCACATGCTCCACCCAAGCCATCTGATACGCCAGATTCAGATTTCTATGAAAATAACCATATCAGTTTGACGCCAACACCATGTCTACCCTGTATGAACAGCTGGCCGATGCCGTGGCCCAACGCATCCTTGACGGCCAGTTGCAGCCGGGCGAGCGCCTGCCTTCGGTGCGGCAAACCTGCACCCAGGCACAGGTCAGTCCCGCCACGGTATTCCAAGCCTACGATCTGCTCGAAAGTCGGGGGATGATCGAGTCCCGGCCACGGTCGGGCTTCTATGTGCGCAAGCCGTTGCGCCGTGCTGCTGCGCCGGCACTGGCCGTGACGCCGCGGGCCGACAGCACCCCGGTAGCCGTCAGCGAACTGGTGTTCGACGTGCTGAACAGCACCCGGGATCGCGACGTGGTGCCCCTCGGGTCAGCCTTCCCGTCTCCCACGCTGTTCCCGCTGGAGCGCCTGGCCCGAGACGGTGCCCGAGCCATGCGGCAACTCGCCCCCCAGGCCCTGACCACCGAACTGACATCGGGCAACGCGCGCTTGCGCGAGGCCCTGCGCGCCCGCAGCGTGCGCCACGGGCTGCGCGTGGGCCATCAAGACCCCATCATCACCAATGGTGCCATGGAGGCCCTCAACCTGTGCCTGCAGGCGGTCACCCAGCCCGGGGACGTGGTCGCCGTGGAGGCCCCCACCTTCTACGCAGCGCTGCAGGCCCTCGAACGCCTGCACCTGCGCGTGGTCGAACTGCCCACCGATCCGCAGTCAGGCGTAGACCCTGATGGCCTGGCTGAGGTCATCCAGCGCCACCGCGTGGCCGCCTGCTGGCTGATGCCCAACTTTCAGAACCCACTGGGCGCGCTGATGCCTCATGCCCGCAAGCAGGCGGTCATGCGGGTACTGAATCAGGCCGGCATTCCCGTGGTGGAAGACGACGTCTATGGCGAACTGCACCATGGCAGCGCACGCCCCCTGCCGCTCAAGGCGTTCGACACCGAAGGGCAGGTGCTGTACTGCAGCTCGTTTTCAAAGTGCCTTGCACCTGGCTACCGCGTGGGCTGGGCCCTGGGCGGACGCTACAGCCACATGGTGCAAAAGCTCAAGATGATGAGCTCGCTGGCCACCTCCGTACCATCGCAGCTGGCCTTGGCCGAATACCTGGAAGAAGGCGGCTACGACCGCCACCTGCGTCAACTGCGCAAGACACTTGCCACCAGCCTGGCCCAACTGCGCCAATGGGTGCTGCAGCACTTCCCCAAAGGCACGCGGGTATCCAGGCCAGCCGGGGGTTACTTCCTGTGGGTGCAACTGCCCGATGGCATCGATACGCTGCGCCTGCATCAACTGGCCCTGGCACAGGGCATCAGCGTGGCGCCTGGCGCCCTGTTTTCAGCAGACCAGCGCTTTCAGTCGGCCTTGCGACTCAATGGGGGCCACCCGCAAGACCCTCGGGTGTTAGAGGCCGTGAAGGTGCTGGGCAGGCTGATAAGCCAATTGACCGCCTGACCCACAGGCAGCATGGCCTGTCATCCCGCATCAGCAAGCAAGCTCAATGACTCCTGCACCAAGTCATGCAAGGCCACCACGCGCTGCACCCCCAGCTTGTCGTTGACCTGATCTTGTGCCTTGCGCCAATGCCGTTGCGCCTGGTTGCGCAAGGCACGGCCCTCATCGGTGATGGAGATCAGCCGGCTGCGCTTGTCCTCTCCAGGCGCCTGCTGCAGCCAACCACCCGCCATCATCGGCTTGAGGTTGCGGGTAAGGGTTGAGGGGTCCATCTTCATCGCCACGGCCAGGTCACCGGGCCGGATAGGCCCCAGATGCAACACGCATGACAAGAGCGAATACTGGCTGGTCTTCAGACCCACCGCGGCCAGCTCAGCGTCATAGATGAGGCCCACTTGCCGCATGAGCTGACGCAACTGGAAGTGGGTACATCCACGCGGCGCCCTGGTTGTACAGTTGCCGGTCACAGGCTGAGCAGGGGCTTTCATCTGGCTGAGGGACAGTCTGCACGCGACAGGCTGACACGTGGACCAGGCCCTGGCGTCATTCACGCCGAGCATCTGAGCGGCAAGTCAGGGCTGGAAGTGATGCAGGCCATGCAGAAAGGCGAAGTGCCCCATGCCACGATCGGTGCCACGTTGAACTTCATGCCGCTGGAAATCGAACGCGGCCGCGCCCTGTTCCAGGGCCAGCCCGGCCCTGAGCACCTGAACCCGATGGGTACCGTCCATGGCGGCTGGTTTGCCACGGTGCTGGACTCGGCCCTGGGCTGTGCCGTGCACAGCATGCTGCCTGCCGGGCGTGGCTACACCACTGCCGAGTTGAGCGTGAACATCGTCAAGGCCTTGACCCCGAAAGCCGGCCCGGTGCGAGCAGAAGGCAAGGTGTTGCACTGTGGCAGGCAACTGGCCACGGCTGAGGCACGCCTGTTTGGTGCAGACGGCACCCTCTATGCCCACGCCACCACAACCTGCCTGGTGTTTGAGTTGCCGAAGAAAGCGTGAAGCAGTCACCTGAGTTGAGGCCCGTTTTGAGTGGACGACCCTCATCCACACCAGCCTGAGTGTAGATCGTCGGCTCTGCAGCGTCAGCGGCCTAAGGCATATGCGCCTGGCCCCTCCTTGCCCTGTCATGCCAGCGCAGGCTGGTATCCCAGGGCAAACCTCGGCGGCCGTTGGGCATGGCTGGATTTCAGCTTTCGCTGGGGGCGTGACGATCAGGTCAGACAAACATCCCGCCTGACACCTCTATCCGCTGTGCATTGATCCAGCCGCTACCAGGAGCCAGCAGCGCCGCAATCGCGCCGCCGATATCGTCGGGCAGACCGACCCGGCCGAGCGCAGTTTGTGCGGCGACAAAGGCGTTCAGTTGCGCGTTGTCCCGTACTGCGCCGCCGCCAAAATCGGTCTCGATGGCGCCGGGGGCTATGGTGTTGACCGCGATGCCTCGTTCGCCCAGCTCCTTGGCCATGTAGCGGCTCAGTACTTCCACCGCCCCCTTCATCGCGGCATAGGCGCCGTAGCCGGGCAGGGCGAAACGGGTCAGGCCGCTGGAGATGTTGACGATGCGGCCGCCGTCGTTCATCAAGGGCACCAACTTCTGGGTCAGGAAGAACACGCCCTTCAGGTGCATGTTCACAAGGTCGTCGAACTGCGCTTCGGTTGTCTCCATGATGCTGGCGTGACGACCTTCCCCAGCGTTGTTGACCAGATGGTCAAAACGGTCTCGCTGGAAGGTTTCGGGCAAGGCCTGCTGCACGCTGGTGGCGAACGCCGAGAAGCTGGCGCTGATGCTGGTGTCTAGCTGCAAAGCCACCGCACGGCGGCCCTTCGCCTGTATGGCGGCGACCGTGGCTTCTGCCTCCGCCTTGGCGCTGCGGTAGGTCAGGATGATGTCGCCGCCCTGGGCGGCCAGGTGCAGGGCGGTGTTCTTGCCAAGGCCGCGGCTGCCACCGGTGATGAGGGCGATGGGTGTGTTGCTTGCAGTCATGTGAAATGGCTCTTAGGTTGGAGTGATCGAAGTTTATTAATTGATTTAATGAACATAAAGTTGCTAAATTTGAATTAACTGTTATTCAACATTCGACCAATGGATCAGCTTGAGCGCTTGCAAATCTTCCACCGCGTGGCCGAACTGGCTAGCTTCAGCCAAGCCGCTTTGAGCCTGAACCTGCCCAAGGCCAGCGCCTCGACTGCCGTTCAGCAGCTCGAAGCCCAGCTCGGCACCCGCCTGCTGCACCGTACGACGCGGCGTGTGCAGCTGACGCAAGACGGCCAGACGTTCTACGAACGCAGCAAGGATGTGCTGGCCGATATGGATGAACTGCAGGCGATGTTCCTGCAGCAAGAGGCCGCCGGTCTGTGCGGACGCATCCGCATAGACATGAGTACAGGGCTGGCGCGAGATATCGTCATCCCCCGCCTGCCCGAATTGCTGGCCGTGCACCCGCTGCTGGAGGTGGAGTTGAGCAGCACCGAGCGCCGGGTAGATCTGGTGCGGGAAGGATTTGATTGCGTGCTTCGGACCGGCAGCGTGGTGGACACCAGTCTCATCGCCCGGCCGCTCGGTACGCTGCGCCAGTTAAACTGCGCCAGCCCGGCCTACATCCAGGCTTTCGGCATGCCGCAGACCTTGGCCGACCTGGCCCGCCATCGCCTGATCCACTTCGTAGGCACGCTGGGCGACAAGTCGGCCGGGTTCGAATACATGGACGACGCCGGCACGGTGCGCAGCATTGCGATGGCCGGTGCCGTGACGGTCAACAACTCGGAGGCCTATACCGCCGCCTGCCTGGCCGGCCTGGGCATCATCCAGGTGCCGCAGGTCGTTGAATCGGCCCATTTGCGCAGCGGGGCACTGGTGCAGGTGCTACCGCAATTCCTGGCGCCGCCGATGCCGCTGAACCTGCTCTACGCCAACCGCCGCAATCTGTCGCAGCGGGCGCGGGTGGTGATGGATTGGCTGGCAGGTGTGATTGCGGAGGCGCAGGTGGGCGGCTAGTCTGTTGCTAAGCTCTGTGCCCGCAATTGGCCGGGTGTGGGTGCCCCTCAGCCAACCTCGCCGCCCGAGAGCAGTCGCAGACACAAGTTTCTTAGAGCAGTCGTTGAGCGACCACATCGCTCCGTTACCGTAAAAGACACTTGATGTAAGTGAGCCTTCATTGGTCGCGCCCGCGCGGGCATCACGCCGATTGCGCATGCCCAGGCCGCATCAGTAGGAACGCGCCTATCGCGGCGACCGACAGTACCGTTGATGCAGCAAAAACAGCGCTCGGTGAGACGGACCACAAGGCCCCTGCGATCAGGGATGCGGGCAGGTACATCACGCCAACGACAAAGTTGTAAACGCCCACCGCCGTGGCGCGGCGCTCTGGCTCGAGGTCGGCGATGAAGGCCTTGCTCTGCGATTCGTCGATGGCGTAGAAAATGCCGTACACGGCAAAAATGACGGCGACCTCCCAGCGGCTGCTGGCGAACACCAGCCATAGGTTGAGGCTTGCATACACTGAGTAGCCGAGCAAGATGATGCGGGTGCGCCCGATACGGTCACCCAGCCAGCCGACCCATGGAGCTGCAATGACGCAGGTGGTGTTGAACAGCGCATACAACAGCACTGTCTCGGTAATGCCAAATCCTACGAGGTGAGCTTTGAGCAGAATGAAGCCAAGGCTGAAGTACGCGAGCGCGAAGACTGCACTCGGCAGCAGGAAGCGCTTGAAGGCCGGTGTGAGTTGCTGCCAATTCCGCCGCACGCTCTCGCGCTCGTGGACGACGCCCGGCTGGTCAGGGATGCGCGTGAGCACCAGAACGCTGATGCACGCAGGCACGAAGGCAACCAGGAACAGCGTAGCGTATGTGCTGGCCGACTCCCCCAGGCAGGACAACAGCGCATAAGCCACGAGCGGTCCGATCACTGCGCCTGTCTTGTCGAGAGCCTTGTGCACGCCGAATGCAAAGCCCCGTGACTCTTTGTCTGAAAGGGATGCCAGCCATGCATCGCGGGGCGGACCGCGAAAGCCCTTGCCCAAACGCTCAATGACACGAAAGATGCTGAGTGCAACGATAGACGACGACACCAGCAGGATGAGCTTTGCCAGCGTGGAGAAGGCGTAGCCTGCGACAGCGAACCACTTGCGCCGACCGCTGCGATCCGACAGCCAGCCGGCGAGGTAGTTCAGCGATGAGGCAGAGAAGTCCGCCAGTCCCTCGATCAACCCCAGCAACGCACTGGACGCACCGGCCACCGTTGTGAAGAAGACGGCGAACACCGCGAAGATCATCTCGGAACTGACATCGGTCAGGAAGCTCACCACACCGAGCTTGAGCACATCGGGGTGGAGTTCTTGGCGATGGTGGTGTGACATCCGGTTGGTTCTGTAGGAATAAGCGATCGTTGTGCTCGGGTCGGAAGAGCAAGATTCTTGGAAGTGTCACACGCCATAAAGCGCTCAGACAAGGCACGTAGCATCAAGGTGTTTGGCCGCGCCCCCCACCGACCAGTTGGCCAACAACGCCCCAAGGTCCTTGCGTTCCAGGGTGCGCCGCCAGGCAGCAATGGGTCGCTTTGAGTCAGTCTCTCTACGCGGGAGCAGCCGTTCAACCCGGCTCGCTGGTTGGGGTGCCGTCAAGCGACTGGTGCCAGGTGCAAAACGCGGTCGGTTGAGGCCGGCGTATCTCGATGACCGCTGTTGGCGGCCACCGCCGTCCAGACACCGCACTTGAATGTCTCAGATCAGCCTGAACCAGCCATCGATCGCATCACCAGCATGGGGTCCATGTACTCAGGAACTACCTCCTGCAGCCAGTTCCGGTACAAACCGCCTCACCAGATCCGCCTTGCGCGCCACCATCTTCTCCGCCAAGGCCGCGCTACCCCCGTGGCGCTGCACCGTCTGGCGAATGGCCTCATCCGGAATGCCGGCCAGCACCTCCACGGCCTGCCGTACCTCGGCGTCGCTCATGTCGCCAAACAGTCTGACCGCATGGGGGTTATCGCGGTCGTGCCGCAGGGTGTCGATTTCGTTCACCACATTGCCAAACGCCGCGCCTTTGGGGTCACCATGTGCACGAAACGCCAGCGCGCCACCCACGTCGAGCGTCAGCACCTGCCCCGCGGCGACGCCCTGGTTGTCACCACCGAAGCCGGCGGCATCCCAGTTGGCCGTCCACGCATGCACCGCCAGCCAGTGCTGGGCCTGTCGGCGTTCAGCCTCGTCGAGTTGCGCCACCAGCCGTTTGTCCAAAGGCTGCCACGCGGTCGCCACCTGATCAGGCGCCACCGTGTCCACATAGTGCAGCGTCGGTGCACCGGCCAATTGGTACAGGGCGGCAGCCAGCCGTTCATTGCGCGCATGCGCCACCGATTCAAGCTGCTTGACGTAATACCGCGCGCCCTGCGCATCTTCATAGAGGCCACCGGGGTTGCTGCCCAACTGCCCGCTCACGCGGCACAGCGTCGCCGTGTCGATCACCTGGCTGGAAGACGACATGACACGCGCTCAAGGCAGAGGCTGCGCCTGCCGCACCACCGCCAGCTGCGAAGGGGTTTCAATGGCGCCCTTGCGTGCCTTGCGCACCGTGCGAATGGCCTCGTCCGGCGCCACCCCCAGCTCGACCAGCAAGCGTGCAGCCATCATGCCGGCGCGCCCCAGCCCGCCCTTGCAGTGCACCAGCACATCGTGCCCATGGCGCAGCAGCGCGCGGATCTCTCGGCCATGCGTGAGCCAGTCCTGCTCAAACAGTTCGGTCGGCACCGAGTAATCGGCAATGGGCAGGTGCACCCAGCTCATGCCACGATCCTGCACGGCACGGCCCAGTTGCGGCACCTTCAGCATCTGCAGTTCGTGCGATTCAACCAGCGTGAGCACGAGCTTCGCGCCCCACGCCGCAATGGCATCCAGGTCCACAGCCAGGTCACGTGCCCAGGCACCAGTAACCGCCCCGTGGTCGTGCTTGCCGGGGCAAAACGTGATGCCGATGCGCCCGTGCGCAGGGCTGGCCTGCACCTCGGCAATCTGCAGAGGGTGTGTCTGGCTTGTCCGCACCAATGTCATGTCACCGGCCCCATGTCCATGCTGGCCGTCAGTCTGACAGAGCCCGCCGCACCACGGTGCGATGGGCGACTGATGCACTTCGGATACCCCATGGCAGATCAGGTCATGACAGGTGCGAGAAAATCATGCCCATGACCACCCGGACCGTGCCCCCAGAACAAGACCCGCTGGACCCGATGCCCCAGCCGCCCGAGGCCCCAGACATCAACGACTGCTGCGGCAACGGCTGCGATCCGTGCATTTTCGACCGCCACGACATGGCCATGGACGAGTACCGTCAGGCCCTGCGGGCATGGCGAGCCCGGCACCCCGAGGCTGATCAGCCCTGAAGCTTGAAACCTGCAGCGATCTGATTGAGGGTGTGGGCCTGCGTCTTGAGGCTTTCTGCGGCGGCAGCGCCCTGCTCCACCAGCGCCGCGTTTTGCTGCATGGACTGGTCCAGGCGGTCTACCGAGTCGGCGATCACCTGCATGCCTTCGGTTTGGGCGCGAGCCATGTGGGTCGCGTTGCCAATCAGTGCTGCCACCCGCTCCACGCTTTGCACGACGTCATTGAGCCGTGTGCCGGCATCAGCCACCAGACTCGCCCCCGCATCCACTTGCTCAACCGATGCCGTGATGAGGGTCTTGATTTCTCGGGCAGCCTCGGCTGAGCGTTGCGCCAGATTGCGCACCTCGGACGCCACCACGGCAAAGCCTCGGCCCTGCTCACCGGCACGCGCGGCTTCCACCGCAGCATTCAGCGCCAGGATGTTGGTCTGGAAAGCGATGCCATCGATCACGCCAATGATGTCGCCAATCTTGCGGCTGCTGTCGCTGACACCCGACATCGCAGCCACGGTACGGCGCATCACTTCGCCACTGGCGCGCGCATCAGAGCTGGTGCTCTCTGCCAGGGAACTGGCCTCGCTCATAGCCGCACTGCTCTGGCGCGCGGCATCGGTCATGTTGCGCATGGAGTTGGCTGCGGCTTGAAGCTCAGCACTGCCCTGCTCGGTGCGCTGGCTCAAGTCCAGGTTGCCTGCGGCGATTTCGCTGGCTGCGGTGTTCACTTGCTCGGCGCCGTCGCGCAGGGTGCTCAGCACCTCGCGCAGGCGGGTCTGCAAACGCTGCATCACCTGCATGCCTTGTTGCGCCGTGGCGTTCAAGCCGGCCGGCATGTCAACACGCAAGTCGCCCTGGCTCATGCGATCTGCGCCGCCGACCAGGTCCATCAAAAAACGGGCTGTGGCGCGAGCCCCATCCAGGTAAAGAAATGTGATGAGCCCACCCAGCAACAGTGAACCCGTGATGATGGTGCCGCTCGCCCACCCTTTCAAGGTAGACACGATGACCCAGCACTGCAGGGCCACGCTGAGGCCCAGGTAGATCGCAAGCCGCTGCTTGATGGTGAGTTTGGCGTACATCTTTTCTCCGAATTCCCAGCCGAATACCAGAGTCTGTTCTTTGTTGGACACGGGTAATGCGGACATCAAGCACCCAAAAACTGGCCTGCTTCTCGCTTTCAGGCAAACTGTTTCGATCTGTATCGCAGGCGTTTTCCATGGCGCCATCCATTCGTACAAGTACGCCATGTCCAACAACAAACTTGCAGCCCCCTTGTTCATCAAGGAAGTCCAACAGATCACGGTCGACACGGCCGCCACGCCCTGGCTCTTCAACAAAGGGGGCGAGCCGGTTTACCGCAAGAACGCACCGCCCAAAGCCACCGTGCTGACGCCTGCGGCCACCGACCCTGCCATGGCCATGGGGCATGAGCACATCGTGGCCGAGGTACTGGGTATCAAGCCCACGCCCCCCTATGGCACGGAAACCCAACTGGGGTTCGCCGCCAAAGAGGTGCAGTTTGAACCGTTGTGGGCCACGCCGGCCATTGCCGCCGCGTTTGGCATCACGCTGGTCAAGCCCGGTCAGGCCGTGAAGATCAGCAGCCCCGTGACCGAGTTGCAGCAGATCGAATACGAATACGGCGTCTTTGCTGGGCATTGGTCGCCGTATCAGGGCACGGGCAACAACCTGCTGAGCGTGGTGTGCACCGATCTGGAGCACCACGACTTCCCGCACGTTTTCGCATCCACCGACCCGACCAAGCCCTTGGTGATCTCGGTTGGCCGCTACTGGCCCAAGCTGGGCAAGATCCGACTGGCTGACCTGTGGGTGCCGCAAGGGTGCGCACTCTACATCCCACCCAAGCCAGCCCTGCCAGATGCCGAATGCATCGACCTGCACAACAACCGCAACTCGGCACGGGCCTGCTGGGGTGACATCCACCAGAACAGCATCGTTACCCACACGCTGCTTCAAAAGAACCACGGCTATTTCTACTGGTACTGGAACGCCATGGATACCCTCCATGGGCAACCACCCGCCATCGTCTGATTACGCATCACCCCGACAGACCATCAAGGAAGTAAGACATGTCTGATGACCACGACTTGCGCAGCGACAGCGCCGTCTACAAAACGCTGCTCGAATCCACCAAGGCCATCCCCTGGAAGATTGACTGGTCGACCATGACCTTTGCCTACATCGGGCCGCAGATCGAACCGCTGCTTGGCTGGAGCCAGGACAGTTGGGTGTCGGCTGATGACTGGGCTTCTCGCATTCACCCAGAGGACCGGGACTACGTTGTCAACTTCTGTATCTCTCAGTCCCAAGCTGGCGTCGACCATGAGGCGGACTATCGCGCCCTGACCAAGGACAACGGCTACGTCTGGATCCGCGATGTGGTGCACGTCGTGCGTAACAGCAAGGGCGAGGCCGAAGCCCTGATCGGCTTCATGTTCGACATCAGCGAACGCAAGAAAACCGAAGAAAAACTGCTCGCCCTTCAAAAGGAACTGGAAGCACTGTCCTTCAAGGACGGGCTCACGGGTATTGCCAACCGCCGCCTGTTTGACACCACACTGGAACGCGAGTGGGGCAATGCGCAGAAAACAGGTTTGCCGCTGTCGGTGGCGCTGATCGATGTGGACTTCTTCAAGCAGTACAACGACCTGTATGGTCACCTGCAAGGCGACCAGTGCCTGACCGACATTGCACAGGCCTTGAAGCTGGCGGTGGTCGGTCCGCGCGATCTGGTGGCCCGTTACGGCGGTGAGGAATTTGTGCTGGTGCTGCCCGAGACCGATGCAGCCGGCGCCCTGAAGGTGGCCGAGCGCTGCCAGCGTCTGATGGAACTCAAGGGCGGGATTGCCCACGAGCAGTCACCCATCGGACCGCGCGTGACCTTGAGCATCGGGGTCGGCACCATCATTCCCAAGGCTGGCGACCGCATGGCTGATTTTGTGCATGCCGTGGACGAGAACCTCTATGCCGCCAAACGGAATGGCCGCAACCGGATCGAGGCGCAAAGCTAAGCTGAACGGTGGTGCACTTCGATGGTGGAGTGCACGATTTCCTCATGCACGGACAAGCGCTCGCGCACCATGTCTGGCGTGAGGCTCGGGTCGGTGGTGAGCACGGTGAGCGCGCAGGAGTAAACCTGCTTGCCCACCCGCCAGACGTGCAGGTCGGCAATGTGCGTCTGCCCGGCCTCGCTGTCAGCTTCGACCACCTCGCGGATTTCGTCGACCACAGGGTGATCCATTTCCCGGTCGAGCAGCACCTTGCCGGTGTCAACGATCAACCCCTTGGCCCACACCGCCACCAGGATGGCGCCGACGATGCCCATGACCGGGTCCAGCCAGGACCAGCCGTAGAGCCAGCCACCAAACAAGGCCACGATGGCCAGTACCGAGGTCGCGGCGTCTGCAATGACATGCACATAGGCTGACTTCAGGTTCAGATCATGATGATGGTCATCGTGATGATGATGCCCATGACCATGGTCGTGCCCGTGTGCATGCCCGTGATCATGGTGGTGTGCCTTGCCAAGAATCAACGCACAAACGATGTTGACTACCAGACCGAGCACGGCAATCTCGATCGCCTGCCGATACTGAATGGGCTGCGGCGACACGATGCGTTCGACTGAACCAAACAGCATCAAGGCAGCCACACCCAGCAAGAAAATGGCACTGGCAAAGCCTCCCAGCACCTCGATCTTCCAGGTTCCGAAAGCAAACCGGGGGTCAGTGGCATAACGCCGCGCGGCGCCGTAGGCCAGTGCCGACAGGCCGATGGCCACGGCATGCGAGCTCATGTGCCAGCCATCGGCCAGCAAGGCCATGGAGTTGAACCACCAGCCGGCGGCGATTTCCACCACCATCATGGCCAGGGTGATCCACATGACCAGGCGCGTGCCACGTTCTGCCGCAGCATTGCTCTCGTCAAACACGTGGTCGTGGGTCAGTCGGGACAGGTCATCGGTATGCATGGTCAAACTCACTTCAGATAGGCTCGCAGGACATCAATCAGCTCTTGTGCACCCTGCTCGCGCTCAGCCGGGTCAGTGATGTCGGCCGAGGCCACATGCTCACGTACATGGCCTTCCAGGACCTCGTTCATCAGGCCGTTCATTGCGCCACGAATGGCTGCAATCTGGTGCAGCACATCGGCGCAACCTTTTTCGGCAGCCAAGGCGCGCTCCAGTGCTTCGACTTGACCGCGGATGCGCTTGACACGGCCCATCAATTTCTCTTTGGATTGAATCGTGTGCGCCATGACTGTTCAGATATATACCTAGGGCGGGTATCCTATTATGGACAACAAATGACCGATGCCGGTAAATTCCACACCATCCAAATCAGGAGCCCCTCCGTGCATGTTGCTGGCCTCATCGTGACCACTCTGGTCGCCTTTCTCCACATCTACTTTTTAGCCTTGGAAATGTTCCTGTGGACCAAACCCGCAGGTCGCAAGGCCTTCGGCTTATCCGCAGAGCAAGCCGAATCCACCAAGGTGATGGCAGCAAATCAGGGGCTCTACAACGGCTTTCTAGCCGCAGGTTTGCTGTGGGGCGTGGTACTGGGTGACACCGGCCTGCATATCCGGATCTTCTTCCTGGTGTGTGTACTGGTAGCCGGGATCTTTGGTGCAGCGACAGCCAGTCGCAAGATCCTGTTCGTTCAAGGTCTGCCCGCCACCTTAGGCCTTGTGCTCACCACCCTGGGCTGACGGGGCGCTCACATCAGCACATCCGGCTTGGTCGGCTCCCACGTCAACTCGTGCCCATGGTGCTGGTGGTCCGCCAGGTTGCCAATGATCCACAGCTTCAAGCGGTCCACGGTCATCGGCTTCGCGTAGAAATAGCCCTGCACCATCTGGCAACCAGCAGCCGCCAGCCAGTCCAGTTGGCGCTGCTCCTCGACCCCTTCCGCCACGCTCTTGATGCCGAGGCGGCTTGCCAGGGCCAGCATCATCTGCACCAGCACCGGGTCATAGGATGGGTCACCCAGCTGACGAATGAAGGAGCGGTCGATCTTCAGCTTGTCTGCCTTCATGCTCTGCAACCGAGCGAGAGACGAGTACCCTGTACCGAAGTCGTCCACAGCCAGCCGAAAGCCTTTCTTGGACAAGCGATCGAGCGCTGAGGTTTCGGTACCGCCATCTTCCATGACGGTGCCTTCGGTGACCTCCAGCTCCAGGTCACTGGTGCTCAGTTCGTTCTTCTTGAGCGTCTGGAGCAGGTGGTCAGGCCATGTCGGGTCAGCCAGCTGCTTGGGCGAGACGTTGACGCTGATGTAGGGCAGCATGACGCCGTCCTTGCGCAAGGCCACCAGATCCTGGCAGGCCAGCTCCACCACCCTCGTTCCCACGTGCAGGATCAAGCCGGTTTCCTCGGCCACCGGAATGAACTCGTCCGGGCGAATCATCCCTTCTGACGGATGCTTCCAGCGGATCAGTGCCTCCACACCACGTAACTGACCACGCATGTCCACTTGCGGCTGGTATTCGAGGTAGACCTGTGGTCCGGTGAGGGCCTGCCGCAGATCACGCTGAATGAGCTGACGCCGGCCCGCCCTGGCACCCAGATCGGCGTCATAGCGTACACAGCGGCCACGGCCTCGCCGGTGGGCTTCGGCCAGCGCAATGTCACCACGGCGGAACACCTCACCCTGGGTCAACTGGGCACTGTCCAACGGCACGATGGCGGCTGACACGGTGATCTGAACCGAGCGGTTGGCGTATTCGAAGGGCCGCGCCACCGCCGAAGCCATGCGGTCGCCCACCAGGGCATCCGGCAAGACGTTCTTGCGCAAGGGCAGCAACACAGCAAACTCATCCCCCCCCACGCGCGCCAGCATGCTGCCGGGCACCGCAAACACCTTGCCCAGCCGTTCGGCCAACTCGGCCAGCACGCTGTCCCCCGTCTTGTAGCCGTTCAGGTCGTTCAGATCACGGAAGCTGTCCACATTGATGAACAGACAGGCAAATTGCTCCGATGTACTGGCCACCCGTTGCAGTGCCTCTGACAGCGCATGCTGAAAGGCCGCACGGTTGAAGAGTCCCGTCAGTTGGTCCTTTTCAGTGGCCTCGCGCAAACGGCTGGCATCATGGGCCATGCGGTGACGCATCTTCCTGGCGGACAGGTACCAGACCCCTCCACCCAGCAAAAGTGCCACCAGGAAAATGGCCACGTCTCTGGCCACCTCCAGGTAAGCCGGGCCCAAGGAATGGAGAACAATCACACTCCACCGGCCGTCCAGTTTGGACTCGGCTGAGACGCACTGCCCCACCCAGCCGCCACCAGGCGTGCACGAACGGCCTCGCGCGTACCGTGCGTTGCACCCGGACTCTGTACACAGCGAGGCTGCCTGCACGTCAGGAAAGCCCTCGGCCGCCTGCTGCAATGCCCCCTCCAGGACCTGCGGTGAGCTTGCCAAGCCACCGGCAGAGTGAGCCCGCCACACCATATGCAAGATGGCGCTCGCTTCGACCTCGGCCTCTTCCTGTGCATCACTCAATGCAAATGCAAAGGCCTGCCAGATCAGCAGGCAGAAGGCAACCAGCAAGCCTGCCAACAAGGGGCGCAAGGACAGGCCCCACGCAGCAAGGGAGCCGTGCTCGATGTCACTCTGGGGCGTCATTCGGTTACCTGGTTGTCGCGCGTCCTGTTTGCGCAGGGTCCATGAAGCGGCCGTGGTGGATGAGCAGCCACAGCGTGAATACCAGGGCTCTATCGGCGACCACACCAAGAAACCTGAGACCACCGATGATCAGATCTCACTTTTTTCGGAAATTTGTCGCGATACCGAATACGAAAAAGCCCTCGCATGCGAGGGCTTTGAAAACCATACAGCCACGGCTGGCATGGGTCATCAGCTGCTCAGACCCATGCTCCCGCATGGTCTGAGCCGACCGTGATCAGTAGCTGCGACGACCGCCGCCGAAGCCACCGCGGTTGCCACCACCGAAACCGGAGGGGCGCTCTTCGCGGGGACGGGCTTCGTTGACCACCAGGGCACGGCCTTCAAACGATTGACCGTTCATGCCACGGATGGCAGCCTGGGCTTCAGCACCAGAGCCCATCTCCACAAAGCCAAAGCCCTTGGAGCGGTTGGTGTCACGGTCCATCATGACCTTGGCCGATTGCACAGCGCCAAAGGCAGAGAAATGTTGTTGGAGGTCGTCGTCGCGCATCGAATAAGGCAGATTGCCGACGTACAGCTTGTTGTCCATGTTGGACCCTTTCAGAACTTGCCGCGGTGAGTCGAAGGCCTGCCGCAGCGTCAGGCCGGAAATCAGAAACGTCGACGAGGCGCCGACGGTGCCGAGCCAGAACGAGGCTCGAGATGACGGAAGGTGATGCGGCCCTTGGTCAGGTCATAGGGCGACAACTCCAGCGACACCTTGTCGCCCGCCAGGATACGGATGTGGTGCTTGCGCATCTTGCCGCCGGTGTAGGCGACCAGGCTGTGTCCGTTTTCCAGGGTGACGCGAAAGCGGGAGTCGGGCAGGACTTCGTCGACCTGACCGCGCATTTCAATGAGTTCTTCTTTAGCCATGAGGAGGGTTATCCAATTGATTTGCGAGACAGAAGGACCTCAAGCCCGCAAGGTGGGTTGACTGAGGTAGTGGAGACCCTGATCGAAGGCAAAGCGCTCAGCGGCTCGCGCAGTTCGGAACAAGGGCGTGAAACGAAACACCCGATCGTGGGTATTGGAGCCGCGTCCGCTGCGAATGGACAGCGAAACGGCATATTGGCCGCAGTCTGTTTGGCGGGTCATTGATGACAGCTCGAAGCGGCCAACCGACAGGGCTTGGGGAGAGGAATGGATCAAAAAATGGGGGGCCGCTATATCGCGCAGCCAAAAATGCGAGGGTCAGGGCTGAAACAACCGCAGATACCCGTGATGAGAGAGGATTCAAGCCCCGCGGAAAGTGACTTGGTCAGTGAGCCAAGCGGGGAAACAGAACCAGACGATGCTTGCCTGGATGCGCAGCGAGCATGGCCAGATGCATGTGCTGCTGAAGGTGCGCGCGCAAAACGCGCGAATCGTCAGAATGCTGCGGAGGAAAGCGAAACTGCAGCTAAGCCCTCGCACTGTAGCAGTTCATGCGCGATCGCGCCAACTTTTTTTCCAACTCACCCCTGAGCATGCGTGGGCCTTACCCCGCATCGGTCGACAGCGCGCAGTCCGTGTGGGCCGGTTGAGGGAACCCGCGCCGTGTATCTTCAATGGCTCGACTATGGATCACCGGGGCCTGCGCCATGACGCCGCCATACATGCTGGCAAAAGGCACATCGGCCGCATCCCGTCCAGTCCCGATACGGATGAAGCCCATCGGAATGGCCGTTCCTGACGCATCAAAGATGTACCAGCCCCCCTCCAGATAGACCTCCACATAGGCATGGAAGTCGGGCGGCCCCAGGGCTGGGTCGGCACCCCAGTCGGTCCCCGTGCTGAAGCGAGCAGGAATGCACAAGGCACGACACAGCGCGATCATCAGATGGGCGAAATCGCGGCAGACGCCCTGCCCGCTGCGCAAGGTCTCTATCGCAGACGTGTTGGTGTCAGACACATTCGGGGTGAAACGCACGCGCTGCTGAACCCAACGTTGTATCGCCTGAACGCGCCGATAGCCTTTGGGCCATGCGCCGAACTGCTGCATGGCCAGTTGGCTGAACTGATCAGACTGGCAATACCGACTGGGATTCAGGTAGGTCAAGGTCTCGAATGGCAAGCTGCTGACGGCCACTTCACCTACGGCATCAGGGTCGCGTTGATGGTGGCGAACATCCACTGACGCGCTGTGCTGTACCTGCAACCAGCCAGGCAATGCACGCAGTCGCATGAACCGAGACCGCGTGACTGGGTCGACAAACATCTCGTATACGACCGGCTGGCTGATGTGCACACGCTCTTGACCAACCGACTGGCACGCCGTCTGCGCAGCGTGGATGTTGAGGATCAGGTCGGCACCAGCTGCGCCAATCTGATATTGGAGAGAAACCTGATGCTCGATGCGAATCATGCTGAGGCACACCCACGTCGTGTGCGTTCGGGCTGTTGGGATTCAACGTTCGCCGTGGCGGCACTGCCAATCGACGCTGCCATGATCAGACCGATGGCCAACCACTGTACCCCGCTCAACTGCTCGGCCAGCAAAACGGCCGCAATGCAGGCGGCCACCGCAGGCTCCATGCTGATCATGATGCCGAACGCCTTGGGAGACAGGCGCTTGAGTGCCAGCATCTCCAGCGAAATGGGAATAGCACTGGACAACACGGCCACACCCAGACCAGCCAGCAAGATGGCGGGCGACAGCAAGGCGCGGCCGGCATGCAGCACACCAACCGGCACCACCACCAGGGCGGCACAAGCCATGCCCAGGGACACGGCATGCCCGGCATGCAGGTGGCCAACGCGCTTGCCCAGCAAGATGTACAAAGCCCAGAACAGGGCGGCAGCCAGGGCACAGGCCACACCACCCGGGTCCAGCGCGCTGACGTGATGTCCCAGTGGCAGCAGCAGGCCAAGCCCTGCCACCGCGCAAGCCACCCAGATGAAGTCAGCCGGACGACGCGATGCAGCCAACGCCACAGACAGCGGGCCTGCGAACTCGATGGCCACCGCCACCCCGAATGGAATGGTGCGCAGGGACATGTAGAAGAAGAGGTTCATGCCACCCAGCGCCACGCCGTAGCACAGCACGCGCCACAGATCGCTGCGTGTGACCGGACGCTGCCATGGTCGCCACAGCACCCACAGGAACACCGCCGACAAGCCCACACGGATGGCCGTCGTGCCTTGCGCGCCCACCGTGGGGAACAAGGCCTGTTTGGCCCATGACGTGCCCAGTCCCAGAAAGGTGACCGAGCCCAATATGGCGAGCAAAGGCAAAAGCGAAGCGTAACGGGACGAGGATGCCGACATGGACTACAGGAAACGACAAGGGATCAGAGCGGACCGTCCAGCATCGACGAGAAACGTGCCATCCAGCGCCCCAGCTCATTGTCATTGGCGGGGCCCAGCTTGGCAAAGACATGTGCACGGTGGGTTTCAACCGAGCGCGAACTGCACTCGGGCACCAGGGTGCGCGCGATGGCCTTGTTCGACAGGCCCAAGGCCACCCACCGCGCCACTTCGCGTTCACGCGGCGTCAGACTACGCCATTGTGTCAGGGCCTCGATGCGATCGGCGGCCTCAGTGAGCGCCAGCGGCAGTTTGTCGAGCAATTGTTCGGTATCGGGCTTGACCACCCAGTCGAACGCCCCGCGCTTGACCGCTTCCAATGCAGTCGGGATGTCACCATGGCCTGACAGGAACAGCACCACCTGAGGGCTGCGGGCTTCTCGCAGCCGCTCGAACACCTGCAAGCCGCTCATGCCACCCAGACGCAAATCCAGGATCACGCAGCCCGGTTGCTGTGGGTCTACCGCGGCCAGAAAGTCCTCACCCGAAGCAAAGCCCTGTACCGCCAGCCCTTGCGGGAACAGCAGCATCAGCAACGACCGGCGAACAGCTTCATCATCATCGACAACCGAGACGGCTATCTGAGGGCGAGGGGGAGACAAGGTCATGACACGGAGGGGCCGCTTGGCGGGCGGGCAGTTCCATCTGCTGCCGACGAAGGATGTAAAGGCAGGCTGAATTCGAATTGTGCGCCACCGCCCGGCCGGGGTTGCCAATGCAGGCTGCCCCCCTGCGACTCGACGATGGAGCGACAGATGTTGAGGCCCAATCCCAGGCCGTCGGCCTTGGTCGTGAAGAATGGGTCAAAGAGATGCGGGGCGTCTTCGGGTCTGACACCAGGGCCGTGATCCGCCACTTTCAGCCACACATGCCCTGCCCGCACCTCGGCCGCGAGTTCGATCACGCGGCGCTCCATCGGCTGACCGTCCAGTGCCTGCAAGGCGTTTTGCAGCAGGTTCATCAACAGCTGCTCGGCGAGCACGCGGTCCGCCGTCAGCGGTGGCAGGTTGGGCGGAATGCCCCACTGCACGCGCACCTGCCGCGACTGGATGTCGCGCTTGAGCCAGCCCAGCACGGTCTTTACCCAGTCGTCGACCAGGAACTCTTCGGCCACGCCACGGTCCTGTCGAACCATGCTGCGGATGCGGCGCACGATCTCGGACGCGCGGCGCGCCTGGCCCTGGATGTCGTCCAGGCTGGCCTGCAGCAGATCTTGCGCCCCGCTACGTGCAAGGGCCTTGGCCGCCGCTGCAAAGTTGGACAAGGCCATCAGCGGCTGGTTCAACTCGTGGGCCACCGATGAGGCCATCTCACCCAGACTGGCCAGACGTGCACTACGCTGCAACTGGGTTTGCTGCAGGCGCTCGCGCGCTTCGGCCTGCTTCTGCGCCGTGATGTCGACCACCGAACTCATCCAGCCACGCTGCACGTTATCGGCATCGATCAGCGGCGCGGTGTAGACCATGGTGATCACATCATGGCCGTCCTTGTGCCGTATGCGCGACTCGAAGCCTGTCGGCTCGGCCAACCCGTGGAGCGCCGCATCGCTGTCGATCCAGTGCTTTTCCATGTCGTCCGGGTGCCAGTAGGGATAAGGCGGCTTCTGCCTCATCAGCTCCTGTGTGCTGTAGCCCACCATCTGGCACAGCGCCCGGTTGACATAGATGATGGTGCCGTCCATGTCGCGCGCCCGCATGCCCACCAGCAGGGAGTCCCCCATGGCATCACGGAAGGCATGGGCATCACGCAATTCCCGCGTGCGCTCGAGCACCCGCTGCTCCAGGTCGATGCGGGCCTGCTTCTGTTCGGCAAAGCGACGCTCACGCAGCCGCCAGTAAAGGCTGGCCATGGCGAGCAAAGCCAGCGCCAGGGCCGTCATGGCCGACGCCTCATTGCGGGTCTGCAAGATCGCGGCACGGTCCGACAGCACAGTCAGCGTCCAGTTGAACTCCGGCAAGGCGAGGTCTTCAGCCAGGTATTGGCGCGGGCGCCCATCCACCTCGGTGCGCAACACATATGAGCCCGCGCCGCCTGCAGCTTTGGTCCGCCACACCAGCGCCGGCATGTCGCCGCCACCAGGGCCATAAGCCTGGCTGGATTTCAGCTCGGTCTGTTCCGCCGGCGTCAACGGCCGGGTACGGTGGTAGCGCCAATCCGCGCGGCTGGCCATGAAGCTCACCCCATGCGCATCACGCAACAAGACGGGCTCGGGAGAATGCGTCCAGCTGACATTCAAGGTGTCCAGCGCCACCTTCACCGCCAGCACACCGGCAATGCGCCCCTTGACCCGCAAGGGCTCGGCAATGAACAGCCCCGGTTTGCCGGTCGTCATGCCCACGCCATAGAACATGCCGGTTCGCCCGGCGAGGGCCTGGATCACATACGGCCGGCGCGAGTAGTCATGCCCGACAAAGCTGTCGGCGGTTTGCCAGTTGCTGGCAGCCAGGGTTCGACCATGCACATCCATCACGAACAAGGCCATGGCACCGGCTCGGGCGTTGATGGCTTCCAGGTAGCGGTTGACCTCGGCTTGCCGCACGCCGTCCTGCGGGGTCACCAGCAGGTTCAACACATCGGCTTGCCCGCCAGCCAGCACGGGCAGGAACGCGTACTGCCGCGTGATGTCGCGCAGCCATTGGGCATGCATGTCCAGCGCCGAGCGCAAGGCATGACGGCGCTGCGCCGTCTCGCGCTGTTCGGCCCAGTTGCCGGCAACCAGCACCACCAGCGCAGCCAGCGCCAGCGCCAGCAGGCCGGCCAGCCAGCGCTGCCAGGGTCGTGAAAAGGAAAAAAGTGTGCGCATAGCTTGTCCGTGGCGCGATGTTGCACGAAATTCGTCTGGCGTCACCCGCACCGCTCTACGTAGATCTACGCAGAACCATCCTTGGGGCCCTGCGGATGCGCCACGCACTGCAAATCGAGACACTTTCACATTCGCCATATGACCGGGTAGACAGCCTGGCACCTCTTGAACAGGAGACTCGATGAGCACCCCTCAAGCTGCGCTCGACGCGGCCGCATCCAGCCCCGCATCCGAAGCCATTTCTGCCCAGCGCCTGAAGGCCATCTTCATTGGTTCGCTGGGCAACCTGGTCGAGTGGTACGACTTCTACTGCTACTCGGCTTTCGCGCTGTACTTCGCAGGTTCGTTCTTCCCCAAGCAGGACCCGACAGCCCAGCTGCTCGCCACGGCCGGCATCTTTGCCCTGGGCTTTTTCATTCGCCCGATCGGCGGCCTGCTGTTTGGCTATATCGGTGACCACCTGGGGCGGCGCACGGCGCTGATGACCTCGGTGCTGCTGATGTGCTGCGGCTCGCTGCTGATCGCCTGCGCCCCCACCTACGCCACGGTCGGCACGCTGGCCCCCGTGCTGCTGCTGCTCGCCCGCTTGCTGCAAGGTCTGAGCCTGGGCGGCGAATATGGCTCCAGCGCCACCTACCTGTCAGAGATGGCCAGCTCGAAGCACCGCGGCTTCTATGCCAGCTTCCAGTATGTGTCGCTGATTGGCGGCCAGCTGGTGGCCCTGCTGGTGCTGCTGGTGCTGCAAAAGCTGGTGCTCACCCCCGAAGAGCTGCGTGCCTGGGGATGGCGCATTCCGTTTCTCATTGGTGCCGCCCTGGCGCTGATCGCGGTGTGGATGCGTCAGGATCTGCCGGAGACCAGCCAGTTCGAAGCCGCCCGCAAGAAGGGCGCCAAGCAAGGTGGCTTGCGCACCCTGCTGCAATACCCGCGTGAATGCCTGATCGTGATCGGCCTGACCATGGGCGGCACCCTGGCCTTCTACGTGTACACGACCTACATGCAGAAGTTCCTGAAGCTGTCGGTGGGCCTGACGGACAACCAGACCACCGCTGTTTCTGCGGCCTCGCTGATCTTCGCGATGCTGTTGCAGCCCTTGTACGGTGCCCTGTCTGACCGCATCGGTCGCCGTCCGCTGCTGGTGGGCTTCGCGCTGCTGGGTACCCTGTTGACCGTGCCCCTGCTCACTGCCATCCAGCATGCCCAGGGCCCCTGGGAAGCCTTCGGCCTGATTGCCTGCGCTTGGTTGATCGTCTCGGGCTACACATCCATCAATGCCGTGGTCAAGGCCGAACTCTTCCCGGCTGCCATCCGCACCACGGGTGTGGGCGTGCCTTACGCACTGGCCGTGTCCGTGTTTGGCGGCACCGCCGAGTACATCGCCCTGTGGTTCAAGCAAGCCGGCAACGAAGGTGGCTTCTACTGGTACGCCTCGGCCGTGATTTTCTGCACCTTGCTGGTCAACGTCCTGATGCGCGACACCAAGAAGCAGTCCTACATCGACGCCGAACACAAGGCCTGACGACACATCGGCGCAGCCAGGGGTTCACAGGCCCCTGGCTCGCCGCCAGGTGTCAACATAAAGCGCCTCCACCTTCGCGCGCGCCCACGGCGTGCGACGCAGGAACTTGAGGCTCGACGCCACGCTCGGGTCATGCGTGAAGCAGCGGATGGGGATCATGTGCCCCAATTCCGCCCAGCCGTAGTGATCGGCCAGGCACTCAACGATGTGCTGCAGGGTGGCCCCGTGCAAGGGGTTGTCCGGTTGGTGATCCATGCGGGCGATTATGCAAGCCGCCACCCGCCGCGTCAGTCCGAATCCGGAAGCAACCCATCTGCCAACAAGCGGTAGCTGGCCTCCCACCGGATGGGGTCATCGGTATTGCTGTCACTCCAGCGCAGCCAGTTGTCCGAGCCAACACTGTCCTGGTTGTTGAGCCCGATGCTCTGAAGTTTGTGCCCACCGTTGGTGAACCGCAGGTCAAACCCCGTCAATACCGTGCGTCGGCGCATGACCTGACTGACAAAGGGTGCCCCTTCGCGGTCCGTGCCGCCCACGGTCGCGCGCAAGCGGTCGAACAGACTGACTGGCAGCCATTGAATCCGCACGGCAAACATGACTTCTTCCTGCTTGGCCTGGCCTCGAAGGGCGTCGCCACCATTGTTGTCACTGAAAAACAGCCGTGGCCCGGTGCCAGTGCCGGTGTCCGGCCACACGCCCAGACTGCGAATGGAATGGTCACCATTGAGAAAATAGGCACTGAAACAGTTGAGCGCCGGCATCAGCAACAGCTTGCCCGCCTCAGATGGCAAGGTCATGCCTTGCGGCCGTGCATGGGTTTGCCAGAAGTATGTCGACCGCCGCACGGTCCATGCGTCAGACAAGTCACTGTTGCCTTGCTTGCTTTGCAATGCGGCATTCAAGTCTCGCGACAGGCCCTCTGGCAGGCGCAGCACGGATGGTCGCTCCAGCGCAGCCCGCGCAAGCGACGGGCCACCGGCAGCGAGCCCAGCCAGCAGCAAGCGCTGCATGCAGTCACGGCGGTTCGGAAAGTGGGCATTCGGCATGGCACCCTCTGGCGTGTGTGTGATCGACATGACTAGGGACGTGGCAATTGCACATGCGACACCATGCCCGCTTGCCTGGACAAGAAGCGACAGCGGTTCACGGTCACAGCCTGATCGACATGGCGTGCCGTGCACTGCCGATGGACGTGGTCCATATCTGAAGCTCCTTGCGGCCGGTGGTCAGACATCTGGCGGCCTGCTCATCCAACGCGGGAGCCTCAGTAACGTGCACGGGTGTCCCCTTCATGCGGGACACCCTTTCTTCACCCGCCGTCAGTCAGCCCATCGTGACACAGGCAGGCAGGAGGTCTTGTCCCATAGATGCGGGACAAGGCCTGTCAGCAGCAAAATGCAGACAATCCGCTCGCCTTGGCTCTGCCACAAAAATTGGCAATCATCTGAAGGGGGTAGGCCCGTGCCCTGCAAACCCAAATCATGCTCAACCTCTCAGCAGCGCACATGGAACCAACAGCGCTCGCTGTCGTCGAAAATATCGCTATTCGCATAAATGTATCCCTGGATTCAGTTCTCTCATGCCCATCAAGAAGTCAGACCTCTATTCCAAACTCTGGGCCTCATGCGACGAGCTGCGTGGCGGCATGGACGCCAGCCAGTACAAGGACTACGTGCTGGTCCTGCTGTTCATCAAGTACATCAGCGACAAGTACGCTGGCCAACCGTTTGCCCCCATCCAGATCCCCGAAGGCGCGAGCTTTGCCGACATGGTGGCCCTCAAGGGCCGCAGCGACATTGGCGACCAGATCAACAAGAAAATCGTTCGCCCACTGGAAGAAGCCAACCGCCTGCGCATCAAGGCCGACTTCAACGACGATGCCCTGCTGGGCTCAGGCAAAGAGAAGGTTGACAAGCTCACCAATCTGATCGGCATCTTCGAATCGCGCGACCTGGATTTCACGCGCCACCGCGCCGATGGCGACGACATCCTGGGCGATGCCTACGAATACCTGATGCGCCACTTCGCCACCGAAAGTGGCAAGAGCAAGGGGCAGTTCTACACCCCGGCCGAAGTCAGCCGCGTGATGGCCCAGGTGCTGGGCATTGCCAAAGCCAAGACCAGCCCCGACACCACCGTGTATGACCCGACCTGCGGTTCAGGTTCCCTGCTGCTGAAAGTGACTGAGGCAGCACCCACCGAGGTGAGCGTGTACGGCCAGGAAAAGGAAGAAGTCACCAGCGGCCTGGCCCGCATGAACATGATCCTGCACCACAACCCCGGTGCCGTGATCGAGCAAGGCAACACCCTGGCCGACCCCAAGTTCCTGGACGGCGACCAGCTCAAGACTTTCGACTACGTGGTGGCCAACCCGCCGTTTTCTGACAAGCGCTGGAGCACCGGCCTCACCCCGCAAGCCGACGCCTTTGGCCGCTTCGACGGCCACGGCATCCCGCCCGACAAACAAGGCGACTACGCCTACCTGCTGCACATCATCCGCTCGCTCAAGAGCACCGGCCGGGGCGCGTGCATCTTGCCGCACGGCGTGCTGTTCCGGGGCAATGCCGAAGCCGAGATCCGCAAGAGCCTGGTGCGGCGCGGCCTGATCCAGGCCATCATCGGCCTGCCCGCCAACCTGTTCTACGGCACCGGCATCCCGGCCTGCATCATCGTCATCGACAAGGGCGGTGCAGCGGCGCGCAAAGGCATCTTCATGATCGACGCCTCGCAAGGCTTCATGAAAGACGGCCCCAAGAACCGCCTGCGCGAGCGCGACATCCACCGCATCGTGGACACCTTCACCCAGCTGGACGACAGCGACCCGCGCTACGCCCGCATGGTGGGGCTGGACGAGATCGAGAAGAACGACTTCAACCTCAACCTGCCGCGCTATATCGACAGCAGCACGCCCGAAGACCAGCAGGACATTGATGCCCACCTGAACGGCGGCATTCCCGAGGCCGATGTGCAAGCGCTGGGCCGCTACTGGGCCGTTTGCCCGCAGATGCAGGCTGCCCTGTTCAAACCCCGTCGCCCCGGCTATGTGGACTTGACGGTGGCGCCTGCGGCCATCAAAGCCACCATCCACCATCACGCCGAGTTCCAGGCCTTCACCCAGGCCATGAACGGGCACTTCGATGCGTGGCGAACACCCGCGACCCAACGGCTGAAAACGCTGGCACCCGGCTTCCACCCTAAAGAGCTGATCCATGAGCTGGCCGAAGGTCTGCTGGCGCACTACGAGCACCAGCCCACAGCCCGGGCCCTGATCGACCCCTATGCCGTGTACCAGCACCTGACGGACTACTGGGCCAACACGATGCAAGACGACGCCTACCTGATTGCCGAAGACGGCTGGAAGGCCGAGCCCTACCGCGTGCTGGAGACCAAGAAAAACAAGGATGGCACGCCCGGCAAGACCGTGGACAAAGGCTGGGCCTGCGACCTCGTACCCAAGGCCTTGCTGGTGCAGCACCACTTCGCGGCCGAGCAAGCCGAACTGGACAAGCTGACGGCCGAGCTGGACAGCGCCCAGGCTGCGCAAACCGAACTGGAAGAAGAGCACAGCGGCGACGATGCCGTGTTCAACGGCTTCGACAAGATCAACGACAAGGAAGTGAAGTCGCGCATCAAGGAGATCGGGCCAGATCCGGATGCCGCCGAAGAACTGGCCGTGCTCAAGCGTTGGGCGGTCTTTTCAGAGCAGGTGAGCAGCCTGAAGAAGCGCATCAAGACACTGGATGCCGAGCTGGACGCGATGGCACTGGCGCGTTACGCCACACTGACTACCGATGAGGTAAAGACGCTGGTGATAGACCACAAGTGGATGACTGCGCTGGATGCCGCAGTGCATGGCGAGCTGGACCGTGTGAGCCAGGCGTTGACGGGGCGGGTGAAAGAATTGGCCGAGCGGTATGGCCAGACGATGCCGGAGATGGCGCAGCAGGTGGATTACCTGGAGGCGCGGGTGGCTGGTCATCTGGCGATGATGGGGTTTACATGGAAGTGAAGGAGCCCAACGTCAAGTACTTGACAGCTCAGTTCAAACGAACCGAGGCCGGTGACATTCCAATCGATTGGCTCGACAAAACGGTTGGCGACATGGCGGAAGTGACTTCTGGTGGCACACCCAGTCGCAAGGTGACCGCATATTGGGATGGCGACATTCCCTGGGTTACAACCGCAGAACTTGAATGTGGCCAAGTAACTAGCGCCGCCCAGCACATCACCTTAGCCGGACTCCAGAACTCAGCGGCGAAGTGGCTACCCGCGGGCACGCTACTCATCGCGCTCTATGGCCAAGGCAAGACTCGTGGCAAATGTGCTGTTCTGCGCATCGCAGCAACAACCAACCAGGCATGTGCTGGCATCAAGCTCGAAGAGGGCGTGGACGGTGACTTTGTACGACACAACCTAACCCATCGCTACGAGTACATCCGCAGCCTCAGCAATGGCGGAAGTCAGGAGAACCTCAGCGGTGAGATCGTCAAGAAGATACACATCGGGATGCCGAGTACGCCGACTGAGCAGCGAGCCATTGCTGCCGCCCTCACCGACGCCGACTCCCTGATCGACTCGCTGGAGCAACTGCTGACCAAGAAGCGCCAGATCAAGCAAGGCACCATGCAGGAACTGCTCACCGGCAAGCGGCGGTTGCCGGGGTTCGCCGGCGATTGGACTTGTGCCCCATTGGGAGAGATAGCAAGAATCAAAACAGGTTCGATGAACAACCAAGACAAGGTTGAGGATGGCGAATTCCCGTTCTTTGTTCGATCGCAAAGTGTTGAGCGGATTGATACCTACACGCATGACTGTGAGGCAATTCTGATTCCGGGAGAAGGTGGAATCGGCAGCATCTTTCACTACTTCCATGGCCGCTTTGCCCTGCATCAGCGCGTCTATGGCATCACTGACTTTAGTGAAAGTGTCCTAGGTCGTTTCGTGTATTTCTTCATGCGCGTCTTCTTCGGCCCCCACGCAATGGAGAACTCAGTCAAAGCAACTGTTGACTCATTGCGTCTGCCGACGTTCATGACCTTCGAGGTTCGCCTTCCGCCTACCGTAGCTGAGCAAACAGCTATCGTCGAGGTACTTTCCGACCTTGAAGTGAATATCGCAGCTCTCGAGGAGCGCCTCACAAAAGCCCGCGCCCTCAAACAAGCCATGGCCCAAGCCCTGCTGACCGGCCGCATCCGCCTCGTGGAGCCAACCACATGAGCAAACCTGCCAAGCGCTACTACCGCGTCATGCTGGGCCGCCAGAGCGTGCACGCAGCAGAATGCCACACAGCCGGCTTCATCGGTGCCGATTTCGGCATCCACGTTGACCTCACCGGCCAACTGCCCGATGAGTGGAGGCAGTTCAACGCTGCCTTCATCCCCGTGTTCCTGGCTGGCCACCCCGACAAAAGCAAGATCGCCGCTGGCCTGGCCTGCGGTGCGCTGTGGACGGTGGCCAAAGGCATCGAAGCGGGCGACATCGTGCTGTGCCCCGATGGCTCGGGCAACTATCTCGTGGGTGAAGTGCAAGGAGGCTACACCTATGCGCCAGGCCAGGTGCTGCCCCACCGCCGCAGCGTGAACTGGCTGCCCATCACCATCGCCCGCGCCGCCATGAGTGAGGCGCTGCGCAACTCCACCGGCTCCATCGGCACGGTGAGCAACATCACCGACCACCACCAGGAAATCGAGCAGTTCCTCTCGACCCTGCCCGGCCAGGCCGCGCCCAGCATCGTGGCCACCGACCCGGTGGTGGAAGACCCCGTGGCCTTCGCCATGGAAAAGCACCTGGAAGACTTCCTGGTGAAGAACTGGGCGCAAACCGAACTGGCGCAGCACTTCAAGATCGTTGAGGAAGACGGCGAGCTGGTGGGCCAGCAATACGCCACCGACGCCGGCCCCATCGACATCCTGGCCGTGAGCAAAGACGGGCAGCGCCTGCTGGTGGTCGAACTCAAGCGTGGTCGCGCCTCTGACGTGGTGGTCGGCCAGATCCTGCGCTACATGGGCTACGTGAAGGAGCAGATCGCCGAGCCCCACCAGACGGTCGAGGGCGCCATCATCGCGCTGGACGATGACCAGAAGCTGCGCTGGGCCCTGCTGGCGGTGCCGAACATCAGCTTCTATCGCTACCAGGTTAGTTTCAAGCTGATCCGGCACTGAGTTGCAACTGGCCATGCGGCGGCCTCAGGCCGAAGCATCCGCCCGATTATTGACTTTTATCCACATTTGGATAAATTATCGTTTCAACAGTAATCGACAATAATCAGCATGATCGCCTTTCCCCGCACCGCCCTGGCTCAGGAACTGGTGGCCGCCCTGCAAGGCAAGGCCCTGCTGGGCGACGCCCACAACGGACTGTTCCTGGCCGCGCCGCGCCGCACCGGCAAGTCCACCTTCTTGCAGGGCGATTTGCGCCCCGCCTTGCAGGCGGCCGGTGTGGTGGTGGTGTATGTGGATTTGTGGGCCGATGCCCGGCGTGACCCAGGCGCATTGATTGCCGAAGCGATCGCACGGGCCCTGGAGCCCCAGCTTGGCCTGGTGGCGCGCACCGCACGCAAGGCCGGACTCGACAAAGTCAAGCTCGGCGGGCTGGAAGTGGATACCAGCAAGATCGGCAAGATCGATGGATTGACACTGACCGACGCCCTGAGATTGCTGCACGAGCATGCGGGCCAACCTGTGGCGCTCATCATTGACGAAGCTCAGCACGCCCTCACCAGCGAGGCTGGCGAGGCCGCGATGACGGCATTGAAGTCTGCCCGTGACCAGCTCAACCAGCCCGGTCAGGTCAACTTGATGCTGGTCATGTCGGGCTCAGACCGCGACAAACTGCTGCGCCTGGTCAACACGGCTGGCGCGCCGTTTTACGGCTCGCAAATCCAGCGCATGCCCCCTCTGGGACTGGACTTCATTGCCCATGTGGCTGCGCTCATCGAGGCCCAGCGGCCCGACCTCAAGCCAGTGAACCAGGCCCTGTTGCAACAGGCCTTCGAGGTCTTCGGCCACCGCCCTCAGTTTTTCATGGCCGCTTTGGGCCAGGTGCTCAGCCCGCTGGCAGCCTTGAACGGGCGCTTCGAGCCTGCCCTGCTGCAAGCCGCTGAGCAACAGCAGGCGCAAGATGAAGCGCAGATGGAGTCAGATTACTTGGGCCTCAAACCCACCGAGCAAGCTGTGCTGTGGCGCATGCTGGAACAAGGCCCACGCTTTCGCCCTTACGACGCCGAAGCGCTGCGCTTTTACCGTGACAAGGTGGGCCACCCCGTGAACGCTGCCCAGGCGCAGCGAGCCTTGGAGGCCTTGCGTCAGCGCATGCCTGCCCTGGTGTGGAAATCCGCCCGTGGTGAGTACGCGCTGGAAGATGCTGCGATGCACCGCTGGTATGAAAAGCGCAGCCAGGCCAAGCAATGGCCCCCGGCACCGCCCCAGGGGCTGCTGCCTCTGGAAGACGACTGAGCCGCGCCCAGGGAGGGCCGAATGAGCAGCATCAACAAACCCGAACGCGCCACCCAAGACCGGGTGATCAAGCTGTTCACCGACACACTGAAATACCAATATCTGGGCGATTGGTCGGAGCGTGCTGGCAACCACTGCATCGAAGAGGGCCTGCTGTCGGCTTATTTGGCCCGCAGTGGTTACAGCCCCGCCCACATCAGCGCGGCGCTGCACAAGCTGCGGTCTGAGGCCTCACTGCATGGCCGCACCCTGTATGCCGCCAACCAGGCGGTGTACGAGCTGCTGCGCTACGGCGTGTCCGTACGGGTTGAGGCTGGGCAAGCCACCGAAACCGTGCACCTGGTGAACTGGGCTGAGCCTAGCAAGAACGACTTCGCCATCGCTGAAGAGGTCACCCTCAAAGGCGGCCACGAGCGCCGGCCAGACATCGTGCTGTACGTCAACGGCATCGCCGTGGGTGTGCTGGAGCTGAAAAGCAGCCGCGTGGGCCTGGGTGAAGGCATTCGCCAGTGCCTGTCGAACCAGCAGCCTGAGTTCAACGACTGGTTCTTCAGCACAGTGCAACTGGTGCTGGCGGGCAATGATTCGGAAGGCCTGCGCTACGGCACCATCGAGACGCAAGAAAAGTACTTCCTGACCTGGAAGGAAGACGAGGCCGACAACAACGGCTACAAGCTCGACAAGTACCTGACCAAGCTGTGCAGCAAGCACCGCCTGCTGGAGCTGATCCACGACTTCGTGCTGTTCGATGGCGGCGTGAAGAAGCTGCCCCGCGTGCACCAGTACTTCGGCATCAAGGCTGCGCAGAAGCATGTGGAGCAGCGGCGCGGCGGCATCATCTGGCACACGCAAGGCGCAGGAAAGAGCATCCTGATGGTGATGCTGGCCCGCTGGATTCTGGAGAACAAACCCGCCGCCCGCGTGGCCATCATCACCGACCGTGACGAGCTGGACCGCCAGATCGAGCGCGTGTTCAAAGATGCGGGCGAAACCATCCACCGCAGCCAAAGCGGCCACGACCTGATGGCCCAATTGGCGCAGCCCAACCCGCGCCTGTTGTGCTCGCTGGTGCACAAGTTCGGCCGCCGCGATGTGGATGACTTCGAAGCCTTCCTGCGTGACCTGGCCGCCCAGCCCAGCCCCACCCAAGGCGAGATCTACGTGTTCGTGGACGAATGCCACCGCACCCAGGGCGGCAAGCTGCACCGGCTGATGAAGGCCATGATGCCGAATGCCGTGTTCATCGGCTTCACGGGCACCCCCTTGCTGAAGCAAGACGCTCAGACCAGCCTGGAGGTGTTTGGCGGCTACATCCACACCTACAAGTTTGCCGAGGCTGTGGAAGACGGCGTGGTGCTGGACTTGGTCTACGAGGCCCGCGACATCGACCAGAAGCTGGGCAACACCGACCAGATTGACCAATGGTTCGAAGCCAAGACCAAGGGCCTGAACGACTGGCAGAAGGACGAGCTGAAGAAGCAATGGGGCACGATGCAGAACGTGCTCAGCTCACGAGCCCGCATGGACCGGGTGGTGGCCGACATCGTGTTCGACTTTGCCGTCAAACCTCGGCTGTCGAACGAGAGGGGCAACGCCATCCTCGTGGCGTCCAGCATCTACGAGGCCTGCAAGTACTTCGTGCTGTTCGGCAAGACGGTTTTCAAAGGCCGCTGCGCCATCGTCACCTCATACAACCCACAGGCCGCCGACATCAGCAAGGAAGAGACCGGCGCCAACACTGAGAGCGACAAGCAGTTCATCTACAACACCTACACCGAGCTGCTGAAGGACGTGACGCCCAGCCCGGGCATGAACAAAACCGAGTCGTACGAGCAAGACGTGAAGCAGCGTTTCATCAAGACGCCTGCACAGATGAAGCTGATGATCGTGGTGGACAAGCTGTTGACCGGCTTCGATGCGCCGCCGTGCACCTACCTGTACATCGACAAGTCGATGCAGGACCACGGGCTGTTCCAGGCCATTTGCCGCACCAACCGACTCGACGGTGAAGACAAGGACTTCGGCCACATCGTTGATTACAAAGATCTGTTCAAGAAGGTCGAAAAGGCCATCGCGGTGTACACGGCGGAGCTGGACCACAGTGCAGGCGGCGCCGACCCCGAGATCATGGTCAAGGACCGCCTTGAGGCTGGCCGCGCGCGACTGGACGACGCAGTCGAAGCGCTGGCCCTGCTGTGTGAGCCGGTGGACCCGCCCAAGTGTGATCTGGAGCACATCCACTACTTCTGCGGCAACACCGAGATCCCTGACGACCTGAAGGCCCGCGAGCCGCACCGCGTGGCGCTGTACAAGGCGGTGGTGGCTCTGGTGCGTGCCTTCGCTGGCATTGCCGACGAGCTGGAAGCCGCAGGCTACACGCCCGAGCAGATCGAGAACCTGAAGAGCCTGCAAAAGCACTACCTGAACCTGCGAGAGATCATCCGCAAGGCTTCAGGAGAAACGCTGGACCTGAAGCCCTATGAGGCGGACATGCGCCACCTCATCGACACCTACATCGAGGCGCAGGCACCGCGGAAGATTTCGCCGTTCGATGGCATCGGCCTGCTGGACCTGATCGTGAAGACCGGCATCGCCGACGCGATCGCCGAGCGCTTGAGCGACATGAAAGGCAACCAGGAATCCATTGCCGAGACGATCGAGAACAACGTTCGCAGCAAGATCCTGAAGGAACAGCTGACCGACCCGGCCTACTTCGCCAAGATGTCGGCCCTGCTGGACGAGATCATCCGCCTGCGCAAAGAAAAGGCCATCGAATACGAGGACTACCTGGCGCGCATTGCCGAGGTGGCCAAGAAGGTGAGCGCTGGCAAGGCTGATGACACCCCTCAGCAAGTGAAGACTGCAGGCCAACTGGCCCTGTACAACAACCTGAAGGACCATGTGGCCACAGACGCTGCACAGCAACCTGATGTGCCTTACGGCGATGCCAACAAAGCCCTGGACACCGCGATGCTGCTGGACGCTGCCATCAAGGCCAAGCGCCCCGATGGTTGGCGCGGCGTGGTGGCCAGAGAGCAGATGGTCAAACAGGCCATGTTCGACGTGCTGAAGGACATCAAGGAAGTGAACCGCCTGTTCCCCATCGTGTTTGCGCAGAAGGAGTACTGATGCGCGACTTGCTGGACCTGGGGGAGCTGCATGCGGAAGTGACCCGTAAGGCGATCAAGCACGTTCACCTGAGCGTGCTGCCGCCCGTGGGCAAGGTTCGCGTGGCAGCGCCGCAGGGCATGCCGCTGGACACGATTCGGCTGTTCGTGATCTCGAAGCTGAGTTGGATTCGGTCACAGCAGCGCAAGCTGCAGGACCAGGAGCGCGAAACGCCCCGCGAGTACCTGAACAAGGAAAGCCACTACCTGTGGGGCAAGCGTTACCTGCTGGAGATCAGCCATGCTGATGCAGCGCCAAACGTGAGCCTGACGCCTCGCAAGCTGAAGCTGCAAGTGCGGCCGGGTGCAGATCAGGCCAGGTGCGAAGAGGTACTGGACGGCTGGTACCGGCAGCAGGTGCGAGATGCTGTGCCCGCATTGCTGGAGAAATGGGAGCCCCTGCTGAAGGTGAAGGCGCAGAGGGTGTTCGTGCAACGCATGAAGACCAAGTGGGGCAGCTGCACGCCTGAGTCAGGCTACATCCGGCTGAATACGGACCTGGCCAAGAAGCCGATGGAGTGCTTGGAATACATCGTGGTGCACGAACTGGTGCACCTGCTGGAGCCCACACACAACCAGCGCTTCATCGACCTGATGGACTTGTACTTGCCGCATTGGCAGCAGTTGAGGAGGCGGCTCAACAGGTTGCCGGTTAGGCATGAGGATTGGGGATACTAAGTCGCTCACCTCAAAAATCACCGTAGATTCTTGGAAATTTGGACTTCATCCACGAACTGCTACGACGTGCGTTAATGACAGATAGGTATCAATCTAGAAATCAACAGTCTGCTTGACAGGGGAGCTTACGCATCCTCTACCGATGCTGTCTACGACTTTATTGGCAAAGAACACCAACACGGACCTCACAACAACTCACTCCACCGTCACGCTCTTGGCCAGGTTGCGCGGCTTGTCGACATCGGTACCGCGTGCGCAGGCCGTGTGATAGGCCAACAGCTGCAGCGGCACCACGTGCAGGATGGGGCTGAGTGCACCGTAGTGCTCGGGCATGCGGATCACGTGGATGCCCGGCTCGGCCTGGATCTGGGTGTCCGCATCAGCGCACACATACAGCTCACCGCCACGCGCACGCACTTCCTGCATGTTGCTCTTGAGCTTTTCCAGCAACTGGTCGTGCGGCGCCACGGTCACCACCGGCATCTCGGCGGTCACCAGCGCCAGCGGGCCATGCTTGAGCTCGCCAGCCGGGTAGGCCTCGGCATGGATGTAGCTGATTTCCTTGAGCTTGAGGGCGCCTTCCAGCGCAATCGGGTAGTGCAGGCCACGCCCCAGGAACAGGGCGTTGTCCTTGCGCGCGAATGACTCGGCCCAGGCCATGACCTGCGGCTCCAGCGCCAGCACCGACTGCAAGGCCACCGGCAGGTGGCGCATGGCGGTCAGGTGTGCCGACTCTTGCTCGGGCGACAGATGGCCGCGCAGTTTGGCCAGGGTCAGCGTCAGCAGGAAGAGGCCCGCAAGCTGGGTGGTGAAGGCCTTGGTCGAGGCCACACCGATTTCGACACCGGCGCGGGTCACATAGGCCAGCTTGCACTCACGCACCATGGCGCTGGTCGACACATTGCAGATGGTCAGCGTCTGGCGCATGCCCAGACTTTGCGCGTGCTTGAGCGCGGCCATGGTGTCTGCCGTTTCGCCCGACTGGCTGATGGTGACCACCAGGGTGCGCGGGTCAGGCACGCTGTCGCGGTAGCGGTATTCGCTGGCAATCTCGACACTGGTCGGGATCTTGGCAAGGGACTCCAGCCAGTATTTGGCGGTCGAGCCCGAGTAGTAGCTGGTACCGCACGCCAGGATCAGCACACGGTCAATGTCCTTGAAGACGGCTTCTGCCCCCTCGCCAAACAGCGCAGGGGTGATGGACACCACGCCTTCGAGCGTGTCGGCAATGGCGCGCGGCTGCTCGAAGATTTCCTTTTGCATGTAGTGGCGATAGGGACCCAGCTCCACCGCACCACTGTGCGCGGTGACGGTGCGCACCGGACGCTCGGCCGCGTCGACACGGCGGTGCTCGCCGCTGCCCGGCACCAGGTTCTCGATCCAGTGGCGACCCGGCTGCAGGTCCACCACATCGCCCTCTTCCAGGTAGACGATCTGATCGGTGACCCCCGCCAGCGCCATCGCATCAGAGGCCAGGAAGCGCTCGGAGGCATCCACCCCACCCACGCCCAGGATCAAAGGCGAGCCCTGGCGGGCGCCGACGATACGCTGCGGCTCATCACGGCAGAACACGGCAATGGCGTAGGCGCCCGTCAGGCGCGCCGTAGCTGCTTTCACGGCGGCAAACAGGTCACCGTCGTAGAGGTGGTCGATCAGGTGGGCGATGACCTCGGTGTCGGTCTGACTGAGGAAGGTGTAACCCTTGGCTTGCAGCTCGCGACGCAGTTCTTCGTGGTTTTCAATGATGCCGTTGTGGACCAAGGCGATGCGGCCTGGACGGGATTGGGCGGCATCGGCACCGGTGCCATGCGAGAAATGCGGGTGGGCGTTGTGCACGGCCGGGGCCCCGTGGGTAGCCCAGCGTGTGTGGGCGATGCCCAGCGTGCTCTCGATGCCATCGGCATGCAGTTGCTTGTCGAGTTCGGCCACGCGTGAGGTGCTGCGCGAGCGGCGCAGTTGCCCGTCTTGCAGAACCGCCACGCCACAGGAGTCATAGCCGCGGTACTCCAGACGCTTGAGACCTTCGACCAGAACAGGGGTGATGTTGCGAGAACCCACAGCGCCAACGATGCCGCACATAAGCAGAACTCCAAAAGAGAAACTGTGCGGATGCTAGCTGCTATCGTGAGAAATGTTTTTTTGATTTCCGCCTGTTTTTGAACTAAATTTCTAACCAGTTAATGCAGAGAAATTTTTTTCCAATTTGTACATGCATTCAAAATAACTATCCATGCAACCCACCCAACTGGATGCCATCGACTGGCAATTGCTCGACCTGCTTCAGCACGATGCCACGCTGTCCAACCTGGCGCTGGCCGAGCTCGTGCACATCTCGCCGGCCACTTGCCACCGCCGGGTCAAACGCTTGTGGGACACCGGTCTGATCGACAAGCAGGTGGCGGTGCTGTCCCCTGGCCGGGTAGCTGAACAGCAGGGCTGGGGCCTGAGCGCACTGGTGGAGGTGAGCCTCGACACACAGACACAGGAAGCCCTGGACGCTTTTGAGCAAAAGGCCTGCGCCCACGCGCACATCCAGCAATGCTGGCGGGTGTCACCCGGGCCTGACTTTGTGCTGGTGGCCCAGGTGCGCGACATGCCGGCCTACCAGGAGCTGGCCCGCACGCTCTTCACCGAAGACAGCAATGTGCGCAATGTGCGCGCCTTCTTTGCCGTGAAACGCGCCAAGTTCGGCACGCAGATTCCGCTGACGCGACTGGATCAGGGCTGAGCGTCGGTCGCCAGCGGGTCAACCAGACGGCGATCCGTCTGCAACCTCAGGGGTTGCCCATCCAGCGGATGGGGCTTGGTCATCGCGGCACCCTGCCGCTGCGGCACAGCCCCCGCAGGTGGCGCATGGGTATCCAGCGTGGGGAGCACTTTCACGAGTTCGTCGTCCGACATGCGGGCCAACTCATCCACCGTCGGCTGCTCATGCCCCACCTCAACGCTTCCCACAGGGCGCGCCGAGAAATTCTCAGACAGCCTGCGCCCCTGGTTGAAAGCGTCAAACGACTGCCACAGCCAGATGATCAAACCCAGCACCACCAGCACACCGAGGCCTCCAGCCACCCACTTGGATTGAACAGTGGCCCCACCGGGTGCAGCAGCAGCCACATAGCCCGCAAACGGCACGTCCGCCGCCACGGGCACCTCGATATCAACGGGGGAGTCTGACAATTGCGCGTCGTATTCGGCGCGCATCGCCGCATCCATCAACACATCGTGGGCGGTATGGAGCGCGACCCTCCGCTCATGCCGATCTGCGCGCCCGACCGGGTCGTCGTCGCCCTCATCGGCTTGCCCATCGTCACACGACGCCACCAATGCCTGGTAGGCCGCATGGACCACGGCTGGTGGGGCATCCCGCGTGATGTTCAGACGTTCATAGTGGTTCATGGCGCGCCAGACGTCAGCGCTTGACCTTCTGCGGCCGCTGCCAGCCTGCCAGGGAGATCTGCTTGGCACGCGCCACCGTCAGCTGCCCGGCAGGGGCATCCTTGCTGATGGTGCTGCCGCCACCGATGGTGGCGCCGTCACCCAGCGTGATGGGCGCAATCAGCACGCAATTGGAACCGACATGCACATCGTTGCCGATCACGGTGCGGTGCTTGTTGGCCCCATCGTAATTGGCGGTGATGCTGCCTGCGCCGTAGTTGACTCGCTCACCCACGGTCGCATCACCCAGATAGGCCAGGTGGTTGGCCTTGGCGCCGTTGGCCAGGGTGCTGTTCTTCACCTCGACAAAGTTGCCGATGTGCACTTCTTCACCCAACTGTGCCCCCGGGCGCAGACGGGCAAAAGGCCCGATCAGGGAACCCGCGCCGACCTGTGCCCCTTGTGTGTCCCCATCGATGTGGGTGAAGGGGTGGATGACCACGTTGTCGCCGATGACCACATTGCGCAGCACACAGTTGGCACCGATGCGCACGTTATGGCCGAGTTGCACCTCGCCTTCGACGATCACGTTGACATCGATCTCGACGTCCTGACCGCACTGCAAGACACCGCGCAGGTCAAAGCGGGCCGGATCGGCCAGCCGCACACCCTGCTCCATCAGGCGCGCGGCCTGAGCCCGTTGATGGCGACGCTCCAGATCAGCCAACTGCATGGGGCTGTTGACACCCAGCACTTCAACTTCGTCACGCGGCTGAGCCGACACCACGGTCACCCCATCGGCTTGCGCCATGGCCACCACGTCGGTCAGGTAGTACTCGCCTTGCGCATTCTGATTGGTGAGTTGCCCCAGCCACTTCTTCAGCAAGCGGGTCGGGGCGGCCATCATGCCGGTGTAGACCTCCTGGATGGCACGCTGCGCCTCGGAGGCATCCTTGTGCTCGACGATGGCCAGCACGCGCTCACCCGATGCGTCACGCACGATGCGCCCATAGCCGGTCGGGTCAGGCAGGTTGATCGTCAACAGCGCCAGCCGCTCGCCCTGGCAGGCATCTACCAGCGCCCGTGCGGTAGCGGCTTCGATCAGGGGTGTGTCGCCATTGAGGATCAGCGTGGTGCCTTCATCCGGCAAACAGGGCACAGCCTGCTGGACCGCGTGACCGGTACCCAGTTGCGGTTCCTGGCGCACGAAATTGAGCGGCGCCTGCGGATAGAGGGCACGCATGGTCGCCTCGACCCGCTCAGCACCGTGGCCAGTGATCACGATGTCACGCGCCGCCCCCAGGCTGGCGGTGGTGCCAATCACATGGGCCAGCATGGGCCGCCCGGCGATCTGGTGCAACACCTTGGGCAAGGCAGACTTCATGCGGGTTCCCTTGCCCGCGGCCATGATGACGATCGACAGTGACATGTGATTCCTGAACTTCTACAAACAGCCTCAAGGCTCGTACGGCACGGTCACCACCTTGGGGCCGGACGATGCCTGGGGAAACCCTTTCAGGGCTGCCGCAAACATGGCGGGCAGCACCTTGTCCACATAACCGGTGTTCTGCTCACGCACCGCATGCGTTTCATAGAGCACCTCGTTGGTCTTGCGGTCGCGCACCAGCAGGTCCACCTGAACCTGGTTGGTCGACGGCTCGACCATGATGCCCAAGCTCACGCCACTCCAGCCACCGGAGCCCCACCACCCCCCTATGCTGGGGTACCAGTAGGGACCAGGCCGATCGACGTAACGCGGCGGCATGTTCACCACGTGAGCCGACACCTGCACCGCATATTCTGCCTTGGCAGCGTCTTCCACCTTGGTGAAGCCGGCCTCCGCCAGCGCCGGCTCGGCTGCCGCTTCAATCTTGTCCTGCGAGGCGACATCGACCTTCTGCGAGGGCAGGCGCTCGAACGCATAAGCGCCGGGCGCCCGGGTAGTCGGCCAGGTGCCAAAGCTCGACACCTCGCTGGACAGCGACTTCATCGCCGCGCAACCGGACAAGAGCCCGGCCGCAGACAGCGCTAGCAGCCCCATGGCCGCTCGGCGCGACAGCACTGCTGGCTCAGTCGCCAGATCGGATGTTGATGATCGAGACGGGCGTTTCCGAGGGTCCACAGTTTTCCTCCTCGTCAAAGGCGATGTCGCCGCCTGCCATGGGCGTACCGGTCGCCTTGATGGTGGTGAACGGATAAAGCTTGCGGTCCATCATGTGCGAGGGAATGATGTTCGACAGCGCGGTGAACATGTTGTCCACGCGGCCGGGGAATTTCGCATCCCATTCGTTGATCATTTCACGCATCTGCTGACGCTGCAGGCCTTCCTGACTACCGCACAGATTACACGGAATGATAGGGAACTCGCGCCACTCGGCGTATTTGGCCAGATCCTTTTCGCGGCAGTAGGCCATCGGGCGGATCACCACATGTTCACCGTTGTCGGTCACCAGCTTGGGCGGCATGCCCTTGAGGGTGGAACCGAAGAACATGTTCATGAACACGGTCTGCAGGATGTCATCGCGGTGGTGGCCCAGGGCGATCTTGGTACAGCCCAGCTCGGTGGCCACGCGGTAGAGGATGCCGCGGCGCAGGCGCGAGCACAGCGAGCAGGTGGTCTTGCCCTCGGGCACCACGCGCTTGACCACGCTGTAGGTGTCCTGCTCTTCGATGCGGAACGGCACCCCCACCTTGGTGAGGTATTCCGGCAGCACGTGTTCCGGAAAACCGGGCTGCTTCTGGTCCAGGTTGACCGCCACGATCTCGAACCGGATGGGCGCCCGCTTTTGCAGGTTCATCAGGATGTCGAGCATGCCGTAGCTGTCCTTGCCGCCGGACATGCACACCATGACCTTGTCACCGTCTTCAATCATGTTGAAGTCAGTGATGGCTTCGCCCACCTCACGGTGCAGGCGCTTGCTGAGCTTGTTCATCTCGAAGGCGTGCTTCTTCGCACGCTTTTCTTCTTCGGCGATGTCGGCTTCGGTCGGCAGAACGGACAGGGGGGCGGTGGCTTGACTCATGGGGGCGGATTTTCGCCGATCTCGCGAACCCTCGCACACATTCCCTTCAAAGAGATGGCCAGATTCACGAAAGAGATGCTCAGAGGGGCTTGCTCAGGATCACCGCCACGCCACCGCTCGCGGGTGACTCAATGCGCAGCGTGGCCCCCAGCATCTGGGCTCGCCGATGCATGCTGTTGAGCCCACACCCCGAAGAGGCCGCCTGGACATCAAAGCCAGTCCCGTTATCGATCAAGGAGACCTGCACCCCCTGTCCCAGGGGCTCCACCATCAATTGGACCCGCGTCGCCCGCCCATGGCGCACCGCGTTGGTCAGCGCCTCTTGCACGATGCGCAGCAGGTGCAGTGCATTGGGCGCGTCCAGCCAGGGCTGTGGAGCGACTTCTCCTGTCACCCGCCAGTCCAATTGCACGCCGGCCGCCTGCAAACGCGGCGCCAGACGAAAACGCAGGCTGCCCAGAATCAGAACGGGATCTCGCTCATCCAGGTTGCTCATCGAATCGATGGCAACGCGCAAATCGTCCAGGCAGTCCTGAATGGTGTCTGCCAGCACCTGTGGCTGAACGCCCTCCGAACGGGCCAGCCGCAGCGCAGTCAGCAGATGGAGCCCCAGACCGTCATGGAGGTCGCTGACCAGGCGCTCACGCTCACCGGACACCACGCGCGCGCGCTCCGATTCCATCAGTTGTTCGAAGTTCTTCTGCAGCAGGACCCGCTGCGCATCCACCTGCGCCTGCAAGCTGTTTGACAGGTGTTCAGCCTCCCGCAAGGCCTCCCAGTACCGCCGCGTCCAGACCAATGTGACCGACAGGAACAGTGGAACCGCCGCATATTGCCGCAGGAACAGCCCCCCCACCGTGACGTGGTCGTTGGCCACCTGCAGGTCATTGATGATCAGCACCAGATAAGCCAGCCCAGCGCAGGCCACTGAAATCACAGGCCATGACCTGACCTTGACGGCAGTGCTCAGCAAGTGCCACTGGCTCCACAGCGTCAACAACAACCCGCCCATGCCGAGTGGCTTGAACAACTGGCGAACAGCCCCGGTGTCACTGGGAATCAGCAACAAGACGATGCTGCCGAGCACGTAGGCCAGCGGAATCGCCCGCTGCCACCAGGGCAAGGCTTCTTGTCGAAGCACCCATCGGCTGTACTCCAGGGTGAACAGCGCAAACAGCCCCACGAAGGTGACGGCCCCCACCAATGACCACTGGTTCCACAAACGGTTGTCCCACGTCGCAGAGAACGGGCTTGTGACCAGAACGAAATTCAGGTTGCGGACACCCCAGACCAGGGCAGCCACAGTGAACCACGCGAACATGGTGCTTCGCGGCGAACGCGCCCACAGCAAGATGCCGTATAGCCCCACGCTCAACACCACCACCGAGGTCACCAACGTGCCGGTGTTCTGCCAGAAGTGGCGTTCACCCCAATATGTTTGCAGGGTAGCGGCATCACCCACGTACACCACCCCCAGGCCACTTCGATACTGCCGGTACCCCATGACAAGCACATGGAGTTCGTTGAGTTGACCCGGTGGCTTGAGGGCGGATGCGGGCAGGTTGAAGAGCAGCGGCGTATAGAAGTGCCGCGTCACCGGCTCCACCATGCGGCCCTGTTGCCCCAACATGTGGCCGTTCACGTTCACACGGGCATTCATGCTGACGTACGGAAGGTAGACGGCCAAAGCGCCGTCAGATGCGGCAGGTGTCGCAAAGCGCAGCCGGTACCACACATAACCCTGGTAGTCAGGGCGATGCGCATCCCAGGCATCCGGCAGGGTCACCGGTTGCCAGCCCGACAAAGCCAGAGGTGGATCTGTCTGAAACTGGTTTCCCGTAGCCAACGCATCGCCCAAGGCCAACGCCAACACGCGCGGCCCTGAGGGCTCTGCCAACTTGCACCCGCTCAAACCGAGCAGCGCCAGCAGCAGTGTCAAGAGAAGGCATGCGCGCCAAGCCATCAGGTCAAGGGTGGGCGACCTTGAGCCGCTCTCAACAGGTTGTATTCATAGACCGCCTCACTGCGGGAATTGACGGAGAGCTTCTGATAGATGCGCTTGATGTATGTACGCACGGTATTGGCCGACACGCCCAGCATCTCTGCCCCTTCCTGGTAGCTGAATCCCTTCGCGATGAAGGTCAGCACCTCGACCTCTCTGGCCGTCAAAAGTGCGTCCCCGTTGGAGGACGCTGCGTCCGAAACAGGAGGACGGCTCTCCGCACCGCGATGGCGCCGGATCAGTGTTCGCGCGATCTGGGGGCTCAAGGGCGAGCCCCCTTCGCGCAGATGCTGCAACTGCTCACCCAGGTTGTCGAAGCTGGAGTCCTTGAGCAGGTATCCGCTGGCACCCGCTTCGATGGCTGCGACCACATGCGCCTCGTCACCAAAGATGCTGATCACGAGCACCTCCGATCGCGGGTGAAGCCGAACGGCGCACTCGATGACATCGATGCCGGAACCGTCCGGCAAACCCAGATCGGTCAACACGATGTCAGGGCTATTCGAGTGCAGCCATGACACCGCCTCGGACACGGTCGCGCAGCAATGTACCTGCACATCTGGCATGGCGAGCAAGGCCGACGCCAACCAGTTCTGGGTGGCGACATCGTCTTCAACGATGAGGATGGCTTCGGCACGCGATTCCTTCATGCCGGGCAGTCTAAAGGGCGAATCCTGCGCCCGATCTACTCCCCCCCGAGACTCGGGATCACATCTTCATGTGACTACAGCCGCACCCAACCTGTAACAAAGTGACCTGTCGTTGAAACACACAGAAATACTGACATGAACAAGCCATACACACAGGGAGCATGGTTCTGGATGACCTCGGCCGTCCTGGGAGTCGTTCTGACGGGTTGCGGCGGAGGTGGCGGCAGCGACAGTGCAGTCCCCGAACTGACCGGCACAGCGGCAGTCGGCGCTGCGCTCTCCGGCGCCAGCGTGACCGCACGCTGCGCCTCCGGCCCGGATGTCACGGGAACCACGGCCGCCGATGGCCACTTTGACCTGACGCTGGACGGCAACCAGACCCTGCCCTGCGTGCTGCGCGTCACCGGCGGCTCACCCACGGTGACGCTGCACAGCCTGGCCACGGACGCGGGTCGCATCAACATCACACCGCTGACGGAGTTGATTCTGGCGCGGGCAGCAGGCCAAACGCCCACGTCGGTCTTTGACACCTTTGATCCAGCTTTGGTACGGCAAGCCGCAAGCGTCCTTGGGCAAGCCGTCACGGCATTGGGTGACGACCTGGTGGCCGCTGGCTTGAACCGGCCAGGGATCAATCCGCTCACGGGCGTGTTTGCCGTGGGTGATGCCGAAGACCAGATTCTGGATGCCATTGGCACCCGCCTGGATGCCAATGGCACGACGCTGGAAGCCTTGGTTGCCGAGAGCGTGGCGGGCAGCCTGCCTGGCCTGGTAGAGGCTGATACCGGTTCAGGCGGCGGAACGGGCACCCTGTTCGGTCGAAACAAGGTGCCTGCCGATGTGGCCTTGCTGCAAGGGCTGTCGGGCACGGTCAAGAACTATGGCGCAGCCGAGGCCGTGGGCACCGACTGCAGCTACAGCTATGCCGATGGCACCCTGACGGTCAGTGCGGGCAGCACCACCATCAGCGCCACATTCAGTGGTGATACGGAAGACCGGGTCAACGCACTCAATGGCGCACAGGTCCGCATGCAGGCTGCCGATGGTGCAGCCAGCAATGGTGTGCCGAGCGCCGCCGGCAGCAGTGTCGTCAAGTTCGACTTCACAACCTTGGGTGGCGGCTCGCCTCGCCTCTACGAAATTGCGGCCACGACCCATGTCGGCGGCACCCTCAAGGGGCTGCTGTGTCGAGCGCCATCGGGCCAGATCGCCACCACGATCCCGCTGGAAAGCTTCACGCGTTCCACCGGCACGCTCAACTTGATCGGCACCTACGCGACCACCTGGCTGGACCTGACGCTGAACAACATCAGCGCCTTCGTCGGGACACACACCGGTCTCGCCACTGGCGGCGGCTACTACCGCAGCTGCACCACCGCTGCCACCGCCAACGGCTGCGTCGCCAGCAACCTCTCCAACAAGACCTGCTCAATGGAAGTCAAGAGCGATGGCGCCGTGGTGCTGACGGTAGACGGCAAATCACCCAGCCACGCCCTGACACTGGTCGGCCGGACACTTGATGCGGACATCGAGATCGCCCTGGTCTCTCCAGGTGATGCCACCACATCGGAGTATGTCAAAGGCTACAAGCTGAATCTGCCCGGCGGAGGCTTCAGCGGCTCGGACGGCTATATCCGTTGGGTCGATGCCAGCTTCTACGCTGGGGCCTACACCGTGTCGTTCCGCGAGATCGGCCCGGCTGGAACGGGCGACACGGTGGAGTACGCCTGCGACTTCAGACGCTGATGGACAGACCGGGCATCACCACTGCCCGGTTTCCATGCGAATGGCGACTTCGCAGTCCTCGAAAATTTCCAGCTTGGCAATCTTGACCCGCACCCCCAGCACGCCCGGCAGGCCCATCAAACGCAGGCACAGCTTGCCAATGAGGGACTCCAGCAGGTTCACGTGGCTGGCGGTGCACTCTTCGATGATGATGGCGCGCACGCGGCGGTAGTCCAGCACATGGTGGATCTCGTCATCTCGCGGCAGCAAGGGCTGCGTGCCCATGTTCAGCTCGGCATCCACCTGGATGGGCTGGGGGTTGTTGATTTCGTGGTCGAGCACGCCCAGGCTGGCATTGAAACGCAAGCCGGTCAGGTTCAGGGTCTGGGTGCCTTTGGTCAGCGACATGGGCGCCTCACATTTTTGAAAAATCGCGGTCAAACCGCTGAAGGTGCTGGCCGCCATCGACCAACACGGTACTGCCCGTCATCGAGCGATTGGCCAGCGCAAACGCCACGGTGGCCGCCACATCCTCTGCTGTAGACGAGCGCCCAAGGGGTGACAGCTTGTGCAACTGCTCAAAGCGTTCGCCTTGCAGCCAGTCACTGGTCAGCGTCAGGCCGGGTGCCACACCCACCACCCGCACACGCGGGGCGAGTGCCAGCGCCAGCAAGGTAGTGGCCGATTCGAGCGCCGCTTTCGACAGGGTGTAGCTGAGGAAATCAGGGTTCGGATTCCACAGCTTCTGGTCCAGCAGGTTCACCACCGCACCCTGTGCGTCGGGCCGGGAACGCAAGTGTTCGTACAAAGTCTGCGCCAGGACCACCGCCGGTGCCGTGTTGGCACGCAGGTGGCGCTCCAGCATGGAATAGGTGAAGGTGCTGGCGTCGTCAAACTCGAACGCCGACGCGCTGTTGACGACGGCATCAAGTTGCCCCAGGGCCTGCACCGCTGCCGGGATCAGGCGCCGGCACGACACCTCGTCAGACAGATCGGCTTGCAAGGCCACCGCATCCAGGCCCAGGGCACGGATATCCGCCACCGTGGCGTCAGCCTCGGCCACGGAGCTGCGGTAATGCACGGCCACGCGCCATCCCTGTCGCGCCAGCGTCAGGGCGATCTCGCGGCCAAGCCGTTTGGCAGCCCCGGTCACCAGGACGGCCTTGGGGGCGGAAATGTGATCTGCCATGAACTTTCTACAATAAGGGATGCATCGCCCAGAATCCAAGGACCACAGTGTAGTGGCCGCCCCCCTCAATCCACACCCCCTGGCCCGCATGATCCGCGACGAGATCATCGAGCGCCGTGGGTGGATGCGCTTCGAGCGCTTCATGGAGCTTGCCCTGTATGCCCCCGGTCTGGGCTACTACAGCGGTGGTCGCCGCATTCTGGGCCGTACCCCGGAAGATGGCAGCGATTTCGTCACCGCCCCCGAACTGACCCCCTTGTTCGGCCAGACGCTGGCCAAACAGGTCGAGCAGGCGCTGGATGCCACCGGAACCGACGAGGTCTGGGAATTTGGCGCGGGCTCAGGGGCCCTGGCCGAGCAGTTGCTGGGGACCTTGGGCAGCCGCATCCGCCGCTACACGATTCTGGATGTGTCCGGCACCTTGCGTGACCGCCAGCACCAGCGGTTGCGCAAAGCCCTGCCTGAGCTGGTCCACAAGGTGGTCTGGGCCGACAGCCTGCCCGAGACGCTGGAAGGCGTGGTCGTGGGCAACGAGGTGCTCGACGCCATGCCGGTGCACCTGCTGCGCTGGAGTGGCGAACAATGGCAGGAACGCGGCGTGGGCTTGGCCCCCGAGGACACCCCGGAAGCCCCTGTGTTTGCCTGGGTGGACCAGCCGGCGCCTGAAGGGGCACGCCCCAGCACCGAACACACCGATGCCGAGTTCGTGCCCGGCACCGTGGTGGAAAGCCACGGCGAAGCCGAAGCCTTCATCTCCACTCTGGCCAGCATGATGACGCGCGGCGCCGCGTTCTTCATCGACTACGGCTTCCCGGAAGCTGAGTACTACCTGCCCCAGCGCATCGGCGGCACGATCATGTGCCACCACCTGCACCAGAGTGACCCTGACCCGCTGACCCACGTGGGCGAAAAGGACATCACCACCCATGTGAACTTCACCGGCATTGCCCTGGCCGGACAGGAAGGTGGCTGGGAAGTGCTCGGCTACACCACGCAGGCGCGTTTTCTGATCAATTGCGGGCTGCTGGCCCAGATGGGCACGGCAGGACAGCCGGAAAGCACCTCGGCCGCAGACTTCAAGACACGCGCAGCCGTGCAGATGCTGCTCACCGAGCACGAGATGGGCGAACTGTTCAAGGTGATCGGCTTCGTCAAGGGTGAGTGGTTCGATGCCATCGGCTTCGACGAGGGCGACCGCACCCATACGCTCTGAAAAGAAAGGCTGCCGACAAGCAAATCCGTGCAATGAAAGCCCCTGGGAACACCCAAGATTGGTGCAAAACCGGATAATGCTGCCCATGCTGCAACAACGCACCCTCAAATCATTGACCCGCGCCGTTGGCGTTGGCCTGCACAGTGGCCAGCGCGTCGAACTGACGCTGCGCCCCGCGCCCGCCGACACCGGCATCGTGTTCCGTCGTGTCGACCTGCCCAATCCGGTCGACATCCCGGTCAATGCCAAGACGGTGTGTGACACCCGCATGGCGACAACCATCTCGCCCGGTGGTGACCCAGGCGCCCCGAAGGTCAACACCATCGAGCACCTGATGTCGGCTTGTGCCGGGCTGGGGCTCGACAATGTCTACATCGACATCACGGCCGAAGAAGTACCCATCCTCGATGGCTCGTCTGCTGCCTTTGTCTACCTGCTCCAGAGCGCCGGCATCGAGCTGCAGAAGGCGCCCAAGCGCTTCATCCGGGTGCTCAAGCCCGTGGAGGTGCGCGAAGGCGAAGGCCGCGCTCTGAAATGGGCCCGCCTGGAGCCGTATCACGGCTACAAGCTCACCTTCGAGATCGATTTTGACCATCCGGCGGTCGACCAGACTGGCCAGCGGGTCGAGTTCGACTTCAGCACCGGCCAGTACAAGCGCGACATTGCCCGCGCCCGCACCTTCGGTTTCACCAAGGATGTGGAAACCATGCGTGCGCGAGGCCTGGGCCTGGGCGCCAGCATGGACAACGCCATCGTGGTGGATGACTACCGGGTGCTCAACAGCGATGGCCTGCGCTACGACGATGAATTCGTGAAGCACAAGATCCTCGATGCGATTGGCGACCTGTACGTGGCCGGCCACGCCCTGCTGGCCAGCTACACCGCCTTCAAGTCGGGCCATGCGCTCAACAACGTGCTGCTGCGCGCACTGCTGGCGGACAGCACGGCCTACGACATCGTCACCTTCGAGGACGAAGCCCGGGCGCCTCGCGGCATGGCCGAACTGGCCCCGGCCTGGTAAGCCCGGCGGACACATGGGCTTGCTGTATCGGGCATTGGCCCTGCTCGCCTTGGGTGTGCTGCTGAGCAAATTGCTGCATCAACTCACCGGCGACGCACTGTGGCAGCGGGCCAGCAAGGCCCTGCTGAAATGGCTGGTGGTGGCGATCCTGGTGGTGCTCGGCGCCCTGGTGCTGCGACGCGGTGCCATGTTCATCTGACCCCGTCCGGACACCCCAGTAGTCCGAAAATCCTATACAAAACCCCGGGCAAACCCCCTGACAGACTCAGGGTTGTTCCTCCTACGATGCGGACATCAAAGCAAGGTTCGCCAAAGCAGGAAGTCGGGCAGGTGTCATGAGCAGTCTGTTCGGCCGCAAGAGCGACCGAGGAGACGCCATGAACTACGAAGAACTGTACCGTCGCTCCATCCATGACCGCGACGGCTTTTGGGGTGAGCAAGCCAAGCGCATCGACTGGCACCGCCCTTTCGACACGGTATGCGACTACAGCGAACCGCCGTTTGCGCGCTGGTTCGCAGGGGGGCAGACCAATCTGTGCCACAACGCCGTCGACCGGCATGTGGCCGCGCGCCCCGACCAGCCCGCGCTGATCCACGTTTCAACCGAAACCGGCAAGGAAGAGATCCTCACCTACGCCCAGTTGCACGTCGAAGTGCAGCGCATGGCAGCCATCCTGCAAAGCCTCGGCGTGCGCAAGGGTGACCGGGTGCTGATCTACATGCCCATGATTTCCGAAGCCGTGGTGGCCATGCTCGCCACGGTGCGGCTGGGCGCCATCCACTCGGTGGTGTTTGGCGGCTTTGCCAGCCACTCGCTGGCCAGCCGCATCGAAGACGCCACACCGAAGGTGGTGGTGTCTGCCGACGCGGGCTCACGCGGCGGCAAGGTGGTGCCCTACAAGCCCTTGCTCGACGAAGCCCTGCAACTGTCTGCCCACAAGGTAGAGCGGGTGCTGATGGTCAACCGCGGCCTGGCTGAAGCCACCATGCTCAGCCCGCGCGATGTCGACTATGCCGAAGCGCGTGCCGCTCACATGGATGCGCAGGTGCCCTGCGAGTGGGTGGATTCGACCCACCCCAGCTACACCCTCTACACCAGTGGCACCACCGGCAAGCCCAAGGGCGTGCAGCGTGACACCGGCGGCTATGCCGTGGCGCTGGCGGCCTCCATGGAGCAGATCTACTGCGGCAAGCCAGGTGAAACCTTCCTGTGCACCAGCGACATCGGCTGGGTGGTGGGCCACAGCTACATCGTCTATGGCCCGCTGATCTCCGGCATGGCCACCATCGTCTACGAAGGCCTGCCGATCCGTCCTGATGCCGCCATCTGGTGGTCCATGGTCGAGAAGTACAGGGTCAGCGTGATGTTCTCGGCACCCACGGCCATCCGTGTGCTCAAGAAGCAGGACCCGGAGTGCCTCAAGCGCCACGATTTGTCCTCGCTCAAGCATCTGTTCCTGGCGGGTGAGCCGCTCGATGAGCCCACCGCCCGCTGGATCGCCGATGCCATCGGCAAGCCCATCATCGACAACTACTGGCAGACGGAAACCGGCTGGCCCATCCTGAGCGTGGCCCGCGGTGTGCAGCCGGATCAACCCACCCGCTTTGGCTCACCCGGCGTGCCCATGCTGGGCTACAACGTCAAGCTGCTCAACGACCTCACTGGCGAAGACCTGACCGAGCCCAATCAGAAGGGTGTGCTGACCATCGAGGGCCCGCTGCCCCCCGGTTGCCTGCAAACCGTCTGGGGTGACGATGCCCGCTTCGTAAAGACCTACTGGAGCACCTTCAAGCGTCAGGTCTACAACACCTTCGACTGGGGCATCCGCGATGCCGACGGCTTCTACTTCATCCTGGGGCGCACCGACGACGTGATCAACGTGGCCGGCCACCGCCTGGGCACCCGTGAAATCGAAGAGGCCATCAGCAGCCATGCCGGTGTGGCCGAAGTGGCCGTGGTCGGGGTGGCGGACAGCCTCAAGGGCCAGGTCGCCCATGCCTTCGTGGTGGTGCGCGACCCCGCCCGCGTGGCCAGCGATGCCGACCGCCAGGCCCTGGAAAAGGACGTGATGCACACGGTCGACAGCCAGTTGGGGGCCGTGGCCCGCCCGGCGCGCGTGCACTTCGTCAACGCCTTGCCCAAGACCCGCTCGGGCAAGCTGCTGCGCCGCGCCATGCTGGCGGTGTGCGAAGGCCGCGACACGGGCGACCTCACCACACTGGAAGACCCAACCGCCCTGCAGCACATCAAGGACGTCGTCCAGCGAGGCAACTGAACCTTGCCCCACCAGGCGGTTAACGCTCAGACAGCCGTCTGGTGGATCACATCCCGCACACGCGGGTAGATCTCGTTTTGCCAGCGGCGGCCACTGAAGACCCCATAGTGGCCCACACCCGTCTGCACATGGTGGTTGCGCCAGTAGGGGCGCACCGCGGTGCACAGGTCCTGCGCCGCCACCGTCTGCCCGACCGAACAGATGTCGTCGCGCTCCCCTTCGACCGTGAACAGCGCCGTGCGGCGAATGGCCTTCGGGTCGACCACGGTGTCGCGCCAGGCCAGCACGCCACGCGGCAAGTCGTAAGTCTGGAACACCTTCTCGACCGTTTCCAGATAGAACTCGGCCGGCAGGTCGCTCACCGCGAAATACTCTTCGTAGAAATCGCGTGTGTGACGGGCCTTGGCATGGTCCCCTTCCGACAAGGCCACATACATGTCCTGGAAGGCCTTGATGTGGCGCTCCATGTTCATGCTCATGAAGGCCGACACCTGCACGAAACCCGGGTAGACCTTGCGGAACGCACCACGTTGGCCCAGCGGCACCGTGTAGATCATGTTCTCGCGGAACCAGTCGATCGACTTGCTGGTTGCCAGTTCGTTGACGCCGGTGGGGTTCACGCGGCAATCAACCGGCCCGGCCATCAAGGTCAGGCTGCGGGGTTGGGCCGGGTGGGCGTCCTGCGCCATCAGCGCGGTGGCGGCCAGCGCTGCCACACAGGGCTGGCAAATAGCCACCATGTGCGAGCCCGGGCCCATGCGCTCCAGAAAGCGGATCAGGTGTTCGGTGTACTCGTCCAGACCGAAGCGACCGTGCTTGAGGGGCACATCGCGGGCGTTGTGCCAATCGGTGATGTACACATCGTGGTCCTGCAGCAGGGTACGCACCGTGTCACGCAGCAAGGTGGCGAAGTGCCCTGACATGGGCGCCACCAGCAGCACCCGCGGCTGCTCCAGGTCGCGGTCCTTGCGGAAATGCAGCAAGGTCCCGAAGGGGGTGACCAACACCGGCTCTTCGGTGATGCCACACGTCATGCCCTGTGAGACCACCGACTCGATCTGGTAGGACGGACGGGCATGCGTCATGCCCAATTGCGAAAAGACATCGTTGACCGCGGCCACGCTGCGGGCAAACATGCCCCCCGCAGCCAGTTCATGCGGGGTCGGCTGACTGGGGCCGTCCGGCAGGATCTGATGGATCCAGTCGGATACGCCGCGGGCCATGACACGCCAGGGTTCCAGCATCGTGTGCTGGGCCTGATAGCTTGAATACAACATGCACAGGTCCTGTGAGGAATTCAGGACAGGACCAGCAAGTTACGCGCCACATTCGACATGGCACGTGCCTTGCATTTCGGGTTTTACCTTTTGTCGCAGCACGAACCGACCGCCATGGCCACCACCGCCCCCACGCGCCCCCGTTCCGCCAAGACCCCGACGGCCAAGGCGCCGGCTCCCAAGGCCAAGCCCCCTGTTCCGAGCGACGCCACCCTCACCATCACCAGCAAGAACTACTCGTCTTGGTCGCTGCGCGGCTGGCTGCTGGCCCGATTTGCAGGCCTCGACTTCACCGAGCACGTGCTGCCGCCAGACGACCCCAGCACCCGGGCCGAAATCCTGCTGCTGTCCTCGTCCATTCTGGTGCCGGCACTCACCCACAAGGGCATCAAGGTATGGGACACCCTGGCCATCGCCGAGTACCTCAACGAAACCTGCCCGGACGCCCACCTGCTGCCAGCCGACCCGCAGGCCCGCGCCTTGTGCCGCGCCATTTCCGGCGAAATGCACTCGGGCTTCTCCGCCCTGCGCTCGTCCCTGCCCATGAACCTGCGGGGGCACTTCCCCGGCTTCAAGATCTGGTCGCGCGCCCAAGCCGATATCGACCGCATCTGCACCATCTGGCGTGATTGCCTGGACGCCTATGGCGGCCCCTTCCTGTTTGGTTCGCAACGCACCATCGCGGACGCGATGTACGCACCGGTCTGCACCCGCTTCACCACCTACGACGTCAAGCTCGACCCGGTGTGCCGGGCCTACTGCAACACCATGCTGGGCCAGCCCGAAATGAAAGAGTGGATCAAGGCCGCCAAGGCGGAACAGATCGACAACATCGACGAACTCGACGTCGAGTTCTGATTCCCTGAAGCGGGGCAACATGGCCCCGAACTGGGGCAGACGCACCACACTGCCCCGTTGCCGGCACAATGGCGGTCTTGCACACCTTTTTCGGGCGCCACCGCGCCAGACCGATCCATGAAGCCCACCCCCAAGCTCTCCGACGCCGAAATCAACGAACTGGACACGCTGCTCGAAGCCGTGCCCGCACCGCATGAAGCGGTCGACGCCGTGATGCTGGATGGCTACCTGGCCGGCGTGATCGTGCAACCGATCCAGATCGAACCCGAGCAGTGGCTGCCGCCCATCTTTGGCGAAGCCGGCTTGCCGGTGCCAGGCCAAAACGGCTGGACCGAAGCCCAGCACAGCCGTCTGCTGGCCCTGATCCAGCGCCGCAAGGACGAAGTGCTGCGTGGCATTCTGGAAGAAGGCTGGTTCGACCCGATCGTGCCGCAGCTGGAAGACGAAGAAGGCAACCTGCTGACCGGCAAGGATGCGCTCGAAGGCCTGGGCTACTGGTCTGCCGGCTTCGAGTGGGCGCTGGCCAACTTCCCGCAACTGGAAGACCTCGGCGCCGCTGGCGTGCCCGATCTGCTGGACTCGATCTGGCGCCACCTGCCCGATCAGGACGAAACCCAGCGTGAGATGACCAAGGCACTTGACCAGGAACACCCGCTGCGCAATCTGGATGAAGCCATCCAGGCGCTGGTGTTCGACGTGGTCGACCTGGCTCAGGTCGGCATTGCCGAGCGCCACAAGGTCACCACCGTGAAGCACGAACAGCCCAAGGTGGGCCGCAACGACCCCTGCCCTTGCGGCAGCGGCAAGAAGTTCAAGCAGTGCCACGGCAAGGACTGAGTCCAGCTTGAACATCCAGATCCTGTCGGACCTGCACCTCGAAACCGAGGTGTTCCAACCCGAGCCCGCCCCGGGGGCCGATGTGCTCGTCGTGGCAGGTGACGTCGACAGCACCTGGCAAGGGCTCAGCCTGTTTGCCAACTGGCCTGTGCCCGTGCTCTATGTGCCAGGCAACCACGAGTTCGACCAGCGCGATGTGGACGAAGCACTGGCCGGCCTGCGCACACGCTGTGCCGAGCTGGGCCTGATCATGCTGGAGCGTGACCACTGCATCCTCAACGCGCCGGATGGCCGACGGGTGCGCTTTGTGGGCACCACGCGCTGGTCAGACTTTGATCTCTTTGGCGAGCAGCACCGCGCCAAGGCCATGCGGGCTGCCAGCTACTACGTGAGGGTGATGCGGGCCAGCCGCCATGGTGCGCCCTTCGACCCTGCGGCCGTGCGCGACGAGGCCCTGTCCAGCCGGGCCTGGCTGGCGGACACCTTGCGAGAAGCGCCCACCGCCGCCACGCCATGGGACGTGACCGTGGCCATCACCCACTTCGGCCCCAGCCTGCGCAGCGCCGACCCCCGCTATGGACGCCAGCCTGGCACGGCCAGCTTCTGCAATGCCGATGACGCGCTCTTGCCGCATGCAGCCCTGTGGATTCATGGCCACCTGCACTGCCGGCACGACTATGTGGTGGCGCATGCCCAGGGCGAAACCCGCGTCGTCAGCAATGCGCGCGGACACAGTTTCAAGGGCGAGGCCGACGGCTACGACGGCCTGCGCTGCGTCAGGCTTTGACGCCCCCGAGCCTCGGGTAAGGCACTGATCACTGTTGCACGCCAGCGCTGCTGTACTTCGTGACGAAGGCATCCTCTGAGCCCGTCACGGTGTTGCCATCCAGCCCCCCCGATGTGCGGCCGGTGATGAACACCTCGCTGGATTTGTTCACAGCCACGGCATAGCCCCGCGTGATGACACCCACCACGCCCAACTGCAGGGTGAATTGCTTCGTGCCACTGCTGTCGAACTTCGCCAGGAACGCGTCTTCAGAGCCCGTCAGAGAATTGCCATCCAGACCGCCTGAGGTATAGCCGGCCAGATACACATTGCCACTGCTGTCAACCGCCGCGCCCGCATTGATGGCCTCGAAACCGGTCACGCCCAACACTGCCGAAAACTGCTTCGTCCCGCTGCTGTTGAACTGCACGAGGAAGGTATCGCGAGAGCCCACCAGCGTGTGCCCATCGAAATCACCGGTGGTGGTACCGGCTACATTCACACGCCCGTTGCCATCAATCGCCACCGATTTGGCCATCACGCGGCCCGACGTCGAGCCCATCTGGCGGGTCAGCAGCGCATTCCCGCTGCTGTCGAGCTTCATCAGGAACAAGTCATACTCACCCGTCTGGGTCTGCCCATTGAGGCCGGCCATGGTGTCGCCAACCACGTAGACGTTACCGGACGAATCAAGTGCCACCGCCGTGCCCTCGGTATTGGAGCCAGACACCCCGAACTGCTTGGTGTACTGTTTCACACCGCTGCTGTTGTACTTGCTGACGAACACATCGGTATGGCCGGCGCTTGTATTGCCATCCAGTCCACCGGCGGTGTACCCCACCACATACACATTGTTGCTGGCGTCTACAGCAACGGACGTGGCGCGCGTCTCGGCGCCCCCCACACCGGTCAGTTTGGTGAACTGCTTCGTGCCGCTGCTGTTGTATTTGATGAGGAAGGCGTCGTAGGAGCCCAATCGCGTCTGCCCATCAAGATCACCACTCGATTGACCCACGACATAGACATTGTTGTTGCCGTCGACCGCGACACCGTAGCCAACGGCCTGACCACCGGACACACCCAACTGCCGGGTGAACTTCCTGTCACCACTGCTACTGTATTTCGTGAGAAACACATCATAAATGCCTGCCAGGGTGTTGCCATCCAGCCCGCCAGACGTGGTGCCCGCGACATACACATTGCCGCTGGCATCAGTGGCGATCGCAACACCATCGGTACTGACACCCGCCGCACCCAACTGCTTGGACCCCGACCAGGTGCTGGGCTCAGGTGAGCCCCCGCCACCCCCACCACCGCCGCAAGCGGACAGCAAGGACAAAAGCGTGGCAGTCGCGGCCACCATCATGGCGCGTTGGAAAAGCTTGATGCGCTTAGGGCTCCCGGGGCGCCTTCTGAACACACCGACCAAGGGCCATGTGACACACCGACGCCGCATTGTGAATGAACGGTGAAGTTATAGCACCGAACAAACCCACAGACTCACCCGCAGACTCGGCCCCGAGTCGCACTACACTTGGTTGCCAGCCCTTGTGCTCGCACCTACTGATACAAGATTGAAGAGGACACCATGAAGATCTTGCTTCCCGTTGACGGCAGCCCATACACCAAGCGCATGCTCGCCTGGTTGGCCACCAACGAAGAATGGCTGAAGGCCCCGCACGAATTCGTCATCCTGACCGTGGTGCCCCAGGTGCCGCCCAATGCCGCATCGATGTTCCCGCCTGACGAGCTCAAGAGCTATTACAACGACACGGCCGACGCCATCTTCAAGCCCATCCGCAAGTTCCTGGCCAAGCATGACCTGGGCACCCGCTATGTCAGCAAGACCGGCCACGCCCCGGAAGTGATCTCCAAGCTGGCCGAAAAGGAAAAGTGCGACATGATCATCATGGGCACGCACGGCCACGGCAACTTCCTGAACCTGATCATGGGCTCGGTCACCAACCAGGTGCTGGCCCGCACCAAGCTGCCAGTACTGCTGGTTCGCTGACGCGCTACCCTGGCCTCGGCGCTCAAGGTGCCGATGCCGCAGAGGCCGCCGACGCGGCCCCTCCTGCTGGGGTCGTGCGCACCACCACACCCGGCGTCAGCGAGATGTCGTCCACCGCGGTGACGTGGGTGACGAAGTAGCGTGTATCGCCAAAGCAACTGGTGGGCAGCCCCACCTTTTCTTCGTAGTGCAGGGCGACACGTTTGCCCATCAGCTGGTTGATCTGCTCGGCCACGGCATCATCGTGCACCGTGAAGTAAAACTTTTCGGCCACCATGCCGGGTGCGGCCACCATGGCCTGCTCACCTTCCCAGGTCTTGCAGACCCAGCCTTTTTTCGACAGTTTCTGCACCCAGCCGGCACGCTCACCCGTGGAGTAGCTCCACCTGACTGCCAGCGTCAAATAGCCGGCAAACAGGCCGATGAGGATGAGCAGCGGCAGGAGCACACGCTTGAACAACAGAGACATGACAAGACGGCGTCTTCAGTGCAGATGCAGCATCTTGACATGAAATCCGTGCGCGTCAGGCCAGCTTGAAGCCACCCACCATGTCCTGCAGGCGCGCAGCCTGATCGCGCAGGCTGGTCGCGGCGGCGCTGGACTCCTCGACCAATGCGGCGTTTTGCTGGGTGGTCTGGTCCAGCGTAGACACCGCCTGGTTGACCTGTGACACCCCCAGATGCTGCTGCTCGCTGCTCGTGGCGATCTCGGACACCATCCCGCTGACCTGCAGCACACGCTGCACCAGGCGATCAATGGAATCGCGGGTCTCGGCTGCCAGGCTGTAGCCGGCATCAATGCTTTCCACACTGCTGCCGATCAGGGTCTTGATTTCACGTGCGGCCGTGGCCGACCGTTGTGCCAGGCTGCGCACCTCGGATGCCACCACGGCAAAGCCCCGACCCTGCTCGCCGGCACGGGCGGCCTCCACCGCGGCATTGAGCGCCAGGATATTGGTCTGGAAGGCGATGCCGTCAATCACCGAGTTGATCTCGGCAATCTTGGCGCTCGATTGCTTGATGGCTTCCATCTTGTGCACCACCTGACCAAAGATGTCGCCGCTCTGGCGCGCATCCTGGGAGGCCTGGGTGGCCACATCGTTGGCCGCCCGCGCCGTGTTGGTGTTGTTGCTGACCGTGGAGGCAATCTCTTCCATCGATGAAGCCGTCTGCTGCAACGATGACGCCTGGTTTTCAGTCCGCGCACTCAGGTCCAGATTGCCCTGGGCGATCTGAGTCGCGGCCGTCGCCACCGACTCGCTGGCAGTCTTGATGCCATCGACCATGCCGCGAAACTGCAGCATCGCCTCACCCAGCGACTGCACCATCTGGCCGATCTCGTCACGCTGCTCAATGCGCACCACACGGCTGAGGTCGCCCTGTGCCAGGCTTTGCGTCATGTGCAGGGCGGTTTCAACCGCACGGGTGGTCTGCCGGACCACCAGCCACGTCAGCACGCCGCCCAGCGCGGCGATCAGACACACGGCCACGGACACGACCACAACCAGAGTCCAGGCCTGCTGCCCACGCGCGGCGAACAAGCCATTCAACTGCACGATGACTTCATCGGTCAGTGCATATTGCGCCTTGATGGCGTCGGTCATGTCGGCAAAGAAGCGCGTATCGTTCAAATCACCAGCTTGTCCATCGATGATCCTGGCTACCAGGGTGTGGGCTGCGACCTGCCCTTTGTCCGCAGCCTCGCGGCTGGCGGCCAATGCGGCAGGCACCGCCTGTCCGCTCGCAAAAGCTGCGGCAAGGTCTCGATGCAGGTCGTCGGCATAGGCCACGGCCAACTCGCTCATGGACTTCAGTTGCACCAGACCGGGGATGTCACTGGCTTTGCTGGCCAGCATGGCCGCGCCACGTCCACGCGTCAGGGCAAGCTTCTCCGTCATCCTAGGCAGGTCGCGCAATGCCGCCACGATCAGGTTGTAGGACTCGGTATCGGCGTCCAGCGCCAGCCCGCTGACGGCCATTTCCTGTTCGACCAGCGCCAGTTGACGAGCCACCAGTTTGGTGTGGCGCTGCAGGCTCTCGCCCGCCGTCAAACTGCCGCCTGACACAGCAGACTGCAGCGCACGCCAGTCTTGCTGAATGGCCTCCATGTTCTTGCCAACATCGGGCTGCGCCGCATCCTGCAATGCCTTGCCCAGATCAGCATAGGCCACTCCGAGTGCCTGCTGACGGGCCAGCACATCGTTGCGCTTGCTGCTGTTGCCACTGAGCATGGCAGCTGACAGGCCTCGGTGCTCCTGGGTCAGCTTGACCACCTGCAGCATCTGCTTGGACAACGCCACACCGTTGCCCTCTGCCTTGAGAACCCGAACCTGCTCGAACAAGCCCCCCATCAACCAGATGGTCGGAATGCCCGCCATCACCAGGGCCAACAAGCCCAGCAGTGCGAATTTCTTTTTGAGGGCCAGATTGCCCACCCATGTGCTCAGCATGATTCAGACTCCATTGGTCTCTGTACTACTTTTATCAACGGCCAAGCGGACGACCGCACCCAATGTGTCTCTCTCGGGGGCCCGCCGACACCAGCGGGACGAATTTCCCCCTGCTCACGCCCCAGCGGAGCCTGAACAGGCGTTCTATCGGTGGTAATCGGACAATCTTGAGTATCAAACCGTAACTTGCCGAATTCCCTAGAATGTTTGCGCCCCACGCACTGCCCGCAAACAAGGTCGTCCATGTCTGTCATCCGCATCCGAGGTGCTCGCCAGCACAACCTCAAGAATCTCGATCTCGACATCCGGACCGGTGAGCTCACCGTGGTGACCGGCCCCAGCGGCTCTGGCAAGTCATCCCTGGTGTTCGACACCCTCTATGCCGAAGGCCAGCGGCGCTATGTCGAAACCTTCAGCGCCTATGCCCGCCAGTTTCTGGACCGCATGGATCGCCCTGCTGTCGACAGGGTTGAAGGGGTGCCTCCGGCCATTGCCATCGACCAGAGCAACCCGGTGCGCACGTCGCGCTCCACCGTGGGCACGATGACGGAGCTCAATGACCACCTGAAACTGCTCTACGCCCGCGCAGCGCGGCTGTTCGACCAGGACACGGGCCTGCCGGTATCCGAAGACTCCCCCTCCTCGGTATTCCAGGCCTTGCTGGCACGCTGTGCCGCTACCCCGGGCGGGCGCCGCGTGGTGGTGACCTTCGCTGCCGAGTTGCCGGCCAACACCAGTGCCGAGCAAATGGAAGAGTGGCTGTCTGCCAGTGGTTTCTCCCGCATCCAGGCGCAACGTGAAGTCGCCACCCCCACCGGCCCGCGCCTGGTGCTGGATGTGGTGGCCGACCGCTTCCGCATGGGCGCCGACCCGGGTGGAGCGGATCTGGACCGCCCCCGCGTCATGGAGGCACTGGAAGTGGCCTTCAAACGCGGTGGCGGACAGATCACGGTGTATGCCCTGCCGGAGGGCGACCAGGACGAGGCCGAGCGCTGGCGTTTTTCCAGCGGCCTGCACTGCCCCGAAAGCGACCGCCGCTACAGCGCGCCCACGCCGGGCATGTTCTCCTTCAACTCGGCTGCGGGTGCCTGCCCTACCTGCCGGGGCTTCGGGCGCGTCATTGGGGTGGACTGGGGGCTGGTGATCCCAGATGGCCGCAAGACCCTGCGCAGCGGCTGCGTGAAGCCCATGCAAACCCCGGCCTGGGCAGAAAGCCAGGACGATCTGCTGAAGTACGCCGGGGACGCCGGCGTGCCGCGCGACACGCCCTGGTCTCAGCTGAGCGAAGCCCACAAGCAATGGGTGATCGACGGCGACCCCGGCTGGAAGGGCAACTGGAACAAGCAGTGGTATGGCCTCAAGCGCTTCTTCGAATACCTGGAGAGCAAGGCCTACAAGATGCACATCCGGGTGCTGCTGTCCAAGTACCGCAGCTACACCCCCTGCCCCGACTGTCTGGGTGCCCGACTGCAGACCGAATCCCTGCTGTGGCGTCTGGGCAGCCGTGACGACGCCCATGCCGTGCTGGCCCCGGCACAGCGCTTCATGCCCAAGGGCGTGGGTCTGACAAGATCGGCCTTTGAGATCTTGCCTGGCCTGAACCTGCACGATGTGATGCTGCTGCCCATCAAGCAGCTGCAGCGCTTCTTTGCCTTTGTCACCCTGCCGGACACGGCCGAGGGCGAGGCTCTGCAACTGTTGCTCGATGAAATCCGCAACCGCCTGAAGTACCTGGTCGATGTCGGTCTGGGCTACCTCACGCTGGACCGCCAAAGCCGCACCCTGTCCGGCGGCGAGGTGCAGCGCATCAACCTGACCACGGCGCTCGGCACCTCACTGGTCAACACGCTGTTTGTGCTCGACGAGCCCAGCATCGGCCTGCACCCGCGCGACATGGACCGCATCAACGAGGCCATGCAGCGCCTGGTCGATGCCGGCAACACGCTGGTGGTCGTCGAGCACGACCCGGCCGTGATGCTCGCCGCCGATCGCGTCATCGACATGGGCCCCGGCCCCGGCCACCAGGGCGGTCGCATCGTGTTCGATGGCACGCCGGACGAACTCAAGCAGGCTGAAACCCTCACCGGCGCCTACCTGGGTGCCCGGCGCACCATCAGCCTGGGTGTACGCCGCCCGGTTGAAGACAACACGCCCAAGCTGATCCTGCAAGGCGCGCGTCAGCACAACCTGAAGAACCTGGAAGTGAGCTTCCCGCTGCAACGCCTGGTGGGCGTGACCGGGGTAAGCGGATCGGGCAAATCAACCCTGATCCAGGACATCTTGCACCCCGCGCTGCTGCGCCATTTTGGCGAGGCCACGGAAAGCCCCGGCGAGCACGACGAGTTGCTGGGAGCCGACTGGCTGGCCCATGTGAGCTTTGTCGATCAGTCCCCCATCGGCAAGACGGCGCGCTCGAACCCGGCCAGCTATGTGGGTGCCTTCGATGCGGTGCGCACGCTGTTTGCGACGACCCCGCTGGCGCGTGAGCGCAAGTACACCGCCGGGACCTTCAGCTTCAACGCGGGCACGGGCCGCTGCCCGACCTGCGGCGGCTCGGGTTTCGAACATGTGGAGATGCAGTTCCTCAGCGACGTCTACCTGCGCTGCCCGGACTGCGATGGCACGCGCTTCCGCGCCGAGGTGCGCGAAGTCACCATCGAACGCATGGGCAAGTCGCTCAGCATCTCGGATGTGCTGGAGCTGACCGTGGCGGAAGCCGTGCGCCTGTTTGCGCAGGATGTCGACGTGGTGCGCGCCCTGCAGCCGCTGGCCGATGTGGGCCTGGACTACGTCAAGCTGGGCCAGCCGGTGCCCACGCTCTCGGGCGGCGAAGCGCAGCGCCTGAAGCTGGCCGGCCATCTGGTCGAAGCGGCCCAGCAGCGCAGCAAGTCGGGTCAGAAAGTGGCACGCAAGGGCACGCTGTTCCTGTTCGACGAGCCGACCACCGGTCTGCACTTTGATGACATCGCCAAGCTGATGCGGGCCTTCGCCCGTTTGCTGGAAGCGGGCAACTCCATCATCCTGATCGAGCACAACCTGGATGTGATCCGGGCCTGCGACTGGCTGATCGAGTTGGGCCCCGAAGGCGGTGACGAAGGCGGCCAACTGGTGGCCTGCGGCACGCCGGACGATGTCCGGGCCGGCTCGACCCACACCGGCGTGGCCTTGCGCGACTACGAGCAGGCCATGGGCCTGGCGCAGTCGGCCTTGAAGGTGGAAGAAGGCCGATCGCTGCAGGCCCTCGTCAAGGCCCGACGCGACCAGCGCCGTGCCAGGGCCTTGCAGGCGCCCGGCCACGAGGCCATCGAAGTGGTCAATGCCCACGAGAACAACCTCAAGGGCATGAGCGTCGCGATCCCGCGGGGCAAGTTCAACGTGGTCACCGGGGTGTCCGGCTCAGGCAAGTCCACCCTGGCGTTCGACATCCTCTTCAACGAGGGTCAACGCCGCTACCTCGAATCGCTCAACGCCTATGCCCGCAGCCTGGTGCAGCCCGCTGGTCGCCCCGAGGTGGATGCGGTTTACGGCATTCCGCCCACCGTGGCGATCGAACAGCGCCTGTCACGCGGCGGACGCAAGAGCACGGTGGGCACCACCACCGAGGTGCACCACTTCCTGCGGCTGCTCTTCGTCAAGCTGGGCGTGCAGCATTGCCCGAACTGTGTGGATGGCGAAGGCCACCCCGTGCCCGTGCTGCCGCAGACGCCAGAAGCCATCACCGCGCAATGGATGCGCGACTACCGCGGCCAGCACATCGGTCTGCTCGCCCCCCTGGTGGTCAACCGCAAGGGGGTCTACACCGAGCTGGCCAAGTGGGCCTCGGCACACGGCTTTGAATACCTGCGTGTGGATGGCGAGTTCCTGCCCAGCGCCGGCTGGGGCACCAGCAAAGGTCCCAAGCTCGACCGCTACCGCGAGCACACCATCGAGCTGCCCGTGGGCGATGTGTTCGTGTCCCCCGAAAACGAAGCCCGCCTGCGCGAGCTGCTGACCACGGCACTGGAACACGGCAAGGGCATCGTACACCTGCTCGCCCCGCTGGATGGGTTGGCCGATGCGCTGGCCAACGGCAAATCGACCCTGCGCATGGGGCGCGTCAAGGTGTTCTCGACCGAGCGCGCCTGCCCCAGTTGCGGCACCAGCTTCCCGGAGCTGGACCCGCGTCTGTTCTCGTACAACAGCAAGCATGGCTGGTGCCCTGATTGCGTCGGCACCGGTCTGGCCCTGACCCGCGAACAGCGCAAGGTACTGGATGACTCGCAGGCTGGCGAAGACAACAAAGGCCGTGAGCAGACCTTTGCCGAACCGGATGTGGACGACGTCAGCGACGCCGCCTGCGCCAGTTGCCATGGTGCCCGACTGAACCCGGTGGCCCGTGCCGTCACCCTGCGTGGCCAGTCGATCGCGGCCTTGTCGGGCCTGTCGGTCAAGGCCGCCCACGAGTGGTCTGGCAGCCTGAAGCTCGATGGCCGCGAGGCCACCATCGCCCGCGACATCGTCACCGAGATCAAGTCGCGTCTGCGCTTCATGGAGCAAGTCGGGCTGGGCTACCTCAGCCTGGACCGAGCTGCGCCCACCCTGTCGGGCGGCGAGGCCCAGCGCATCCGGCTGGCAGCCCAGCTCGGTTCGAATCTGCAAGGCGTCTGCTATGTGCTCGACGAACCCACCATCGGCCTGCATGCGCGCGACAACCGCCTGCTGCTCGATGCCCTGCACACGCTGGGTCAGGAGGGCAATACCCTGGTGGTTGTCGAGCACGACGAGGACACCATCCGCCGCGCCGAACACATCATCGACATCGGGCCAGGCGCCGGTACGCGTGGCGGTCAGGTGGTCGCCCAGGGCACGGTGGCCGACATCATGGCTTGCGAAACCTCGGTCACCGGCCGCTGTCTGCGTGAGCCCATGGTGCACCCACTGGCCGAACGCCGTGTGATCGCCGCCGACACGCCCGAGCTCATGATCAAGGGCGCGCGTCTGCACAACCTGCAGAACGTGACCGTGCCCGTGCCCCTCAAGCGCCTGGTAGTGGTCACCGGCGTGTCGGGCTCTGGCAAGTCCACCCTGGCGCGCGATGTGCTGCTGGCCAATGTGCATGCCGCCGTCAGCATCCCACCCAAGCAACGCGCCACCACGGCCCCGCTGTGGACTGGTTGCGATGGCATCGAAGGCTGGGGCGCGGTCGACCGTGTGCTGGAGGTCGACCAGACCCCGATCGGCAAGACACCACGCTCCTGCCCGGCCACCTACATCGGCTTCTGGGACACCATCCGCAAGCTGTTTGCCGACACGCTCGAGGCGCGCGCGCGCGGCTGGGCTGCCGGCCGCTTCAGCTTCAACACCGGCGACGGCCGCTGCCCCGACTGCGAGGGCCAGGGCCTGCGCACCATCGAGATGGCCTTCCTGCCTGACGTGAAGGTGCATTGCGACACCTGCGACGGCATGCGCTTCAATGCCGAAACACTCACCGCCACCTGGCGAGGCAAGCACATTGGCGATGTGCTGAAGATGGAAGTGGACGAGGCTGTCGACTTTTTTGCCTCCATGCCAGCCATTGCCCACCCGCTCAAGCTGCTGCAGGACGTCGGCCTCGGCTACCTTACCCTGGGTCAGCCCTCGCCTACGCTGTCGGGTGGTGAAGCCCAGCGCATCAAGCTCGTGACCGAGTTGAGCAAGGTGCGCGACGACGTGACCCGCCGGGGCAACAAGGCCCCGCACACCCTGTATGTGCTCGACGAGCCCACTGTGGGCCTGCACCTGGCCGATGTCGAAAAACTCATCCGCGTCCTGCACCGGCTGGTCGATGGCGGTCACAGCGTCGTGGTGATCGAACACGACCTCGATGTGATGGCCGAAGCCGACTGGGTCATCGACATGGGGCCGGAAGGCGGCACCGGCGGGGGCCGCGTGGCAGCCGCAGGCACCCCCGACGACATCATCAAGGCCAAGACACACACCGGCCAGGCACTCAAGGCGCACAAACGTCGTTGACAAGGGCGTCATACAGGCGTCATCAGTGCGTCATCAGTGCGTCATCGTGACCCGACAGCATCCCTGACTTTGTGGTCTCCGCCAGTCAGGGGTGCATGTCATGGATCGTCGGCAGTTTCTCAAGTTCAGCAGTTTCCTCACCACCACGGCCATCACCGGCAACCTGGCCGGCTGTCTGAGCAGCGGCGGCGGCGATGACGAAGTCCCCGATGCCAGCGGCAGCAGCTGGAAGTTCCCGCAAAGCGTGGCATCGGCCGACCCGAAGCCGGACAGCATCATCCTGTGGACCCGCGTGGTGGGCAGCAGCCAGTCTGACGTGGAAACCACCGCAGACGACAACGACGTCAAGATCCGCCTGATCGTCACGGCGGTCGACAACAGCAGCCTGCTGGGCACGAACACGGCACTGACCGGTACGGCCTTGCTCGACACCAAGGTCACTGCCTACGGAGCCTATGACAGCACCATCCGCCACAAGCTCACCGGGCTGAGCGCGGGCACCACCTACTACTACCAGTTCGTCGCCGGCAGCGTGCGCTCCAATGTGGGCCGATTCAAGACGGCACCGGCCACTACCGCCGAAGTGTCGCAACTGAAGTTCGCCTTCATCACCTGCCAGGACTGGACCATCAACCACTGGGCGGGCTACCAGCACATCGTCGACAACGAAGAGATCGACTTCTTCCTGCACCTGGGGGACTACATCTACGAAACCGTGGGGGAAGACTTCCAGACCGGCACGGTCGAATCGCGCCACACCACCCTCACCCTGCCCGATGGGGTCTACAAAAGCGGCAGCTCGGGCGCCAAGTACGCCAGCACCCTCAACGATTACCGCTACCTCTACAAGACCTACCGCACCGACAGCCGCCTGCAGGCCATGCACGAGCGCTTCGCGATGATCGCCATCTGGGACGACCACGAGTTCTCGGATGACTGCTGGCAGGATGCCGAGACCTATGACGTCGGCACCTATGACAGCACGACCGGCACCGGCGACAACACCCACCAGACCAGCCGCCGCCTGCACGCGAACCGTGCCTGGTATGAGTTCATCCCGGCTGACATCAGCTACGACTCGGCCAGCACCAGCATCAACGGCATCCAGATCTACCGGGACTTCCAGTTCGGCCAGCTCGCCCACCTGGTGATGACCGACGAACGGCTCTATCGCGCAGACCACATGATCCCCGAGGCGCTGATTGGCTCGAGCACCGGTTCGCGCTACATGGTACCGGCCAGCTACCGCACCAGCTTCGAGTCGGCCAAGATGGCCGCGGCCACCACGGCGGGCCTGGCAGACACGCTCAGCCCTGTGTCCATGCTGGGCACCACCCAGCGTGCCTGGTGGAAGACCAAGATGTCGTCTGCCACCACCACCTGGAAGCTCTGGGGCAACGAGGTATCGCTGCTGCGCATGGGCCTCAATGGCACCAACGCCATCGCCACCCTGGTGGCCTTGAACTCGGTGAGCACACTGGTGACCAACATCACCAACGCCGCCAGCGGCTCCAGCGTCGAGCTCGCTTCGGCCATCGTCGCAGCCGTCACCGCCGGGGCCTCCAGCGCCAACGCACAAGCGGGGGCTATCGCCATCGCGACCGCCGACGCCACTTCCGCCGACAAGCAAACCGCAGCCGTCAATGCCGGCCTGACCGCCGCACAAGCGGCCATCGCCGTGAGCGCCTACTCGGCCGCCAAAGCGGTATCCAGTTCAGGTACCAGCGTCGCCGCCACGGCAGCGGCACAGGTCATCGCCTTTGGCTACATCAAAGTTGACATCCGCACCAATGGCGCCAGCTCCAGCTTTGTGTCCTCCCTCGGACTGGACAACTACTTCACCAAGTTCCTGCTCAACTGCGACCAATGGGACGGCTACAACGCCGAACGCCAGCAGTTGATGAATTACCTGCTCGACAACAGCATCAGCAATGTCGTGGCCCTCACGGGTGACATCCACGCCTTCTTTGCCGGCACCGTCAGCAACAACTTCGATGCCACCGACGGGGGTACCGCCGCCATGGTGGATCTGGTGACCGCCGGCATGAGCTCTGACTCCTTCTTCACCTACCTCAGCGATGCCGTCGGTTCGTTGTCATCGAGCCTGGCCACACTGGTCTACTACACCCTGTCCATCCCCACCGGCACCAGCTACGGCACGCTCAGCGTGAACTTCAACCTGCTGGACTACACCATGGGCCGCGCAGCCCCAACGGTGGCCCAGTTGGCTGAACAGGTCCGCGTGCAGGTACGGGGTGCGCTGGCCGAAGCCGGTGCGCCAGAAAGCAGCCTCGACACGCTAACCACAGCCATCCTGACTGCCCTGGAAGCCGACAGCAGCTTCAACACCTCGCTGCTGGCCCTCGCGCAGCAACTGGCCAGCCTGGATTCCAATGCCTGGTTGAAATATGTCTGCACCGATGCCCAGGGCTATTCGCTGGTCACGCTCACCCCTGGCCAGCTGGTCTGCGAATTCCGTCAAGTCAACCGCCTGGTCGGCACAACGGCGCCCAGCACCAGTGTGATCGCCCGCACCACCACCGCCACGGTGACCGCGGGCAGCGCTGCCGTGGCCATCAGCTGAACACGACCTCAGACACAGCTGGACACAACGTTAAACGAGACAGCAACACCACAGCAACACCTCGGTCCTAGCGTAAAGGGGTCGGTTCTGCACCCGCAGCCGGCCCCTTTTTCATTTGTCGAAAGGACCACCCAGTGGACACACACGAACACGGACTGCAGCAGGACCTCGAAGCCATGGCCAGGCAAGCTGCCCGCCGCAAAGCACTGGGCTGGCTGGGCGCGCTGGGGGTGGCCAGCACCGTGCCGCTGGTTGCCTGTGGCGGCGGCGGGTCGTCCAGCGACAGTGCCACCAGCAGCAGCGACAGCAGCAGTTCCGACAGCTCCTCGGGTTCAAGCAGCAGCTCCAGCAGCTGCTCGGTGATCCCTGAAGAAACGGCCGGGCCCTATCCAGGCGATGGTTCCAACACAGCGAGCGGCTCGGTCGTCAATGCCCTGACCCTCAGTGGCATCGTGCGCAGTGACATCACCAGCAGCATCGGCTCGGCCAGCGGCACGGCCACCGGCGTGCCGCTGACCCTCGTCCTCACGCTGAAGAACGCCTCCTGCACCACACTGGAGGGCTACGCCGTCTACCTGTGGCACTGCACCAGCAATGGCAACTATTCGCTGTACTCATCGGGCTACACCGACCAGAACTACCTGCGCGGTGTGCAGGCCACCGACGCCAGCGGCCAAGTCACCTTCGAAACCATCTTCCCAGGCTGCTATTCAGGTCGCATGCCACACATGCATTTCGAGATTTACCGCAGCCTGACCACGGCCACCAGCTATAGCAACAAGCTGGCAACCTCGCAACTGGCCTTCCCGCGCGACATCTGCGAACACGTCTACGACAACGCCTCGGGTTATGGCAACAGCGCCAGCAACCTGTCCCAGATCAGCTTTGCCACCGACAACATCTTCAGCGATGGCTACACCCTGGAGATGACCTCGCTGACAGGCGACCTCACCAACGGCTACACCGCCACCATCACGGTGAGCATTTCAGTCTGACACCCGCCGGGGCGCTCAGCCAGCAGGGGTCTGCAAGCCGAGTTGATGGGCCCACAAGGCCAGCGACAACAAAGCTCCCACGGTTGTCCACAAAATGATGCGGGCCACCAGGCCCGTGTCCACCCGGGCACGCTCGGCCAGCATCGAGACATTGCTGGCCGAAGGCAGCGCCGCCGCCATCACCAGCGTCATCCAGCCCAGCGACGAGATCTCGACCCCAGCACGCTGCAGGGCCCAACCCGCGCCCAGCACGGCCGCCGGATGCACCACCAGCTTCAGCACGACCGGCAGCGTGACTGGCGCTGGCTTGCGGTGGGTTTCTGCCTGCATCTGCGCACGCGCCAGAATGCCGCCCAAGGTAAACAAGGCCACCGGCGTCGCCGACTGCCCCAGCATCTTCAAGGTTTCATCCAGCGGATGGGGCAAGGTGAGCCCGGCTGACGCCACGGCCACGCCCAAGGCCATGGACCACAGCAGCGGGTTCTTCATGGCACCGGCCAGTGCCGTGCGCGCGGCCTTGGCATCAGCCCAGGCCAGACACAGGGAACTGAACAGCACCACGTCGACCAGAAACGTGGCTGCCAAAGGGCCTGCCGCCTGGGGGCCCAGCAAGCCCATCAGCAACGGCAAACCCAGAAAGCCCGTATTGGGAAACACGGTCGCCAGGGCTGCATAGGCCGCATCGCGTTGACCCAGACCCTGCCTCCAGGCCCAGAGCGCCACCCCTGCCAGCACCACGGCGCCGCCCAGCCCGTAGGCCAGCAGCAGGCTGCCAAAGCCCCCGTGAGACAGCACCCCACCTGCGCCAAGGCGCAGCAGCAAGGCTGGCAAGGCAAAAAACAGCACGAAGACATTGAGCCCGCCCAGGCTGTCTGGCGGCACGAACCTGCGCCGCACAGCCACCCACCCCAGCAGCACCAGCGCGAAAAACGGAATGAACAACTCCACCAAGGTCAACATCGACCCCACCTTCCCACATCAATGCACGTTGCGCGCCCACAGCCCGAACCGCCAGCCCAGTAGCGCCGCCAGGATGGCGCCATAGATCGACACTTCGTTGAAGTCATGCTTGCCGGCCTTCTTCCAGAAGAAATGCAGCAACGCCAGCAAGGCCACCACATAGACCAGCCGGTGCAGCCACTTCCAGGCATGCCCGCCGATGGCGCGAATCGCCCCATTGAACGAGGTGGCCGCCAGCGGCGTCATCAACACCAGCGCCGCCACGCCCACCAGGATGAAATTGCGCTTGGCAATGTCCTTCAGGATGTCGGCCCAAACCCAGCCCTTGTCCAGCCAGGCATAGGCCAGAAAGTGAATCAAGGCATACACAAAAGTGCTCACACCCAAGGCCCGGCGAAAGCGCAGCAAGGCCGGCAGCTTGAACCACGTGCGAAGCGGTGAAATGGCCAGGGTAGCCCATAGGAAACGCAAGGCCCACTCGCCGGTTTCCTGCACCAGTTTTTCAGCCGGATTGGCGCCCAGCAGATCGCTGGCAGCGGCCACCATCAGGGTGAGCATGGGCACCGCACACAGGGCCCACAAGACAGGTTTGGCACGCGGGTGCAACAACCAGGACGACAGGTTTGTCATGACTTCGATCAGTAGTATGTTTTCAGGTCCATGCCGGCATACAGGGCCGCCACCTGGGGGCCATAGCCATTGAACATCAGGGTAGGCCGGCGCGGCGTGAACAAACCGCCCTCGCCAATGCGGCGCTCGCTGGCCTGACTCCAGCGCGGGTGGTCCACGGTCGGGTTCACATTGGAATAGAACCCGTACTCACGGCGGTTGGCTTTCACCCAGGATGGCAGGGGCTCGCGCTCGACCAGACGGATGCGGACAATCGATTTGGCGCTCTTGAAACCGTACTTCCAGGGCACCACCAGGCGCAAGGGCGCCCCATTCTGGTTAGGCAAGACCTCGCCATACAGGCCAAACGCCAGCATGGTGAGCGGGTGCATGGCCTCATCGATGCGCAGCCCCTCGGTGTAAGGCCAATCGAGCACGCTGTCGCGCACACCCGGCATCTGTGCCGGGTCCCCCAACGAGGTGAACTCCACAAATTTGGCGCGGCTGGTCAGCCCCACCCGCTGCAGCAAGGCCGACAGCGAATAGCCCACCCACGGGATCACCATCGACCAGCCCTCCACACAGCGCAGGCGGTAGATGCGCTCCTCCATGGCACCGAGTTTGAGCAGCTCATCGATGCCCAAGGATTGGGGGCGCTGGACTTCACCCTCGATGCGCACCGTCCATGGCCTGGTTTTCAGCGTATGGGCCGCATCGGCCGGGTCGGCCTTGTCTGTGCCGAACTCGTAGAAATTGTTGTAATGGGTGACGTCTGCATAAGGCGTCAGCTTGTCCATCACCTGGGCCCCCGCCACCGCGCTGCGCACGGCATTCAGCGGCGCCAATTTGCCCGCGCGCTCCACGGCCTGCGCTGCTGGCCAGGCCGCTGCAGCCAACACACCAGCAGTACCTTTCAGCCAGGCGCGGCGGTCCAGATACGCTGCGAGCGGCGTGACCTCACTCGGCGTGGCATGCACCATGCCGCTGTCGCGGTGCAGCGGGCTGCGCGAAGAACGGATATGAGCCATGGCAATCTGGACAAGGTGTCGATCGATGGCCGACACCATACACCCAGACGCCTCAGCGCGTCAGTTCACCACCAGCTTGGGAATGTCGCCATTGGGGCCATGGATCTCCAGCAGACGCGAAGCCAGCTTGGCCTGTACGCGATCCGGCAAGGGCGCAAAGCCCGTGCCTTTGGTCAGATCGTCACCATGCATGAAGCACCAGTAGACAAAGCGTGCAGCCCACTCGGTGTCCCGCAAGTTGCGCGGCTTGGCATCGAGCAGCATGTAGCTCGTCATCGTGATGGGCCAGGCACCCGGGCGTGCGGTGTTGAGCAAGGTGGCCGTGTCGTCGCCCTTGCGGTACACATCAGACCCCAGGATGGCATCCTTGAACCCCTCCACGGAAGCCACCACATCGCGCCCCGCCGGGTTGCGCAGGCGCACACCCGCCAGGCCATCCTTGCTCACCCGGTCAAACGACAGGTAGGCAATGGCGCCCACATTGGACTTGAGCAACTCGGCCACACCGTCATTGCCCTTGCCTTCCAGCACCTTGCCGGGCCAGTTCGGCTTGTGGCTGACCTGCACCAACGCCTTGAAGTCGGCGGACGAGGCGGCCAGATAGGCGGCAAACCCCTCGCTGCTGCCCGACTTGTCCTGACGCACCACGCGGGCAATCGGCAAAGCAGGCAACTTGACGCCCGGGTTCAAGCCACGGATGGCCTCGTCATCCCAGCGGGTGATCTTGCCCAGCATGATGTCGGCCAGCACCGGGCCCGTCAGCAACAGGCGGTTGCTGCCCACCCCGGGCAAGTTGACGGTCGGCACCAGGCCACCAATCAGCATCGGGATCTGGATCAGCCCCTTGTCCTTGAGGGCACCCGGCTCCAGCGGCGTATCGGTGCCACCAAACTGCACCGCACGTGCCGTGATCTGCTTGATGCCCTCACCGGAACCGGTCGGCGCGTAATCGAGCGCCACGGAGGGGTTGAGTTCGTTGAAGCGGTCAACCCAACGGGCATAGACCTTCGACGGGAAGGTGGCCCCGGTCCCCTTCACCGCGAGACCCGCGGCCTGGGCCGTCGACAGCCCCCATACCAGACAGGATGCCACCACGGCCCCCGCCACCTTCACACCATACATTTCCGCCTTCACGCGGCGCACACACTGAGCAAACACCTTGGGTACTTCCACAACCTGAGAAATTCGAGCTGCGGAAGATACCCAATGTTTATGACAGTTTTGTCACAAACCCTGATCAGCCTGTTGTTTTGCGCGCAGCCTTCTTGGCCGGTACCCGCGGTGCACGGGGCTCGAACTCGAAGCCGACCTTGCCCGCCTTGGCATCCCAAGTCAGGAAAGCCTTGAACTTGCGACGGGTCTTGTTCGAGACAAAGTTTTCCAGCAGATCGGTCTTGCCGGTTTCCAGCAACTTGGCCATCTGCTCCGGGGCGATGGGTTGCTGCAGGATGACCTTGCCACTCTTGAAATCGCACTTCGCCTTGCCGGACCCGAGCGTGTTTTCGCAAATGTAGTTGGCACCGTGCTCATACACCGAACCGCCGCACTTCGGGCAGGCCCCGAGCGTCGTGTGGTTCGAGAAGTCCACAGCTTCGCCAGACTCTTCTTCCTTCTTCGCGTCTTCGCCGAAGTCGAACTCCATCTTCCAGTTGGCGGCCTCCTCATCACGCACCAGGCGCAATTCCGCCGTGAACGGCCATCCGGCCTTCGAGCGGAAACCCTCCAGCGGACCCAGTTTGTGATGCGACAGCAGTTGCTCGACCTCATCCAGCTCGAAGCTGCGCCCAGCCGGAATCTTCGTGATGCTGAAGCCACAGCCGGCACCACCCTCGTGGTCACCACCCAGCTTGCCCGTGCAGGTGAAACGCCGGTAGTTCTCCTTGACTGCCCCGCCGCAATTCGGGCAAGGCGTCTTCAGCGTGGCGTAATCACCCGGGATGGTGTCGCGGTCGTATTCCTTGGCCTTCTGCACCACACGCTGGGTCATCGCGGCGATTTCCGCCATGAACGCATCACGGCTCAGGCGACCCTTTTCCATTTCAGCCAGCTTGTATTCCCAGTTGCCGGTCAGCTCGGGCTTGGTCAGGTCTTCCACGCCCAGGCCGCGCAGCAGGGTCATCAGCTGGAAAGCCTTGGCCGTCGGAATGAGCTCCCGACCTTCACGCAGGATGTACTTCTCGGTGATCAGGCCTTCAATGATGGCCGCACGGGTAGCAGGCGTGCCCAGGCCCTTCTCGGTCATCGCGGCCTTGAGTTCCTCGTCATCGATGAGCTTGCCCGCGCCTTCCATCGCGCTCAGCAGCGTGGCTTCCGTGTAGCGTGCGGGCGGCTTGGTCTTCAGCGCGTTGACATTCACCTCTTCGTTGTGCACCGACTCGCCCGGCTGGATCGCCACCAGCGTGCGCTCGTCACCTTCCTCGGTGGCTTCCTTGCCATACACCGCCATCCAGCCCGGCTTGACCAGCACCTTGCCATTGGTCTGGAAGTGGTGCGTGGCGCCGGCCGCCGGCACCTTGGTGATGCGGGTGGTGACCATGAACTCGGCAGCCGGGTAGAACACCGCGATGAAGCGCTTGACGACCATGTCGTACAGCTTGGCTTCAGCCTCGGTCAGGCTGCGCGGCGCCTGCATCGTCGGGATGATGGCAAAGTGATCCGACACCTTGGCGTTGTCGAACACGCGCTTGTTGGGCTTGATATAGCCCTCGTTGACAGCCTTGCGGGCATGCAGGGCGAGTTCGCGCAGCGGCCCGGGCAGGTCCTCGTCGGCGATCATGCCCATGGTCTGCTTGACCACCCCGATGTAATCCTCAGGCAGCGCACGCGAGTCGGTCCGTGGGTAGGTCAGCACCTTGTGCTTTTCATACAGCGCCTGCGCCAAGCCCAGCGTGGTCTTGGCACTGAAACCAAAGCGCGAGTTGGCCTCCCGCTGCAAGGTGGTGAGGTCATACAGCAGCGGGCTCGATTGCGAGCTGGGCTTGGCTTCCTCGGTGACCGTACCAGTCTGACCACGCACCGCATCGGCAATGGCCTGGGCCTCTGCGGCAGTCCAGACACGATCGGCCTTCTGCTCGGGGTCCTGCTCGTTCTTCTTGTGGCCCGGGTTGAACCACTTGCCTTCGTAGCTGCCAGCCTGCGCCCCGAAGCTGCCCTTGACTTCCCAGTAGTCGCGGAAAACGTGCTTGCGGATCTTTTCTTCACGCTCGACCACGATCGACAGCGTCGGCGTCTGCACACGGCCCACGGTCGTCAGGAAGAAACCACCGTCACGCGAATTGAAAGCCGTCATGGCACGCGTGCCATTGATGCCGACCAGCCAGTCTGCTTCAGAGCGGCAACGCGCGGCATCGGCCAACGGCTGCATCTGCACATCGGAGCGCAGCTTGTCGAACCCATCGCGGATCGCCTGCGGGGTCATGCTCTGCAACCACAGACGTTGCACGCCCTTGCCCAGGCCCTTGGCGCGGGTGGTGGCGGTGCTGTCGGCAGCGTATTGCACGATCAGACGGAAGATCAGCTCCCCCTCACGCCCCGCGTCACAGGCGTTGATGAGGTTGTCGACATCCTTGCGCTTGATGAGCTTGACCAGGGCATTGAGGCGCCCCTTGCTCTTGTCGATCGGATTGAGATCGAAATGCGGCGGGATGACCGGCAGGTGCGCGAAGCTCCACTTGCCGCGCTTGACGTCGTATTCCTCAGGCGCCTTGATCTCTACCAGGTGACCGACGGCGGAGCTCACCACATAGTGCTCCGACTCGAAGTACTCGTCGTGCTTCTCGAACTTGCCGTCCACCTGCGTCAATGCGCGCACGATGTCCTGGGCGACCGAAGGCTTTTCAGCGATAACCAGTGCTTTGCTCATGGGCAGATCAATATTTTTTTGGTCGGGCTCGACCGCCTCAGCAGCGATCGTTCATAAAATCGGGCCTCGCGCGCACGTACGCACACACACATGCGCACGCGCGCGCCCATCAATTCAATGTACCCAAAGTTATCGATGACGCAAGCATCCTCCGCAAAAACAGGGTCGGCTCGTCGCATTCAGGTGCGGCGCTCCGGGGTTCACGGTCGCGGTGTCTATGCCGTCGCTCCCATCAAGGCGGGCGACAAGGTCATCGAGTACAAAGGCGAGATCATCACGTGGGATGAAGCCCTGCGCCGCCACCCGCACGACCCCTCGCAACCCAATCACACCTTCTACTTCCATCTGGATGACGGCCACGTCATCGACGGCAAGTACCACGGCAACTCGGCCCGCTGGATCAACCACTCCTGCGACCCGAACCTCGAAGCCGAGCAGGAAGGCAACCGCGTGTTCCTGATGGCCCTGCGCGACATCGAGCCTGGTGAAGAGCTGTTCTTCGATTACGGTCTCGTGATCGACGCCCGCATCACGCCGTCGCTCAAGAAGGAATACGCCTGCTGGTGCGGCGCCCAGAACTGCCGGGGCACGATGCTGGCCCTGCGTCGTCGCAAATCCACCTGAGGGCATCATCATGGGTATGCAGGCCTTGTTGACCGCCGCAGAGCAGATCTGGCTGTCCACCCAGGCAGACTGCCCGCTGCTCAGCGTGGAAGTGCTGCCCCGCACAGACTCCACCAACACCCAGTTGCTGCAACGCGGCCGCCAGGGTGACACCGCCCCCACCCTGCTGGCCGCCCTGGAGCAGACCGCCGGGCGAGGCCGGCAAGGCCGCCAATGGCTGGCCACACCCGGTGACAGCCTGACCTTCTCGCTCGGCATGGCGCTCGATCTGGAACGCATCCCAGGTGGGGCCAGTGCCCTGTCTCTGGCAGTGGGCTTGTCACTGGCGGAGTCCCTGAGCGCCCAGTTGCCCATTGCCTCCCCCGGCATCCAGCTGAAATGGCCCAATGACCTCTGGTGGCGCGGCCGCAAGCTCGGTGGCATCCTCATCGAGGCCACCCCTGCCCCCGGTCTGACGGGAGGCCAGCGCTGGGTGGTCATCGGCATCGGGCTCAACCTCCGAGAGGTGGAAGGCAGCCCCGGCTTCGAGTCCACCAGCCTGCAGGCCTGCTGTGGCGATGCGCCTGGCCTTGGCTATGTCTGGCAGGCCATCAGCCCGCACCTGATCCGCACCGTTCAAGCTTTCGAGCGAGACGGCTTCGCCCCTTTGCAGGCCCGCTATGCAGCGCGTGACGCCCTGCAGGGGCAATCGGTGGCGCTATGGCAAGGCGCCCAGCGACCGGACTGGCAAACCCAGCCCCCAGCCCAGACCGGCAAGGCCGGCGGCATCGACTGGGATGGCGCCTTGCTCGTGCATACTGCCGAAGGTCTGCAACGCTGGGTCACAGGGGAAGTGACGGTCCGCCTCCAGCAGCCCATCTCCTCGTCTCCCTCATCGCCTTTCGGAAGTTGAATCACTGATGCTGCGCACCCTGGTTCTGTTGTTGGCCCTGGCCAATGCGGTGTTTTTCGCCTGGAGTCAGGGCTGGCTGGGCACCGCCCTTGGTTCGGCACAGGATGGCCAGCACGAGCCACAACGGCTGGCCCAGCAGGTGCACCCCGAGCAGTTGATTCTGCTGCCCGCAACACGAACCAGCCGCAAGCCCGCTGCCGACCCGGCCGCATCTGCTGCCAGCGATGCTGCCTCAACCCCCGCAGCCGTACCCAGTGCTGCTGCCAGCGAGGCGGCGGCCACCCCAGCAGCCACAGCCAACGAGCGGACCGTCTGTCTGGAAGCCGGCCCGTTCACGGAAGCCGACTACCCTAAGGTTGAAGGTCTGCTCAAGCCCGCGCTGACCTCTGCCAAGTGGACCAGCGACACCATCGCCGTCCAGGGCTTGTGGATCGTCTACATGGGTCCCTTTGAATCTGACGCACTGGCCCGCAAGAAGGCCGAGTTGGGCAAGGTCAAGGGCATCGATTTCAACGAGGTGAAATCACCTCCGGTGCTGGCCGGCGGCCTCTCGCTGGGCCGCTACAACAAGGAAGACGATGCGCGCAACGGTCTGAGCGACGTTCGCCAGAAAGGCGTCAAGAGCGCGAAAGTGGTGCTGGTACGCTCCCCCGCCGAGTTGCAGGTGGTGCGGGTGCCCAAGGCTGACAGTCAGGCCCGCGCCGCGCTCAAGGAACTCAAGCTGCCGCAAGGCAAGAAGTTCGAACCCTGTCGCTGAACACCCCACCTGCAACAGGCATGAAAAAAGCCCCTCGAGAGGGGCTTTTGTTCATCCGGGTGGGACGGATTACTTGGCGATGACGCGCGCCATTTCCAGGCACTTGTTCGAGTAGCCCCACTCGTTGTCGTACCAGGACACCACCTTCACGAAGGTCTTGTCCAGGGCGATACCGGCTTCGGCATCGAACACCGAGGTGCAGCTTTCACCGCGGAAGTCGGTGGCCACCACCTTGTCTTCGGTGTAGCCCAGCACGCCCTTCATGGCGCCTTCAGAAGCAGCCTTCATGGCCTTGCAGATGTCGTCATACGACGCTTCGCTGTTCAGCTCCACGGTCAGGTCGACCACCGACACGTCGGAGGTCGGCACGCGGAACGACATGCCCGTCAGCTTCTTGTTCAGCTCAGGGATCACCACGCCCACGGCCTTGGCAGCACCGGTCGACGAGGGGATGATGTTTTCCAGGATGCCACGGCCACCGCGCCAATCCTTGTTGGATGGGCCGTCCACCGTCTTCTGCGTGGCGGTAGCAGCGTGCACCGTGGTCATCAGGCCGCGCTTGATGCCAAAGGTATCGTTGAGCACCTTGGCCACGGGAGCCAGGCAGTTGGTGGTGCACGAAGCGTTCGAGATGATGGCCTGACCGGCGTAGGTCTTGTCGTTCACGCCGTAGACGAACATCGGGGTGTCGTCCTTCGACGGAGCCGACATGATCACCTTCTTGGCACCAGCCTTGATGTGGGCTTCAGCGGTTTCCTTGGTCAGGAACAGGCCGGTCGACTCGATCACGATGTCGGCGCCCACTTCATCCCACTTCAGTTCAGCGGGGTTCTTCACAGCCGTCAGGCGGATCTTCTTGCCATTGACGACCAGGGTGTTGCCGTCCACAGCCACTTCACCCTTGAAACGACCATGCACGCTGTCGTACTTCAGCATGTAGGCCAGGTAGTCGGGCTCGAGCAGGTCGTTGATGCCCACGACTTCGATGTCGTTGGCGAAGTTCTGCACGGCAGCGCGGAACACCATGCGGCCGATGCGACCGAAACCGTTGATACCAATCTTGATGGTCATGACAGGATCCTCAGGGATTTAAAACAGGAATGACAAACGATTCAGTTCACTTGCGGCGGCCCAGAGCCACCTTCACGGTGTCCACCACGTTCTGCGTGGTGAAGCCAAAGTGCTTGAACAGCACGCCGGCCGGGGCCGACTCACCATAGGAGTCGATACCGACCACGGCCGAGCAACCGTACTTCCACCAGAAGTCGGTGACACCGGCTTCCACGGCCACACGCGGCAGACCGTCAGGCAGCACGCTCTGCTTGTATGCCACGCTCTGGCGGTCGAACACATTGGTCGACGGCATGGACACCACGCGCACAGCAACGCCTTCCTTGGCCAGTTCGGCCTGGGCGTGCAGCGCCAGTTGCACTTCCGAACCCGTGGCGATGATCACCGCCTGGGCCTTTTTCTTCAGGCCCACTTCCGTGGGCTCGGCGAGCACATAGGCACCTTGCGTGATGACATCGGCATCCACCTTCGGCAGGTAGGGCAGGTTCTGACGCGACAACAGCAGCGCGCTTGGGCGGTGCTTGTTGGCCAGCGCCATCGACCAGGCCACAGCCGTTTCCGTCGTGTCGGCCGGACGCCAGACATCCAGGCCCGGGATCAGACGCAGGCTGGCAGCATGCTCGACCGACTGGTGGGTCGGACCATCTTCGCCCAGACCGATGGAGTCGTGGGTGAACACGTGAACCACGCGCTGCTTCATCAGCGCGGCCATGCGGATGGCGTTGCGGCTGTAGTCGGAGAAGGTCAGGAAGGTGCCGGCGTAAGGAATGTAGCCACCGTGCAGCGTGATGCCGTTCATGATGGCAGCCATGCCGAACTCGCGCACACCATAGTTGATGTGGCGGCCGATCTGGCCTTCATAGGTCACCACGGCACCGTCATCGGCGACGCGGAAGGCCGGGGTGCTCTTGGTGTTGGTCAGGTTCGAACCGGTCAGGTCGGCACTGCCGCCCAGCATTTCAGGCACGCCAGCGGTGAAGAACTCCAGCGCGATCTGGCTGGCCTTGCGCGAAGCCACGGTTTCGGCCTTGTCGTGGGCAGCTGCCACCGCTTGCACGGCGATCTCGGCGAAGTTGGCAGGCAGCTCGCCAGCCATGCGGCGTTCGAACTCGGCAGCCAGTTCAGGGAAGGCAGCCTGGTAGGCGGCGAAGCGGGCATTCCAGTCAGCCACCAGATCCGCGCCCTTGGGGCGGCCATCCCAGGCAGCGTAAACGTCGGACGGGATCACGAAAGGCTCGCTGCTCCAGCCGATCTCGGCACGAGTCAGCTTGATTTCTTCAGCACCCAGCGGCTCGCCGTGGGCCTTGGCCGTGTTGGCGCGGTTGGGCGAGCCCTTGCCGATGCTGGTCTTGCAGATGATCAGCGAAGGCTTGTTCGTGCTCAGCTTGGCCTTGTCGATGGCACCGTCCACGGCGTCCACATCATGACCATCCACCGGGCCGATCACGTTCCAGCCGTAGGCGGCAAAACGTTGGGCCGTGTTGTCGCCAAACCAGGGCGTCACCTGACCGTCGATCGAAATACCGTTGTCGTCGTACAGCGCGATCAGCTTGTTGAGCTTCCAGGCACCGGCCAAGGCACAGGCTTCGTGGCTGATGCCTTCCATCATGCAACCATCGCCCAGGAAGGCGTAGGTGTAGTGGTTCACGATGGCATGGCCATCACGGTTGAACTCGGTAGCCAGCATCTTCTCGGCCAGCGCCATGCCCACGGCATTGGTGATGCCCTGCCCCAGCGGCCCCGTCGTGGTTTCCACGCCCGGGGTGATGCCCACTTCGGGGTGACCCGGCGTCTTGCTGTGCATCTGGCGGAATGCCTTCAGATCGTCGATCGAGAGGTCGTAGCCAGTCAGGTGCAGCAACGAATAGATCAGCATCGAAGCATGACCGTTCGACAGCACGAAGCGATCACGGTCCGCCCATTGCGGCTGTTGAGGATGGTGCCGCAGATGGCGGCTCCACAGCGCCACAGCCATGTCGGCCATGCCCATCGGGGCGCCCGGGTGACCGGAGTTGGCTTGCTGGACGGCATCCATCGCCAGTGCACGGATGGCACCGGCCATGGCGGTGATGTTCTTGGTGGAGTTGGACATGGTGGGAGGACGATGCTGTGGACGAGGGAAACCCGGATTTTACTCTGGGTTGAGGCCATGCAACCAGGGCGAGACCATGGTGCCTCGCCCCCAGGCCGCACCCGCGGGGACACCCCACCCGCCAGTGGCATCAAGACCCCAATCCTTTCGAATATGATGATCCGCAAGATTTGCAATATGCGGGAGTAACAACATGGCACCCAAAGTCGCCGCCATCGCGATGGTGAAGGACGAGTGCGACATCATTGAGCACTTTGTCCGCTGGAATCTGAAAGTGGTCGATCACCTATTCGTCATCGATCACAACAGCCACGATGCGACACCGGAGATATTGATACTACTGAAAGAAGAGGGTCTCCCAATAACCATCTGGCACGAAGAGCGGATTGACCACAACCAAGCCGCATTCCTGTCAGACAAAATGCTCGAAATTGCAGATTCCGATGAATTCGAATTCATCATCCCATTGGATGCGGATGAGTTTATAAACTGCGAGTACGGCCACTTTGGGACACTTCTCTCAAAAGAAATCAAACCCGCGCATTGTGGCGTAATGCCGTGGATAACATACATCCCTCAATCAGATGACTGCCTGCTTGACGCCCCGCCCAAATTGCACGAAACCTTCATGATGCAGAACATGGAGGGAGAGACATCCACCAAAACCGTCATCCCGAATGATGTCGCAAAATCAAGCACACTTGCGGAGGGAAACCACTTCGCGCTTCACGGCGGCCTCCCGGTGGCGCCGATCTTGCTCCCAGCTGCCTTGCTGCACGTCCCCATCCGCAGCGCACCTCAAATCATCAAAAAGGCACTCAATGGAAGCCATAAGCTTTCGATAAAAGAAACCCGAGCGCCAAGAGAGGGTGCGCACTGGGATGCACTCGCTGCCTACATTCGCCGACGAAATTACACGCTAACCAAGGATGACATGGTTTGGTTGGCGAGACATTACGCCATGACTGAACTGGAAGCCCCAACCAAAGCAGTTCCAGAAGTTGCAAAGACTGGCCCGAAAGTTGGCATACCATTCGAGCAACTCAAATATGCAAACTTGGGCACCACACGTCCGATGCGTGCAATTGATGCACTGGCTCACGAACTATGTGGCGAAATCCGAACCCTCAGGATTGAGTTGGCCCAACTGCATGCTGCCATGTCAACCAGCAAAAAGCCACCATCTGTGCTGAGATCATTTTTCAGCTTCACCGGTACGCCTTAACTCGCAAGCGTTGACTCGAAACCAGCCCGCCAGCCCTACACAACGACCAGCAAGCACATACTCATGAATTCACTCATCCTGCGCACCATCCAAGACGCATGGGTCGGTCTGCACCAGAATTTTTGCTTTATCTCTGCTACACGGTCAACTGTCGACGAATTCTGGCGGCTCAGCCCATTGGGGCGCAGCCTAGGGCCGCTGTTGTCCAGCAACAAGAAAATCAGGGCCGACATTGCATTTGAAAACACCGAGGCACTGCCCACCATCTACAACAACGCCATCCACAACGCATCTAAAAACGAAATATTGATTTTCTTGCACGACGACGTCTGGCTGATCGACAGCAAACTCACCACCAAAGTCACCCAAGGCCTCAACCATTTCGACATCATTGGTATTGCAGGAAACACAAGGCGAATGCCATACCAACCCGCCTGGATTTTCAGTCACATTGAAAACAATCAATGCATTCGGGATACAGAAAACTGGTCAGGCGCCATACGGCACGGCACGCTAGACGATAATTACTTGGACGATTTTGGACCCACTCCATCATTTTGCGAGCTGCTCGATGGAGTTTTTTTGGCCACACGCAAAAACACCCTAACGAAGCAGGCCATACATTTTGACCCGCAGTTTTCATTCGATTTCTACGACATGGATTTTTGCCGATTGGCTCGATCCAAACAACTATCGCTGGGCACATGGCCCATCGACATAATTCATCAGAGCCACGGTTTGTTTGGGGGTGACGGAAGATGGTCGAAGATGTACGGCTTATACCTTGAAAAATGGGGCAGCTAAAATCATGACGGGGAACAAAGCCGGTCGACCAGCCTGACCCCTGCCGCCATGCTGGCAACTGGGACCGACACAAACATTCTGTCTGGGGTGCGGATATCGAATGGATCCAAACCCAATTTTTCAATGGCGTGCATGCGTGCAGGCGCGGCATTGATTGACTTGCCTTCCGGCGGCACCCCCACCACGACACCGAGGTTGCGGTGCGCACTCAGTCTGATGCCACTCCGACCTGCCCGGAGCACCCACTCCTCCTCCAGCAAGGTTTCACCGCCAATCATCTCGTCATCCAACTCGATGTCACGCATCGTCGCTGGACAAAATGCCAGCAGGCCACCATCAAGCACAGCCAGTCCATGACGGGCCAGCGTTCGGGCATCCCCCACCAGTTTGACATCTCCGTACCCAGACTCATCCGCGGGAGACATGAATCCACCAAACTTGCGGGCAAACCCTGCATCCCTCCAATTGAAGCGATCCCACAGCTCGGCACCGGCAAAACCCACGACATCCGTGTCATGCAAAAGGGCCTCAACTTTTGGCAAAAAGCCCGCATCGACCACGTTGACGTGCCCGTGCATGAAGACGACGATATCGGCGGTGGCGTCATCCATGGCCTTTTGATAGGCCAAGCTTCGTCGATCAAGATCAGTTCGCACGACCTTCAGGACAAAACGCCCTCCGGCCGGAAACAACTGGTGCAGATTGGCACAAACTTGGTCGAAATGCACCTGGTCATCGCAAGCGACGACGAACACAACTTGCTTCGCTCTTTCGACTGAGGTCATTGGCGACATGCCGGCATCGGCTATGGCATCCCCATCCAACAGCAAACAGTCAACCTGCATACGGTCAATGACATCCGAGATATCCAACTCCGCCAACCGGCGCTTGGCCTCGCTAACCACCGTGGGTTGTTCTGTACGCATGCCCCAGTTGCATAGCACGACCAGCGCCGCAACCACATCACTTTCTGATGTCAGGATTGGAAGCTTCGACTGAAGGTATTCAATGGCCTTATCCACCCCATCGCTGGCGAGTTGCTGAGCCATGAACAAATGCGCACCGCCACTGTTGGGGTAATGCCGGAAGCAGTGTTGGATGATCCGCTCAGCAGACTCCTTTTTGCCATATGCAGCAGCCTTGTAAGCTCTGCTGATCAACTCACCCTCGGGAAGCGCGTGAACTCTATGCACGTGCTGTAGTTCGCCCTCATCAGCACGCGTCACCCATTGGCGCATCACGCCTTCGACATCGGAAGCAAACAATTTGCCAGACCCGATGCTGGAGGATTGGAACCGACCACGCACTTCCGATCTAAAACGCCTGATGTATGCAGGATCAGATGCAATCTTGATAGCGACACTGACATACTCAGCCTCACAGGGAACAGCCAGCTCCGGATACCCCAAGTTAGCCACGATGGACAAGCCCATGCGACTGAGCAGTGACTGTCCATACAGGGTAACAACAGGCACGCCCATGTAGGTCGCAAAACACGTCGTCGTACCCCCATTGAACGGGTAGGTATCGAGGATGATGTCAATCTCGTTGTATGAATCGAAGAAAGCTTTACCGCCTTCCGGTAGCTTGATATCTATACGGTCCAGCGGGAGGCCTGCTTTCTCAAGGATGGCACTGATCTTCTTTAACGCCGCCTGATCCTCAAAACTGATTGAGCGAATCAGCAAACGCGAACGAGGTACCGCATCAAGAATCTGACGCCATGCACCAAAAATGCGGCCATTCATTTTGGCAATATTGCCAACACACGCAAATGTCACAAAGCCATTTCGCTCGACCGGCGGCTCCTCGTTAATTAGTGCATCCTCTTTAGGATCAAAGCACCAGAACGAGTTCGGCAAGACAAATGGCTCTTCCGTATAAAAAGCATCTGCCTCATCGGTGAGAATAAATGGGTCAACAAACTTCCCATCAACCTCCCTCAACCCAGTTGTTGGCGGATAGCCAATGCCAGAAAGCTGCACCCGAGCCAACCGGTTTTGCAGCATAGGAAGCCTGTTCGCAGATGTGTGCCCAGCCAACTCAACGAGCACATCCAACTGGTGCGACCGCATCAAGTCACGCAAATCTCGATCATTCAACTCATACACATCATGGAAGTGTTCTGAAGCCGCCTTCATCAACTCGGTTTGCGCGTCCTCCGCATGGAAATCATGGTACACGTGTATCTCGAACTGCTCGGTGTCATGCCCCTCCAGAAGGGGCCTGAAGAAATACCTTACAGAATGGTTGCGCAAATCCGGAGACCAATATCCGACACGGATCCTGCGTTTTCCTGACCAATCTTCACCAACAAACTCCCCGACGTCTTCTGATGCATTCGCCTGTTGCTTCAGCGTTTCCCCCCAGAGCAAATGCTCTCCAGCCAGATGTGCTTCAGGTAGATCGGCATAGGCCGACTTGAACATCATGCCGTTTGCGTGACGGAGGCTGTCAAAATTGGCCAGCCAACTCTCCAGCTGAAAAAAGACCGCTCGGTCTGCCTCCCCGCGGTTTAAGCAGATTGCAGAATAATTCAATCCAACCCGGGCAAACCAAGGCTCGCAACTCCATGCTTGCCTCAGAAGACGCTCGGCTTCATCGCTCTTTTTACGATCCGCCAAAGAGCCAGCATAATTTGTCAACGTTGGCAGATAAGTGTCATCCAGCGTATAGGCCTTCTCAAACTGAGCGACAGCCCCAGCCTGATCTCCCATATTCCCAAGCGCGGCACCATAGTTATTCAGCGCCCCAACATGATCCGGGTGCTCTTCAAGATAACCCTTGTAGACTTCGGCAGCTCCGCGGAAGTCGCCTTCCGCCATCAATGCTTCGGCCTTTTCAAGGCGCCCGTCGTGCTCTACCGCTCGCTTGCTAACGAAGAGGCTTTTAACTACCCCAAGGATGACCTTCTTCAACATGACTATTTATGCCTTCGCCTTGCGGACCAAAGCCACAATCAGACCTTCCGTCGCAATAGAGATAAAGTCGTCCGGATACCCTTTGTTTTTGAGTTCCCACTTGAAAGCATTGATCATCAACACACGCCTCAAGAACCCCATCTTACTTTCAGACCGGTAGCTCTCTGCCGACTGGAATGCACGCTCTAACAAGCGCGTCACCCGATTCACAGTCAAGGTGCGCCCTTGACCTGCCGTCAGATCAGGAGGAATTTCTCGCATCAGTTTCGACGCAAGGTCCACGGCAAATCGTTTGTCTTCTTTGAACTTAAACACTGACCGGCTCCATATCCAACAGCACAAACAAAAAAACCCCTCAAAGAGGGGTTTTTATCATACCGAAAATATCAGCCGCGGCAAGACTGGGGCAGATACTTGGCGGTAGAACCGCTGCAGGTCCAAGTCAGGGTGCCGCCGGTTTCGGAAGGCGTCATCACCACGGTCAGGGCTGTACCAACAGCGGAGCTGTTCGCCACCACCGAAATGGCGGTCGAAGCAACCGTAGCGGCAGAAACCTTACCCACAGCAGCGATCGAGCAATCAGCCGACAGAGTCGAAGGGAACGAACCGCCAGCAGACTGATAAGCTTCAGTCGAGCAGGTACGAGCCGAGCTGGCAGCCAGGATCAGTTCGGAAACCTTGGCACGGATGGTGTAGTCCTGATAAGCGGGCAAAGCGATAGCTGCCAGGATACCAATGATGGCCACCACGATCATCAATTCGATCAGGGTGAAACCCTTTTGAACTTGCTTCATCACTTTCATCTTCATACTCCTTGGGGATTAACCCATCTACGTAGATTGTTGCGAGCGCCGGGACCGGCTTGCCTGCTTTTAGAAGCATACGGCAGACCAGCCCCTGGCATCAAGAAAAGCGTGATGTTTTACACACAACACAGACAGCGCATTCAAATTTCGTCACTTTGGTCGATTGGCGGCTGACAAATATTGTCACCTCCACCCACTACGACGACAAAACGTCACCCGCTGCCACGACACCAAACCGTTGTCCCTCCCGCAAGGGCTCAATGCGATGCCGGCTGTCCAGCGCACGAATCTGCGCGAGCACAGCTGGAACCTCGCCCGGTTTGGGGTGCGTGATGTACACGCTCACCTCGCCGTCAAGCTGAGACAATTCTTGAGCCAGGCTTTGGGGTGACAAATGGCCACTGATGGATGCCAGGTGCGCCTCGTCATTGCCAAACGCTGTCTCGATGACCAATTGGGCAATCGCTTTGCCGTGCAAGGTAGCCCACAAGGCAGGGTTCGGGCCCGTATCACCGGTGAATACCCACCAGCCTTGAGGCGTCTCGACCCCGAAACCGACCCCCGGCACGGTGTGCGCCGCGGGCAACACATGGACACGCCGGTCTGGACGCCCTCCTCGCGCGGGGAAGACCAACTCGTCGCCGATCTGGAAGGTGTGGAACACCAGGATCGGGTGCGTGGCGGTGGGGAGCCGCGTGAAGTCCGGCCAGATCACACCATTGAAGATGTGCGCCTTCAAGGCCTCCAGCGTTTGAGGCAAGGCGTGGACGTGAATGGGGCGAAGTTCACTCAGACCGCCAGGCCCCTGGCGCAGGCGGATGACACTGTCGGCCAGCAAGGGGATGCTGAGCACGTGGTCCAGGTGGCTGTGGCTCAACACAATGTGGTCGATGCGCGCCAATTCGTCCAGACGCAACTCACCGACACCGCTGCCCGCGTCGATCAGGATGTCATCGTCCAGCAGAAACGCGGTCGTATGACAACGCGCCGCGATCGAACCAGAGCATCCGAGGACGCGGATCATCGGACCAGCCCGGATCAGCCCTGCAGGAATTGCATCTTGGTGCCGGCCAGCTCAATCATGTCGCCACTCTTGAGGTGAACGGGCTCATCGCCAACCGGCGAGCCATTGACCATGGGTCGAGCAGAGCCCTCGACGTGAGCAAAGACATAGCCGCCCGGGCGCTTCGAGATGGACGCGACCTGAACGCCAGGTTTGCCCACCGTGGTCACCACCTTGGTCAGGGCTACCTCACGCCCAGCCGCAGCACCATTCATCACCTTGACGGATGCCGGAGCCTGGACGGGGAAAGCCCCAAAGCCCGTGGACAGAGGGCCCGTGCCCGTATTACTGAATGGCGCAGGGCCGCTAGCAGGACCAGCCTGCGTTGCCGCAGCCATGGCGGGGCGTGGCGCAGCTGCAGTCGCAGCAGCAAAGCCGCCACTGCCCGGCCGCATGATCATGGTCTTTTCATAGTCCTGGCCTTCTTCGACCAGATACTTGATTTTGTACTTGCCAATCTCAACGGTGTCGTTGTGCTGAAGCAATTGCTTCTTCACCGCCTTGCCATTGATGTAGGTGCCGTTCGTGCTGTTGAGGTCTTCGATGAAGACGTCGCTGCCCAGAACCTGCAATACCGCATGCTCGCCGCTGACGGCGAGGTTGTCGATGACGATGTCGTTATAAGGCCGACGACCCAGGGTTGTCTTGTCCTTCGTGAGCTCGACTTCCTTGATCACGACACCGTCCAGCGAGACGACCAGTTTTCCCATGCGGAACCTCTTGATTGGAATCTCTGTTGTTTATCAGGTTGCACTGCCCAGGCGGCGGAATGGCCACCAGGACTTGGGCGGAGGTTCGGCCTCTCCCTGCGCTCGAACCAGGATCACGGCTATGTTATCCCGACCGCCAGCCACATTGGCTGCATCGATCAGGGCTGCTCCCATCTCAGGCAGAGCCGCACGTGAGGTCATCACCTGCGAAATCTGCGCATCGCTCAGCATATCGGACAAACCGTCAGAACACATCAGGTAGATATCGCCTGACTGAATTTCATGAATATGCGTTTCCATGGCGACCAAGTCTTCCACCCCCACAGCACGGGTGACCAGATTCTTGTTGTTGGAAAACGCAGCCTGTTCAGGCGTGATGATGCCCGCATCAATTTGCTCTTGCAGTAACGAATGGTCTCTGGTGATTTGCTGCAACACCCCAGAGCGCAAACGGTAAGCGCGCGAGTCACCGATGTGCCCCACCAGAACCCGCCCCGCCCGAAAAACGGAGAGCACCAGCGTGGTACCCATGCCCGCATAGGTCGGGTTGGAGTTGGCGGCATTGAAAATGGCGCGGTTGGCATTGTCGACACAGATGTCCATGGCCCGCTTGACGTCACCGTCACTGGCACCTGGCGCGGCTTCGGTCAGCCATCGACCCAGTTCTGCGCGAATGAAATCGCACACCATGCCACTGGCCACTTCGCCGGCGTTGTAGCCACCCATGCCATCTGCGAGCACGGCGATCGAGCAGGAGTCATCCACGGCGATCGAATCTTCGTTGTTCGATCGCACACGCCCGGTATCTGTTCGGCTGAAGAACTCAAACTCCATATTGTTGGATTGTCGCTCGTTTGAATGGTCAGTCCAGATTGATATCCAGGGTTGAAACCGGCCAAACGGTCTGGATCACCGCCCTGAGATCATCGGCCATCTGCCCACCACTTGCATACCGCGTGCCTGGGTGCTTTTGCAGCGCCAACGCCACAATGTCGCCCAAAGCCGAGGGTAGTTCAGGTCGCAACTCGCAGACATTGGGGGCCACCTCCTGAGCGATGGCACGCATCAGTTGCGCCATGGAATCGTTGCGATATGGCAACTGCCCGGTCAAGAGCTGGAACAGGGATACCCCCAAGGAGTAGAGATCGGTGCGTCCATCCAGGCTCTGGCCCGACAACTGCTCGGGCGACATGAAGGTGGGCGTTCCCAGAATCACGCCCGTTCGCGTACGCGTGGCATCTGCCACGCGGGCCACGCCGAAATCCATCACCTTGACGCTGTCGTGCGCCGCGTCAACCATGATGTTGGCTGGCTTGATGTCGCGGTGCGTGACGCCACGAGAGTGGGCGTAGTCGAGCGCATCTGCAACCCGGGCCATGACCGGCAGCAATTGCTCCAGTGGCAGCAAATGGCCTGGCTGGGTGTAGTCGCTGAGATCCTGCCCTTCCACCAACTCCATGGCGATGAAGGCCAGACCATCGGACTCGCCGGCATCAATGATGCGAACGATATCCGGGTGCTGCAGTCGCCCCGCCATTTCAGCTTCGCGCAGAAACCGGGCGCGCGCGTCGATCAGGTCATTGCCCTCGAACTCGCGGACCAGCGACATGGTCTTGAGCGCCACCTGCTGCCCCGTTGCGGGATCAACCCCCAGGTAGACAGACCCCATGGCGCCACGGCCGATTTGCTTGATCACCAGGTACTTGCCCAGGCGCCGCTGTTGGATGTCCGGGATGGTCTGCGTGGGTGTCGCAGACCAGGTGCGGGTGGTGGCAGACTGCGCCAGGCCACGGGCGCGCATCAACTTGACCTTGATCTCCCGCCATTGCGGGTCGAGATCGGCCATGTGGGCATAAACGTCCCTGGCCAGAGCAAAGTTCTGGGCGCGTTCGAACGAACTGGCGATACGCTCCAATGTCTCCATGCAGGCCTCAATGTGCTCACGCTCGGGCTTGTAGCCACGCAGCACCTCCCACGCCTTTTCCGCCGGCGTGTCTCTCAGCGCATTGAGAACGTGGTTGACCTTTTTCTTCTGGATCGAGGCGGCGCGAACAGGGTCAGGCTCCCCAGGCAGAGGAGGCGGCGGCGGCATGGTGTCTGCCCATCTGACCGGTGCAGCAGGCTCATCCCGCTTGCTCCAGGTTTGTGGCCGCGTGCTCGGCGCAAACTCGTCGCCGATCTGTGAAGGCAAACTGGAGTGGAAGCCAGATGGATAGAGCGAGCTGTCATCCTGATGCAGATACGACAAGACCGTGGGGGGCCCCTCGTCGCCCCCAGGTGTGTTGGCAGCCCGGGGCTTCGCATCTCGCGCCGCCACACCCTGCCCACGACGCGAGGCCCGCGCTGCGCCGGCCTGCTCGCTGTCATACCAATGGGCTTTTCTAGGGGCACTGGTCCGCTTGACGAACCACCATAGCAGCGGTGCCAGCAACAGCAGGGCCGGAATCAGCAGCAACCATGGATGCGCAAGCAGAACGGACATGGCAACTCCTGATATGCCGCTCATTCGGATTCTGTCGCAGCCGCGCCGCGCGCAAACAGCGTCCCTAAACCAAGCACCAGCAGGGCGCCCACAGCACCCGCCCCATATCGCACCGTATCGCTATCTGGAACCCATGGCCGCACAGCCGGATCTGCCACGGCGAGAGAACCGCCAATCCATCCCAGCAGCATGCCGCCAGCGGTCACAATGAAGGGGAAACGGTCCATCAGCTTGAGGACCATGCCACTGCCCCAGACGATGATGGGCACGCTGACCAACAGACCGAAGATCACCAGTGGCATCTGATGCCCTTGCTGGCCAGACCCCTGTGCGGCACCGGCAATGCCAATGACGTTGTCAATGCTCATGACCAGGTCCGCCACGATGATGGTCCGGACGGCAGCCCACAATTTGGTACTGGCCTGGATGGAGCCATGCTCGTCCTCGTCAGGCACCAGCAACTTGACGCCGATCCACAGCAGCAAAGCGGCGCCCACCAGCTTGAGGTAAGGCAGGCTCAGCAGCGTCAACGCGAAAAAGATCAGCACGACGCGCAGCGCGATGGCGCCCAGGGTGCCCCAGACAATGCCTTGTCGCCGCAGATCAGCAGGCAGATTGCGGCATGCCAGGGCAATGACAACAGCGTTGTCGCCACCCAGCAGGATGTCGATCATCACGATCTGGCCAACCGCAAACCAGAAATCCGCGCTGAAAAATGCGTCCATGACGTTACAAAAAAAATCAGCCCCGAGTTTAGGGGCTGATTCTGACTAGTTAGGGAAAAAAGCCGTTTGTCGACAACTTACAGCAGCGACTTGAGCAATTTACCCATTTCCGAAGGGTTTCGTGTGACCTTGAAGCCGCACTCTTCCATGATGGCGAGCTTGGCATCAGCCGTGTCGGCACCACCCGAGATCAGTGCGCCGGCGTGGCCCATGCGCTTGCCCGGAGGGGCGGTGACACCCGCGATGAAGCCGACGATGGGCTTCTTCATGTTGGCCTTGCACCATTGGGCCGCTTCAGCTTCGTCCGGGCCACCAATTTCACCAATCATGATGACGGCGTCGGTTTCGGGGTCGTCGTTGAAGGCCTGCATGACATCAATGTGCTTGAGGCCATTGATGGGGTCGCCACCGATGCCCACGGCGCTGGACTGACCCAGGCCGAGCTCGGTCAGTTGTGCCACGGCTTCATAGGTCAGCGTACCGGAACGCGACACGACACCAATGCGGCCCTTCTTGTGGATGTGGCCCGGCATGATGCCGATCTTGATTTCTTCCGGCGTGATCAGACCAGGACAGTTCGGGCCCAGCAACAAGGTCTTCTTGCCGCCAGCCGCTTCCTTGGCCTTCATCTTGTTGCGCACCATCAGCATGTCGCGCACAGGGATGCCTTCGGTGATGGCGATGACCAGATCCAGGTCAGCCTCGACGGCTTCCCAGATGGCATCAGCTGCACCGGCGGGCGGCACATAAATGACGGAAGCGGTCGCACCGGTCTGGGCCTTGGCGTCCTTCACCGAGGCGTAGATGGGCACGCCTTCGAATTCTTCGCCAGCCTTCTTGGGGTTGACGCCAGCCACGAAACAGTTCTTGCCATTGGCGTATGCAATGCAGCCCTTGGTGTGGAACTGACCGGTCTTGCCCGTGATACCTTGGGTGATGACCTTGGTGTCTTTGTTGATGTAGATGCTCATGACGAATCCTCTGGGCGTTAGGCGACGGCAGCGACCACCTTGGTGGCGGCTTCAGCCATGGTGTCGGCGGAGATGATGGGCAGGCCCGATTCGGCCAGCATCTTCTTGCCCAGGTCTTCGTTGGTGCCCTTCATGCGGACCACCAGCGGTACTTGCAGGTTCACGGCCTTGCAGGCCGTGATGACGCCGTCAGCGATGGTGTCGCACTTCATGATGCCACCGAAGATGTTGACCAGAATGGCCTTGACCTTGGGGCTCTTGAGCATGATCTTGAAGGCTTCTGTCACCTTCTCGGCCGTGGCGCCACCGCCAACGTCCAGGAAGTTGGCAGGCTCGCCACCGAAGAGCTTGATGGTGTCCATCGTCGCCATGGCCAGACCAGCGCCATTCACCAGACAGCCGATGTTGCCATCGAGCTGGATGTAGGCCAGGTCGAACTTCGAGGCTTCGATTTCAGCAGGGTCTTCTTCGTCCAGATCGCGCAGGGCCACGATTTCAGGGTGACGGAACAGCGCGTTGGCGTCAAAGTTGAACTTGGCGTCCAGGGCGATCAGCTTGCCTTTGGAGTCACGGTTCAGTGGGTTGATCTCGACCAGGCTGGCATCGGTTTCCATGTAGCACTGGTAGAGCTTCTTGAAGATGTCGATGGCTTGGTCGACCGACTCGGCGGGCAGGCCAATACCTTGGGCCACTTCCTTGCCTTGCGCGTCGGTCAGGCCGGTCAGCGGGTCGATGAAGACCTTGATGATCTTCTCGGGTGTGCTGTGCGCGACTTCTTCGATGTCCATGCCGCCTTCGCTGGACGCGATCAGGGCTACCTTCTGGGTACCGCGGTCGGTCACGACGGAGACGTAGTATTCCTTCTGGATGTCGGCGCCGTCTTCGATGTAGAGGCGACGAACCTTCTGGCCATCAGCGCCAGTCTGGTGGGTCACCAGCTGCATGCCGAGAATCTGGCCGGCCAGCTTGCGGACGTCGTCAAGCGACTTGGCGACTTTGACGCCACCGCCCTTGCCTCGACCACCTGCGTGGATCTGGGCCTTTACCACCCAGACCGGACCACCGAGCTTTTCTGCGGCGGCAACGGCTTCGTCTACAGAAAATGCCGGGATACCTCTTGGGACCGGCACACCGAATCGGCTCAGGATCTCTTTGCCTTGGTACTCATGAATTTTCATGGGATCAACTCACAGATAGGGTTGTGCGAGCTGCTGGTCGCAGCGCGGCGGCCAGAATATCACCAGAGCCCCTGTCCGTTATAGAGGGCTTACGTCATGATCGACCAGAATCTAAGGTCTATCGATCAACATCATCAGAAATGCGGCCCGCCACAATCTGACGGATGACTTCTGATGAGAAACCTCGCCCCGCCAGGAAGCGCATCTGCTTGAGTCGCGCTTCCGGCGTATCGGCGACCTCGCCAAAGCGCCGCAACCAGACGGCATGCGCCCGGGCCAACTCGGTCTCTTTCAGGTGAGAAAGTGCAGCTTGAACGGTGTCATCGGGCAGGCGGTGTTGCGCCAGTTCCACACGGATGCGGGCGGCGCCATAGCGTGCTGCCTTGCGATGCACCATGGATTCGACAAAGCGTTCGGCTGATAACCAACCGCGCTGCTCGAATTCATCCAGGACACGCGCCACTTCTTCCGCGCTTTCGGCATGCGGCGCCAGTTTGCGCTCCAACTCTGCCCGAGAGTGTTCCCGGGCAGAAAGGTACTTCAGTGCCCGCGCCTTCAAGGACAGGCCGGGCTTGGGGGCGGCCATGTCAGCAACCGTGCAAGAGGCCTGGGGAATCAGGATTCGTCGTCACCTGCAGGCGACACCACCGCCGCGGCTTGCTGTACGACACCGACGGCATCACGAACCTTGTTTTCAATTTCCAGCGCCAGTTCTGGGTTTTCGCGCAGGAACTCACGGGCGTTGTCCTTGCCCTGGCCAATTTTTTCCCCCTGGTAGGCATACCAGGCACCGGACTTGTCAACGATCTTGTTGGCCACGCCCAGGTCGACGATTTCGCCTTCGCGGCTGATGCCTTCGCCATACAGGATGTCGAAATCAGCGGTCTTGAACGGTGGCGATACCTTGTTCTTCACCACCTTCACACGGGTTTCGTTGCCGACCACCTCGTCGCCACGCTTGATGGAGCCCACGCGGCGGATGTCCAGGCGGACAGAAGAATAGAACTTCAGGGCGTTGCCGCCCGTGGTGGTTTCCGGGCTGCCGAACATCACCCCAATCTTCATGCGGATCTGGTTGATGAAGATGACCATGCAGTTGGTCTTCTTGATGGTGGCCGTGAGCTTGCGCAAGGCCTGGCTCATCAGCCGGGCTTGCAGACCCGGCAGGGCATCACCCATTTCGCCTTCGAGTTCGGCCTTGGGGGTCAGCGCGGCCACCGAGTCGACGATGATCAGGTCGACCGAACCGGAACGCACCAGGGCGTCGACGATTTCCAGTGCCTGCTCGCCCGTGTCGGGCTGGGAGATCAGCAGATCTTGCAGGTTCACACCCAGCTTCTGGGCGTATTGGGCATCAAGGGCATGCTCGGCATCAATGAAGGCACACACGCCACCTTGTTTCTGCATCTCGGCCGCGACCTGAAGGGTCAGCGTGGTCTTGCCGGACGACTCAGGGCCGTAGATTTCGATCACCCGGCCGCGTGGCAGGCCACCGACACCCAGAGCGATGTCCAGACCCAGCGAACCGGTCGAGACAACCTGGATGTCTTCGGCAACTTCGCCTTCGCCGAGACGCATGATCGAGCCCTTGCCGAATTGCTTTTCGATCTGGGCCAGGGCGGCCTGCAAGGCTTTGGCTTTTTCAGCGCTGAGGGCGGACTTCGCGGTGGCTTCCATTCGGGTCTCCGGTGGGCAAACAGATGTTGTGTTGGGCGCCATTATGACAAAAGCTGGATGGATGTACAGTACTTTCTGGAATTTTTCAGACCCCCCTGTAGGGTGATACAAAAATTCAATGCTGCACCGCAGCATCACAACTAGACTGGGGCGCATGAGTACGCACAACGCATCCCCTTCACACCCCTCCCGCCCTCAGGTCGACCTGGCCTTGCAGGGGGGCGGATCACACGGCGCCTTCACCTGGGGCGTGCTGGACCGCCTGCTGGAAGACGATGGCCTCGATATCGCCGCCATTTCCGGCACCAGCGCGGGTGCCCTCAATGGTGCGGTGATGCTCAGCGGCTACGCCCGAGGGCACGAAGACGGCGGACACGACGAGGGCCGGCGTCAGGCACAACACGCACTCAAGGCGTTCTGGGAAGACATCAGTCAACACGGCCCGATCTTTTCACCACTGACGATGCAGGCCGATGGCTCGCTGAAACCGGCTTTCAACCTCAACGAGTTGCCGGGCTACCAGATCATGAACATGTTCATACGGACGCTCAGCCCGTATGACCTCAATCCGTTCAACCTGAACCCTTTGCGCGCCGTGGTGCAACGTCATGTGGACGTAGAAGCCCTGCACACGGTGTGCACGTCCTGCGGCATCCAGTTGTTCGTGACGGCCACGTCGGTTCATACCGGTCAGGCCCGCGTCTTCACCAAGGAAGAGCTGACACTGGATGCGCTCATGGCATCCACCTGCCTGCCCTTCCTGTTTCAGGCCGTCGAAATTGAAGGCGAGCCTTACTGGGACGGCGGCTACACCGGCAACCCGGCGCTGTTCCCGTTGATCTACAACACCCAGGCCAATGACCTGCTGCTGGTGAAGATCAACCCCTTGCAGCGCATGGAAACGCCAACCCGCAGCGTGGAAATCCTGGATCGCCTCAGCGAAATCACCTTCAACGCCAGCCTGATCAGCGAATTGCGGGCGATTGCTTTCGTGACACGGTTGCTCAAGGACAACCGACTGGACCCCAAGCAGTACAAGAACCTGCACCTCCACATGATTGGCGACGACGACGGGCTGGCCCCCTTCAATGCCTCCAGCAAATCCAACACCGATCGGGCTTTCCTGAAAAAGTTGCACGGCCTCGGTCATGCGGCTGCCACACGCTGGCTGCATGCTCACCGTGCCGACGTGGGCACGCGCAGCACGCTGGACGTTGAACACGCCTTCCTGGGGGCTACTTGATCTGCCGCAAAGTGCTTTCAGGGGCTCGGCAGAAGATGGAATCCTGACAAACACTTTTAGAAAAAGGAGTACGAATGGTTCAAGACCACCACCCGCTGGCCGCCGATTTCCCTGATTTCAAGGACAAGATCCATGCGTTGAAGACGAGCAACCCTCACTTTGCTCGCCTGGAACGTGAATATGAAGACACCGACAAGGCGATCGTGCGGCTGGAAACTGGCCTGGAACACAGTTCCGACGCTGAACTCGAGCAACTGAAGCTCAAGCGTGTCACGCTGAAAGACCAGCTGTACGCCATCCTGAAGGGCTGATGCCCACTGGAGGGACCGGGCCCCGTACAATTTCGGGACCATGATCGAGCCCGTTCCCTCCTCCTCTACCCCCACCCCGCATGCCAGCCAGACTGGCGACGACCGCCCGACGCCTGCGCCCATGCGCCTGTCCGGGCTGGAGCCCGTTGTCATCGACAAGGGCACCTTGTTCGTCAACGTCGGGGAACGCACCAACGTCACCGGCTCGAAAGCATTCGCACGGATGATCCTCGAAGGGCGTTTTGAAGACGCCCTGTCGGTGGCCCGCCAGCAAGTGGAAAACGGCGCCCAGGTGATCGACATCAACATGGACGAAGCCATGCTCGACAGCAAGGCTGCCATGGTGCGCTTCCTGAACCTGATCGCAGGCGAGCCCGAAATTGCACGCGTGCCCATCATGATCGACTCGTCCAAATGGGATGTGATCGAGGCTGGCCTGAAGTGCGTACAAGGCAAGGGCATCGTCAACTCGATCTCGCTCAAGGAAGGCGTCGACAACTTCAAGCACCAGGCCAAGCTGGTCAAGCGATATGGTGCGGCCGCCGTCGTCATGGCTTTTGACGAGACCGGGCAAGCTGACACCTATGCGCGCAAGACGGAAATCTGCGAGCGTGCCTACCGCATCCTGGTTGACGAGGTGGGGTTCCCACCCGAAGACATCGTCTTCGACCCGAACATCTTCGCCATCGCGACTGGCATCGAAGAGCACGACAACTACGCTGTGGACTTCATCGAAGCCACGCGCTGGATCAAGCAGAACCTGCCGGGCGCCAAGGTGTCCGGCGGGGTTTCGAACGTGTCGTTCAGCTTCCGCGGCAACGAGCCGGTTCGGGAAGCCATCCACACCGTGTTCCTGTACCACGCCATCCAGGCAGGCATGGACATGGGCATCGTCAACGCCGGCATGGTGGGCGTGTATGACGACCTGGATGCCCATCTGCGTGAACTGGTGGAAGACGTGGTGCTCAACCGCCAGCCTGTCTTCAAGGAAGGCGAAGACACCAGCTTGACACCGACGGAACGCCTGCTGGCCATTGCCGAACAGGTCAAGGGTGCGGCCAAGGATGACAGCGCCAAGCTGGCCTGGCGTGGCACAGCCGAGCATCCCGTCTCGGTGGAAGACCGCCTGAGCCACGCACTGGTGCACGGCATCACCGAATTCATCACGCAAGACACGGAAGAGTGCTACCAGAAGATCACCGCAGCCGGCGGCCGCCCGCTGCACGTGATTGAAGGACCCTTGATGGCCGGCATGAACACGGTTGGCGACCTGTTTGGCGCGGGCAAGATGTTCCTGCCGCAGGTGGTGAAATCGGCCCGCGTGATGAAGCAGGCCGTGGCCCACCTGGTGCCCTATATCGAGGAAGAAAAGCGCCGACTTGAGGCCGCTGGCACCGATGTGCGCTCGAAGGGCAAGATCGTGATCGCCACCGTCAAGGGCGACGTGCATGACATCGGCAAGAACATCGTGGCCGTGGTCCTGCAGTGCAACAACTTCGAGGTGGTCAACATGGGCGTGATGGTCCCCTGCCAGGACATCCTCAACAAGGCCAAGGAAGTGGGCGCTGACATCATCGGCCTGTCCGGGCTGATCACGCCCTCGCTGGAAGAAATGCAGTACGTCGCCTCGGAAATGGAGCGTGACGAGTACTTCCGTTCGCGCCAGACCCCGCTGCTCATTGGTGGGGCCACCACCAGCCGCGTCCACACGGCCGTCAAGATTGCACCGAATTACAGCGGCCCGGTGGTCTACACGCCAGATGCCTCGCGTGCTGTGGGCGTGTGCTCGGATCTGCTGAGTGAAACCCGCTCGGTGGACTTCATTGGCGAGTTGCGACTGGACTACGAACGTGTGCGCCAGCAGCACGCCAACAAGAAGACCACGCCCCTGGTGACCCTGGCCGAGGCACGTGCCAACAAGGCCCAACCCGACTTCACCACCCACACGCCCGAGGCCCCCAAGTTCATCGGCCGGCGCGTGTTCCAGAACTACGATCTGGCCGAGTTGGCGCAGTACATCGACTGGGGCCCCTTCTTCCAGACATGGGATCTGGCAGGCCCCTTCCCGGCCATCCTGGATGACGAGATCGTAGGCGAGGAAGCCCGCAAGGTCTACGCCGATGGCCAGGCCATGCTGAAGAAGCTGGTGGAAGGCCGCTGGCTCACGGCCAACGCCGTGATCGGCCTCTACCCGGCCAACACGGTGGACGACGACACGATCGAAATCTACCAGGACGAAGCCCGCGACAAGGTGCTGATGCGCTGGTCGCCCTTGCGTATGCAGACCGTGCGACCGGTGGTGGACGGGGTCAAGCGCCCCAACCGCAGCCTGGCCGACTTCGTGGCGCCCAAAGGCAGCAAGGCCGACTACATCGGCCTGTTCGCCGTCACCGCTGGCCTGGGCATCGAGAAAAAAGAGGCCGAATTCATGGCCCACCATGACGACTACTCGTCGATCATGCTGAAATCACTGGCCGATCGCCTGGCCGAAGCCTTTGCCGAATGCATGCACCAGCGTGTCCGCAAGGAGTTCTGGGGCTATGCCGAGCAGGAACAACTGGACAACCAGGCCCTGATCAAGGAGCAGTACCGCGGCATCCGCCCGGCACCGGGTTACCCGGCCTGCCCTGATCACACGGTCAAGCGCGCCATGTTCCAGGTGCTCGATGCCCACGAGATCCACATGCACCTGACAGAAAGCCTGGCGATGATGCCGGCTTCGAGCGTCAGCGGCTTCTACCTGTCGCACCCCGAGGCCAGCTATTTCAATGTCGGCCAGATCGGACAGGATCAACTGGAAGACTGGGCGGCGCAACAAGGCCTGTCAGTGGAAGAGGCACGGCGCGCACTGGCACCCAATCTGTGAGTGGACAGCCCTGTCCTGACTCAGGACAGGCGCCGTCGGAAATCCACCTCTTCAACCAGGCGATCGATCACTGCCAGAAAGGCCGGCACATCGATCGGCTTGGTGATGTATTCCCTGAAGCCGCGGGCCTGGGCTTCTCGAATCGCTTCCGGCATGGCATCAGCTGACAGCGCCACGCGCAAGATGCCTTCGGTCTGGACATCCCGATCGAGCTGGCTGGCCAACTCCAGCCCGGTCATGTCACCCAGGTGCATGTCGAGCAGCAACAGGTCTGGTCGGGCACGCTGTGCCAGCCGGATCGCCTCGGCACCACTGCGGGCCACTTCCAGTCGACACTGCGGCCGCATGGCCAGCACGCTGCTGACCAAGGCAACATTCACTTCGTTGTCTTCGACATAGAGGATCGAGACCGGCTGCGGCGGGGCACTGCCAGCCTCATCCGGGGCATCCAGCGGTGCAGGCGCCGCGTGTCCGACAGGGGTCTCCACATTGCCCAAAGAGGCCAGTGGCAGCCAGCAGGTCATGCGTGTCCCCACGCCCAGACGGCTGGACACCTCCAGTCGGCCATCCATCAGCTGCAGGAGCCGCTGCACGATCACCAGGCCAATGCCCGAGCCCTCGACCGCAGTGTTTTCAGCACCCAGGCGATTGAAGGGTTCGAACAGATGGGAGACCTGCGCGTCCGACAGACCTACCCCGGTATCAGCCACTTCCAGCCCAACCTCGGCACCCACGATGTGGGCAGTCAGGCGCACGCTGCCACCTTGTCGGTTGTACTTGATCGCGTTGGAGACCAGGTTGACCAGCACTTGCTGGAGGCGCACGGCATCGGCCCGCACAGCCAGGAGGCTGGGTTGATCGACGGCCACACCCATGGGCAACAGCATCACGTGCTTGTCACGTGCCAGGCCTGACACGAGACCCATCGCTTGCTCGAACGCCCCCACGACCGGAACGGCAATCGGGCTCAGCGGCATGCGGCCTGCTTCAATGCGGGACAAATCCAGCACGTCGTTGATGACCGCCAGCAGATGCTGCCCCGCGCGCTCGATCACATCCACGCGATCCAGTTGCTCGTGGCCCAGCGGTTCGGCGCGGCTGAGCTTGAGCAATTGTGCGAAGCCCAGGATGGCATTGAGTGGCGTACGCAACTCATGGCTCATGCGCGACAGGAATTCCGACTTCGCTGCACTGGCCTGCTGAGCTGCACGGGCCTGCACCATGGCGTCCTGGTAGAGCTTGTGTTCGGTCACGTCATACTGGTAGCCGAAACGTGCGCGCGTGCCATTGGACTGATGCGCGGAAGAGGCCCTTCCCGCGATATAGCGCACGCCCTTCTGCGGCAGCACCACGCGGTATTCATAGTCGCGCGGCTGATTGGTCTTGAGCGCTTCGTTGATCAAGGACACAAAGCCGGCGCGGTCGTCGGGATGAATGCGCTCGAACACCTTGTTGAAATCCAGCTCGACCTCTTCCGGTGCGAACTCCATCAGCTCGCGCACCCCTTCGTTGACGAACATGACGCGTGGGCGCCCATCCGGGCCGGGTTCCAGCTTGTAGAACACGCCTGGCAAATGCAGGCGCAGACTTTCCAGCAAGGTCGCCTGATCGCACCAGATGAGCTCTCGCTGCTTGCGTTCATCGATGTCCTGGATGACATGCAGTTGCTGCTCTCCGTGCGGCACCACGATGTGGTGATGCCAGCGCCAGCCACCCGCCGCACTGCGCCAGCGCTGATCGAGCCCGCAAGCAACATCGCCAGCGAGATCGTCCGGATGCACCCAGTCTGTCCAGTGCTGGCCAGCCATGGCTGGGGGCGCCACTTGAAGGTGGCGGCACCAGGCATCGCTGAGCTGCGTGAAGCACCCCTGCTGGTCGGTCAAGGCCCAGACCGCCTGCAGGGCCTCCAGTGCAGCCAGTGGGGGATCGATCGGGCCTTGTCCCTCTGGGGTTGCTGCGGGCATGACACTTCCTGCTGATACGTCGCCAGGGACTGTGTCACAGACCCGTCAGGGCGCCAATAGGGAAGATCAAGGAGAAGCCGGATTCAGCGAGGCTGCAGCAAGGGGTGCAGGTAGCGACCGGTGTGGCTGCCGGGATGGACCGCCAGCTCCTCGGGCGTGCCCGCCATCACCAGCGTACCGCCACCGGAGCCTCCTTCCGGCCCCATGTCGATGAGCCAGTCGGCGGTCTTGATGACATCGAGGTTGTGCTCGATCACCACAATCGTGTTGCCTGCGTCGCGCAGCTGGTGCAGCACCTTGAGCAGCAGGGCGATGTCATGGAAGTGCAAGCCGGTCGTGGGCTCGTCAAGGATGTAGAGCGTGCGCCCGGTATCCCGCTTGGAGAGCTCCAGCGCCAGCTTCACGCGCTGGGCTTCCCCGCCCGAGAGGGTGGTCGCACTTTGCCCCAGGCGGATGTAGCCCAGCCCGACATCCATCAGTGTCTGCAACTTGCGGGCGATGGACGGCACCGCGCTGAAGAAGTCCAGGGCGGCCTCGACGGTGAGGTCGAGCACTTCATGGATGTTCTTGCCCTTGTACTGGATTTCCAGCGTTTCGCGGTTGTAGCGCTTGCCATGACAGACGTCGCAAGGCACATACACGTCTGGCAGGAAGTGCATCTCGACCTTGATGACACCGTCACCCTGGCACGCCTCGCAGCGGCCACCCGAGACGTTGAAAGAGAAGCGCCCTGCGCCATAGCCGCGCTCACGGGCCGACGGTACATCGGCCATCAACTCGCGGATCGGCGTGAAAAGGCCCGTGTAGGTCGCCGGGTTGCTGCGTGGTGTGCGGCCAATGGGCGACTGGTCCACATTGATGACCTTGTCGAACAGGTCCAAGCCTTCGATGTCATCGTGTGGTTCGGGCTCCATGTGGCTCTGGTAGAGCTTGCGCGCCACACTGGCGTACAAGGTTTCGTTGACCAGGGTGCTCTTGCCCGAGCCGGACACGCCTGTCACGCAGGTCAGCAGGCCCACAGGGAAGTCGACCGTGACGCCCTTGAGATTGTGGCCACGGGCGTTGACCACGCGCAGGCGCGGGGTTTCGTCGGTGAAGACATGGCGTTGGTCAGGCACGGGGATGCGCAAAACCCCAGCCAGGTAGCGGCCGGTCAGGCTGTCCGGGTTGGCAGCCACTTCGGCGGCCGTCCCGTGCGCCATCACTTTGCCGCCATGCACACCCGCACCCGGGCCCATGTCGATCACATGGTCGGCCGCGCGGATCATGTCCTCATCGTGTTCGACGACGATCACACTGTTGCCCAGGTTGCGCAGGTGCTGCAGGGTGCCGATCAGGCGGTCGTTGTCGCGCTGGTGCAGGCCGATGCTGGGCTCATCGAGCACATACATGACCCCGGTCAGGCCGGAACCAATCTGGCTGGCCAGGCGGATGCGCTGCGCCTCGCCACCCGAGAGCGTGTCGGCACTGCGATCCAGGCTGAGGTAGGTCAGCCCCACGTCGTTGAGAAAGCGCAGACGGGATCGGATCTCGCTGACCACCTTGCCGGCGATCTCGGCCTTGTTGCCTTGCAGACGCAGGGCATCGAAGTAGTTGAAGGCATCAGACAACGTCGCGTGCGCAATGTCATAGATGGCGCGTTGCTCGCCGGTCACGGCATCGACCAGACGCACGTGGCGGGCTTCGGTACGCAGGCGGGTGCCATGGCAGTCCGGGCAGGCCTTGGGCTGCTGGTAGCGAGCCAGCTCCTCTCTCACCGCCGGAGAATCGGTTTCCTTGAAGCGGCGCTCGAAGTTGCGGATGATGCCCTCGAAGGGATGGCTGCGCTTGACTTTGCGCTTGCGGCCAGCCGTGCCTTCGGCTTCGTAGGTGAACTCGATCTCTTCCTCACCCGAACCGTAGAGCAGCACTTGTTGGAAAGCCTCGGGCAGCTCCTCGAACGGCTGCTCGATGTCGACGCCGTAGTGATGGCCGACGGACTCCAGCAAGGAATAGGTGTAGGGGTTGCGGCGGTCCCAGCCCTTCACGGCACCACTGCCCAGGCTCAGGCTGGGGAAAGCCACCACGCGCTGAGGGTCGAATGCGATGACCTGGCCCAACCCATCGCAGGTAGGACAAGCACCCACCGGCGAGTTGAAGGAAAACAGCCGCGGCTCAAGTTCAGCGAGCGAATAGGAACACACCGGACAGGCAAATTTGGACGAAAACAGGTGCTCGGCACCCGAATCCATTTCCAGTGCAATGGCGCGGCCTTCGGCCAGATTCATCGCCGCTTCGAAGCTTTCAGCCAGGCGTTGCGCCATGTCCGAACGCACTTTCAGACGGTCCACCACCACATCGATGTCGTGCTTTTCCTGCTTGGCCAGCGGTTGCAGCTCGGCTGCGTCCAGCACCTGACCATCCACCCGGAAGCGGATGTAGCCATGCGCCTGCATGCTGGCGAACAGGTCGGCATGCTCACCTTTGCGGTCGCGCACCACGGGCGCCAGCACCATGATCTTGGTTTCTTCGGGCAGTGCCAGCACGGCGTCCACCATCTGGCTGACGCTTTGCGCCTGCAAGGGCTGGCCATGCTCCGGACAGAAGGGCGTACCAGCCCGCGCAAACAGCAAGCGGAGGTAGTCGTGGATCTCGGTGACCGTGCCGACCGTGGAGCGCGGGTTGTGGCTGGTGGCCTTCTGCTCAATGGAAATCGCCGGCGACAGGCCTTCGATGACGTCGACATCGGGCTTGTCCATCAGCTGCAGGAACTGACGGGCATAGGCACTCAGGCTTTCCACATAGCGACGCTGCCCCTCGGCGTACAGCGTGTCGAACGCCAGGCTCGATTTGCCCGACCCGGACAGGCCTGTGACCACGACCAACTGGTGGCGGGGGATGTCGAGGTCCACATTTTTCAGATTGTGGGTGCGCGCCCCACGGATGCGGATATGGGATGCGTCCAACGGCCCCACGGACGCGGGTACAGCGGGGGTCGCAGGGCTGGAAGGAGGGGTGAAACGGGACATCGGCGTGCAGGATTCTGTCAAGGGCGGCGCAACCGGCCATCATACGATCCAGGCGCGGGTTTACGCCAACCCTGAACCTGCAAAACCCGAGGGCTTCAGTGCCCCAGGTTGCGCCGGAAAAATGTCACCTGACGGTCAACCACCTTCTCAAACACCGGACCGGTGTAGAGCGAAAAGTGATCGGCTCCCTGCAACTCCATGTAGTCCACGTTCGACATCTCGGGCACCATCTCCCGGATTCCCGCGATGGGGATCAATCCATCTTGCTCCGCAGCGATCAACAGTGTGGGTATGCGAATGTTCGGCGCGCTCTCAGCGGGCCGGAAAAACGGCAGGCTCCACACGAAACGTGCTGCCACCTTGTTTTCCGACTCCATGCCCGGAGGAACCAGGCGACCATATCCTTCCGCACACTCCTTGCAGGACAAGGCCGCAAAGCCATCCCTGGAGATGATCGGCACGTACACCGGGGTGTCACCCGACTTGCGCAACCAGTCCCGCGTCGCATACCAGGCAGCCAGCGGGTAGTACTTGATCGGGAAACGCAAGGCACTCTGGAAGCCATTGATCATGGGCACCTGCGCACTGACGGCCTTCACCGTACCAGCCCGCTGCGCAGCCACCACCAGCACCTCACCGCCACTGAACGAGGTCCCCCAGATACCCAGTCGTTTGGGATCGATGTCACCACGATGCTGAAGCGACTCCACGGCCGCAAGCCAGTCCTTGACCTGTTCTCTGCCATCGACGACACGACGAGGTTCGCCGCCACTGCGACCAAAGCCACGGTAGTCAAAGCGCATCACCGCAAAGCCCGCCTTCACAAAACGCTCGGCAAAGGGGTCCAGCCCCCAGCTCTTGAGTGCGCCGAAGCCATGGGCCATCACGATCACCGGCGGCTTCTGGACACCCTTGGGCAACCACAACTCGGCATCGCACGTGACATTTTGCGAAATGAAGGCCGCATGGCGCACCTGGTAGGAAACGGGCGGGGCTGCCTGGCTTGAATCAAAGAAAGCCAGCGCAAGCCCTGCTGCGAGCAGGGGGCGCAGCGTGAATCCTGCGGTGCGTCGCATGCCCATGATCCCTCGTTATCGTTTGAACGTTGATACGAGACAGTCTAGCTGCGTTCACGCACACATGTGGCCTCAATCCCCCCAAGTCCCTCCACCTCCATGCGGCCCCGGTCCCCGGGCTGCAGGAACTTCGGCGGCTTGAATGCCGCACCCACCCCACTGCAGGTCCCGGTGTAGATCACATCGCCAGGCTCAAGGGTCATGGCCTGACTCAAGTGGGCGATCTGGTCCCAGATGTTGAAGATCATCAGGCTGGTGTGGCTGCTCTGGCGCAACTCGCCATTGACCCAGCCGCGCAGATTCAGGGCATGCGGGTCTGCCACGGCATCCGATGTGGTGATCCAGGGGCCGAATGGCGCATGCGTGTCGAAAGACTTGCCCAGCATCCATTGCGGCGTGCGCTTCTGCCAGTCACGCACCGACACATCGTTGCCCACGCAGTAGCCGAAGATGACTTCATGCGCCCGCTCGCGCGGCACATGCTTGCAGCGCTGACCGATGATGACCACCAGCTCGGCTTCGTAGTCAACCATGTCGGAGACCTGCGGGTCTGGCAGCACGATGGGGTCAAAGGGGCCGTTGACAGCGGTCACCAGCTTGGTGAACCACACCTGATGCTGAGGCACCTCGCGGGTCTCCCCCACGATCTGCTCATTGACGTGCTCAACGTAATTCAGCCCAATGCCCAGCACCTTGCCGGGACGGGGCACCGGCGCCAGCAGATGGACCTGATCCAGCCTCAAGGCCTGATCGGATGACGGCAACGCCTGCAGCTGGCCGCGCAAATCCACCCAGCGCTCGATGAGATCGAGCATGGGTTGACGGCTATCTAGCAGACCTGGCCAGCAGCGCTGCACCGGGTAGACCAGCTCGCCATCGACCAAGCCGACTTCGGCGGCCTGACCGCCTTGCTGAAACGTACACAAACGCATGTTCACACCTCTTTCAACCATGCACGGCGGCATGGTACCCGAGGGGTGAAATCAGCGTGCAGCGTTCAGCGCCAGCCGGGTTTCCGTGGCGACGCGACGTGCCGCGCTGGCGAAGTCTTCGCCACTGCTGGCGTACAAAACCGCACGCGAACTGTTGACGATGATGGTGCCAGTGACAGCCCCATGGGCATCGGTCTTCAGGCCGGCTTTGACAGTGGCCACCGCATCACCGCCCTGCGCACCCACGCCAGGGATCAGCAGCGGCAGCGTGGGCGCCAACTCGCGCACACGGGCGATCTCTTCCGGGAAGGTGGCGCCCACCACCAGGCCCATCTGACCATTGGTGTTCCACGGGCCTTGCGCCTGCTTGGCAATGTGCTCGTACACGCGCGGCTGCCCGTCCACATCGGCCAGACGCAGGTTCTGCAAGTCGGAGCCGCCCGGATTGGACGTGCGGCACAGCAGGATCACGCCCTTGCCGGGATAGGCCAGGAACGGCTCCATCGTGTCGAAACCCATGAAGGGCGACAGGGTGACAGCATCGGCCTGGTAGCGCTGGAAAGCTTCACGCGCGTACTGCTCGGCCGTGCTGCCGATGTCACCGCGCTTGGCATCCAGAATGACCGGCACCTGCGGTGCAACCCGGCGGATGTGCGCCATCAGGCGCTCCAGCTGGTCTTCGGCGCGATGGGCTGCGAAATAGGCGATCTGCGGTTTGAAGGCGCAGACCTGATCCTTCGTGGCATCAACGATGGCTGCACAGAAGTCATAGATGAACTCCGGGTGCCCCTTCCATGCGGTCGGGAACTTCGCGGGCTCAGGATCCAGGCCCACGCACAGCAGAGAGTCATTGAGCTGCTGCGCGCGCAGCAGTTGTTCCGTGAAGATCATGTCGATGCCTGCCGAAAGGTTACTTGCCGATGCGCTGGGCCAGCTCGACGGCCTTGCCGATGTAGTTGCCCGGCGTCATGGCCAGCAGGCGGGCCTTGTCGGCTTCCGGCAGCTCCAGGGTCTGGATGAAGGCCTGGATGGACTCGCGGGTGATGGCCTTGCCGCGGGTCAGCTCCTTCAGGCGCTCATACGGGTTGGGCATGGCGTAGCGACGCATCACGGTCTGGATGGGCTCGGCCAGCACTTCCCAAGCGTTGTCGAGGTCATCTGCCAATGCTTGCGGGTTGACTTCCAGCTTGCCCAGGCCACGCGCCAGGCTGTCATAGGCCAGCAGGGCATAGCCCAGCGCCACACCCATGTTGCGCAGCACGGTCGAGTCGGTCAGGTCACGCTGCCAGCGGCTGATGGGCAGCTTCTGGCTCAGGTGCGTCAGCACGGCGTTGGCCAGGCCCAGATTGCCTTCGGCATTTTCGAAGTCGATCGGGTTGACCTTGTGCGGCATGGTCGACGAGCCGATTTCGCCTTCCTTGGTCTTTTGCTTGAAGTAACCCAGGCTGATATAGCCCCAGACATCACGCGACCAGTCGATCAGGATGGTGTTGGTGCGGGTGACGGCGTCAAACAGCTCGGCCATGTAGTCATGCGGCTCGATCTGGATGGTGTAGGGGTTGAAGGTCAGGCCCAGCTGGCTTTCGATCACGCCCTGGCTGAACGACTCCCAGTCGTTTTCAGGGTAGGCAGACAGGTGGGCGTTGTAGTTGCCCACGGCGCCATTCATCTTGGCCAGCAGCTTGACGTCGGCAATGCGCTCGCGGGCATTGGCCAGACGAGCCACCACGTTGGCCACTTCCTTGCCTACCGTGGTGGGCGAAGCAGTCTGACCGTGTGTGCGGCTCAGCATCGGCATCTCGGCCAGGCTGACAGCCAGGGCACTGAGGGTGCCAATCAGGCCGTCAATCGCCGGCAGGATCACCTCTTCGCGCGCAGCCTTGAGCATCAAGCCATGGCTGGTGTTGTTGATGTCTTCCGAGGTGCAGGCAAAGTGCACGAACTCACCGGCCTTCTCCAGCTCGGCATGGCCTGCAAAACGCTTCTTGATCCAGTATTCGACCGCCTTCACGTCGTGGTTGGTGGTCTTCTCGATGTCCTTGATGGCCTGGGCATCGGCCTCGGCAAAGCCCGCCACCAAACCGCGCAGGTACGAGCGCGATTCAGCCGACAGCGGCGCCAATTCGGGCAGGCCTGCGTCAGACAAGGCAATGAACCACTCGATTTCGACCTGCACACGGCGGTGCATCAGACCAAACTCGGACAGCAGCGGACGCAGGGCGGCCACCTTGGGGGCATAACGGCCATCCAGGGGCGACAGGGCGGTGAGAGCAGACAGGTTCATGGCAGTAAGGGCAGTTGCGCGGGCGAACCCGGCATTTTACTTCTCAACGCCTGGTGTCTGGTGCATCTGAATGGATGGACGGCGCCGAACGAGTCTGCCCATAGCTTGGCCAGTGCGATTTGAGCACCTCCGCGTCCACCCGGCTCCAGACCTCCAGCGCCTGTGTGCGCATGCGACGCGAAGCCACCGTCGCCCAGGGCCAATACAAGCCCAGGGTCAGCAACAGCCAGACTGCATGACGGCATTGCAAGACCACATACGCCCGCACATCCAGGCTGCTTCGAAAGCGAAGTGCACGGTGACCGGTCTTGCTCCAGACCAGGTTCTGCAATCGGGCATGGCTGTAAGGCACCACGCCAGCCAGCACCCCCAGCAACACGCCCGCCGTCAACAACCGGGCGCCCATCGCGGTGATGTCCAGGTGCATCATCAGGGCACCGCCCAGCACCGCCACCGCCAGCCCACCCACCAGCGCTGCCAGCAGGCCGCCCCAGACCGCCACCCGCAGCCACAGCATCCCCATGGCTGACAAGGTGCCTTTCCATGCCAGCCCCACAGGCCCCAGACGCAGCCTGTTCTGGCGGTAGTCCATATAGGCCCAGAAGTAGAGAGGCACACCCAGCAATCCCACCGCTGCCAGGAATCCGCAAGCAGCCCACCAGGCTGGCTGGCTGCGCAGAGAGGCCACCAGGCACAACCAGACCAGCATCAGCCCGATGGACAAAGGCAGCAGCAAGGCCGCGTAAACAGCGTCCACCTGCCCATCGAAAGCCAGGCGCCGACCAGACCAGCTCGTGTGCTGCAACTGGTGCACCAGCGACAGGTGTACGCCCAGCGGCCATACGGCCACGGCCAGCACCAAAGCCAGCAGCCCCGCCAGCGGCGACCCTCGCCACGAACCGACCACACCGGCCAGCAGCGCGAGCATGAAGGCGTACCGAGGCAGCTGTCTGATGGGCACGGCGTGGTAGTCCAGCGGCATGCCTGCCACCGTGGTGTGCCGCATGAAGAAACGCTGCGCACGCACCTGGGCCCACGGCCAGAAAAGCCCCAGCGTGAGGATCAGCATCAGCGAATTGGTGAACCACAAGCGGGCGTAATCTGCCGCACGTGCATGGAACCGTACCGGCAGGCGCAACACCACCCCTTTAGGCAACCTCGGCAGCTCGCCCGCCAACGAGGCCCCTCCCGCCCCGGCACACTCTGCAGCTTCCTGAAAACGGTATGCCAGATCGTCCTGGTAGTCGGAGCCGATCGGAGCCGGCCATGGCAAGGACGAGCCCGGAGGCGCCATGGACGAGCACTCCGCGGCAGCGGAGCCCCTTGTCAGACGCTCGTCATCAACCGAGTGGCGGCCAAGCACAACCATCGCTCTGCAGCTTGAGTGGACAGCAATCCCAAAATGTAACCGTGACAGACGTCACAGTCTGTCCGCAGATACCCCCTTGTTGGGTGGATAACCCTTCGTCATGTGAAACCACCACGCGCAACTGGCCGCTCCCGTTAAAATCAGGACGCAACCCATACATCACGACACAGAATGAAACTGATTGGTTCCCTGACCAGCCCCTTCGTCCGCAAGGTCCGGATCGTGCTGGCCGAGAAAAAGCTCGACTACAAATTCGAGTTGGATGACGTGTGGGCCGCTGACACCACCATCGCCTCATCCAACCCCTTGGGCAAAGTGCCCTGCCTCGTGATGGAGGGTGGCGAAGCCATTTTTGACTCGCGCGTCATCGTTGAATACGTGGACACCTTGTCCCCGGTTGGCAAGCTGATTCCCCTGACCGGGCGTGAACGCGTTGAAGTCCGCACCTGGGAGGCACTGGCCGACGGCGTACTCGATGCCGCCGTCATGGCGCGCATGGAGCAAACCTGGTCAGGTCGCACCGAAGCCCAGCGCTGCCAGGCACAGATCGACCGACAGATGCTCAAGGTGCGCAACGGTCTGCAGGCCATGAGCCGAGGCCTGGGTGACAAACCCTGGTGTGCCGGCACACACTACAGCCTGGCTGACATCGCCGTGGGTGCCGCCCTCGGTTACCTCGACTTCCGCTTTCCGGAAATCGACTGGCGCGCCGATCACCCCAATCTGTTGAAGCTGGCCGAGAAACTGGCTCAACGCCAGAGCTTCATCGATACGGCCCCACCTCAGTCTTGAGGTGATCACCACCTCTCATGGCGAGAGGTGGAATGAGTCCGCACGGGCACGGCGCCAGTACTCCTCGAAAACCGCCTGAGGCCAGGCCGCTTCGCCCTGCTCTGCAGCCAGCAATTGGCCTGGCTGCGCCAGCGGCAGGAGGTGGGACAAGCGCCGCACCTCGTGGCTCGACACCCGCCGCACGATGTGATCGGCCGTGATCTCATGGGGGTCGTGCAAGCCCGCCGCCTGTACCAGCTCTTTCAAGGCGTGCAGGGTGTTGTGGTGGAAAGAGTAGACCCGTTCCGCCTTGTCGCCCACCACCAGCGCGCGCTGACGCACCGAGTCCTGGGTGGTCACCCCGGTGGGGCAATGCCCCGTGTGGCAGGCTTGCGCCTGGATGCACCCCAGCGCAAACATGAAGCCTCGCGCTGAATTGCACCAGTCCGCCCCCAAGGCCATCATGCGTGCGATGTCGAAGGCACTGATCACCTTGCCGGCACAGCCAATCTTCACGCGGTGTCGTTCGTTGAGGCCGACCAGGGTATTGCGCACCAGCAGCAAGCCCTCCTGCAGGGGCGCACCCACGTGATCAGTGAACTCCAGCGGCGCCGCGCCCGTGCCGCCTTCCGCACCGTCCACCACGATGAAGTCTGGCCAGATGCCGGTTTCCCGCATCGCCTTGACCATCGCAAACCACTCCCACGGGTGCCCGATACAAAACTTGAAGCCGACCGGTTTGCCACCGGACAGCTGTCGCAGCCTCTCGATGAACTGCATCATCTCGATTGGCGTCGAAAACGCACTGTGGCTTGCGGGGGACACGCAATCCGTGCCCTGCTCGACACCACGCGCCTCCGCGATCTCGGCCGTGACCTTCGGCCCCGGCAACACACCACCATGCCCCGGTTTGGCCCCCTGGCTGATCTTGAGTTCGATCATCTTGACCTGAGGATCCCGGGCATTGTCGACAAAGCGATCCGCATCAAACCGGCCATCCGGCGTGCGGCAGCCAAAATAGCCTGAGCCAATTTCCCAGATCAAATCGCCGCCAGGCCCCCGGTGGTAGCGGCTTACCGAGCCCTCCCCTGTGTCATGCGCGAAGCCACCTTTGCGCGCCCCCGTGTTCAAGGCCAGGATGGCGTTGGCGCTCAGGGCCCCAAAGCTCATGGCAGAGATATTGAACAGGCTGGCCTGGTAGGGCTGCGTGCACGACGTTCCGCCGCCTCCGATGGTGACCCGGAAATCGGCTGAATCAATGTGCGTAGGGGACATGGAGTGGCTCAACCACTCATAGCCGGCAGCGCCCACATCGCGCTGGGTTCCGAACGGGCGCTTGTCCGGGTCGCCCTTGGCGCGCTGATAGACCAGGGATCGCTGCTGCCTGGAGAACGGTGCAGCCTCGCTGTCGCCTTCAATGAAGTACTGGCGAATTTCCGGGCGGATGAATTCCAGCAGATAACGCAAATGCCCCAGCAACGGGTAATTGCGCAGCACGGCCCGCTTGCGCTGGCGCATGTCACGGATACCCTGGTAGGCGAGCAAACTGGCCAGCATCGCCACCCAAAGCCAGCGCCCGGTGGTCGCCCACTGCCACCAGCCGGCCAGGGTCAGGCAAACTGCCAGCACCCAGGCCCCATAACGAATGGGAACGTGTTCATTGAGCCGAATCAACCAGGCTGGCATGGTGGCATCTCCTCAGCAGTCCACGCGGTTTTTCACCATGGTAAAGAGAAGTGGCCCCGCCATGTGGGTACAACAGCACGGTATTGATCGCCCAGATCGCAGGCAGGACAAGCGCACCCACATGCACCCGTTTGACGCTACACTGTCGGTACAGCGCCGATTTGTCCGGCTTGCGGGCGCTCAAGAAATACCGCTAAAGAGGGCGCTGGAACCCGGCCCCTGCTTCGACGCGCGGCCGGTTTTTCATTTTTTACAGTTGTAGCGCCATGTCTTCCCTCGGGGTTGTCACCCCTGCATCCATGCACTTCGGCACGCCGCTTCCCCTGCAAAGCGGCGCAGTTCTGCGCGACTACACCCTCATGTACGAAACCTACGGTCGGCTCAATCCCGACCGCAGCAACGCCGTGCTGGTGTGCCATGCGCTCAATGCCTCTCACCATGTCGCCGGCCTGCACGCCGACGACAATGGCCAGCCCCTGCCCAAGAGCCAGGGCTGGTGGGACAACCTGATCGGCCCCGGCAAGCCGCTGGACACCGACAAGTTCTTCGTCATCTGCATCAACAACCCCGGTTCCTGCTTCGGTTCGACCGGCCCGATGCACACCAACCCGGACACCGGCCGCATCTACGGAGCCGACTTCCCTGTTGTCACGGTGGAAGACTGGGTTGATGCCCAGGCGCGCTTGCTGGACCGCCTCGGTATCGAGCAACTGGCCGCCGTGGTGGGCGGCAGCCTGGGCGGCATGCAGGCGCTGTGCTGGAGCATGCGCTACCCGCAGCGCGTCAAGCACTGCGTGGCCATTGCCACCGCCCCCAACCTGTCTGCCCAGAACATCGCGTTCAACGAAGTGGCGCGGCGCGCCATCGTCACCGACCCCGACTTCCACGACGGTCATTTCTACGAATTCGGGGTGGTCCCGCGTCGTGGCCTGCGCGTCGCCCGCATGATCGGACACATCACCTATCTGTCCGATGACGTGATGGAAGAGAAATTCGGGCGAGAACTCGTCGGGCGCGACCTGGGTGACGACCCGAACTACAGCACCAAGAACATCGAATTCCAGGTCGAGAGCTACCTGCGCTACCAGGGTGACAAGTTCAGTGACTACTTCGATGCCAACACCTACCTGCTGATCACCCGCGCGCTGGATTATTTCGATCCGGCCCGCCACTTTGGCGGCAACCTGAGCGAGGCGCTCGGGCAGGCTTCTGCCAGGTTCCTCGTGGTCAGCTTCACCACCGACTGGCGCTTTTCGCCAGCGCGCTCGCGCGAGATCGTCAAGGCCCTGGTCGACACCGCCCATGACGTCAGCTACGCTGAGATCGATGCGCCCCATGGGCACGACGCCTTCCTGCTCGATGACCCGCGCTACCACGGGGTCGTGCGCGCCTATTTCGAACGCATGGACCGCGAAATTCAATTCCAATCGGCCCCGCTGCAAGACTTGAGGCAGCCCGCATGACCCAACGCAATCTTCATCAAGTGATCGCCGAACTGGTCCCCGTGGGCTCTCGCGTTCTGGACCTGGGTTGCGGCAACGGCGAGTTGCTCGCCTACCTGCGCGATACCCGGCAGTGCACCGGTTACGGCATTGAGCTCGACGATGGCAAAGTGCTCGAATGCGTACAGCGCGGCGTCAACGTCATCCAGCGCAACCTGGAAGAAGGTCTGAGCATCTTCGAGGACAACAGCTTCGACCTGGTGCTGCAACTCGACACGCTGCAACACCTGCGCAATACCGAACAGATGCTGATCGAAACCTCTCGCGTCGGTCGCCAGGGCATCGTCAGCTTTCCCAACTTTGCGCACTGGCCACACCGGCTGAGCGTGATCCGCGGCCGGATGCCGGTCAGCCGCAGCCTGCCCTATCAGTGGCACGACACCCCCAACATCCGTGTCGCCACCTTTGCCGATTTCGAAGTACTGGCTCGCCGCAATGGCCTGACTGTGCTCGAATCGTTTGGCTTGCATGAAGGCAAAGTGGTGCGCCAATGGCCCAACCTGCTGGCCAGCACGGCTGTGTTCAAGCTCGAACACCACTGACTTCATGAAAAAAGCGCCCCCGAAGGGGCGCTGTCAAACTCTGGTTCAGACAAAAGAACGAAGGATCAAACGCGTTGATCAGAAAGCGTGGCGGATGCCCACCATGTAGGTGTTGCCGGACTTCAGATCGGTCTGGTCGTCGTAGATGAAGTTGGCGTACACATCGGTGCGCTTCGACAGGTTGTAGTCGTAACCCACAGCCACGATGGTGTGCTTGATGTCATCACCAACATCAGCCTTGAACTTGCCTTGACCGTAAGAAGCCAGGATCTTGCCGGATGCCGTGACAGGGATGCTCACACCGACTTGGTACAGATCGATGTCGCCAGCAGACAGATAGGTCGTAGACGAGAAACCACTGTTCTTGATCTGACCATACTGGCCAAATGCCTTCACGATGCCGAAGTCATAGCTGACGCCGAGCAGACCAAACTTCTGCTTCTGCCCATCGGTGAACTCCACCTTCGGAGCGGCTGCACTCTGGACCTCTTGGTAACCCAGGGCTGCAGCAAAAGCGCCGTTTACGTAGGTGCCACCCAATGCATAGCTGTCGCCTTGAGCACCGCTGGCAGACTCGCCGGCTTGGTACACAGCGGTACCTGTGAAGCCGCTCAGATTCGGGCTGTAATAGGCAACCGTGTTGCTCCAGCCAGAATCACTCTTTTCAACGTTGGGATTGAACGATGACGCGGGATTGATCCAGTTTCCACCAAATGTCAGACGCACGATTGGCGAGACACCGAAGGAGCCACCGAAGGGGTTGAAGCCAATTTCCTGCCCGTACAGGAGGTTCATGGTGCGACCGATGGCCACCTTACCAAAGCTGCCGACCAGCGCCACATTGGCGTTGCGAGTCCACATCGGATCACCGGAGCCATAGCGGCCCGATGCACCGGTGTCAGGACGGAGGAAGCTTTCCAGGGTGAACTGTGCCTTCAAACCACCGCCAATGTCTTCCGAGCCACGGAAGCCAATGAAACTGGTGGTCATGCGGTTGCTGTCCACAGTCGTCGTGCGCGGACTCGTGCCTTTGACGTGCGCGTTTTCAACAGAGCCGAAAGACAGGTCCAGCAGCCCATACATGTTCAGCGTGTTCTCGGCGTGGGCGCTCGAAGCCAAACCCAGCGCGATCAGCAAGGCGGGGGACAGTTTCTTTTGAATAGACATGAATGCTCCAGAAGGGATGGTCACAACTGCGTGTCAGCACCATGAAAGGCGCCAACTGTATACAGTTATTGCAAATGGCATGCCAGCCATCAGCCCCATTTCCGATCGCTTTGGCACCAAGTTGGTAGCCCAAGACCCCCATTTGCGTGCCATCACACCCGTGCAGGCACCAAATGAAAAAGCGCCCCGAAGGGCGCTTTCTGGATAGACACTCGACTGATGCGAATCAGAACGCGTGGCGGATGCCAACCGCAAAGGTGTCGCCAGACTCCAGGCTGCTGGCCCCGTCGTACTTGAAAGCGGCGTACACGTCGGTCCGCTTCGACAACCTGTGGTCGTACGCCAAAGACAAGATACGGCGCTTGAAGGTGTCACCAAAATAGTCCCCGGTGTATTTGGCCTCGCCATAGGCGGCCAATACGGTGCCTTCAGCGGTCACCGGCACCGCGATGCTCAACTCATAGCTCTTCAAGGTGGCAATGGTGTCGCTGCCGTCTTTGGTCTTGGCTTCAGCGTACTGCCCCATCACCTTGAGCACACCGAAGTCATAGCTGGCGCCCAGTTGGTAGGCATTCTTTTTGGCCAGGTAAGCCGTGCTGTTATAGCCGGTCACGGCGTAGTTCAACCCCAGGCTCAATGGGCCCGCCGAGTAGTTGCCCGACAGCGTGTACGAGTCACGCGAGCTGGGGTTACTCGACACCACCTCCTTGGGGGAGAACTGCGCGCTGAAGGTGAAGCCACCGAAGTTGGGCGACTCATAGGTCAGCGAATTCACCCAACTGGTGTCAAAACCTAGACCCACCACATAGTCGTCAAAGTAGCCGTAGTCGCCAAACAGCAAGATCGTGCTTGGCGAAAAGCCAAATGAACCACTGAAGGCACTGTAGGACAGGCATTGCCCGTAAAAGGCGTTGTCGTACTGACCGGCAATCACACGACCGAAACCACCCGACAAGGCCACATAGGAATCACGCCCCCAGAAGCCACCAGCCCAGTTGTTCTGCTGCCCACCGGTGTCGGCATGAAGAAATGACTCCAGAGCGAATTCAGCCTTCAGGCCACCACCCAGATCCTCAGACCCACCGAAGCCAATGAAGGAAGTAGTCATGGCGCCACTTTCGACCTTGGTCGCACGGGTGTCACTGCCCTTGGCATGGAAACCCTCGAACGAGCCAAAAGACATGTCGATCGTGCCGTAGGCCTTCACGTCGGCATGGTGAAGCGCCCCGGGTTTCACGGAGGCTCCAACACTGGAGAATGGAGCCATGAAGAAGTCCGCAAAGTTTTCGCCTGAGGTCCGTGAGCGCGCCGTGCGCATGGTGCTGGAGCACCGCTCAGAGCACCCGTCGCAATGGGCGACCATCGAATCGATTGCCGAGAAGATTGGCTGCGTGCCGCAAACCCTGCACACCTGGGTGCGCCAGCA
>NZ_JAYRDZ010000004.1:133689-345553 GCF_041909175.1 Aquabacterium sp. | reverse complement strand
CAGCCGTCGCATCGTGGGTTGGCGCCAGAGCAGCTCCATGCACACAGACTTCGTGCTCGACGCACTGGAGCAGGCCCTGTACGACCGTAAGCCGTCCGAGGAAGATGGTCTGATTCATCATTCCGACTGAATCGCCCCGGAGATCCTAGACGCTTGTAAGCCTCAAACTACTGGCCCAGAAGGAGCCGAGATGAGCACCAAGCGTTACCCGGAAGAATTCAAGATCGAGGCGGTCAAGCAAGTGACCGAACGCGGCCACACGGTGGCCGATGTGTCGAGTCGATTGGGCGTCAGCGCCCACAGCCTTTACAAGTGGATCAACGAGGCCAGGCAGCCTGCAGAGGTGCGCCACAGCCAGCTGTCTCAGGCCGAAGAGCTGCGCCGGCTGAAGGCCGAACTCAAACGCGTGACCGAGGAGCGCGACATCCTAAAAAAGGCCGCAGCGTACTTTGCCAAGCAGTCCGGGTGAGGTACGCGTTCATCGAGCAGGAGCAGCCCCGCCACAGCGTTCGATTGCTCTGCCACGTCATGCAAGTCCACCCCAGCGGCTACTACGCCTGGAAGACCAACCCGGTCAGTGCCCGCGAGCTCGACAATCAGCGCCTGCTGCCCAAGCTCAAGCAGGCATGGCTGGAGAGCGGTGGCGTGTACGGCTATCGCAAGATCACGCTGGACATGCGGGATCTGGGTGAGGGCTGCGGCAAGCACCGGGTGTATGGCTTGCTCAAGCGCGAAGGCCTGCGGTCACAGACTGGCTACAAGCGCAGGCCAGGCAGCAAGTCAGGGCCGCCTGCTTTGGTGGCGCCCAACCATCTGCAGCAGGTGTTCACGGTCAGCCAGCCCAACCAAGCCTGGGTGACCGACATCACCTACATCCGCACGCATGAAGGCTGGCTGTACCTGGCCGTGGTGCTGGACCTGTATTCACGGCAGGTGGTGGGCTGGTCCATGGGCAGTCGCATCGACACCGATCTGGTGCTGGCAGCACTGCTGATGGCGATTTGGCGGCGCCAGCCCAAGAACCCGGTGACCTTGCATTCCGATCAGGGCTGTCAATTCACCAGCCACGAGTGGCAGGACTTCCTTAAGAGCCACAACCTGGTGGCCAGCATGAGCCGCCGCGGCAACTGCCATGACAACGCTGTGGCTGAGAGCTTCTTCCAGTTGCTCAAGCGCGAGCGCATCAGGCGCCAGATCTATCCCACCAGGGATCTCGCCCGCAGCGATGTCTTTCACTACATCGAAATGTTCTACAACCCGCGACGCCGTCATGGCACTGCCGAAGGCCTGTCTCCGGTAGAGTTCGAACGACGTCAATCCCAGCGGCTCAAAAGTGTCTAGGGAAGCCGGGGCGATTCATGTACCGGCCGAGAACACCTTTGATCAAATGGGCCTGCTACGGTTTAGCCCCTTGTGCGCAAAGCTGATAGCACTAGTGGAGGCACCAAGTGCGTAAAGCCCTAACTGGTCGTTCAACGTGGACGCGAAGCTTGCCTGAATTTTGTGGACAGCTTGGCCTAACTGCGTATTTTGGATAGCTTGTCACCAGCCGATCTCTGAACGGACAGCAGTAGGACTCAACCAAATGCCAACAAGCCTTATGGCAACATCAACCACCATTGGATGGCTGGTGCTTGTCGCCCTGATCATGTGGGGCGTCAAAAGTGCTGGTCAGTTACCAAAGGCGTTCCGTCATCGCTCTTGCCAGGGCTCTGCATGGTTGGCAGCGTTCCCTGAAGCGTCCAAAGCTGACATACGGCAGTTTCTGGCGTTGTTCGTCGAAGCGTTTGCGTTCAAAGACGAGCAGAAGTTGATGTTTGCGCCAAGCGATGAGGTTTTGGCGGTATATCGCGCGCTGTATCCAAGCCGGTGGATGCCTGATGCCTTGGAGCTTGAAACCTTGGCCGATGACTTGAGTCGTCAATACGGGGTGTCATTGCAGGCGGTCTGGCATCAACAACTCACTCTGGGGCAGTTGTTTCTTGAAGTGCAGGCACATGGGCACGCAGTCAACGCTCCCTAGGCCCCTCAATCACAACTGAAGTGATAAGAATCATCCAGATTCATGCCCAGCACCAGCGTGCGGATGTTGGCTGCTTTCGAGGCCGTGCACAGCGCATCACGCGCGCCGCTGGTGTTGTTCTGGTAGGCCGAGTCGTATTCGATGTTGAACACTGGCTTGTTGAGGCTGGTGAAGGCTGAATAGCCGCTGCACTCGCTGTAGTAGTTGCACTGCTCGTTGATGGCGAAATCAAAGGTGCAGGCCAGTGAGGAGAGCTGGTCCACATCGTTTTTCAGGCCGACCTTCAAGCCCAGGGCGTGGGCTTGCTGGGCGAGGTAGGTGTTGTAGTCCAGCTGGGTGGCTGCGGTGAGGGCAAAGCCCGTGGTGTTGGTGTAGCCGTCCACGTTGTCGGGGTCCACGGCGTCGCAGCCTTTGCTTTGGGCCAGCTTCATGCGGGTGACCATGATGCTGCGCACGTTGTCAGAGCGGGTGTCGAGCCAGTATTCACCAGCCCAGCCGTCCAGCCCGTTGCCTTTGTCGGCGGGGGCGAAGTTGCTGTAGTCATCGCGCCATTCTTCGGCGCTGCCGGCCGAGAAGTAGCACACGACCACACGGCCCGCGTTGTGCAGGGCTGTGATGGTGGCTTGTGTGGTGTCGAACAGGTCCACGTCGTAGACCTTCACGTCGTAGCTGGTGTTGAGCGTGCCGGTGAGCTGAATGGTCCAGGTGTCGGCTGCCGTGGGGGACCACGATGAGGTCGAGCCACCACTGTCGCCCGAATCTGAATCAGAGCCCGAAGAGCCGCCACCACCGCAGGCCGCCAGTGTCAGAGAAAAAGCCAGGCCCAGCAGGCCCTTGAGAAACTGGTTGCGCATGCGTTGACTGCCTGACGTTGTTCAATTGCCCATGAATTCGGACGATGCTAGCAGCGGCCTTGGCCGGCGCCGGTGCATGGTGCGCAACAGGCGTTACAAGGTTCACAAAACTTGACTTGGCGAGCAGGGCGCACGCTTTTTGCGTGAGGCCTGTGCAACGGGGCTGGGGTGGTCGCACTTGCGACATGCCTGACAAAGCCCGGTTGCCACGGGAGTGCACGCAGCATGAGCAAGATCGGTATTTTTTTCGGAACGGAAACCGGCACCACGCGCTTGATCGCCAAGAAGATCCATGCACGGCTGGGCGATGAGCTGGCAGCCAAGCCCATCAATGTGAACCGCATCGAGCCGGCCGACATGCTGCAGTACGACGCGTTGATTCTGGGCACCCCCAGCTACGGCGTGGGGCAGATTCCAGGAGCCTCGGCAGGGTGCCTGGAGTCGAACTGGGAAGAGTTTCTGGCCAAGATGCCGCAGGGCGATTTCACCGGCAAGCGCGTGGCCCTGTTTGGGTTGGGTGCGCAAGAGCGCTATACCGAGCGCTTTGCCATCTCGCTGCGCCGCTTGTATGACAAGCTGCAGGCCATGGGGGCCGAGCTGGTGGGCGACTGGAGCACCGAGGGCTATACCTTCGAGCAGTCTGCCTCGGTGGTCGATGGGCGCTTTGTGGGGCTGGTGATTGACCAGCGCACCCAAGGCATGCTGACTGACGCCCGGCTCGATGCCTGGGTGGCCCAGGTGAGGCCCTTGCTGGTAGAGCGCTTGGGTTTGTCGGCCTGAGGGCGCCCCATCCCCCGAATGGAGGGGGCCGTGAAGCCTCGCTTGAATTCACGCGCGATTGCCGTCAGCATGGCGGCCTCGCGCCTTGGCGCAGCTCGCACTGGAATTCAAGCTTTTATGCCGCGTGTCACCGTTTTGTTGAAGTGGCTGCTCATCGTCACAGGCACCTTGCTGTTGCTGGTGGTGCTGTTCTGGCGTTCGCTCATGGGCTTTGTCTTGCATGACTTGCCCTTTATGGGCAGCAGCTTTGACGCCAAGGCGTGGTCCACTGCCTTGAAGTGCACCAGCGACAAGGACTGCATCGACAAGGACATGGCCTGCGTGCGTGGCTCGATGTTTCGGGACCTGTCGCGCAAGCACCTGACGCCTGGGGTGCCTCGCAGCCAGGTGTTGGCCCTGCTGGGCGAGCCGACCTTGGTGACCAAAGACAACTGCGTGGACTACGAGTTGGGCTATTGCTCAGGCTTCAAGATCGATGGTGACTACCTGCGCGTGTGCTATGACCAAGGAGACAAGGTTTCACGCGTGTTCCATTGGCAGAGCTGACTGAACCATGCGATCACTTCGTCGCGTTTTGATCGGCCTGGCGGGGCTGGCCAGCACCAGTGCTTTTGCACGTGGTGGCCCGGGCGGCGCCATAGGGGCCATGCTGGAAGCCCTGCTGATGCTGACCATTGTGGGGGGCCTGGTAACGGGTGGTCTGTCTGTGCGTTGGCTGGCGCGGCCTCCTTGGCGGTTTCTGGGCCTGTCGGTGTTGCTGACGTTGGTGCTGGCCTTTGTGGTGCCTATCCTGGGCCCGTTGCTGGGAGTGCCCGTCCTGGTTTTCTTGGCCGTGTTTGCTTCGGTGAGCTATCTGGCTCGCCCTGATGACGTGCCCACTGACGGCGCTGACCTGCAGGCAGCGGCCCGCTGGACTTGGCGCGATGGCGCTCAATGGCTGGCCGCCAGTTACCTGTTCTGGGTGGTGGTGTCGCTGTTCAGCTTCGAGTTGCTGGTGTTTTTGGCTGTGCCGCCGCTGCTGGCGATATTCCCGCAGTTTCTGGCCCGGTTCTGGCCTTTCATCTGGCCGCCGCTGGTGCTGGCTTTGGTGGTGGCCGGGGTGGTCACGGGTGTGGCTGGCCGTTGGCTGGGGTTGAGCCGGCGCTGGGCGCCCATGCTTTTCAACGTCTGTGTGCTGGTGGCGTTCTTCGTGTCGGCCGACGCATACCGAGGCTGGTTGATGGCGCGCGATCTGGCGACGCACCAGCCGCGACACTTTGACAGCCGGTCATTTCTGTCGTCGGTGTGGGGCTACAGCGAGTACGGCAGAGGCACCCACGCAACGTTTGAAGAAAACGGCAAGTTCTACTACTGGAGCTATGCTGAGTGCCGGTTTGTGGCTGCGCCTTGAGCTGGCGTTGGCGGGTTAACCGCGTTTGACCAGTTGCAGCGCCAGTTCGTAGGTCAGATGGGTGTGTGGCACGCGGGTGTAGGGCGGCGTGGGCCATTGCCAGCGTGACAGCGGGAACATCGCGCGCATGGCGTTGATGTCGCAGTGGTAGGGTGGGCCTTCAATGCGGCCTTCTTCGGTGGCGGCTGGGCGCACCGACTGCATGAACATCACCCACAGGCTGCCACCTGGCACCAGCCAGTGCCAGACCTGTTCGGCATAGTCCTTCCAGTGGTCGGGGTGGATGGCGCACAGGCAGGTCTGCTCGTAGATGGCATCAAATTTGGTGTTGGGGTGGTAGCTCAGCACATCGGCTTCCACTACCTGGGCAAAGGCGCCTTGAGAAGCCAGCAGGGCACGGGTGTGCTCGACAGCAGCCTGGGTGTAGTCCACTCCCACCACATCAAAGCCCCGTTGGGCCAGTTCCAACACCTCCCACCCTTTGCCGCAGCCCGGCACCAGGATGCGGCAAGGCGACAACTCGCCGTTTTCAAGCCAGCGCAGCAACTGGGGGTTGGGGCCTCCACGGTCCCAGGGCGTTTCCTGCTTTTCGAAACGTTCTTGCCAGAACGATTGGGTCGGGCCACTCATGATCAACCTCGCTGGATGGTGTGATCAGGAGTGTATGCCGCGCTGCGAGGCCAGATAGCGTCTGAGTTCGTCTGCAGGCATGGGGCGGGCATAGAGGTAACCCTGGGCCATCTTGCAACCGGCTTCGACCAGATAGTCAGCATGGCGCTCGGTCTCGACCCCCTCGGCCAGGGTATCGAGCCGCAAGGCGTGGGCCATGGCCAGGATGGCACGCACGATGGCGTCGGCATCGGCGTCGTCGGGGGCTGTGGCCACAAAGGCCCGGTCAATCTTGAGGCAGTCCAGCGGCAGCTTGCGCAACATGGAGAGCGACGAGTAGCCGACGCCAAAGTCGTCAATGGCCATGCGCACGCCCAGCGAACGCAGCCGGCTCATATTGGCGATGGTGGTCTCGGGCTTGCCCATCAGCGTGCTTTCGGTGACTTCCAGCTCGAGCCAGCCGGGCGCGCACTGGCTGGCTTCCAGCGTGGCGATCACCTCGTCGGCGAAATGGGCCCGTTGCATTTGCAGGTGCGATACGTTGACGCCGATGCGGGGCACGGCCAGACCTGCCTCGGCCAGCTGGCGCATGAGCTGGCAAGACTGGCTCAGTACCCACTGGCCCAACTGGTCGATGAGGCCAATCTGCTCGGCGATCGGGATGAAGACATCTGGTGGGATCAGGCCGCGCAAGGGGCGCCGCCAGCGCAACAGGGCTTCCATCCCGACCACACGCCGGGTCTGAAGATCGAGCTGTGGCTGATACCAGGCTTCGATCTCGCCGCGCTGCAGGGCTTCTCGCAGGTCGTTGGCCAGCTCGGCGCGTTCGCGCGACTTGGCTGTCAGGTCAGGGGTGTACAGCCGCAGCCAGCCGCGTGCGTTGAGCTTGGCTTGCGTGAGTGCCGTGTCGGCATTGCGCAGCAAGGTTTCCACAGTTTTGCCGTCGTCAGGGTAGAGGGCGGCACCGGCGCTGGCCGTCAGGGTGACGGTTTGCCCGCCAATCTGGATGGGCTGGCTGATGGTGCGCAGCAGGTCGGTCATCAGCTGGTCGGCGGCCTCGGGGAGCGCATCGGTTTTGCGCAGGATCACGAACTCGTCACCCGACAGGCGCGCGAGCACGTCGTCTGCTGTCAGCACAGCGCGGCAGCGTTCGCCAATGGTGGTCAGGATGCGGTCGCCCACATCGTGGCCTTGGCTTTCGTTGATGAGGCGGAAGTCGTCCAGCCCGATGATGGCGACCAGCGCGGGTGAGGGCGCTTGGGTCTGGTCTTGCCGGATGTGCTCGGCCAGCGTCTGCCGGAACAGGGCCCGGTTGGGCAAACCCGTGAGCACGTCGTGCGTGAGGATGTAGCGAAACCGAGATTCCGCGCTTTTCTGAGGGGTCAGGTCGGTGAAGGTGACGGCCAGTTGCTGCACGGTGCCTTGTTCAGCCGCCAGGGGTACCACGGCCAGCAGGCCTTCCAGTTCGATCCCCGATACGGTTTGCAGCGCGCCGTCGCCTTGCCAGTGCCCGTTGTGCTCGAGGGCGTCGAGCAGCGTTTCCGGGCGTGGGTAGCGCAGCAGGTCTCGCAGGGGCATCTGGCACAGTCGCTGGGCGGTGAGACCCGTCAGCTTGCACAGGGCGGGGTTGACCCGCTCGATCTGGCCATGGCTGTTGCAGACAAGCAAGCCATCGCTCAGGGAGTTGATGACGCGCGACCAAGCGTTGATCTCACGCTCATGGGCGAGTTCGTCGGTGATGTCGATGGACACACCCACCAGGCCGATGGGCTCGCCGGCTTCGTTGCGCTGGACGGCTTTGTATATCCGCAGGTCGTGGATGCGGCCGTCTACAAAAGGCAGACGCTGGATGGTGACGCTGACGCCGTCGGCCGCCAAGGCTTGTTTGTCCGAGGCGATGCAGTCGTCGGCGAATTCGGCGGGCATGACATCGTGGAAGGTGTCTGCTGCCAGAAACTGCGCTTCTGTGATGCCGACGCCGTCACAGAAGGTCTTGTTGACATATTCCATGTGGCCCAGGCCATCATGAAACCAGATGCCCACCGGGGCGATGTCGAGCAAAAGCCGGAGCTTGTCCCGATGACGCCGAAGCTCATCGACCAATGCTGCAGCATCGGCTTGCGCCGACAGGTTTGATACTGCCACTTCCTGTACTCCCTGCAGCCCTGTGGGCCTGCAACGAGTCTAGGGTGATCCGCGCAACAGGGCTGTGCAATATTTGTTGTTACGCGTATGTTTGCCAAGCGGCAACACCAATGTGTTGCCGCGTAGCCAACTCAGTCGAGTTGCATCGTGCCCTTGCGGTTGAAGTTGTCGTGCCACGACAGGGCTTCTTCGATGAGGTGGGGCGTGTGGCCGCCACGCTGGCAGGCGCGCTCGAAGTAGTCGTTGAGCTGGTCGCGGTATTCGGGGCCAGCGCAGTTGTCGATGATGACGCGGGCGCGTTCGCGCGGCGCCAGGCCACGCAGGTCGGCCAGACCACGCTCGGAGACGATGATGTCCACATCGTGCTCGGTGTGGTCCACGTGCGAGACCATGGGCACGAAGCTGGAAATGGCGCCTTTCTTGGCTTCGGACTTGGTGACGAACACCGACATCAGCGCGTTGCGGGCGAAGTCACCCGAGCCACCGATGCCGTTCATCATGTTCGTGCCGCCCACGTGGGTCGAGTTCACGTTGCCGTAGATGTCGCACTCCAGCGCGGTGTTGATGGCAATCAGCCCCAGTCGGCGGATGATTTCCGGGTGGTTGCTGATTTCCTGCGGACGCAGCACCAGGCGCGACTTGTATTGGTCGATGTTGCCAAACAGCCGGTCGTAGGTGGGCTTGGTGACGGTGATGGACGAGGCCGAGGCGAACACCATCTTGCCCGAATCGAGCAGCTCGATGGCGCTGTCTTGCAGCACCTCGGAGTACATCTTCAGGTCATGGAAGGGCGAGTCGATCAGGCCATGCAGTACGGCGTTGGCAATGGTGCCAATGCCTGATTGCAGCGGGGCCAGCGAGTAGGGCAGTCGGCCGACTTTCACTTCGTGCTTGAAGAAGTCGATCAGGTGACCAGCGATGGCGCGGGTTTCGTCGTCTGGCGGCAGGGCGTTCGAGGGGCTGTCGTCCTGCTGGGTGATGACGATGGCGGCGATCTTTTCCGGGTCGACCGGGATGTAGGGCAGACCGATGCGCTGCTCCGGCGAGATCAGCGGAATGGGCAGACGGTGCGGCCGGTAGGTGGGGAAGAACACATCATGCAGGCCTTCGAGTTGGGCCGGCATGTTGAGGTTGAGCTCGATGATGACCTTCTTGGCCAGCATGGCAAAGGTGGCCGAGTTGCCCACCGAGGTGGTCGGCACGATGCCGCCAGTTTCCGTGATGGCCGACGCCTCGACCACGGCGATGTCGACCGGAGGAATCTGACCGGAGCGCAGTTGCTCGACGGTTTCAGACAAGTGCTGGTCAATGAACATGACCTCGCCCCGGTTGATCTTGCCGCGCAAGGTGGCGTCAGACTGGAAGGGCATGCGCTTGGCCAGGACATTGGCTTCCGACAGGATCTTGTCGATGTCGTTGCCAAGAGAGGCGCCGGTGATGAGGGTGATCTTCAGCGGGTCCTTCTTGGCGCGAGCGGCCAATGCCACCGGCACTGCTTTGCAGTCACCAGCGCGGGTGAATCCGCTCATCCCGACGGTCATGCCGTCGGCGAAGAGCTTGGCGGCCTCGTCGGCAGACACGATCTTGTCGTGGAGCCGGGCCAGACGAATGCGGTCGTTATGCATGTTGTCTCCGATATCTGCTTCTCGTGGATCTCAGCGCATCCAACGGTGTGTGCGCGCGAGTATAGAAAGACAGATGTATTCTTGCTGCGACTTAAAGTTATGCTTGGTATTCGGAAAATTCATGCCTCAAGAAAATCATGGACTTACGGGCCTTGCGGTATTTTGTCGAAACGGTGCGTCAGCAAAGCTTTACACAAGCGGCAGTCAGCTTATGCGTGACGCAATCCACGATCAGCAAGATGGTGCGCCAGCTGGAAGACGAAATGGGCCAGCCTTTGCTGATTCGCGAAGGCCGCCAGGTGCGGCTGACCGATGCCGGACAGATCGTGTTTGCGCGTGGCCAGGAAGCCCTCGCGCTGGTGCACCAGTTGCAGCGTGAGGTGTCGGACCTGGCCAGCTTGAGCCGAGGTGAGCTGACAGTGGGCCTGCCCCCGACCGTGAATGTGCTGTTTTCACCGCTGGTGCGGCACTTCAAGGAGCGCTACCCGCAGATTGAGTTGAGCATCCGCGAGGCGGGGGGGCAGGTGGTCGAGCAGCTGGTAGCCAGTGGTGAGCTGGAGGTGGGGGTGAGCGTGTTGCCGGTAGACCCAGCCTTGGGGTTGGAAACCGCTGTGCTGGGGCGCTACCCGGTGTGTCTGGTGGGCCCCAAAGATGTGGCCTGGGCTGACCGGCCGCGCTTGGGTCTGCAGGTGTTGCACCAGCAACCGGTGGTGATGCTCAGCGACGACTACGCCCTGACCCGGCAGTTGCGCGCCGCCTTCCAGAAAGCGAACGTGATGCCGCACATGGTGGCGCAGAGCGGGCAATGGGACTTTCTGCTTTCGCTGGTGCAGGCCGGCATGGGCACGGCCCTGTTGCCCGAGCCCGTGCTGCAGCGGGCCCACCTGGGCGATGACATCGTGGTGCGACCGCTGCATGACACGGCGGCGGTCTGGACCATTGCCATGGTCTGGGCGCACGACCGCTACCTGTCGCATGCCGCACGGGCCTGGCTGGATGTGTGTCGGGACTTCAGTTCGCCGGCGCCGTCAGCAGGCCGTCTTCCTGCAGCAGTTGCTCCAGACACTGCTCCTGGATCCGGTAGAAATCCTTGATGTCGTGAATCTGGCCCAGCACTTCCTGCGTGTGGGCTGGGTCGGTCTGCTTGCGCTTGACCGCCAGGATCATCTTGTTCTTGTTGGTGTGCTCCAGCGAGATGAATTCGAACACCTGGGTGTCGTAGCCGCAGGCATCCAGCAGCAGGGCGCGCAGGCCGTCGGTGAGCATTTCGGCTTCCTGACCAAGGTGCACGCCGTGTTGCAGGATGGGCCGCAACGGATGCGGGCTGAGCAGTTGCGGGCGGATCTGCTTGTGGCAGCACGGTGAGCAGATGATGATGTCGGCCCCGGTGCGGATGCCGGTATGGATGGCGTAGTCGGTGGCAATGTCGCAGGCGTGCAGGGCGATCATCACGTTGATGGTGCCGGCCTGGTAGTCACGCACGTCGCCGCAGTCAAACTGCAGGCCGTCGTGGTGCAACTCGCGGGCTGCCTGGTTGCACAGGTCGACCAGTTCCTGGCGTAACTCCACCCCGGTCACACGGGCTTGTTTGCCCAGGGTGTGGCGCAGGTAGTCGTGCATGGCGAAGGTGAGGTAGCCCTTGCCTGAACCAAAGTCCACCACGTGGATGTCAGGCTGTTGCGCCAGCCGTGAGCCTTGCAGGGCTTTGTCGACGATCTCGATGAATTTGTTGATCTGCTTCCACTTGCGCGACATGGCTGGAATCAGCTGGTGCTGCCGGTCCGTGATGCCGAGCGCGGTCAGGAAGGGCCGGTTCAACTCCAGGAAGCGGTGCTTTTCGCGGTTGTGAGCCTGTTGCGGTGCCTCGGGCTGGTGTTCTCCCTTGCCAGTGCGCAGGGTGGCTTTGCCCTTCTTGCTGAACGCCAGCTGGATTTCTTCTGTGGGCGTGAGCAAGTGGGCGTTGCGGAAATCGGTGCCGGTGAGCGCCTTCAGGGTGGCCAGGCCTTCAGCCAGGGGCAGGTTGCGCGTGATGTCGCGGGTGGCGTGGCGGTAGACAAAGGACAGGCAGGGCTGGTCCTTGAGGCTGACCGGCCGGGCCTGGATGCGCTGCAGGTCGCTTTCTTCACCCTTGTAGTTCGCCAGGATCACCTTGACCAGGGTGCCTTGGTCCAGGTGGGTCTGGACCAGCGAGAAAAAACGCTCACGGGTCTGGACGGAGGCGGGATCGGGCAGGGACGCGGCGGACATGCAGGGCCTTTGACGTAAATCGGGGTCGAACCTTCGATTTTCCGGGTTTTCGGGCGCTTGATGAGGCAGACTTCAAAGCATTTGAGCCAAACCGGAAAAGAAATGACGATGCACAGCGCGGCACTGGTCAATGTGGCAGAGATGAAGCTGGCCGAGCAGGCGGCCATGGCAGCCGGTGTGCCGGGGCTGGAACTGATGGAGCGCGCGGGGCGCTCGGTGGCCGAGGCCATCACAGCGCGCTGGTCTGCACGCCGTGTGCTGGTGCTGTGCGGCCCGGGCAACAACGGTGGTGATGGTTTTGTGGTGGCCCGGTATCTGGGCCAAGCCGGCTGGTCGGTGCGGGTGGCCTTGCTGGGTGCGTGGGAGAGTCTGCGAGGCGACGCCCTGGCCCAGGCCGAGCGCTGGGCCGCGCATGCCGGCCCTGGCAGCATCGACTTCGCGCGGGCCACGTTGGTGCCTATCGGGCCTCAGATGCTGGATGAAGGCTTTGACCTGGTGGTGGATGCGCTCTTTGGCACCGGCTTGGCCCGACCATTGGAAGGGGCCGCTCGGGAGGCGCTGGCGCTGGTGAAAGCCCATGGCAAGCCGGTGGTGGCCGTGGACATTCCCAGCGGGGTGTTTGGTGACACCGGTGAAGACGGCGGCGCAGCGCCGGCCACCTTGACAGTGACCTTTTTCCGCCGCAAGCCGGCCCATGCGTTGATGCCGGGGCGGCGCCTGTGCGGCGAGGTGGTGGTGACCGACATCGGTCTGGAGCCGACGTCCGATGTGGTGCTGCCGAGCACGTTCGTCAATGACCCGTCCATATGGCTGTCCGAATGGCCCACGCTGGACGATGACAGCCACAAATACCGCCGCGGCCACAGCCTGATCTATGGCGGTGGCGTGATGACCGGTGCCGCACGGCTGGCTGCCCGGGCTGCCGCGCGGGTGGGCTCCGGCCTGACCACGGTGGTGGCGCCAGAAAGCGCCTGGGGTGTCTATGCCAGCAGCCTGACCAGCATCATGCTGCGGGCGCTGCCTGGCCGCGATGTGCACACCCTGGCCAGTCAGTTGAGCTGGCATCTGGCCGATGCCCGTTTCACCGCGGTGCTGGTGGGGCCGGGGGCGTCGGGCGGGCTTGATGAGTCCATCTTGCCTTTGGTGGATGCGGCCTTGAGTTGTGGTCGCCCCGTGGTGCTCGATGCCGATGCCTTGACTGCCTGCCAGAAGCCGGAAGGGGCCTGTTCCACAGCGATTCGTGCCAGTGCCCGACCGGTGGTGCTGACGCCGCACGAGGGGGAGTTTGCGCGCTTGTTCCCGCAGGCTGCCACGGAAGGCGGCCCGGACAAACTGAGCCGGGCGCGTTGGGCGGCCAAGGTCAGTGGTGCGGTGGTCGTGCTCAAGGGCCCCGATACCGTGGTCGCCAGCCCATGTGGCCGCGCGGTGGTCAACACCCACGCCACCCCAGCTTTGGCCACCGCGGGCACGGGTGATGTGCTCGCCGGGCTGATCACTGGCTTGCTGGCGCAAGGCATGCCGGCCTGGCACGCCAGTGCTGCAGCCGTCTGGGTGCACGGTGCTGCGGCTCTGGCGTTTGGCCGTGGGTTGATGGCCGAAGATTTGCCCGAGCAGGTGCCGGGCGTGCTGCAACACTTGCTGGACTGATGGTGGGCAGCTGAGGCCAAGGCCTCAGCCAATGCACGTGCGGTTCTTGCCCGTGCGCTTGGCCTCGTACAGGGCCACGTCGGCGCGGTCGAGCGCGGCTTCGATGGCTTCGCCCGCGCGGTACTGGGTGACCCCCGCCGAGAAGGTGATGAAGACCTTGCGCTCGTCCTGCGTGAAGAACTCTGCACTGAGGGCGCGCTGCAGACGGGTGAGGACCTGCTGGGCTTCTTCCGCTTCGGTATCGGCCAGCAGCACCACGAACTCCTCACCGCCATAGCGGGCCAATGAGTCGCTGGGACGCAGGCTGGCACCCACGCGCTGTGCCAGAAACTGCAGGGCGACGTCGCCTGTTTGGTGCCCCAATTGGTCGTTGAGCTTCTTGAAGTTGTCGACGTCCAGCAGGCCAATGGCCAGTTGCCCGCCGTTGCGCTGCATGCGGGCTTGTTCGTTTTCGAACGCACGCATCAGGCCGCGGCGGTTCGCAATCTGCGTCAGGGGGTCGGTCGACACCTCGTCCGACAGGCGCCGAATTTCGTCCTCAAGGCTCTTGACCCGGTCGGTGAGCTCGCTGGCACGCTGATGCTCCGTCTCGATACGGGTCTGCGCCTGCTGTACCAGCCCTTGCACGGTGCGGCTTTCTTCCACCATCTCTCGCACGACGCCTGCCAGGCTTTCCAGGGAGTCTGCCTGGCCGATGGTGTCGGCATAGCGGCCGAGGTTTTGCTGAAAGCGGTCGGTGGTGGTGCCGAGGGCTGCCATTTCCTGCAGCATCTGGTGAATGAGCTGCGTCAGGGCCTGACGGGCTGATTCGCGGTCCTGCTTGAGTTGCTTTTGCCGGTTGCGGGTGCCTTCCAGCAAGTCGATCATGTGGCGCACACCACGGTTGTGCAGGCCGTCTTTCACCTGAAACTGCATGGCCTGGCATTGGCCCTGCACCCAGGAATCGTCTTCGGCCAGGTCCACCAGGCTGCTGGTGAGCGATTCGCACAGCTCTGTGAGCTGGGTGACCAGGTGGTGGCGGTGCTCGATGATGCGCCGTGCCTGCGCACAGGCTTCGGTGATTTCCTGGCTCAAGGCCTGTGTCTGCTCGGGCGGCAGCGTTGCCTGGGCTTGCTCCAGTGCCGATTGCAGGCGCGTTTGTGCTTCGGTGGACTGGGCATCCTGCGTGGGCAGGGCGATGACCACCGTCTGCTGCAGCTCTCCTGCGCTGTGGGTGGCCAGCGGGGGCCAGCCCACTGGGGCGTCCGATGTTGGCACGCCAGACGACGCCAGAGCGGCTGCTGGTGCGGACGAGCCGTCCGCGGCGGGCGCGCTCGCCTCCGCACCTTCAATCACTTCGACGGTGTCGTCGTCTGCACTGTCGGTGTCCCAGCTGGTCACCAGTTGGCCCAGGCGCTGGTGCAATCGATCAGCCGAGTTCTTGCTGCCTTCCAGCACGCGCTTGAGGCTGTCCTTCTTGCGTCCGGTCGTCCATTGCCGGCTGCCGCGTTCGGCGCCCCGCACAATGCGGTCGATCAGGCTGGACCAGCGTTGCCCGTCTTCTGCCGGGGTAATGCCCTCTGGTCCATCCAGTGGCGCCGGGGCCGTGGGTGGTGGGCTGCTGGGTTGCCCTGACTCGGCCTCGTAGGCCCGTTGGTAGTTTTCTGGCGTGGGTTCAAGTCGCTGCTCGGCCAGACGCCGCAAGGCGGCCTTGGCCAGCAAGGCGGGTGTGGGCGGTGTGGCGCCGCTTCCCGATTGGCTGCTCATGTTGTAAATCCGGAGCTAAGGGGCGTGGGGGTGTCAGTTGGCAATGCTGCGCAGTGGCGAGCCACCCAACTCGATACCCAATGGACCGACACGCGGCAAGTTCTGTCGCACGGCGGTATCGCGCAACCAGGCTTCCACCTCGTGGGCCGGCATGGGACGGGCAAACAGGAAGCCCTGACAAATGTGGCACCCCAGGTTGTAGAGCACTTCCATCTGCGGGGCTTGTTCGACCCCTTCTGCAATCACGCGCAGGCCCAGGGCACGCGCGAGGGCGATGATGGCCGACACGACGGCGGAACTCTGCGGCGTGGTCCCGAGGTCTCGCACGAACGATCGGTCGATTTTCAGCTCGCTGATAGGCAGCGTGGTGAGGTAGGCCAGCGAGGAGTAACCGGTACCAAAGTCGTCGATCGAGATTTCGGTACCCAGTTGATTGAGCTTGATGAGCGAGGGCACGACACCTTGCAGGTCTTTCATCAGGCCGGTTTCGGTGATCTCCAGCTCGATGAAATGTGGTGCAACGCCCTCGTCACGCAAGAGGGTTTCAATGCGGTCGGCAAGGTCCGGTTGCTCGAACAGGCGGCTGGGCAGGTTGACGGCAATCGAGGAATCGAGCCCAAACAGGGTGTGCCAGCGCTTGGCCTGGCGCCCGGCCTCACGGATGGCCCACAGGCTCATGTCGTTGATCAGGCCGGTGGCTTCGGCCAGCGGGATGAAGTCGCCCGGCGGGATCACCCGACCATCGTGAATCCAGCGCATCAAGGCTTCGGCGCCGACCATGCGGCTGGTGCGCACGTCGATCTTGGGCTGGTAGTACAGCACCAGTTCATTGCGCTCCAGGGCCTTGTGCAAAGCGGTGTCCAGCTCAAGACGAACGCGGCCCTTGCTGGCCAGGTGCGGGTCATACAACTGGGCGGTGTTGCGGCCATGGGTCTTGGCCAGGTCCATGGCCACATCGGCGTTGCGCAACAGGTCGGCCACGGCCAGACCGTGCTCTGGGAACAGGGCGACCCCCACGCTGGCGGTGATGAAGCATTCCTGCCCACCCGCCATCATGGGCTCACGCAACACCGCCAGCAGGCGGCCTGCGGTGTCGATGGCCTCTTGTTCGTCTTCCACCTCGGGCAGCAGCACCACGAATTCGTCTGCACCGAGTCGGCCTACCGCTTCGAGTGTGCGGTGACCATGCTGGGCTGCGAGGTCCGCACCGCCATCCATCACTTGTTCGCAGTGCTTGACACAGTTGCGCAGGCGGCGGGCGACCTCGATGAGCAACTCGTCACCCGCGTGGTGCCCCAGGTTCTCGTTGATCACCTTGAAGCGATCGACCCCGATCTGGAGGATGGCCAAGCGGTGGTTGAGGCGCTTGGCATGCTCGATGGCCCGTTCACTGCGCCAAAAAATCTGGCGGCGGTTGGGCAGGCCGGTCAGCGTGTCGAAATTGGCCAGGTGGTTGATCTGGTCTTCTGCCACGCGGCGGTCTGTGACGTCCTGAACAATGCCGGTGTAGCCAATCAGCGCGGCCTGCTCGTTGAACTCTGGTTCGGCTTCGATGTGCAGGATGCGCTGACGACCATCGTTGAGTGTGACCTGGATGTCGTGGCACAGGACCGTGCCGTGGTGAATGACTTCGTGCAGGATGCGGATGAAACTGGGGCGGTCACCCGCAGCCATCATGCGCAGGATGCGGCGGATGCCGAGCTCGTCGCGGCCGCCCAGGCCAAAGACACGCAGACCTTCGTTCGAAAAGGTCATGTCCGTCAGGCCTTTGTGCCATTCGAAGCTGCCCATGCGGGCAAGGTCTTGGGCGCGGGCCAGCGTGGCCTTGCTTCGAACCAGTTCATCGCGGGTGCGGGCGGCTCGCAGCAGATAGCGCAGGCGACCTGCCAGCAGGCTCCACTGCGGACATTTGACAAAGAAATCCGTGGCGCCGACTTCGTAGGCGCGGGTGATGGAGGCCTCGTCGTCCAGGCCCGTGAGCATCAGCACAGGGATGGACTCATAGCCTGGCAGTTGCCTCAACTCCTGGCACGTGCTGAAGCCATCGAGCCCAGGCATGACCGCATCGAGCACAACCACATCGGGCAACCACTGGCTGATCAGCTGCAAGGCCTGTTCACCGGAGCTGGCTTCGGTGATCGCAAAGCCGCGTTCACGCAGGGCCACCGAAGTCAGCAGCAGGTTGACTTCGTCGTCATCAACCAGCAGCACTTTGGGCTGTGCTTCGTTCAGGGTGGTGACGGGCGCCAGCAAATTCATGCCTGAGCCTCCAGCAGCGAACGCAAACTGGAGACCGTCCGCTCCACTTCTGGGCGGATGGCCGACACCTGCTGACTCAGATCTTCACCGGTTTGACGCCTGATCATGGCCTCGATTTCGGCGCACATCTGCGACAACTTGAGCGCGCCGATGCTCGCTGAAGAAGATTTGAGGGTGTGCGCCACGTGGGCGATGCCTGCATGATCACCGATCTTGATGGCTTCGTCGAGCTGAGGCAGCATTCTTCCAACAGATGTCTCGAAAGCCTTGGAGACCCGTTCGATCAGGCGGTTTTCGCCCCGGGGGTCAAGGTCACGCAGGCGCTGCAGGGCATCTTTGTCCAGCACCCCAGCCCAGGCGTCTGCCTCGGGCTTGTTTGCGGGTGGCTCAACCCTGGTGTCGGCAGCGGCGTTGTCCGGCTGTGCGCTTGCTGCTGGTGCACTGTCTGGCGCGGTCAGCGCGTCCTGGCTGATATGCGTGTGTTCGACCAGAATCTTGAGCAACTGGCTTTGGCGGAAGGGTTTGGACAGGTAGTCGTCAAAACCCAGGCCGAGGAAGCGGTCTTCATCGCCTTCCAGCGCATTGGCCGTGACGGCAATCACGGGCGTATCGACCGGCGTGACAAAGGTGAAGCGGTTGCTGTTGCCACGTCTGAACCAGGTCAGCGCCTCGATGCCGTCCATGCCCGGCATCTGGATATCCATCAGAACCAGATCAAATGTTTGCTCGCCCAGTTTGCGCAGCCCTTCCAGCGCGGAGCTGGCCAGCCGCACCTCGCAGCCCAGGCGCCTCAGCATCTGGGTGCAGACCTCCTGGTTGACCGGGTTGTCTTCAACGACCAGAACCGATTTGTTGAGGCGACGTACTTCGCTCTGACCTTCGGTCCGCTCGCCTGATACGCCCAGGATGGCTTGACGCAACTCTGCCTTGCGAAGTGGTTTGGACACGAAGCGCTGGAAGCCGGCGTCTTGCGCCTTGCGCACATCGTCAGGTGAAGACACCGACGACAGCAGGATCATTTTCAGGTCAGGGCACGTGCCGCTGTCTCTCACGGCATGGGCCAGCGCGATGCCGTCCATCTCGGGCATCTGCATGTCAACCAGGGCTAGGTCGAATGTGCCGGCCTCATCCGGGTCGGTGGTCAGCAGCGCCAGTGCTTCGCGACCATTGCTGGCTTGTGAGACACGCATGCCCCACGCCGTCAGCATGTTCTCGATCACGGTGCGGTTCGTGTCGTTGTCGTCCACGACGAGCACATTGAGGGAGGGCATGCCTGGCTCTTCCAGCATGGCCATGTCGGCCTGCGTGTCGCCAATTCGAACAGGGATGCGGAACACGAATTCGGAGCCCACCCCCGGAGCACTGTGCGCTTCAATCTGCCCTCCCATCAATTCGACGAGTTGTTTCGAAATGGCGAGGCCCAGGCCGGTTCCACCATAGCGGCGAGCCATCCCGACATTGGCCTGTACGAAGGCACTGAAGAGCCGAGGGATGACGTCGGATGGAATGCCGATGCCCGTATCTCGAACCATGAATTCGAGGTCGATGGTCTGCGCGGTGCTGTGCGTGGGGCTGCCCACCCCTCGGCCTACCGCGCGGCGTATATCGACAACGATTTCGCCATGTTCTGTGAATTTGATGGCATTGGCAACCAGGTTTGTCAGGATTTGCCGCAATCTAAGGGGATCTCCGTGGATCACCGCAGGCAGGCCCGGTTGTTCCCGGAAGTTGAGTTCCAGACCTTTCTCGTGGGCACGGGGGGCCATCAACTCCAGCGTGTCTTCGACCAGCGTGCGCAGCACGAAGTCGCAGGTGGCCAGCTCCAGCCGGCCTGCCTCGATCTTGGCGAAGTCCAGGATGTCGTTGATGATCTCCAGCAGGCTTTCACCTGAACGGTAGACCGCCTGGGCAAACCGACGCTGCTTGTCATTGAGCTGGGTGCCCAGCAGCAACTCGGTCATCCCCAGGATGCCATTCATGGGGGTGCGGATTTCATGGCTCATATTGGCCATGAACTGGCTCTTGGCCTGGCTGGCCGCTTCGGCCATGTCGCGGGCGCGTTCGAGTTCCAGCGCCTGCCGGTGTTCATCGGTCACATCGGTGATCAGGCCGTAAATGCGGAAATGCCCGTTGGTGAGCTGCCGGGTGCGCGTGCGGTGGCGGAACCAGCGCAGGCCCTTTTGCGGGATTTGCAGGCGCAAGAGGGTATCGGTTGGCTCACCGGCCTTTTCGTGAAGTTCCTGTTCGGTGAATTTGGCCAGGTCCTCCGGCACGATCATGGACCTGACACGCTGCGGTTGCGTATGGATGTCGGCCGCAGACATGCCCAGCAGGGCGCTGGTGCGGGGGCTCAGATAAAGAAACCGCCGGCGGCCGGCCGTCGACACGTAGACCGCGTCATCCATGGATTCAACCAGTTCGCGGAAACGTCGCTCGGACTCTTCCAGATCAGCCTGAGCTTGACGCGATGCGGTGATGTCGCGCACCAGCGAGAGCAACAGGCGCGGGCGACCGTTGCTGTGACGCAAGGCAAAGTGACGGGCGTTGACCACCCGGGCGCCGTCGTCGGACTGCCAGTTGAAATCGTGCTCGATGGTCTGGCCCGACTCCAGTGCCTGCATCATGAAGGGAATGGACAGGTCCAGGACAGACGGCGCAAGCACCTGCCCGAGCGATTTGCCAATGACCAGATCACGCTGCAGCTTGAATTCGAGCTCGGTGTAGCGGTTGATCGCGACGACATGGAAATTGCTCGGGTCCAGCACGAAGAGGCTGACCGGCAGGTTGCCGAGCAAGGCTTCCAGGAACTCGCGCTCCTGTTCGCGCACATGTTCTTGTGCCTTGCGCCGGGACACATCGTTGAACAGGCAGACAAACTGGCTGCGCCCACCGGTTTCATCGAGCATTTGCAGTGCGTCGATCTCGCTCCAGTAGCGCGTGCGGATCTTGCCGGCTTCGCGCGTGGCCTCATAGGACAAGCGGAAGGGCACGCCTTGCGCCAGATGTTCTTCGAGCTCTTGCACGGCGGATGAGGCCATGTCGTCCTGGTTGAGCAGCTCGGTCAGTCGTCGCCCCAGCACGCGGTCTTCAGGCCAGCCGGTCAGTGCGATGAACGCCGAATTGACCCACTCGATGGTGCCCTGGCGATCGGTGATGGCAACCCCGCTGGTGATGCGCGATGCCACCAGTGCGAGTCGGCTGACATGTTCGGCGGAGTTGGCCATCAGCGCCTGGTTGGCGTCACGCTCAGCCACGAAGCTGAGCTGCAAGGCGGCCAGGCTCAGGACCTGATCGAGTCCGTCGGCCGTGAAAGTGGGGTCTGCGAATTCGAGCAAGGCCAGTGGACGGCCCTCTACGGCAACAGGCAAGGCCAGGACCTGCCGTGTCGTGGATGCGCGCCATGGGGTGGCTGCGGGATTCGCTGCGGAGCTGACCTGGGCGAGACAGTGTTTCAACGACCGCAGCGCCTGACCCAGGGGCTTGTCATCCCGGTGGGTTGCGGCAATGGCCGACACGTCGATGACGTCGCCCGCACGGCCGGTGTCGATCCAGGGTCGCAGCAGGGCGGTCTCACCATTCCAGCCATCGACGCGCAGGCAGATCCATGATCGCGAACCCAGGTGATGGTGCAGCGCCTGACCAACGCGTTGCAGCGCCTGTTCAATCGAGCCCGCCTGATAGGCGGCTTCGGCCAGGTCGTTGGCCAATTGAAGCCAGCGCGCGTTGTCACTGCCGGCCGGCGGCACCGCTGGGGAGTTTGATGACGGTTGGGCGTCTGCAGGAACGGTGGACGGGGGCTGGTCCGGCGCAGGTATGTTTTTTTGTCGCGCGGTCAACGCCATACCGACAGCGGCCCAGGCCGCCAATGTCAGCCCAAGCCCACTCCAGCCCCAACGCCAGGCCGCCAATCCAGTGACGATCAATGCAATCAGGCCAAGAAATACCGTCCAGGGTGAGCGCATGAAGTCCTTCTTGTGCGACATCGCCGGATAATCCTTGGGAAAGTCACGCCCCCATACGACTTCAAGCGGGGCATACTGTTTCTATTCGTTATCTATTGCACGGACTTTACAGGTTTCGTGAAATCCCTAGCCAGCAGAAGAAACCCCCTGCCAGCCTTCTTGCAACGATTTGAATGCCGGATTCCTTGAACTTTTCACACCAGACTGACCGGGTTTTCATGCCTCGGGTGCTGCTGCTGACATGGGGCGCAGCCGGTCTGGTGGTGCTTTTGGCCCTGATATGGCTATCCGCGCCTGTATGGGCCCATTCCCTGTTCCTGCTGATATGGGCCATGGTGTGGGGTGTGTGTATTTGGCGCGACACCGGCCTGCATGCTGTTCAGACGCCTGCATCCACCCCGCTGGTGGTGTCAGCAGAGTCAACAGAACTGTCTCCTGCAGACCACACTGAAACCTGTATGGCGATGAGCGAGGTCGATCAGGAGGCTTTGCGCTATGCCTTGTCTCACGATTTGCGCGCGCCGTTGCGGGTCGTCGATGGCTTCGCCCGCATCCTGAAGGAAGACTACGCGCGGTCACTCGACAAGATGGGCAATGACCACCTGGACCGGATTCTGGCGGCATCGTCTCGCATGAGCGGGATGATCGATGCGATCCTGGAACAGGCGCAGTTGTCCAGCGCGCCGTTGGCACGGCAATCAGTTGATCTCAGCGCCATGGCCCATGACGTGGCCGAAGAACTGCGCTCAGCTGGCGCGGCCGGGGTAGACGGCGTGTGTGTAGCCTGTGCCGCGCAGTTCGTGGTGGCCGAAGGGCTGTTTGCTGAGGGAGACCCTCAACTGCTGCGTCGCGTGCTGGAGAACCTGATGGGCAATGCCCTCAAGTACAGCGGCAAGGTGGACAGCCCTCGCATCGAAGTCGGGCAGATGCCTGCAACGAACCCCGCTGTCTATTTCGTGCGCGACAACGGTGCCGGCTTTGACATGCAGCATGCAGACAAGCTGTTCGGCCTGTTTCAGCGTTTGCACAGTGCACGTGAGTTCCCCGGTACGGGTGTAGGCCTGGCAGGCGTGAAGAACATCATCGCCCGTCATGGCGGGCGCGTGTGGGCGGAGGCCCAGGCAGGTCAGGGCGCGTGTTTCTACTTCACGCTCATCAGCGTGGCTGAGGCGCAACAGAAGCAGCGCGCAGGTGCTGCCAGGGCGGCTTGAACCGCCGGGCTTAGCTCAGCGGCCCCAGTCTCGACAGGATTTCCTGCGCTTCCAGCAATTGCGCGCACAGATCGGCAAGGGGCTTGCCTTCGTGGTGAGCCTGTTTTTGCAGGCGCTCAAGCGCTGGCTGGCGCCCCACAGAGTGGCGGTGCATCACGATGCCGACGGCAATCGCAATGGTTTGTTCGAGTGGTGGCGCTACGGTGGTCGTCGCCGGCGCTTCCGCTTCGACGGGCGGCTGTGTGCCGCTTGCCTGAACCAGCTTGCGACCGTTGGCGAAGGCCGCCTCGACGGCGGGCACGATCTGCTGAATATCGAGTGGCTTGACCAGATAGGTTACGGCCCCCAGGGCCTTGACCTGTGCAATCGTTGCATCATCTGAAAATGCCGACAGGAACATGAAGGGGATCTGGCAGTAATCGCGCAGATAAGCGGCCACGTCAAAACCGCTTTTCCCTTCCATCCGGATATCGAGCAAAGCCAGGTCAGGCTTGTGTTCCCGCGCCAGCAATATGGCGTCGTCCCCGTTATCGGCATCAATGACTTCATACCCAGCTTGCGACAACCCATGGGTCAGGGTCGCCAGAACGAGCCGGTCGTCATCCACTACCAGAATCTTGCCTTTTTGATTCACGTACATCCTCTCGGGGCAAACCCAGCCCTGAAACGCCAAAGCAGAAAGGCCTTTCTGTCTGTCATGGAACAACCAAGCCAGCTATCGACCATTTGTCGATATTCATTGCGGGGACGGGGGAACGAAGTATCTATTGTGGCCAAAGTGCGATCTGTTGACCAGAGGGGCGCTCCTGTGGTGGGGGCGCAATGGGCACCAAAGCGATGCCTGGAGGGGTCAATTCGATACGCGTCAGGACAAGTGGACCATCTTGCAGCATGGACAGCTTGGAACTGCGGCGTGGCAACAACGCTCTGACCAGGCCTAATCCGGACACGCCACCACGAACACGGTCCACGCTGAAGCCGTCGGTGAGTTGCCCGGGGTTGCGGATGTCGATGTTCACGCCTTGCTCGGTGCAGTGCACGGAACAGGTCAGTGGTTGCATGCCCTTGCCATGCTTGTGCGCGTTGGTGAGCAGTTCGTTGAGGCTCAAGGCGATGGGGATCGATTCCGCTTCCGGAAGCTGCCAGCAACCGGCGGTCGGCCCCTCGAAGGACAGCACGATCTGCCGGCCGAAGGTGCGCTGCACGGACTGGGCAATGGCTTCCACCACACTTTGCAGGTGCAGCGGCCCTGACGAGCCGACCTGCAGGCCATAGACCTGGGCAATGGCCTGCACCTGGCCAACCACTTCGGAAATGGCCGAGGCGACTTCGGGTTTGCGGGCGGCAATCTGCTGAAGCAGGCCAGCCACGCCCTGCAGGTTGTTCTTGATGCGGTGGTGCACTTCCTTCACCAGCATCTCGCGTTGGGTGATGGCTGCGTCGAGCCGCGCCTGTTCGGCCGCACGTTGCTCGGAGACGTCGGATGCAACCATCAACAACTGGTCGGCAGACTGATCTTCCCGCGACAAGGGCAGGTAGTTGACGTCCCAGACCTGGCTGTTGGCGCCTTGTGCGCTGCCGTATTCGCGGTGCAGTGGTGCGCCCGAGTCCAGCGAGAGCATCAGGTCGCTGCGGATGATGCGTGCGCGCTCGGCGTCGAGGAACATCTCCGGCGTCTTGAGCAGGGCATTGCTGGCTTCGGTGTTGATGAAGGCCGATGCCCCCTGGTTGGCCTGGATGACCCGCAGGGTGCGCGCATCGAACAGCATGATGGTCATGGGGGCCATCTCGATGATGCGCTGCAAGGTGGCCTGGGCTTCCGCAGAAAGCGCTTCGGCCTGGCGGCGCCGGTCGATGTCGAGCAGGGCGTAGGTGATCTGCCGCTCGTTCGCCCCGTTGAGCGTGACCACGGCATTGCCCACTACCCAGAACACGCGACCATCGCGCCCGACGACCTGGCACTCGAAAGTGTGGGATTGCCCATCCTGGAGGTCATCGAGGTAGTCGGTCATCCGGAATGGGTGATCAATGTCGGACGTGGCCACCGTGCTGAGCGGCAGGCCGACGAAGTCATTGAGGTCGCCCCCGAACATGCGGCGCGCCGAGCGGTTCATCCAGACGATGCCGTGGCTGTCGAGGGTGACGATGCCAACGAAGACCGAATCCAGGATGGCCCGGGTGCGCTCGGCCTGCAGGGTCAGGTTCTGTTCGGCACGGTGGCGGTCATCCACATTGACGAAGGAGACGATGAAGCCTTCTTCCGGTTGCACCTGGTTGACCAGGCGCAGATTGAGTTCGGCCCACAGGGGCATGCCGCGAGGGTGCCCCAGGGCGCGTTCGCCGTGCCAGATGCCGTGCTGGTGCAGGGCATCCATCATCTCGCTGGCGTCGGCTGCATGGTTGTCGCCGGCAAACAGGGAGGTCAGCGGGTGGCCCACGATGTCGTTCTGGCTGCGCTCCAGCAGGGTGGACAAGGCCGGGTTGGCGCTTTGAACCACGCCGTTGCGCACAAAGGCGATCCCGACGGCAGACAGGCTGAACATCAGGTCGCGGTCGCGGCCCAGGGCTTCCAGCTGGGCTTGTTGCGAGCGCATGCCCGTGATGTCGGACAGTACGGCAATCGTCTCGATCGGACCATGGGTGCTGCCAATGCGGCGAATGGACAAGGCGTACCAGCGGGTTGTCTGGTCCGGCAGGGTGATCTCGAGTTCGCTTTCGTACTGGCCCGAGCGCAGCAACTCCTGGTTGGACTGTGTCACCACGCGGTTGATGCGGGGGTCGCCAGCCAGCAGATCGTCAAGCGGCATGCCGGTGAGGCTGCCTGGCTTGAAGCCCAGCATGCGCTCGAAGCGTCGGTTGCAGCGCACCAGCACGTCGCCACGCTGGTAGGCGATACCGGCGGGACTGCTTTCGAGGATGGTGCTCAGTTCATGCAGGAGTTGCTCGGGCGCCTGATTGGGTTCGATGCCTTCCGGTGCCGATTTGTTGGCGATGGAGCAGAGATAGTGGGTAGAGCCTTCTGCAGAGGAGCTGACGTGCACGGTGGCGCACAGGTTGCCAGTCAGCTCGCGGTCTTCCACCCACAGGGGCGGTGACGTGGGGGTCAGTGACAGCAGGGTCAGCGGGGCATCCCAGCTGGTCAGTGTCTGTACCCGGGCCGACGCCATGTTGAGCGACATGCCCGTGGGCACGCGCTCGCCCAGCAGCCGATGGGAGGCGGGGTTGCTGCGCAGCACCCGGCCCCGTTCGTTGAACTCGATCAGTCCTTGAGGGATGAGGTCGAACCACGGATCATCGGCACTTTGGGGTGTCATGGGCAGAGAGCAGGCTTCAAGCGTCGGTTTTGGGAACCACGGTCACAGCCGGCATCTTGCCTGAATAATCCTTGGGAAGACGCGACACGCCCGCGGCCACGCGGATGGCCATGTCACGATACAACTGGGCGACACGGCTGTCAGGCTCGGCCACCATGGTGGGTTGACCTGCGTCAGCCTGCTGGCGGATCTTGAGATCCAGCGGCATGGAGCCCAGCACGGGCACACCACATTCCTCGGCGAGGCGCTTGCCGCCATCCTCACCGAAGATGTGCTCTTCGTGGCCGCAGTTCGGGCAATGGAAGGTGGCCATGTTTTCGATCACGCCGAGCACTGGCACGCTGACCTTCTCGAACATCTTCAGGCCCTTGCGGGCGTCGAGCAAGGCGATGTCCTGTGGTGTGGTTACCACCACGGCAGCTGTCAGCGGCGAGCGCTGGCACAGCGTCAGATGGATGTCGCCGGTTCCGGGTGGCATGTCGACGATCAGGTAGTCGAGCTGGCCTTCACTGTCACCCCAGTTGGTCTGGCGCATGAGTTGCTCCAGTGCCTGGGTGGCCATGGGGCCGCGCCAGATGGCCGGTGCGTTGTCGTCCATCAACAGGCCAATCGACATCATCTGGATGCCGTGGTTGCGCAAGGGCTCCATGCTTTTGCCGTCCGTGCTTTCAGGGCGGCCGCTCAACCCCATCAACAGCGGTTGGCTGGGACCGTAGATGTCGGCATCCAGCATGCCGACACGCGCACCCTCCGCAGCCAGGGCCAGCGCCAGGTTGACGGAGGTGGTGCTCTTGCCGACGCCGCCCTTGCCGGAGGCCACGGCCACCAGGTTCTTCACCCCCGGCAGCGGTGTTTGACCGCGGGTGACCGCATGCGCCACCACCTGGGTCGACCAGTTCACTTCCACCCCGGCAACGCCCGGCACGGTCTTCAGTGCCTGTTGGACGAGGGCGGTGTACTCCGGCCAGCGCGATTGGGCCGGATAGCCCAGGGCAATGTTCAGGATGGCGGTGTCGCCGCGGGTTTTGACCGCCTTCAGTTGACGGCCTGTCACCCAATCCACACCCGTGAGCGGGTCTTTGACGCCCTTGAGGGCGTCACGAATGGCGGAGTCGAGTTCGGGGGAGGCGTTGGCGGAGGTGGTCATGCGGGCCAGTGAGAGGAGACGTCGAAACATAGGCGGAGAAATCTTTCCAGACGATCAGTCTAGCGCGGCCTAAAATCGGGGACTTTCCCAAGTTCTTAGTGACCCTATGCCACGTCAGCTCTTCGTCACCACCGCATTGCCCTATGCCAACGGCCATTTCCACGTTGGCCACATCATGGAATACATCCAGGCCGACATCTGGGTGCGTTATCAGCGTTCCCAGGGCAATCAGGTGCATTTCGTGGGGGCTGACGATGCCCACGGTGCGCCCATCATGATCGCGGCCGAGAAGGCCGGCAAGACCCCTCAGCAGTTTGTGGCCGACATCGCCGCAGGCCGCAAGCCTTATCTGGATGGTTTTCACATCAGCTTTGACCACTGGTCCTGCACCGACAGCCCGGAAAACCACCAGCTGGCGCAAGACATTTACCGGGCACTGCGTGACCAGGGGTTGATCGAGGTCCGCCCCATCGAGCAGTTCTTCGACCCTGAAAAGTCGATGTTCCTGCCAGACCGCTTCATCAAGGGCGAGTGCCCCAAGTGCGGCGCCAAGGACCAGTATGGTGATTCCTGCGAAGTGTGTGGCGCGGTTTATTCGCCTACAGAGTTGAAGAGCCCTTACTCGGCCCTGAGTGGCGCGACACCGGTGCTGCGCACCAGTGATCACTATTTCTTCAAGCTGTCTGACCCGCGTTGTGCTGATTTCCTGCAGGCCTGGACCCAGGATGGCAAGCTGCAGTCCGAGGTGGGCAACAAGATCCGCGAGTGGTTCACCAAGGACGAAAACGGCGAGGGAGGCCTGGGTGACTGGGACATCAGCCGTGATGCGCCTTACTTCGGCATTGAAATTCCGGATGCGCCTGGCAAGTATTTCTATGTGTGGCTGGATGCCCCCATTGGCTACCTGGCTTCGCTCAAGAGCTATTTCGCCCATGGAGGCCCGAAGGCCCGGTACGGCGAAAGCCGCAGCTTCGAAGAGTTCATGGCCGACCCGAGCGTTGAGCAGGTGCACTTCATTGGCAAGGACATCACCTATTTCCACACCTTGTTCTGGCCGGCCATGCTGAAGTTCAGCGGCCGCAAGTTGCCCAACCAGATCAATGTGCACGGTTTCATCACCGTCAGTGGCGAAAAGATGAGCAAGAGCCGCGGCACCGGCATCGACCCGCTCAAGTACCTGAGCCTGGGCATGAATGCCGAGTGGCTGCGCTACTACATCGCGGCCAAGCTCAACAGCCGTGTCGAAGACGTCGATTTCAACCCGGAAGACTTCATGGCGCGGGTCAACAGCGACCTGGTCGGCAAGTATGTGAACATCGCCAGCCGCTGCTCCACTTTCGTCCACCGCTACTTCGAAGGTGCCCTGGCCGAGTTGGGAGCAGGCGATGCCGGCAAGCTGCAGGAAATGATCCCGCTGCAGGCTGTGATCAGCCGTGAAGCGGCCATTTCCGACGCCATCGAAAAGCGCGAATACGGCAAGGCTGTGCGCGACATCATGGCGGCGGCTGATGAAATCAACCAGTACTTCGATACGGCCAAGCCGTGGGAACTGGCCAAGGACAGCAGCCAGCATGTGGCCAACAGCCAGTTGCACGAGGTGCTGTCGGCCTGCCTGGAAGGCTTCAAGTACCTGACGCTGTTCCTCAGCCCGATCCTGCCGGAAGTGACCCGTCGTGCATTCGACTTCCTGGGCTTCGATGGCCCGCTGAGCTGGGGTGAGCGCGCTCGCCCGGTGACGACCATCCGCAAGTACGAGCACCTGATGACCCGCGTCGACCCCAAGATGCTCGATGCGCTGTTCGAGCCGCCCGCACCGCCGGTGGTCGAGGCGCCGAAGCCGGGTGGCGAAGAGATTGCACCCACCATCACCATCGATGACTTCGTGAAGGTGGACCTGCGCATTGCCAAGATCGTCAACGCCGAGCACGTGGAAGGCAGCACCAAGCTGTTGCGCCTGACGCTCGATGTGGGCGAGGGGCGCACGCGCAATGTCTTCAGCGGCATCAAGGAGGCCTACAAGCCCGAAGACCTGGTGGGCAAGTTCACCGTGATGGTGGCCAACCTGGCACCGCGCAAGATGAAGTTCGGTGTGAGCGAAGGCATGGTGCTGGCGGCATCGCATGCCGATGAGAAGGCCAACCCCGGCATCTATGTGCTGGAACCCTTCCCGGGTGCACAGCCCGGCATGCGGGTGCGCTGAGCTCAGGTGGCCCGGTCAGTTGACCGGGCCTGTTGACGCCGTTCTTACCAGGGCGAGCGGGTCTTGCGCCAGATCTTGAGCTCCTGGCGGGCCGCTTCGATGTGGGCGCCGCGACGGGCCTGCAGCCATCCCAGACCAAACCAGGCGCGAGGGTCGTGTGCCGTGGCTTCGCGGTAGCGGTGTGCCGCACTGACCTCGTCCTGCAAGGCCCCCAGAGCACTCAGTACAGCCTTGAGCTGTTTCAGATAGGTATCGCGCCCCGGGCGCTTGTCCAGCAGCGGGGCGTAGAGGTCCATGGCGTAGCGCAGGCGTTTGCATTGCTTGCGCACGCGGTGACGGGCTTCGTCCGTCTGGTTGCGAAAGCCTTTGCTCAGGTTCAACGCGTGCTGGTGCCAGCGCTTGAGCTGTGCCTGCAGGACGGGCCGATACAGTTGCATGGCCGGGCCGGATGTGGCGGGCGGGGCCAGCAGTGCAGCCAGCAGGTCAAGGCACAGGTGCGTGGCTTCCGGAGAGCGGGCCAGCGACACGGGGTCGGCAGGCGCTTCGCCGCCCGGCAGCGGCATGTCAGGGCCGCCCAGCATGGTCAGCATGGGCGGGATCCAGCCGAGCACATCGGCATCGCGCCAGTAGCCCAGCTTGCGGAACAGGTCGACCGCATTGGCCATGGCTTCCTGAGGGAAGGGCAGGTCTTCACCAGCCAGCAGGCTTCCCAGGCTGCGAAGACGACGCAGGCCCACGCGCAATTGATAGAGCGACGGGCTGGTGTCGAGCGGCGCTGTCGCCAGCTCGCTCAGGTTGGCGGTGATCTGTTCCAGGCAGCTCTCGACTCCGGCACGCCAGGCTTGATCGAGTGTGGCGCTGGTGTCCAGGCGGGCGGGGCGAGCCTTCAGTGACACACCGCCTTGGGGCGTGTCCGGTGCCGCAGCGCGGCGCGCCAGGCGATCGCCTCTGTGGGCTTTGGTCTGCGTGTCCAGCCACAGGCCGTGGCGATCGACCCAGTCACGGCCGGCTTCGATCACGGCCATGGGGTGGCCCTCGATGAGCTCGATTTCAAGTTCCTGCACGGGGATGCTGAGTCCGCCCGCACGGATCTCGCCCAGGTCCAGCGCAACCTCGATCACCCCTGCGTGAGGGGTGCCGGTGCCCACTGCCAGCCGCACGGTCTGGCGCCAGATGTCGGTGCGATACAGCTCGGTCAGGCCCAGCTTGCTGCCTTGCGGGTCAAGCGCGGCGTCCCAGGTCAGGGCTTGTTGCAGCGGTGCCTGCGCTGGGGTGTTCAGGTGCAGGCTGAGGTCGGCCTTGGCGGCCTGACCCTTGGCCACGGCTTTGGCCGGCTGGTTGTCCTCCACGCGCATCATCGTGTTGCTGCCGCCGGCCTTGAGGGTCTGCACCCATTTGCGGCCTTCCTTGCGGACGCGCAGCGCCATGCGGGCCTGTGCCAGGCGGCGATCCGGCGTGTCCATGTAATAGGCCTGCAGGCGTTCGCGATGGTGGTCGGCACGCGCCTTCAATTCGGCCTCGACAGCCGTCAGTGCGCTGTCGGGAATCTGGAATTTCAGTTCAATTTCATGCATGGCATGCATTGTGGCGTCTGTCCGTGACAGCGCGGGGCGCCCAGGTCCGATAAAATGCATGGTTTCGATTCATTCTTTAGGACGCAGCCATGCCGCTTTTCTGGAAGCCTTACAAGTCCGATGCGACCCAGTTCATCGACAGCCTCAAGCAGCGTGATCCTCAACTGGAAGCGCGCCAGCGTGAAGGCCGTGCGCTGCTGTGGGACAAAGATCTGGACCGCGACGATCAGGCCGGTTTCAAGGCTGCGCGTGTGCCGCAGCAGGCTTACGTCTATCAGACCAAGGGCGACTGAGCCCGTCCGTGCAGCCTGAAAGGCGCATGTGAGCGAACAGGAGCTCGACGAAAACCGCCTGCCCGAGGTCGTTGACCACGTGGCAGTGGCGCGCCTGTATGGCGAGCCCCTGTTTGCGCTTCCGCAGGATCTCTACATCCCGCCGGATGCCCTGGAGGTGTTCCTCGAAACCTTCGAAGGCCCTCTGGATCTGCTGCTCTACCTGATTCGCAAGCAGAACTTCAACATCCTCGATATCCCGCTGGCTGATGTCACCCGGCAGTATCTGACCTACGTCGACCAGATCCGCAAGCACAATCTGGAGCTGGCCTCCGAGTACCTGCTCATGGCGGCGATGCTCATCGAGATCAAGTCGCGTATGTTGTTGCCGCCCAAGAAGACAGACAACGGCGAAGAGGCGGAAGACCCGCGTGCCGAGCTGGTGCGCCGACTGATCGAATACGAGCGCATCAAGCTCGCGGCAGCCAAGCTCAACAATCAACCGCTGTTGGGGCGTGATTTCCTGCGCGTGCAAGTGCACAACGACCCCACGGAGCGGGTGCGCCACCCCGATGTCAGCCTGGTTGACCTGCGCGAGGCCTGGGCCGATATCCTCAAACGGGCGCGCCTGCACACCCATCACACCATCACCCGTGAAGAGTTGTCGGTACGGGAGTACATGGGCAATGTGCTGCGGCTGTTGCAAGGCAAGCGCTTTGTCGAGTTCGAAGACCTGTTCGATGTCACCCGGGGCCCTCAGGTCCTGGTGGTGACCTTCATCGCCATGCTGGAGCTGGCCCGCGAGCGCTTGCTCGAGGTGACACAGGCAGAGGCCTTTGCCCCCATTTACGTCCGGCTCGCTTACACCCCGGCGTGACGGGCTTTTCAGCTGGGCCTAGAATCGCGCGACTTCGGCTTTGTTTCAGGCTGTCATGACTACAACGACCCCCGCAAACCCTGATCGCAAGCCCATGACGTTGCATCGCCTGAGGGAGATGCATGCCAAGGGCGAGAAGATTTCGATGCTCACCGCCTATGACGCGGCATTTGCCCGTCTGGTGGACGATGCAGGCGTCGACACCATCCTGGTGGGGGACTCGCTGGGCATGCTGGTGCAGGGCCACGGCAGCACCTTGCCGGTCACGGTCGACGACGTGGTCTACCACACACGTTGTGTGGCGCGTGGCAACCGTTACGCCTGGGTTGTGAGTGATCTGCCATTTGGCAGCTACCAGGAAAGCCGCGAACAGGCCCTGCGCTCGTGCGTGGCCCTGATGCAGGCCGGTGCGCAGATGATCAAACTGGAAGGCGGTGGCTGGACACCGGAGACCGTGCACTTCCTGACCGAGCGCGGCATCCCGGTGTGCGCCCATCTGGGGCTGACACCGCAGAGCGTGCATGCGCTGGGCGGTTACCGCATCCAGGGCCGGGACCAGGCCGGAGCCGACACGCTGCGTCGCCACGCCCGCGAGCTGGCTGAAGCCGGTGCGGCCATGATGGTGCTGGAGCTCATGCCTTCCGACGTAGCTGCGCTGGTGCAGGCCGACAACCCGGGCATGATGACCATTGGCATCGGCGCAGGCGCCCGTACAGCAGGCCAGGTGCTGGTGCTGCATGACATGCTCAACATCACGCGCGGCCGTCTGCCGCGTTTCGTCCGCAACTTCACGCTGGAAGGCGGCTCCATCGAGGATGCCGTGCGCCGCTATGTGGCTGCGGTCAAGGACGGCAGCTTCCCGGACGAAGCTGTCCACGGATACTGACGCTCTCTCACCATGAAAACGATCCATACGATTGCCGAGCTGCGCGAGACGCTGGCTGGCTACCCCTCGGCCCCTGTGTTTGTGCCCACCATGGGCAATCTGCATGATGGTCACCTAGCGCTGATTCGCCAGGCACGCGGGCTGGCGGACGAGGCTGGCGCCGGTCGCAGCCCGGTGGTGTCCAGCATCTTCGTCAATCGGCTGCAGTTTGGTCCGAACGAGGATTTTGATCGCTACCCCCGCACGCTCGAGCGTGATGCGGGCCTGCTGGCTGGTGCCGGCTGCGACATCCTGTTCGCGCCTGACGAGGCCGAGCTCTACCCCGAGCCGCAGGGCTACACGGTGGTGCCACCGGATGGCCTCGCCAAGCTGCTGGAAGGTGAGTTCCGCCCAGGCTTTTTCACGGGCGTGTGCACGGTGGTGGCCAAGCTGTTCAACATCGTGCAGCCACGTGCCGCGGTGTTCGGCAAGAAGGACTACCAGCAGCTGATGGTCATCCGAGGCATGGTGCGTCAGATGGCCATGCCGATTCAGATCGTGCCGGGCGATACCGCGCGTGCCGCTGACGGGCTGGCGCTGTCATCCCGCAATGGCTACCTGAGCGAGTCCGAGCGCGCCGAAGCGGTTCAGCTGTCCGGTGTGCTCAAGCAGGTTCAGGCTGATGTGAAGGCTGCTCGCCAGCAGGGGCAGGGCACCTTGGCCGATATCGATCGCCGTGCCCAGGACACCTTGCGCCAGTGCGGCTGGTTGCCCGATTACGTCTCTGTGAGGCGCCAGGCTGACCTGCTGCCCCCTACGGCAGAGCAACTGCTTGGCCAGGAGCCTTTGGTGGTGCTGGCCGCGGCCAAGCTGGGCGCGACCCGGCTCATCGATAACCTCGAAATCTGAGCCAGTTCAGTCTGGCTGGCCTTACACCAGGCCTGCCTGCGTGAGCCAGGCCAGGAAAACCGTCTGAGCGGCATCACGCAGCTGCTCGCCCCATTGACGGGTGTCGTGCCGAAGCTGCTGCAGATCCACCCCTGCAGCGCTCAACTCGCCTGTGTGGCCGATCAGCCAGCGTTCAATCTGCTTGCCATCGACTTCGAGGTGGCATTGCAGGCCAAGCGCGTGCTGTCCGATGCTGAAGACCTGGTTTTTCACCCGCCGGGTGGACGCCAGCAAGGTGGCACCGTCTGGCAGATCGAACGTGTCACCGTGCCAGTGCAGCACCTGCCACTGGGCACTGCCCAGGGCTTGCAGCACCGATGACGCACCGGCGTCGGTCGGAATCAGCGGTTCCCAGCCAATTTCCTTGGCTGGCCCCGGGTAGACACGCTCCCCACTGGCAGCCGCCATCATCTGCGCCCCCAGGCAGATTCCCACCATGGGGCGTTGTGCTTGCAGGCGTGCCTTTACCAGCGCCAGTTCATCCGAGATGAAGGGGTAGCGATCCGCTTCATACACCCCGATCGGGCCGCCCAGCACGACCACCAAATCTGCTTCTGCCCATTCCTTGGCAGCGCGCTCGGTGCTGAGATCATCGACGCCCGCCTGGCGGTAATGGATGTGAAAGCCGGCCTGCCTCAGTACGGGCTCCAGCGTGCCAAGGTCTTCAAAACTGAGGTGCTGCAAGGCCAGGCAGGTACGGCTCATGGTGGCGTCCTTGATGATGCGTTGGAATAGGCTTCAGCGTACCCCAAACGCCCCCAGGTCCATGCTGGTACCCTTTACTTGACGTTGGCGCAGCTGTCCCAAGGGGGTGTATTCAAAGCCGGGCGGGGAGCCGGCACCGGTGGGCCCCAAGGGCATCCCTGCCAGTACACCGATGGCACCACGCTGCGCGCTGGCACCTGATTCGAGCGGTCTCAGCCGGGCATCCAGCCCAGGTTGCTCACCTTCGATGGGCGGAACCAGGATTTTGAGCGTGACGCTGCTGCCTCGTTGAGCCGGCAGCCAGCCATCACTGATCCAGTTAGGGCCTTGCAACTCGATGCGGCCATGCTTGTAACCTAGCGCCAAAGGGGCGTTGCCTGCACGCCAGAAGATGTTTTGCCGCACATCTACCTTCTGTTCATCCGATGGCATATCAAAAACATAGAACACACCGGCCTGATCCTTGTTGCCAACCAACACCACGGTGTTGTTGTAGAAGTACAGCGTGCCATGTCGATACTGTGACTCATTGAGATCGCCGCCCCAGTGAATCAGCAAGGTGGAAGAGCGCCCGGGGTTGTACATGTCACTGACGATCAGGTTGCCGTATACCCAGGCGAGGTGGTAGTCGGGCTCCTTGGCGACCGTGTTGCCGCCGCCGTCGGTTTCCACCAGATCGATGGCACGTGCTGCTGCCACGATGTGGTTGTAGCGGATGACCGTGCCACTGCTGCGGTCCTTGAGGGATGAGCCTGTGGCACCAGGCACCAACTGGCCAATGAAATTGCCTTCATAGATGGCGCCAGCCGCCTGTACATACACGTTGTGTTCGAAAAAGCTGCCACTGACACCGTTGAGGTGAATCAGATTGCCGCGCAGCGTGACCTGTCTGCTGGTCATCGACTCCTGGTCTTCGCGGGTGTTCACGAAGATGCCGTTGTCATTGCCCGTGACCTCGCAGTTTTCCACCAGCAGGTGGTCCACGATGGAGGCATGGATGCCCGCCGCGCCCTTGGTGAAGGCCAGGCGCTCATTGGTGTCGCTGATGTAGTGCTGTGCTGAACTGGCACCGCTGATCTTCAACCCCTGAATGGTGATGTAGCGCGGTCGCTGCTCGACTGGTGCGCCGTAGGCAGGCGCGATGAAGACCGTGCCGAGCCCGGCGGTCGCAGGGTTGAGCACCCGGGCCTTGGATGCATCGTGAACCAGTGGAGCTTCTTCGCCTGTGACGGTTGGACGCAGGCATTGAGGGTTGCTCACCCCGTTGATGATGACTGGCGCACCAGGTTTGCCCTGTGCGCGCAACACGATGCGACTGCGATAGGGCTCGGGGCGGTAATGGACATTGACCACATCGCCGGCTTCCAGTGAGAGCCACGGTACGTCCTGAAGATCGGTATAGGTCCGGCCAGGGCCGACGTCGTAGGTGGTGTGGCTGCCTCGAAGTGCCTGAGTACAAGGGCTGGCAGCACTGCCAGTCTGCCCCGGTTGCCAGCTTGCGTTCAGGGTCTGGAGCGGGTCAGCTGTGATGCGCCCCTCCGAACAGGCAGACGACCACATGACCACCAGCGTCAGCGCAAGTCGGCCAGCATGGCGGAACCATGATCCAACGGGGTGCAAGCGGGCGGAGGGGAGGGGCATATCAAAGCGCAGCAAGGAAGGCCACTGCGTCGGCCTCAACCCGGCTGCGGCGCATGGGTGGCAAGCTTTGCCAGATGCGCCGCCCGTACGGCCTGTCGATCAAGCGCGTGTCGCCGATCATCAGAACCCCTCGATCATGCTCGCTTCGGATCAGGCGGCCGGCCCCCTGTTTCAGTGCAATGATGGCTTGCGGCACCTGGTGCTCCATGAAAGGGTTGCCCCCTTCCTGTTCAAGCAACTCCAGCCGCTTGGCCAGCACGGGGTCGTCTGGCGGTGCAAATGGCAGTTTGTCGATCACCACCAGGGTGAGCGCATCGCCCTTGACGTCAATGCCTTCCCAGAAGCTGTGGCTGCCCACCAGCACGGCGTTGCCGGCGCGGCGGAAGTCGTCCAGCAGTGTGGGGCGGGGGGCGTCGCCTTGCCTTAAAACGGGGTAGGGGTCGCCGCCAGCTTCGAAGCATTGCTTGAGGTAGTCGGCCGCTTTTTGCACGGCCCGGTGGCTCGTGCACAGTACAAAGGCACGCCCGCGGTTCGCACGGATCAGCGGCAGGGCCGCATCGACCACGGCTTCGGTATGGCGGGCGTCACTGGGCTGCGGCAGGCCGTGAGGCACATAGAGCATGGCCTGCTCGGGGTAGTTGTAGGGGCTGGACCAGGCCTGGCAGTGTGCGTCATCCAGACCCAGGGCCTGCGTGAAGTGGGTGAAATCGTTCTTGACCGCCAAGGTGGCTGAGGTGAACACCCATGCTCTCCGCGGGGGCGGTTTGACTTCACCGGGTGCTGTTTCAGCCTTTTCAGGCGCCTCGGGGGCTGCCGGGGGGGCATCGTCAGCGTCTTCGAAACCGGCTTCTTCCTGCTCGCCCAGTCGCTGGCGTTTGAATACATCGGCCACCGAAATCGGTGTGCGGTGCAGTTGCAGGCCATGGGTGCCGACATCGATCCAGCACAGTTCAGGCTCGCTGGCGCGTTCGGGGGCACCCCAGGCAATCAGCCTTTGCAGCAGATCGTGCGCCCGACGGTGCAGTTGTGCCAGATCGGGGCTGCGCTCGGACTGGGCGTCCAGCAGGTCACGGATTTCTGCGAGCACATCTTTCAGCGTACCCAGTGCTGCATGCAGGGGGTGCGCGTCACCCAACTGGGGCAAGGACAGCCTTTGCATATGGGGGCCAAAGCTCAGGCGCAGATCGCGTATGGCCTTGTCCAGCGGGGCGAGCACGGTGGGCCAGTTGGCGGCATCGCGTGCCTGCGACTGCCCGGTGGCCAACGCATCACGCAGCAGATCCATCAACTGGGCGCTAGCTACCGACTCACCAAAGAACAGGGTGGCGGTTTCGGGCAACTGATGCGCCTCGTCGAAGATCACCGTCTGGGCGGTCGGCAGCAACTCGGGTACACCTTCCTCGCGCAGCATCAGGTCGGCAAAGAAGAGGTGGTGGTTGACCACCACGACATCGGCATCCTGCGCCTCTCGGCGCGCCTTGATGACGAAGCATTCGGCGTATTGCTTGCACTCGCTGCCCAGGCAGTTTTCGCGTGTCGAGGTCACGCGGGCCCAGATCGTGGCGTGCTCGGGCACCGAGGGGCACTCGCTCTTGTCGCCTGTCGGGCTCAGATGGATGAAGCGGTTGATCAGGCTGAGGTCGCGTACTTCCTGCCGGCTGCTCAGCAAGGACGAGTCCTGGTTGGCTCGGTCAAGGTGGTGCCAGCACAGGTAATTGCTGCGCCCCTTGAGCAGCGCCACCTTGACAGGCACACCAAGGGCATCGCGCACGGCAGGCAGGTCGCGATGAAAAAGCTGATCTTGCAGGGCCTTGGTGCCGGTCGAGACGATCACCTTGCCGCCCTCAAGCAGTGAGGGCACCAAATAGGCCGCCGTCTTGCCGACCCCGGTTCCCGCTTCCAGCACGACGGTGCTGGCATCTTCGATGGCTTGCGCGACAGCCTGCGCCATCTCGATTTGTTCGCGGCGCTCGCAATAGCTGTCAAAGGCTCTGGCCAGGGGGCCGTCAGCAGAAAAGATCGTGGGCAGGTCCATGGGCATTCGTTCAGGCGAGTCGCTATTGTCGGCGTATTCCGGTGGCCTGAAGGGCGCCCTGATGGGCGTATCAGGGACCAGGGCGACCCACCTGAGCAGCCAGTGCTGTTGTCAGTGTGTCGATGCTGTCGCGCAGATGAGCCCCGGTGGCCGTATCGGCACGGCTTCGACTGGCCTGCAGGCGCAACAGTTCCAGCAGTTCTCGGGCCTCCTCACGGAAGGTGGCCCTCACGTCGGCGCGGGCAGAGGCATTGCGAACAACGGCCTGGGCCAGGCGGTTGAGGTGTTCGCGTTGCAGGTCTCGCCACGCAGAGGCATCCGCTGGGGCACGGCCGGGTTGCCAGATGGTCGTCACCAGGCGGTGCTGCAGTTCGGCGGGCAGCAGGGGGTGGGGCTCCCGGTCCCGTGTCCGCGCGGCGTTGTCGAGCAGGCGTTCTGCCAGGGTGTCGCTCATGAGGTAGCCGAGCGTCTCTCGCTGCACAGCGAGGCGCTGCTGTGCCATGGGCAGGTCTGCCGGTGTGGCATCACGCCCAATCGATCGGGCCAGATAGTCTGGAGACAGTTTGCGCTGCAAGGTGGCTGGCAGTGCCCAGGCGTCGGCATTCAGGAACTCATTGGCCAGCAGGGACAGCGCAGCCCGTTGCCGCGATGCAGGCACGGGGTCGATGGCATCACGTGGGCTGGAGGCACCGACCCGGCGGGTGCTCACACCACCAATCTGGCGTGACAACAATTGACTGGTTCGCCCCAGTTCTCGCCAACCGTACAGCACGGTACGCCGAGCCCAACTGGCATCATCAGGGTCGGTTTCTGGCTTCTGCACGACTTTTTTGAACAGATCTCGGACGATCGCGAGGCGCTGCCGGGCAAATGCAGTGGGGTCATCGCCCAGGTCGAAGACCTGGATGTCAGGATCCAGGCCCGTCGCCATGTCTTCGTCCGTGCCATAGGCGAGGGCTTGTGCCTGGGCTGGTTCATCGCTGCGTCGCGCGATCGCCAGCAGAGCCTGTCGTGTGGCGGGTTGGCTGTCGTCGAGCGTTGCGTAGCCATACTCGATGGCCCAATAGTCATAGGGGCCAAGCGTGGTCTGGAATGGCGCGCCACCTTGCTCTCCAGGCACAGGCAGGTTGATGGGCAGGTAGTCCATCACCGAGGCACTGATGCCTTGTGCCGAGGTCAGCAGCATGCTGTTCAAGGCCGTGGCAGAGCGCCACCCCGAGCCACGGAAGTTATGGCGCAGGCCCAGCGCATGGCCGACCTCATGCATGGTGACATCCTTGAGGTAAGCGAGCACGAAGGCGCGAACCTCTGGCGCATCGGGGTCGACAATGCCCCCCTCGGCCAACAAGGCCAACCCCAGTTCGAGTTGCTCTGCGGCTTCATCTGCGTGGTCACAACGCTCGGCCGGTGGGCTGTCCGTCACGCTGTCCGCCGCCGAGGCAAGGTATTGGCTGCGCGCGGTACGCATCGATCGGGAAGACAGGCTTTCCAGTGCGATGTCGGCGTCCAGAATCTCACCCGTGCGGGGGTCGACATGCGATGGTCCGATGGCACCGAATGTGGCCTGCATATTGGTCATCCAGCGTATCGAAGCGTGCCCGGTTTCCTGTGTGTCAAATGGCTTGTCCTTGGGCGGCGTTTTCACCTCAATGGCGTGGGTAATGCCGATCGCGTCAAACGCCTTGTTCCACTCCAGAATGCCCGCCGTGATCGTGTCTCTGTATGCATCCGGAATGGTGGGATCGAGCCAGAACACAATGGGTTTGGCTGCATCCGATACGGCTGCCTGTGGATCTTTCTTGGCCAGGCGCCAGCGGTTGATGAACTGGCGGGTGGGCGTGCGTGCCAGGTCATCGGTGAAGTCGTTGACCACGCTGGTGAAGTAGCCAACACGGGGGTCAGCCAGCCTGGGTGTCATCAGCTTGTCAGGCAGTGCCGACAGGGTGTAGTGAACCTGGATGAACAGGCTGCGGGGGTCGGGCACGGTGATGGGCACGCTCGACGTTGGCAGCGGCGAACCGGTTGGAGCCGGAGCGGCAATCGAGGCTGTCGCAAAGTGCTGATTGACCTCAAAAACCGTACTTTGGGCCTGGCCATGGACCTCGGTCAAACCTGAGTTGCGTGGGTCGATGGCATAGCTTTGTCGAAAGGTTCTCTGCAGTTGCAGGCCCAGGCCGAGCAAGTCCCCCTGCCACAGGGCGCTGGCGTCGACCAGGATGGCACCCGTACGGGCCTGCGGCGCACTCGCCACCGGGACGCTTGCCAGCAACGAGGGGGAATACGCGGCGGCCACGGCGAGCGACTGCGGTGTGCCAGGTGTGGCAGTGAACAAGGTGTTGAGTGCAATCAGCTGGACTTGCTGCCTGACGACCCTGAATTCCACCAACTGGGGTCGGCCTACCAGCGCGCCACGGGACTGCATCAACCCACCATACAGCCCAGCCTCACCGATGCCCGTCGCCAGTTTGGGCGACAGGAACAGCGGGGTGTTCAGCATGGACGGCGAGAGCTCGATCCAGGTTTTTTCCTCGCGCTGCCAAACTGGCAACAGGCCCGCTGTGCGCTTTGCATTGGCAACGACCACGGTGAACGGCGGAGCTGCTCCCAAGGTGGGGGGCTGTGCTGCCCCGGGTGCGGCTGACGACGAGGCTGATGCCGGTGCTTTCGCCGCGTTGCTCATGGCAGCGGCCAGAGCGGCGATGTCGAGCTTGGGGGCGGGCTTGTTGGATGTCGCTGGCGGCGGGCTACTGGCACAGCCGAGCAGCAAAGCGGGCAGCAGGCCCATGCAAGTGCACAGAAGCAGGAAGGGCGAGCGGCGCGGTGGGTACTTCATGATCGATTCATCTTACATGGCTGATCGTGTGGCACCCATGAAAAAGCCGACTGAACCTTGGCGCTCAGTCGGCTTGTTTTTTAAAGGGGCATTCGCCCAGCTTATTCGGCTGGATGTGGGAACCAGCTCCGCAGAAAGTCCAGTTGCGGGAAGTCATGTACGGCCAGCGGCCCGAACGCCACGATGGACAGGCCGATCGTCATGACGACCAGGGGCAGGATCCAGCGCTCATAACGGTAGTAGAAGCTGGCGTGACGCACTTCTGCATCGGCTTCGTCGATCTCGTCTTCGCCGATGACCTGACGGGTCAGCAACTGGTTCAGTGCGACCGGTGGCAGGAGATACCCCAACTCGAAGGCGACCAGCACCATCATCCAGAAATGAATCGGATCAATGTTGTTGGCATAAGCGATCGGAGCCAGGGTGCCCGACACCAGCACCACAGCGCCAAAGGGATCCATGATCATGCCCAGGATCACCTTGGTCACCACCAGGAAGGCCATCGCTGTCCAGTGGCTCTCGAACACTTTCGGGAAGAACGCCATGATCTCCGAGCGCTCGATCACCCCACCCATGGCCAGCGACAGTGTCATCAGGCTGAGCAATGCGCCGATGTGTCCGATGGTCTCGTTGGTGGCGAAACGGATCGATTTTTCCACGCCGTCCTGGCGGTGGCTGGCGTAGTCCGGCGTGAGTTCAGCCTTGCCCTTGTTGAGCATCTTGTCGAAGATGAGGATGATCAGCAGCATCACCGGCATGATGGTTGGCGCAGTGATTTCATTGAGCTTGGTGTCGAGCGCGAACTCATACAGCGCGATCACGGCCACCACCACACCAATGTAGGGCAGAGTAGGAGCCAGGGCGCGCAGGGTGCCCGGGATGGCCACGCTGAACGACTCGATGTTGGCTCGCTGCGTACGCAACATTTGTGAAGCCAGGAAAAACAAGGTCGATGTCAGCAGGAACACATAAAAGCCCCAGTGGTACAGACCATTGGTGGTGACCTGCTTGTTGAGTGCAGCGATCAGTACCACCAGCAGACAAGGGCGCAGCACCACGCCGAGCGAGCCCGACATGGCTGTGGCAGCCAGTGCGAACTGGCGTGTGCCACCGGAAGCGCGCACCTCGTGATAAATGATGCCGCCAGCGGCGATCACGAAAATGCCAGATGCACCGGTGTAAGCGGTTGGGACGGCTGCGGCCAGCAGGATGATGTACGTGAGCATCTGCGGTGACAGTCGCCACGGGCGCAGCAGGTCCATGAACAGGTCGACGATGCGGCTTTGCTTGAGCAGCATGCCCGCCCAGATGAACAGCCCCAGGTTCAGGAAGATGTTGGGCAACTCCATCAACTGGTTGATGTAGATCGCCAGGCCGGCACTGTGTCCGTGGATCAGGAAGTAGCTTCCGGCAATGATCGCCATTTGGGCATAGAGGGGGACGGCCAGCACTGCCGAACCCCATGTGCCCTGACCCGCATCAGCCTTGACGGGCTTTACCACGCGCTTGAGGTTGATGGCCAGCAGCACCACGAACAGACTGATCCACACATAGTGCAGGAGAGGGTGCTCAACCGGCACGCCAGACTTTTGCAGGATCTGGTAGTAGCTGACGCTGGAAAACAGCAGCATGGCCGATGCGATGGCCTGGCTGATCGACTGCAACATGAAGTCGCGGGTATAGCGGCCCGGGCGGATGCCGATGTGGTGAAAGCCCAGCGTGGTGGTGATGGCGGCAATGGCTACCATCAGCAGCAGAATCAGTGGGCGGTTGTCGGTGCCGATCTGGAACAGACCGAAGAAACTGGTTTCAATCGTGCGGTAGATCTTGACCTGTGTGGTCTGGTGGGCGCTGATGCGCTTGTACAGATCATGCTTGGCACGGCAAATGCCAATGGATTGCTCCAGTGCACGGCGCGCAGTCGCAGGGTCCTGCGCTGCACTGCTGCTGCCACCGAAGAGATCATCGATGTCATCACCCCCTCCGGATTTGACAGCCGCTTGCTTTTTCAACTCCTCGTCGATGTTGGGGTTGGGGTTGCAGTCCGGCTTTGTTGGCTCGGCACGCAGCATGAAGTACTGCACCTGCTGGGCTGGGTCGCCGAACATGGATTCACCCAGCTTGAGCAACTGGCCGTGCACCATCTCGCCGGTGCCGATGATGAGTGTCAGCAGCAGCATGGCAAAGACGGGCAGACTGGAAAACCACTCCAGCATGGTGCGGCCCAGGAGCTGACGGGAAGATGGCGTGTACATGGATACTTCTTGTTTAGGCAGTCCGGGGGACGCTGATGAGAAAAAGGGGGCGTCAGGCCCCCTTTGGGATCCGTTTACAGGGCGGTATGCCCTGAGCTCACTTCCAGTCTTCTTCCGACTTGGTGGCGCATTCCGGATCACTGCCGTTGACGCTGCAGCGGATGCGCTTGATGACCTTCAGTCCGCGCTTGTCGTACAGGCCCTTTTGGGCGATGTCGATGCGTGACTCACGCAGCATCAGGGTGTACTTGTAGGCGTTGTCTGTGCTGAGGTCGATCCAGGTGGCCGGCGGGATGCTGGTGTCCGATTGCTTGACCAGTTGCATGGCCCGATCGAACTGGGTCAGCCAGTAGTCGCGCGACTGATCACCGAAGCCATCGGGGAACTTGGCCTTGTTGAGCACCACCTGATAGGTGAGGATCATCAAGGGGAAGCGCACGATGCCGCCTTTCTTGCCAATGCCCTTGTTCAACTCCAGCGGCTTGTAGGCCAGGGACGGTGCGCCGATGAAGTCGACCGAGCCGTTGTTGAACTTGGAGGCGAAATTCATGATGTCAGCCGAGATGGGCTGGGCCCCGATCTTCTGGATCATCACCGCTTGGGCCTTGTCGTAATCGAAAGAGGCGATGCGCTTGCCAGCGAGGGCTTCAACCGAGTTCAGCTTGCGATCATTGACCACCGGGTAGGCTGCGCCAAGCGGGATGATGCCGCCGATTTCATAGTTGCCATCGACCATCAGCTTGGCGGCCTTCGCATCGGAGAAGGTCTGAACGATGCGGCGTACCACCTCGTAGCTGGCCGGCATGTCGATCTTGCCGTCCTTGATGATGGTGGTGGAGCCCAGTGAGTCGATGGCCCCGGCAACTTGGTTGAACTGGCGGGTGCGGAAGGCCGTGGCGATCACCCCATCGCATTGGCCGGTGCGGAAGTCTTCTGTGGCCACACGCTCGTCGGAGTAGCCCTTGAGCTCGATCGATACATTGTGCTTCTGCGCCGCAATGGCGTAGTCCTTGGCCATGTTGAAGAGATCGCCGGAGGTACCGAGCAGGTCATAGACGCAGATCTTCTGCGAGGCCTGAGCCGACGTGATCGACAGGACGGCCAGGGTGGTAGCCAGGGTGATTTGACGCAGTGACATCGGGGTGGGCATGAGGGGCTCCAGTCAATCAAGGAATCCGGGGCTGGTCGGCCAGCAAAACGGCTTTCCAAATCTGATTACATGTGTGTGCAAATTGTTTGTGGCCGACTATAGCCACGCGGGGTGACGCACTGAATGGGCCTTCCCCGCAGGTGTGGGGAAGGACTTTCCCTAGCGCATCAGTTCAGGAAGCTGCTGGCATCGATGCTGCCGCCAGCCTTGTCGTCCCAGAATTTGCCAAGGCTGTTGATGGGGGTGCGGCTGCCTGTGTTCTGTGTCCACAGACGATCTGAAATGTTGGTCATTTGCACTTCGGCAATCGCATCGAGCAAACGGTATTGCTGATTCGGTTTGAAGTTGTCGATCGATGCAAAGCGCTTGAGCACCGCGCGGGTCGTGGCCACATCGTCACGGGACTGAGCTGCAATTGCAGCCATCACGTGTGGCAGTCGTACGCCTGTGGCTTCGCCCACGGTCATGGCCGCATCGAAAGTGCCTTTGACATCCTTGCCGGCATCACCGCCAGGGATGATGCTCCAGACCACGGCTTGTGTGGCCGACGGCACGCCCCACCACTTGGCATTGTTCAGGCAGGTCATGGCGAACTCGGCTTGCGGTGCGATGTCGGTGGGCACGCCCACAGTCTGCTGCGCACCCATGTCGTTCTGGATGGCCTGGAGGCCCGCCACGCTGCCCAGCAGGTAGACCAGTTCGTCGAAGTCACGCTTGAACTTCGGGCAGGTGCTGCCGTACTTGAAGAAGTACTTTTGCTCCAGCTTGGTCTTCATGCGGGTGAAGGCTGCATATTGGCGGCCCGCAGCCTCGGCCATCAGCCGCTTCTGGTTGATGCGCGCATCCTGGGCTTCATCGGCACGCTTGTCGCGGGCGGCCCGCATGTAGCGCATCTCTTCAGCGACCATCTTGCTGTCGGAGCACACGCTGGACGAGTGCAGCAGGATGGTTTCCATCAGTGCCGGGTCACCATAGAAGTTGCGGGCTGCGCCCACCAGCGGGGTGTTGACCACCGCAAACTGGCAGACCATGTCGACATCCCCCATCTGCAGCACAGGGGGTGTGAAGCCGTCTTCGAGGATGTTGAGGGTGATGCCGCTGGTGGCCGACTCCATCACGGCGCAGCCGCCCAGGGTCAAGGTCGAGGCGACGAGGGCGGCGGCCGAAAGAATGCGGGTGACACGGGGAAACATGCAGGAGCGCTCCAGCTAGGTGAACGACGTGCCGTTACTGTTTAACGGCTGCCAATTAGTTCACAAAATTCTAGGTGAAACGCTTGTTTGGATGACCTCGAAACCGGGATCCTCCCCTCTGGATAAACCCTTGATTGGCCCCCTCAAACAAGTGAGCCCGCACAAGGCGGGCTCAGGGTTTTGGTGGGGTTGACCGAATCAGCGAATCGGTTTGAAACGCACGCGCTTCGGACGGGCACCTTCTTCACCCAGGCGCTTCTTCTTGTCGGCTTCGTATTCCTGATAGTTGCCGTCAAAGAAGAACCATTGCGAATCACCTTCGCAGGCCAGGATGTGGGTACAGATGCGGTCGAGGAACCAGCGATCGTGGGAGATGATCATGGCGCTGCCGGCGAACTCCAGCAGGGCGTCTTCCAGCGCGCGCAGGGTTTCGACGTCCAGGTCGTTGGAGGGTTCGTCGAGCATCAGCACGTTGCCACCCTGTGCCAGCGTCTTGGCCAAGTGCAGGCGACCACGTTCACCACCAGACAAGTTGCCCACCAGCTTTTGCTGGTCGTTGCCCTTGAAGTTGAAGCGGCCGATGTAGGCACGCGAAGGCATCACGAACTTGCCCACGACGATGTTGTCGAGGCCGCCCGAAACGTCTTCCCACACGGTCTTGTCGGCGGCCAGACCTTCGCGGCTCTGATCGACAAAGGCCAGTTGAGCCGTCTTGCCGATGGAGACTTCGCCGCTGTCCGGGGTTTCAACGCCCTGGATCATGCGGAACAGAGTCGACTTGCCGGCACCGTTCGGGCCGATGATGCCGACGATGGCGCCTGGGGGGACCTTGAAGCTCAGGTTGTCGATCAGGCAACGATCGCCAAACGACTTGGTGACGTTCTTGAACTCGATGACTTCATTGCCCAGACGCTCGGCCACGGGAATGAAGATTTCATTCGTTTCATTGCGCTTCTGGTATTCGACGTCGCTCAGCTCTTCGAAGCGCGCCAGACGAGCCTTGGATTTGGCTTGGCGCCCCTTGGCATTCTTGCGCACCCACTCCAGCTCCTGCTTCAGGGCTTTGGCGCGAGCGTCTTCGGTCTTTTGTTCCTGCTCCAGGCGCTTTTCCTTGGCGTCCAGCCAGTCGGAATAGTTGCCCTTGTAGGGGATGCCTTGGCCGCGGTCGAGTTCAAGGATCCACTCGGCAGCATTGTCCAGGAAGTAGCGATCGTGGGTGATGGCCACCACGGTGCCGGAGAAGCGGCTCAGGAACTGTTCGAGCCAATCGACGGATTCAGCGTCCAAGTGGTTGGTCGGTTCGTCGAGCAGCAGCATGTCGGGCTTGGACAGCAGCAGGCGGCACAGGGCCACACGACGCTTTTCGCCCCCGGACAGGTTGCCGATCACGGCATCCCAGGCGGGCAGACGCAGGGCGTCAGCAGCCAGTTCGAGTTGCAGGTCGGTGTTTTCCGAGCCCGCTGCTGCAATGATGGCTTCCAGCTCACCTTGTTCTGCGGCCAGGGCGTCGAAGTCTGCGTCAGGTTCGGCGTACAGCGCGTAGACCTCATCCAGGCGCTTCTTGGCAGCCAGCACGCCACCAATGCCTTCTTCAACGGCCTCACGAACGGTCTGCTCGGGGTTGAGTTGGGGCTCCTGGGGCAGGTAGCCAATCTTGATGCCAGGCATCGGGACGGCTTCGCCCTCGATGTCCTTGTCCACCCCGGCCATGATCTTCAGGAAGGTGGATTTGCCCGAGCCGTTGACGCCCAACACGCCAATCTTGGCGCCCGGGAAGAAGCTCAGGGTGATGTCTTTGAGGATCTGCCGCTTCGGGGGAACGATCTTCCCGACGCGGTTCATGGTGTAAACGTACTGTGCCATTCGGTCGCTCGCAAGGCGAGATTCAATCTTTCGTCAAAGGCTGTAGCTTAAGGCAAGCTGGGTGCAGTTCGGTGACAACCTGACGATTCAACGTAGAACTTCGAACGTTTTCAGCCAGTCATCGACCTGATTCATCGATGTTTCCAGTGTCAGCTGCTTGCGCCGACTGCTGGCGCCTCGGATCAGGGTGACGCGAGCTTGGGGAAGGGCCAGCTCTTTGGCGAGCCAGCGTCTCAGTGCATCGTTTGCAGCGCCGTCTACGGGGGGAGCCGCCAGGCGCACGCGCAGCGCACCGTCGTGCCATCCGGTGATCTCGGTCTTCTTCGCGTTGGGGGATACAGAGACGTCGATCACCACATGGTGGTTGGGTGCTTTGCCATCCAGTCGCAAGCAGGGCCAGTTGGTAGAGGTTGGCGTTGAAAGGCTGCGCGGGGTCATGACGGGGGTCAGAAATGGAAAAGCCCGGCCGAGGCCGGGCTTGAAAACAGCGCTGTGTTGCGCTGGGATCGTTTACCCGTTGGGGTGCCGATCAGGGCTTGTTGCCAGTCGGGAAAGGCCAGGCAGCTTGAGGGCTGAGCGTGGTCTTGGCGGCAGGCTTGGCCGGGGCAGGCTTCTTCGCCGCAGGGGCAGGCTTGGAAGCGGGCTTCTTCGCAGCAGCCTTCTTGGCGGCCGGCTTCTTGGCAGCCGGAGCAGCCTTCTTGGCCGGGGCAGCCTTCTTCACGGCAGCAGCCTTCTTGGCAGGAGCGGCAGCCTTCTTGACAGGAGCTGCAGCCTTCTTGGCGGGTGCAGCGGCCTTCTTGGCAGGAGCAGCAGCCTTCTTGGCAGGAGCAGCAGCCTTCTTGGCGGGCGCAGCAGCCTTCTTGGCAGGAGCGGCAGCCTTCTTGGCGGGCGCAGCAGCCTTCTTGGCAGGAGCGGCCACCTTCTTCACGGCGACCTTCTTGGCGGGAGCAGCTGCCTTCTTGGCAGGCGCAGCAGCCTTCTTCACAGCGGCTTTCTTGGCCGGAGCAGCTTTCTTCGCTGCCACTTTCTTCGCAGTTGCCATACGTTATCTCCTTGATCAAGTTGCAAAGAGCACTGCACCACTGCATGCGGTGCAGAGATTCACCACCCAACGCCCCCTAGGATCTGAGCGCGGTGTCGTGAATGGGGTGGGTCGGGTAGGCATGTCTGGTTGCGTGCTGTGGGCTGCAGGCCTGGGTCAATCCCAGGACAGGGCTCCACCCGACTGGTATTCGATGACGCGGGTCTCGAAGAAGTTGCGTTCCTTCTTGAGGTCGATCATTTCGCTCATCCATGGGAAGGGGTTCTCTTCATTGGGGAAGAGTTCTTCCAGGCCGATCTGCATCGCGCGGCGGTTGGCGATGTAGCGCAGATAGCCCTTGAACATGGATGCGTTCAGACCCAGCACGCCACGTGGCATGGTGTCTTCGGCATAGCGGTATTCGAGTTCGACAGCTTTCTGGAACAGATCCTTGATCTCGGCCTTGAATTCCGGTGTCCAGAGGTGCGGGTTCTCCAGCTTCAACTGGTTGATCAGATCGATGCCGAAGTTGCAGTGCATCGACTCGTCGCGGAGGATGTACTGATACTGCTCGGCGGCACCGGTCATCTTGTTCTGGCGGCCCAGTGCGAGGATCTGCGTGAAGCCGACATAGAAGAACAGACCTTCCATCAGGCAGGCGAAGACAATGATCGACTTCAGCAAGGTCTGATCAGCTTCGTGGGTGCCCGTCTTGAAGTTGGGGTCCATGATCGCGTCGATGAACGGGATCAGGAACTCGTCCTTGGCACGGATGGCCTGCACTTCGTGATAGGCGTTGAAGATCTCGCCTTCGTCCAGCCCGAGCGACTCCACGATGTACTGATAGGCATGCGTGTGGATGGCTTCTTCAAAGGCCTGGCGCAGCAGGAACTGGCGGCACTCCGGCGCTGTGATGTGGCGGTAGGTGCCCAGCGTGATGTTGTTGGCAGCGAGCGAGTCAGCCGTGACAAAGAAGCCGAGATTGCGCTTGACGATGCGACGCTCGTCTTCGGTCAGACCATTGGGGTCCTTCCACAGTGCAATGTCGCGAGACATGTTGACCTCTTGCGGCATCCAGTGGTTGGCGCAGGTAGCCAGATACTTTTCCCAGGCCCACTTGTACTTGAAGGGGACCAGCTGGTTCACATCGGTCTGGCCATTGATGATGCGCTTGTCGGCCACGTTGACGCGGCGTGCCGATGCACTGGCAGCAGAGGTCGATTGTTGCGCGGTGGGAGCCACCGCCGCTGCAGTTTGCAGCGGAGACGCGATCGGGTTCTGTGATGCTTCGGCGGGCGAAGTGGGCACAGAACTGGTCGACATCGAATTCGATTGAGGTGCGTCGTCTTCCCAGACCAACATGGTGAACATCCTATGAATTTGGATTATGGAAGGGTGTTGTTAAAAACACCAAGCACTTCTTGACATGAAGAGCCCGCGGTTGTTGCGGGCGTGCATCGAAGTGCAGCCGGTTTGAAGACAAACAAGGCCTCGAGCGCAGGTGTTTGTGCTGAGGCCTTGTTTGCGATGGAGTCAAGTCTGCTTGCTCAAGCCTGGCTTATTGGCAGGCCTCGCAATCGGGGTTGTCGATCGAGCAGAACTTGATGTCGGTAGCGGGCTCGGCAGCAGGTGCTGTGCTGGCAACAGGCGCAGCAGCTTCACTGCTCACACCGCCGCTGGTCGGCACAGAGTTGAGTTGACCGCGGGACACGGTGGACTTCTCTGCATGGGTGGCGCCCACGGTGCGGAGGTAGTAGGTGGTCTTCAGACCACGCAGCCATGCGAGCTTGTAGGTCTCGTCCAGCTTCTTGCCCGAAGCACCAGCCATGTAGATGTTGAGCGACTGAGCCTGGTCGATCCACTTTTGTCGACGTGCTGCCGCTTCAACCAGCCACACGGGCTCCACTTCGAAGGCCGTGGCATACAGGTTCTTCAGCTCTTCAGGCACGCGGTCGATGCGACGCAGCGAGCCATCGAAGTGCTTGAGGTCCATGACCATCACGTCGTCCCACATGCCGAGCTTCTTCAGGTCACGCACCAGGTACTCGTTGACCACGGTGAATTCGCCGGAGAGGTTCGACTTGACGGACAGGTTGCCGAAGCAGGGCTCGATTGATGCATCGACACCGATGATGTTCGAGATGGTGGCAGTTGGTGCAATGGCCACGCAGTTGGAGTTGCGCATGCCGTACTGTCCGATGCGGCCGCGCAGGGCATCCCAGTCCATGGTCACCGAAGTGTCAACTTCGACATAGCCGCCACGTTGCTCCAGCAGCAGTTTCAGCGAGTCGAGCGGCAGAACACCACGGTCCCACAGCGAGCCACGGAAGCTCGAGTAACGACCACGCTCTTCAGCCAGTTCGGTCGAGGCCCAGTAGGCGTAGTAGCACAGGGCTTCCATCGAGCGGTCAGCGAATTCGATGGCGGCCTGGCTGGCGTAGGGCAGACGCAATTGGTACAGCGCATCCTGGAAGGCCATGATGCCCATGCCCACCGGACGGTGACGCAGGTTCGAGTCACGCGCTTTCTTGACAGCGTAGTAGTTGATGTCGATCACGTTGTCGAGCATGCGCATGGCGGTGCGAACCGTCTTGCGCAGCTTGTCGTGGTCGATGCCGCCATCCTTGAGATGTTGCGACAGGTTGACCGAGCCCAGGTTGCACACGGCAATCTCGCCACCATTGGTGTTGAGTGTGATCTCGGTGCACAGGTTCGAAGAGTGGACCACGCCAACGTGTTGCTGGGGCGAGCGCACGTTGCAAGGATCCTTGAAGGTGATCCAGGGGTGGCCGGTTTCGAACAGCATCGACAGCATCTTGCGCCACAGGTCGACTGCCTTGATGCGCTTGAAGGGCTTGATTTCTCCACGGTCGGCCTTGGCTTCGTAGGCAGTGTAGGCTTCTTCAAAAGCCTTGCCGAACTTGTCGTGCAGGTCAGGGCAGGCCGAAGGCGAGAACAGGGTCCAGTCGCCACCTTCCATCACGCGCTTCATGAACAGGTCGGGGATCCAGTTGGCCGTGTTCATGTCGTGGGTACGACGACGGTCATCACCGGTGTTCTTGCGCAGTTCCAGGAATTCTTCAACGTCCAGGTGCCACGATTCTAGGTAGGCGCACACAGCACCCTTGCGCTTGCCGCCCTGGTTCACCGCCACGGCGGTGTCGTTGACGACCTTCAGGAAGGGGACGACGCCTTGCGACTTGCCGTTGGTGCCCTTGATATGCGAGCCCAGGGCGCGCACCGGGGTCCAGTCGTTGCCCAGGCCGCCTGCGAACTTGGACAGCAGGGCGTTTTCCTTGATGGCTTCATAGATGCCATCAAGGTCGTCGGGGACGGTGGTCAGATAGCACGACGACAATTGCGAGCGACGGGTGCCGGAGTTGAACAGCGTCGGGGTCGACGACATGAAGTCGAACGAGGACAGCAGTTCATAGAACTCGATGGCGCGGGCTTCGCGGTCGATTTCGTTCAGAGCCAGACCCATGGCCACACGCATGAAGAAAGCCTGGGGCATTTCGATGCGCTTGCCACCGGTGTGCAGGAAGTAGCGGTCGTACAGGGTTTGCAGGCCCAGGTAGTCGAACTTCTGGTCACGCTCATAGTTCAGCGCAGCACCCAGGCGGGCCAGATCGAACTGGGCCAGCTTGTCGTCCAGCAGTTCGGCTTCAATGCCCTTCTTGATAAAGCCGGGGAAGTAGTCTGCGTAACGCGTGGCCATTTCGGCATGCGTGACTTCTTCGCCCAGGATTTCGCGGCGGATCGTGTGCAGCAGCAGGCGGGCAGTTGCACGGGTGTAGGCCGGATCGTGTTCGATGCGGGTCCGCGCGGCCAGGATGGCTGCCTTGTAGACCTCGTCGATGGACACTCCGTCGTACAGGTTGCGCTGTGTCTCGGCCAGAATCGGCGCTGCCTTGACGTCATCGCCGAGGCCCGCGCAGGATTCTTCGATCAGGGCTTGCAGGCGGGGCAGGTCCAGCGGCACGCGCTGACCGTTGTCGATCACATGCAGCGAGGGCAGGACAGCGGCTTGTTGTTCGGCCACTTGCTTGGATCGCTCTTGAGCGCGGCGCTCGCGATACAGCACGTAGGCGCGGGCAATCTCATGGTGACCGCCGCGCATCAGGCCAAGTTCGACCTGGTCCTGCACGTCTTCGATGTGGAAGGTGCCGCCACCCGGACGCGAGCGCATCAGGGCACGCACGACGGTTTCAGTCAGGGTGTCGACCGTTTCGCGCACGCTGGCAGATGCCGCGCCTTGGGTGCCGTGAACCGCCAGAAAGGCCTTCATGAGGGCCACGGCGATCTTGCTGGGTTCAAAGGAAACGACAGCGCCGTTGCGTCGGATGATCTGGTAGCCGGCATAGGCCGACTGTCGGGAAGCTGGGGTGGCGTCGCCGCTGGTGGCGGACTGGACGTTGGCGGGGGAAGGCGTGGCGCTGGACGAGGTCGTTTGCATGTGGGTCCCTTCAGGATCAAGGCCTCGCCGCAAGAGCGGACAAGGCCTTTGTCTGGTGCTGTGCACTGTTAACTGAGGACGCTATATCTGGTGTCTGCTTGTGTTTTAAGCACTACCTGTAGCGTTCGGGTGCCACTATAACGCGAAATCCAGCGGGTGCGTCAAGCTCTGGAAAAAATCAGGGAAAGTGCCGGGTTCGGCGTGCGGGTACGGGCAGGTCGAGGCCTCTAAGGCGGGCTGTCAGCGAGGTGGGAAACAGTCTGCAGGCCAGCCAAGCAGCTGTTGCAAACGCGCCCACTCAAAGGCGCACCCTGGGTCCTGCTTGCGGCCAGGGGCCACATGCTCGTGGCCGGCCACCTGCTGGATCGGGTAGTGCTGGCGAGCCGCATGAATCAGCCGAGACAGCGTTTCGTATTGTGCGGGCTCAAAGGGCTGATGCTCCAGCCCTTCCAACTCGATGCCAATGCTGTAATCGTTGCAGTTGTCGCGTCCCTGCCATGACGAACGTCCTGCATGCCAGGCACGGTCATGGGCTGACACGAACTGAATCAGTTCGCCGTCGCGCCGGATGACAAAATGAGCAGAAACCTCGGCGCCCCGAATCTGCTGGAAGTAGGGGTGGGCATCCCAATCAAGCCGGTTGGTGAAGAGTCGCTCGATTTCATCTCCGCCATAAATGCCGGGCGGCAGGCTGATCGAGTGCACCACAACCAGGGTCACGGCCGAGTGCGGCGGCCTGGGGCCGAAGTTGGGGGAGTCCACCCGCCTGGCCCAGGGGCACCAGCCACCAGTCCAAGGTTCATTCAGCGCAGAGGGGGTCATTCTGCGTCCGCATCGGGGTCGAACCGCTCACCAAGGAAGAGGCCCTGGTCGGTGATGTGGATGCCCAGTCGTGCCATGCGGTAGCGCATCTGGCGCAAGGACAGGTTGAGGCTGGCCCCTGCCGCGGTCCGATTGAGCTTGTGCTTTTCAAGTGCCTGCACGAGTATTTCGCGCTCGACCTGATCCAGGTGGGCCACGAGGTCGCAGGGTAAGGTGGTGCTGTCTTGCGGGCTAGCCTGAGCGGGCATCGCAGGCGCCTCGACCACCGGTTCAATGGCGGGAGTGGCGGACACGCGCGCCGTGCCGACCGCTTTCGGGCAGCCATCCAGAGACAGATCTTCTGCCTCGATGGTCTCGTGGCCGCTGAGGGTCACTGCGCGGTGCAGGATGTTCTCGAGCTCCCGCACGTTGCCAGGGAAGTCGTGGCTCAGGAGTCTCGTCAGTGCGGCCGGACTCACTTGAGGAACCGTGTGCAGATGCGACTCTGAAGCAATGCGGGTCAGAATGCGCTGGACCAGATCTGGCAGATCTTCTCTGCGATCTCTCAGCGCAGGCAGCTCGATCCGAATCACATTGAGTCGATAGAACAGATCTTGACGGAACCGACCTGCCGCCACCTCCGAACTGAGGTTTTTGTGGGTGGCACTGAGGATGCGAACATCCACCGCTGCCTCGTTGATCGCGCCGATAGGTCGAACCGCACGCTCCTGAATCACGCGCAAGAGCTTCGATTGCATGGACAGTGGCAGATCACCGATTTCATCGAGAAACAGAGTGCCGCCGTGGGCCGCCTGAAAGAAACCCTCGCGGTCTTCCGTGGCGCCTGTGAACGCACCTTTGCGATACCCGAAGAATTCCGCTTCAAGGAGGTGCTCCGGAATCGCCCCACAGTTGACGGCGATGAAGGCGCCAGATGCGCGACTGCTGGCTTCATGAATGGATCGGGCCACCAACTCCTTGCCTGTGCCGGACTCGCCCGAAACCAGAACCGGCGCCATGCTGCGGGCTACTTTGTCGATGAGCGAGCGAACGTGCTGCATGGCGGGCGCCTGGCCTGCCATGCGCGCCAGTGCGGAAGTCGATGCCGTACGGTCCTGTCTTGTCGCCTTGGTGGGGGCTTTGGGTTGTGGCAGCTCCGAGGCCAGTTGAACGGGCCTGGCCTGGCTCGCCGCAGACGAGACCGCCGAGCGGAATTGCCGCAGATCCACAGGTTTGGTCAGGTAGTCGTATGCGCCTGCCTTGAGTGCTTCGACCGCGTTCTCTGCCGACCCGTATGCCGTGATCACGATGGCCTGCTCTGCCCGGTGCTCTGCTTCGAGCCGCTTGAGCAGTTCCAGGCCTGTGCCATCAGGCAGGCGCATGTCGGTGATGACCACGTCAAATCGGCGGTCCTGCAACTTGGACCAGGCGTCGCCGACCGATTCGGCCGTCTCCACGTCATAGCCCTCGCGCAGCAAGGTCAGTTCGTAGAGTGTTCGCAGGTCGGGCTCGTCATCCACGACCAGCAACTGGTGTCTGTTGGGCTGAGTCATTCAATCAGGTGTTGACGGTCTCGGTGACAGCAGGGATCACCATGAAAAACTCGTTGTGGTGGCGATCCGGGCCCGGGTGCTGCCTGTAATCAATGCTGGCACCATGCCGCTCGCACAACTCCCGGCAAATATACAGGCCGAGCCCGGTGCCACGACTCCGCGTGGAGAAGAAGGGCTCAAACAGCGCCCGTTCTGTATCTGGAGGAATCATGTCGCCATCATTGAGAACCGACAGCACGATCATGCCGGCTGTGCCCGCATGTGGTTGGTGCCGCAGTCTCAGTTCGACGCTGCCGGTCTGGCCGGCGCAATGGCGGTTGGCGTTGTCCAGCAGGTTGATCAGGATGCGCCTCAGGTGATCAGGCTCGAATCGCGCCTTGGCCGTTGGGCGGGGCAGTCCTGCGATGTCAACCCGCAGTCGGCTGTCCGGGCCATCGGGCAAGCTGTGCGTCTGACGCCAATCTTGAACGATGAGCGCCAGTTGGTCGATCAGGTCAATGATGGGTGCCGGCGGCCGGGCGCCAGGGGCGACTGCCAGGATGTCGTCGATGATGCGCTTGAGGCGGTTGACGTTGTCGCCGACCATTTGCGACAGCCGGCGCTGGGTGGGGGTGGTGGCATCCTCTCCCATGAGCGCATTGGCTTGGGCGATGGCCGCCAAGGGGTTGCGGATTTCGTGTGCGATGCCTGCCGACATGCGCCCCATCGCGGCCAGTTTGTCTTGTCTCTGGCGTGCCTGAACCTGTCTGGCGTCTTCCAGGAAGATCAGGCAAACGTCCTCTAGAACCTGCGTTTTGCGGCCACGTGTGAAGCGCACCCGCAGGTTGAGTGCACGCTGGGACTGGTCATCAAACCGCAAGGTGATTTCTTGCCTTTGGTCGGACTGGGTGGGGTGTTCAAAGGCCTGTTCAACTGCCTGAACGAGGTTGAACCAGGCGGGTATGCCGCGCAGCTGGAAAGGCGGTGGCGGGGTCTGCCCATGTGGCGTCAGCAGGCGCCGCGCAGCGGGGTTGGCGGTGCGGACCCGTCCCAGCCGGTCTACCACCATCACCCCTTCGGCCATCTCCTCGATCACCAGCTTGTTGAGTTGCGCTTGCTGTCGAGCCAGCTCCATGCTGCCGCGGGCACTGCGCTCTTCACGTGCCAATCTGCTGGCCAGCTCGCTGGCGACGACGGCCACGGCAAACAGCCCGAAGCCGGTCAAGCCTGCTTGCGTCAGCAGCGTGGTCATTTCACCGGGGGCATCTGCTTGCAGGGCCGCCACGGCGAGCAGGTTCAATGTGGCCACGGCGGCTGTGGCCAGTGCCATGATGCGCGGCATCAGAATGGCCGCCATCAACACCGGCAATGCCAGCAAAGCCTGTGAATTGAAGGCGTTGTCTGAAAGGAAATGCAGGCCAGCAAAGGCAGCCAGATCGACCCCGATCGTCGCCAGGGCTTGCCGTTTGCTGAGGTTGCGCTGGTTGCCCTGCCTCGGGTGGCGTTGACTGGGCCACAGCGACCACAGCAGTGTGCTGACAAAGTAGACCGCTGTGATGGCCATCAGGCCGATGGACGGACGGGATTTCACTACCCAGGCAGCGCCGAGCAGACAGACCAGGATGAACGCCAGACCTGTGCGTGCGGTCAGGAAGGCCCGGTAGATGCGAAAGAAGGTGGGGGCCCGATTGCGCTTGTCGGCCGCTCGGTTGGCGGGCGGGAACCGTCCCGATGAGCCGGAGGCTTCATCCAGTGGTGCAGGTTGGGTGCCTTCTCCAGCCAGCATATCGGCTGCCAGGGTGGTCGGGCCGTCCAGTGGGCCAAACCAGGACGTGTCTTTGTCCAGATGGGGCGCAGGCATGGTCGCGTGGCTCCAGGGCTTCACGGGCGGGCAGGGCCAGCCAGCTGGTGTGCCTCGGAGCAATAGAACAAGGCAGGCTGCCGCGTTGCATCAAGCTGCGCTTCATTTTGCGGAATGTGTACGCCGCAGTGGGCACACACCACCATGCTCTGTGGCGATGGATGCTTGTCGGCCGCCGGCTTGGCTTGTTGGGCATCTTGGGGCGACCGCGGCGCCCACGGACGGGCTTTCAGCAGCCACAAGATCACCAGAGCCAGGATGATGTACTTGAACATGGTGCAGGTGCGCTCGGTTCAAACCTCAGTGCTTCTGTGAAGGATCACTTCCAGCACAAACCTGGAGCCGACATAGGCCAACAACAGCAGCAGCGAACCGGCATACAGCCACCGCACGGCCTGGCGACCACGCCAGCCGAAGCGCCAACGGCCTGCCAGCAACACGGCAAAGACCAGCCAGGACATCACTGAAAAAACCGATTTGTGGGTCCAGTGCCAGGGCGTTGTGAACCAAAACCCGAGTAGCAGCGTCAGCGTCAACATGATGAAGCCGGCGCCGACGAAGCGGAAGGTGAGCGACTCTAGTCTGAGCAGCGGCATGCCCAAGACCTTCGGGGCTGCTTTGGGCCCCGCCTTCCCGGCTGCCGGTTTGGCCCGCAGTTGTTTTTCTGCGTGGCGCAGGACGGCCGCGTGCATCAGCGCCGCGCCTACCAGCCCATAGGCTGCAAAACCCGTTATCCAGTGCACCGGGGCCCATGATGAAAGGCTGCTGCCTGTGTGGGCCTGGCCAGGGAAGATCCAGGCCAGCGCCACGGCCAGTGCTGCTGCGACAGCCAGCCACTTGCGCATGGTCGGCAAACCGAGGCGGTGGCTTTCTGCTGCGTAGACTGCCAGCACCAGCCAGGTCGTTACCGACAATGCTGGCGCAAAGCCAAAACGGGCTACCATGCCGGAGCCCTGCCACTGCAATGTGTCGAAGGCAATCGAGATGGCATGCGCCAGCCAGCCAGCCGCCAGCGCAGCCCACACAGCACGGTCTTCAGGTGCGCGTTGCTCAGGGTCACGGCCTGATGGAAGTGAGCTGGACAGGCCGTAGGCCAGCACAGCCAGCGCGCTGGGCACGACAGTCAAAGAGACGGACGATAAAATCATCCGAACAGTTTAAGGTCGCCGCGCCTACTTTCGCGGGGCAACCTTCGGTACGCTACCGAATCAACACGCAATTTCACTTTCATGGCATCCAACCTTACTGAACGTCTGAGCCAGCTGGTCAAGACCATGCGCGGTCAGTCGCGCATCACCGAATCCAACGTCCAGGACATGCTGCGCGAAGTGCGCATGGCCTTGCTGGAAGCCGACGTTGCCTTGCCAGTCGTGCGCGACTTCATCGCGCGCGTCAAGGAGAAGGCACTGGGGCAGGAAGTGATTGCCTCGCTGACACCCGGGCAGGTGCTGGTCAGCATTGTTCAGAAGGAACTGGCAGCGACCATGGGTGAGGGGGTGGCCGACATCAATCTGTCGGTGCAGCCTCCCGCCATCATCCTGATGGCCGGTTTGCAGGGCGCAGGTAAAACGACCACGACCGCCAAGCTGGCCAAGCATCTGATCGAAAAACGCAAGAAGAAGGTGTTGACTGTCTCGGCAGACGTCTACCGCCCTGCGGCCATCGAGCAGCTGAAAACCGTCACAGCCCAGGCCGGTGCAGAGTGGTTCCCTTCCACCCCTGATCAAAAGCCGCGTGACATCGCGCTGGCCGCCATCGACTATGCGCGCAAGCACTACATCGATGTGCTGCTGTTCGATACGGCGGGTCGTCTGGCTATTGATGAAGCCTTGATGGCGGAAATCAAGGAGCTGCATGCGCTACTCGACCCGGTCGAAACCCTGTTCGTGGTCGATGCCATGCAGGGGCAGGACGCCATCAACACGGCCAAGGCCTTCAAGGACGCCTTGCCGCTCACCGGCATCGTGCTGACCAAGCTGGATGGCGATTCACGTGGTGGTGCGGCCTTGTCCGTGCGTCAGATCACCGGGGTGCCGATCAAGTTCGCCGGTGTTTCCGAAAAGATTGACGGTCTGGAGGTCTTTGACGCCGACCGGCATGCCGGACGTGTGCTCGGCATGGGCGATATCGTGGCCCTGGTGGAAGAGGTCACCAAGGGCGTCGACATGGCGGCGGCCCAGAAGCTGGCCGAGAAGGTCAAGTCCGGGGTCGATTTTGACTTCAACGACTTCCTGGCGCAGATCAGCCAGATGAAGAAAATGGGCGGCTTGTCCAGCCTGATCGACAAGTTGCCGACCGAGATTGCCTCCAAAGCCGGCCAGGCCGATATGGACAAGGCCGAGCGGGACATGCGCCGCATGGAGGGCATCATCAATGCCATGTCGGCCAAGGAGCGTCGCCAGCCGGCCTTGCTGATGGACGGCAAGACCAAGGCCAGCCGCAAGCGGCGCATTGCGACCGGTGCGGGCGTGCAAATTCAGGATGTCAACCGCTTGCTCAATCAGTTCGAGCAAATGCAGACCATGATGAAGAAAATGAAGGGGGGAGGCCTCTTCAAGATGATGAAACGCATGGGCGGCATGAAAGGCGGCTTCCCGGGTATGGGGCGTTGACGCACTTCATTTAATTCTGCGGCATTTGCAAAATCGCCAAATCCGTCACACTATATTGCCGGGCAGGGCGTCGGTCCTTGTGAGCGTTGTATCAGTTTGCAAGGCATGGGTTGATCTGGCGCAATTTCCAGCCGATGTTGATCAAAATATCCCACAGAAGGATGTTTTCTAGCTTCAAAGGCGGATTTGATTATGGAACTCAATGCATTGTTGCCAGTGGCCTTGACAGGTGTCGGGGCGGCCTTGGTCGGCGCAGCCGTGGTTGCCATCCGCATGAAGCGACAGGCGGCTCGCAAGGAGCAGGGGCGCAGTCGGCGTGGCGGTGAGGCGGTGGATACCGTTGTGGGCTGGACGCCTTCCGCGACACGTATATTGACCCGCTCCGAGCGCGAGGCCTATCACACCCTGCGCAAGGCGTTGCCTGACCACATGATTCTGGCGCAGGTTCCCCTGTCACGGTTCCTCAAGGTGCCTACCCGTAATTCATATACCGAGTGGCTGGGCCGTGTTGGCGCGCTGTGTGCCGATCTGGTGGTGTGTGACGCCACCTCTCAGGTTGTGGCGGTCATCGAGGTGCGTCAGCCTGTGAGCCAGGAAAAGGAGCGCACCCAAAAGCGCCACAGTCGCATGGACAAGGTGCTCAACTCGGCAGGCATCCCGGTGCATGTCTGGCTGGAGGGGGCCATCCCTGGTGCCACGGTCGCACGTGAGTCCGTTCTGGGGTCGGCCTTTGCCTTCCAGAACAAGAAAACAGCGAGCTCTGGTGCCCGAACCCGCTTGAGTGCAGAGGCGGCAGCCATCGTGGCGGCCTTGCAGGCTGGTAATTCGCTTCAAGGCCTCAATGGGCCAGGCAAGGGCGTGGACTTCGACGTCGATGATGATTTCGACGACGAAGACGATGAGCCCCGTGGTCGCAGCGGTGATCGGCGCGATCCGCCCTCATCAACCTGGTTTGATGAGTTGGATTCGGGTCCCGTGCCACTGGACACGGCAACCCATCGCTGATCAGGCCAGCAGGGCCTGTGCAAATTCCTTGGCGTTGAAGGTCTGCAGGTCTTCCAGCTTTTCGCCCACGCCAATGAAATAGACGGGTACGCCGCGCTGGTGCTCTTTTGACCACAGCGCGATGGCGGCCAGCACGCCACCCTTGGCGGTGCCGTCGAGCTTGGTGACGATCAGACCAGTCAGTCCAATGGCTTCGTCAAAGGCCTTGACCTGGGCCAGCGCGTTCTGCCCCGTGTTGCCATCGACGACCAGCAGCACCTCATGCGGCGCACCGTCCATGGCCTTGCCGATCACGCGCTTGACCTTGCGGAGTTCGTCCATCAGGTGCAGTTGGGTCGCGAGACGACCTGCGGTATCGGCTATCACCACATCGCAGCCTCGTGCCTTGCCTGCCTGAACGGCGTCGAAGGTGACGGCAGCGGGGTCACCACCTTCCTGGCTCACGATGTCGACGTGGTTGCGGTCAGCCCAGACCAGCAACTGTTCACGTGCAGCGGCACGGAAGGTGTCCGCTGCGGCCAGCAGTACCTTCTGGTGTGCGCCGCTGAGGTGGCGGGTGAGCTTGCCGATCGATGTGGTCTTGCCGGCACCATTGACGCCCGCGACCATGATGACCGTGGGTGTGTGTTCGCCAACGACCAACGCCTTTTCAAGCGGGGCCAGCAATTCGGTGATGCCGTCTGCCAGCAGATTTTTCACCTGAGCAGGGTCGGTGGCTTTGCTGTCCTTGACGCGTTGCTTCAGATCCTCCAGCAGGAAGCTCGTGGCTGCGACACCGGCATCGGCCATCAGCAGTGCCGCTTCCAGTTCTTCGTAAAGGGCGTCATCGATCTGCGTGCCGGTGAACACCTGCGCAATGCTGGAGCCGGTCTTGCGTAGGCCATGGCGCAAGCGGTCCAGCCAGTTGCGCCGCTCCACAGCCGGCTTGTCGATGGAGGGTTCCGACGACGTGGCTGAAGGCGTGAGCGCGGGCGGCACATTGGGAGCCGCTGGCGCGGGCTCCTGCAGTGCAGGCGCAACCGGCGCGGCCTCTTGCGGCTCGGTCGAGTGGTCGGCGCTGCCGAACCCCAGCTTTTTCTTGATGAAACTGAACATGCACGAATTGTAGGTGGGGCTTTCTACAATCGGGCATTGTTCAAGATCCATTTAGCCCATCATTGAGGGGCTGTTTTCGATGAAATCTGCTGCGCGCCCACCTCGACAACCTGCTCCGGCCCTGAAGGCTGCCCAAAAGGCAGCCACCCATTCTGCTCAGGAGGTGCGCCTGATTGGAGGTCGGTGGAAGCGCACACCGCTGCCTGTGCCTGTGGTGGCCGGTTTGCGCCCGACGCCCTCGCGGGTGCGCGAGACCTTGTTCAACTGGCTGGGCCAGGACATGGGGGGCTGGCGCGTTCTGGACGCCTTTGCCGGGAGTGGTGCCCTGGGGTTGGAAGCTGCCTCCCGAGGGGCCGAGTCAGTGCGCCTCATCGAGCGGGAGCCCCAACTGGTGAGGGCCTTGCAGGCAATCAAGGCGCGCCTGCAGGCGGATCAGGTGCAGATCCAGCAGGCTGACGCGATCAGCTGGATGCGCCAGCATGCCGGGGCAGGGGCGTTTGACCTGGTATTTCTTGACCCACCATTCGATGATGACCTGTTTGAGTCAGCCCTGTTGGCGGCGGCCGCATGCGTTCCCGAGGGCGGTTGGGTCTACCTGGAGGCACCTCACGGATACACGGATGCGGTGGGTACACCACAAGTCCAGGGGCTGCGACTGCACCGTTCAGGCAAGGCCGGGGCGGTGCACTATCACCTGTTTCAGCGTGTGGGTGATGCCTCGGGCATATCCAGGGTCGGGCAGGACGTCTAAACTCTCGCCCGTGACCGATCTGCGCTGTCGCGCCACTCGCATTCATCTGGTTGACTTCGATGCCATCTTCTGCCCCTTTGACAGCCGTCTACCCCGGCACGTTTGACCCCATGACCCTGGGTCATGCCGATCTCATGGCGCGCGCAGCGCGCTTGTTTGACAAGTTGATCCTGGCCGTGGCTGCAGGGCATCACAAACGCACCATGTTCAGTCTGGAAGAGCGTCTTGACATGGCCAAGGAGTTGGCTGCCCCCCACGGCAACATCGAGGTGGTGTCCTTCGAAGGTCTGTTGCGCGATTTCGTGGTGTCGAACGGCGGCAAGGTAGTCGTTCGAGGCTTGCGTGCGGTGAGCGATTTTGAATATGAATTCCAGATGGCGGGCATGAATCGCCAGCTCATGCCGGATGTCGAGACGGTCTTTCTGACGCCGTCCGATCAATATCAGTTTGTTTCCGGCACTTTTGTCAGAGAAATTGCCATGCTTGGCGGGGATGTTTCGAAGTTTGTGGCACCCACGGTGCTCGCACGCTTGCGTGCCCGTGTGTCGCAGGGAAAGTGAGTGCGGGCATGTCTCTGAAAATCACCGAAGAGTGCATCAACTGTGATGTGTGCGAGCCCGAGTGCCCTAACCAGGCCATTTCGATGGGCGAGACCATCTACGTGATCGACCCGGCCCGTTGCACCCAGTGTGTGGGGCATTTTGACGAGCCGCAGTGCGTGCAGGTTTGCCCGGTGGAGTGCATTCCGGTGGACCCGGATCACACGGAGACACCGGAGCAATTGATGCAGAAATACTTGCACCTGCAGGAGCAGGCTCAGACCCGAAACCGGGCAGCCTGACACACGCCCGCGCGGCTGAGTCCCTTACTGGGCGTCGTTGTCGTGTTTCTTCGGCGTGACGGCTGTAAAGTGCTTTTCCTTGCGTGGTCTGTCGGCTTTGCCCGCCGGCGACACGGTGGCTTGTAAAGGCTTGGGCACGGTATCGATGCCGACAGCTGTTTGTCCGGCCGCTTTCTTTTCCTGAGCTTCCCGGCTTTTTTCAAGTTTGCGCGCCAGCTTGGCGTCGGACTTCGCCGTGCTTTGTGCCTGCGCCAGTTGGTGGGCGCTGCGTGTGTCTGTTGCCTCGACAGCATGACCACCATCGCAGGGGGATGCCTGGTATTGCACGACAGGGGTGCCGCTGCTGCCGGGCACTTCGCATCTGAACACCGCTGCATGACTGAGCGGCACCCATGTCATGAAGATGATGGCGGTCAGACTGCTGGCTGCAAGGCGAAGTGCGGTGTGTGGCATGGGATGAGGGTCAGGTGGATGCCGGGTCTGCCTTGGGGGGGGATGGCTTGGCCGGCTTGGGGCGTTGGGGTTGTGCGTGGATGACGGTGGTGGCTTTGCTCATGTCGCCAGCGAGCATGGCCTCGGTCGCATCGAGTGACTGGGCGATGCACTTGAAGATGGCTTCCCGTTCAGCTTGAGGCGGTTTGCGCAGAACATAGGCGGCAACCTCGTGCTTGACGCCGGGGTGACCAATGCCGAGGCGCAGTCGCCAGTAGTCCGGGCTGCCCAATTGCGCGTGCGTGTCACGCAAGCCGTTGTGACCAGCGTGGCCGCCACCCTTCTTGAGCTTGACCTGGCCGGGCAGCAAGTCCAGTTCGTCGTGGGCGACCAGGATTTCCTCGGGCGCAATTTTGAAGAACCGCGCCAGGGCTGCAATGGATTTGCCTGACAGGTTCATGAATGTTTGTGGCTGCAGCAGCCACACCGGCCCTTGCGGTGTATTGGCCCGTGCGACCAGGCCATGATAGGCGCGGTCAGGTTGCAGGTGCACACCCAATCGGCGGGCGAGCTCGTCGATGTACCAGAAGCCGGCGTTGTGCCGTGTGTCTTCGTATTCCGGGCCGGGGTTACCCAGGCCGACAAACAGGCGAATCATGTTGGGTCCGATTATGCAGATCGGTGGTGCCAAAAGAAAAGCCCCGCCAAAGCGGGGCTTGACTCGATGCCATGGTGATCATGGCGCCGTCAGCAAGAATTACTTCTTCTTGCCCTTGCCCTTGGCGGGTTCGGCGGCTGCCACGGGAGCGGCAATTATTTCTTCCACCGGCTCGACCACGGTAGCGATGGTCGGGCTCTTGCGGCCGTGGGTCAGCACCTTGATGTGCGAAGCCAGCTTCAGGTCTTCCACGTGGAAGGTCTGGCCCTTGACGGCCTGGCTCAGGTCCACGGTGATGAATTCGGGCAGCTGTTCAGCCAGGCACTCGATTTCCAGCACGGTGGTCACGTGGTTGATGAGGCACTTGTCGACCTTCACTGCGGGCGACTCGGCTTCGTTCACGAAGTGCAGAGGCACCTTCTTGTGGATGCGGGTGGTGGAGTCGACGCGTTGGAAGTCGACGTGCAGCACGATGCGCTTGAAGGGGTGAACCTGGTAGTCGCGCAGCAGGACCTTTTCGACCTGACCATTCAGTTCCATCTCGAGGACGGACGAGTGGAAGGCTTCCTTGCGCATGGCGTGGTACAGCGCGTTGTGGTCCAGTTCGACGTTTTTGGGGTCCTTGCCGGCACCGTACACGATGCCAGGGGTCTTGCCAGCATTGCGCAGGCGGCGGCTCGCTCCGGTCCCCTGCAGATTGCGCTCGAAAGCGGTGAATTTCATGGATGACTCCAAGTTGGTAAAGCGCCCGCGACCAGGCGCTGAGTGAACGACCTGGTCAGTGACGACCGGGTCAGGGAAATCGGATCAGAAGTTGTTGTTCTGTTCCGAGAAAAGTGAAGTGACCGAGTCGCCATCGGAGATGCGGCGGATGGTCTCGGCAAACAGGAAGGCCACCGACAGTTGGCGGATCTTCTTGCATTCCTTGGCTTGATCGTTCAGCGGGATCGTGTTGGAGATCACCACTTCGTCAAGTTGAGAAGTTTTGATGCGCTCGATGGCCGGGCCGGAGAAAACTGGGTGCGTACAGTAGGCAAACACACTCTTGGCGTTGCGGTCCTTCAGCACTTCGGCAGCCTTCACCAGGGTGCCGGCGGTGTCGATCATGTCATCCATGATCACGCAGTTGCGGCCTTCGATTTCGCCAATGATGTGCATCACTTCGGACACGTTGGCCTTCGGGCGACGCTTGTCGATGATGGCCAGATCGCAACCCAGTTGCTTGGCCAGCGCGCGTGCGCGCACCACGCCACCGACGTCGGGCGACACCACCACCAGGTTCGAGTACTTCTTGGCTTGCAGGTCGGACAGCAGCACCGGCGATGCGTAGATGTTGTCGACCGGGATGTTGAAGAAGCCTTGGATCTGGTCGGCGTGCAGGTCCATGGTCAGGACGCGGCTGACACCGACAGCTTCCAGCATGTTGGCGACCACGCGAGCCGAGATGGGCACACGGGTGGAACGCGGGCGGCGATCCTGACGGGCATAGCCGAAGTAGGGAATCACGGCCGTGATGCGCTGGGCCGAGGCACGCTTGAGCGCGTCAACCATGATGAGCAGTTCCATCAGGTTGTCGTTGGTCGGTGCGCAGGTCGACTGGATCACAAAGACTTCGCGACCCCGCACGTTTTGCTGGATCTCGACAGTGGTTTCACCGTCAGAGAAGCGGCCAACAGCGGCTTTGCCCAGTTCGATGCCCAGGTGCGATGCGATTTCCTGAGCCAGAGCTGGGTTGGAATTGCCAGTGAACAGTACGGTATCGGATAGCATGGGCGGAGATGGCAGTTTTGCATCTTGCCCAATCGCCTTGCCCTTGATCGGCGCTTCCAGTGTCAGTGGCAGCAGGCAGAGGTGGCGGGCAGTGTGCGTTCGGCGAATGAAATTTTTTGGCAGGGGAGGAAGGATTCGAACCCTCGTATGTCGGAATCAAAATCCGATGCCTTAACCAACTTGGCGACTCCCCTACACAGGACACCGCATGTTGCCATGCGATGACCGCGTAATCGTCTCTCATGCGAGAAGCCTCACATTATAGCCAGCTTTTTGCGTTTGCTGCAAGTGCCTGTTCGTTTTTTGCTGCTTGTTGCGTTTGTGCTTCAGCTCAACGCATCAAGCAGTGGATGACGATCCAGGACGCGACAAGCGCGGCCGGCCCATGTGGGATCACTCAGTTCCAGATCGACTGCGCTGAAGGTTTTTGGTAGTGCGTTGGCCTGGTCAACCCAGGAAAACACAGCACTGCCGGAACCTGTCATGCGGCTGTTGCCGAAACGGTTCTGCATGATCTCAAGTGCTTGGCTGACTTGACTGCTGTACTGCTGGGCAGGACCTTGCAAGTCATTGCGGCCGAAACACTTGGGCGCTGCAAGAAAGTCTGCAACTATAGCAGGTTTTGAGTCCCTTTTCAAATTCGGGCTGCCGAATATGGCTTGTGTGGGAACTGCAACAGGTGGCTTGAGAACTGCGATCTGGCTCGACAGCACGTCGTCAGGAAGCGAGATGGGCTGGATGACGTCGCCCACACCTTCAACCCAGGCATTGTGTCCTCTGATGAAGAAGGGGACATCGGCACCCAGTTGCAATGCCAGCGTGGCCAGTTGGTCGACGCTCAGATGCAACGACCACAAGCGGTTGAGTGCCAGCAGCACGGTGGCTGCGTCCGAGCTGCCTCCACCCATGCCGGCGCCCCAGGGCACATGTTTGTCAATGTGGATGTCGGCGCCCAGTTGGCATCCGGTGGCTTGTTGAAGCAGGTGGGCGGCTTTCAGGCACAGGTCGTTTTCGGGCAGGAGGGTACCCAGGTCGTGGCGTTGGATGTGGCCATCGCCCCTCGTGTCGATGTGCAGGGTGTCCGACCAGTCGATCAGCACGAACACGGACTGCAGCAGGTGGTAGCCGTCGGCTCGACGTCCGACAACGTGCAAAAACAGATTCAGCTTGGCCGGTGCCAGCAAGTCATGAAGCGATGCCATGGTGGTGATGGTTCAGCGGTCAAGCCGAATGCGGATGGTCACGCCGCGAAGGGTGTCTGATTGGGGGCGTTCGGCGAGCAGCTTGCCTTCGGTGATCTCGCTGGTGCCAATGTGCCAGCCGCCTTGTTCGAAGCCCGTGGGGGTTGCATTGGTCGGGGCGGGCAGGGCGTCGCTGGGATGTCCTTGCAGCCAGTCCATCAGGGCAGGCAGGGGAATGGCTTCACCAAGTGCCTGGGTGCTCAGATCGTCGATGTCGCTGAACTGCTGGTCGTCTTTGTCGATGCTGGACAGGATGGCGAGGCCGGGTGCCCAGTGGATGCGTGCAACCTGGCTGCCCAGCGGCGTCATCAGATCAAGTTGCCCACGACGTGCCGATCCTTGAAAGAAGAACCCCATGCTGACGCCCTTGGCCGGTTGGGTCTGGAATGCCTGGAGCTTGATGCTCAACTGGCCTTGGTAGGTGGCGATGGTTTCGTGCGGGTCCGTGGCGACTATGGCTGGTGTCACGAGTGGCCGCAAGGGGGTGCATGCAGTGGATAGCAGTGCTGCCCCCACGGCTATCAGGGCAGCGGCGAATCGAGCGCGCATCACAGGCGCACGCGCAGCCGCTTGAGCGTGTCCTTCAGGGCCTCGTTGGCTGAATCCCGCTCGCGAGCCTGTCGCCATACTGTGCGCGCTTCATCTTGTTGGCCCTGACTCCACAGTACCTCGCCCAGGTGGGCGGCAATTTCGGGGTCCGGGCGCGCTGCATAGGCTGCCCTCAAGAGTTTCAGTGCTTCATCAAGGTGGCCGCTGCGGAATTCCAGCCATCCCATGCTGTCGGTGATGAAGGGGTCGCCGGGCTTGATGCTGAGTGCTTTGGTGATGAGTTCTCGGGCCTCGTCCAGGCGGATGTTGCGGTCCGCCAGGCTGTAACCCAGGGCGTTGTAGTTGTGCGGGTTATCTGGGGCCAGCGTCATGGCCTTGCGCAGCAGCTTCTCCATGTCGTCGAAGCGGTGGAGCCGTTCGCCCAGCATGGCCTGCTCGTACAGCAGGTCCGGGTCATCCGGGAAGCGGGTGGTGGCCTGCTCCATGACCTTGTAGGCTTCGCCGACGCGGTTGGCATCGCGCAGCAGTTGCGCCTCGGCCTGGAATTTCACTGCAGCGTCGCGCGGTTCATCTTCAGGCAAAGATTGGATGACCTTGCGGGCCTCGTCCAGTTTGCCCATTTTGGCCAGCAGACGAGCCTTCTGGGTTTGCAGCAGCAGGCTGTCGCTCTGGTCGTTTACCTTGTCCAGCCAGTCGAGCGCCTTCTGGAATTGGGCGCGCTGTTCTTCCAGCTGAGCCAGCAGCAGGTAGGCTTGATCAACCGTGGCATCTGCCTGGTGCGGGGCGTCTTCTGTTTCGTCATCACTTGGCGATGCCGTGGCGGCATGACGCAAGTCGAGGAAGCGGGTCAGTGCCCCTTCAGCCTTGTCATACTGTTTGAGCTCCATGCGTACGGCGCCCAGGGTCAGCCAGGCAGCCGGGTCGTCTGGAGAGGCCTTCACCAGTTGATCAAGCTGCTCGGCGGCCTCGGCCATGCGCTGACTTGCGGCCAGCTTGCGCGCGTACGTCAGGCGCAGTGCAGATGGGGGGGCGGGGCGAGCCAGTTGGGCTCGTGCAATGTCTTCTGCATCCGGCTTGGCATCCATCAGGTTGATGGCCAGCAGACCGTTGCCAATGTAGGCAGGATTGGCCTTGAGTGCGCGCTGAAGGGCAGCCATGGCTTTGTCCTTGTCGCCGGCGCCCAACCAGCCCTCACCACTGGCGATCCATGCCTCAGCGAGTTCGGGCGTCTTGTTTCGCCATGCGTCGGTGACCTCGTCAACAATACGGGCCGCTGCTTTGCGGTCCGTGAGTCGGCTCAGTGATCGTGGCAGCGAGGCAATCAGTCTTGGTTGCTGTGGTGCGGGGCTTTGCTGGATCAGGCTCTTGAGTGGCTCGGCAAGGTCTGTCGTGCGGCCCAGCGCAATGGCGATCTGGCTCACATATTCAGCAGCCTCTCTGGACTGGGGCAGTGCCTGCCGCCAGGCTTTGGCAGCTGTCAGGGCTTCTTCTCCCGCCCGCGCCTGGAGTGCAATTTCAATGGCGCGCTTGAACAGTTCAGGGTTTTTGTGCCGGCGGGCCAGTTCCAGGTAGATCTGGTAAGCCGAGCCGAAATCGCCGCTGCGGGCTTGAACTTCCCCAACCAGCAACTGGTAGAAAAGGGTGCTGTCCATTCTGGAGTTCTGGACGGCTTCCTTGTCCTCGGCGGGCGCCGCGCTGGTTTGTCCAAATGCCGGGGTCCCCAGACCCAGGCCCAGGGCCAGCCCGGCAGATGCCAGGGCGCTCAGCAAGAATCGTTTTGAGGCCCTAGGGCCGGTTGGGCTGGAAGAACGGGCAGTCTGAGCGGCGATCTGGTCGGGCATGAGCACTCCATGTATGCGCCCATTCTATTGATGTCCGGACGCCATAATGTGCCCATGCCTGAATTGCCCGAGGTTGAAGTCACACGTCAGAGCTTTGCGGCCCGCATCCAGGGTGCAAGGGTGTTGCATTTGCGCATGGGCAAACCGTTGCGCTGGCCTCTGGGTTGTGACCCCGGGCGTTTTGAGGGCGCCAGCGTGGGTGAGGTGCTGCGCAGAGGAAAGTACCTCTGGCTGCCGATGATCATGCCGGGGCAGGTTTCTGCGCCACCACCAGCCGAGTGCGAGGGCCTGTTGATCCACCTCGGGATGTCAGGGTCTTTGACGTTCCGTGATGCGCCAGGCGCGGCCGGCCCGCACGATCATTTTGATCTGGATACGACGCATGGGTTGCTGCGGCTGCGGGATCCTCGGCGCTTTGGCGCGGTGGTGTGGGGCCCATCGATGACGGCCGGGCTGCCGGGCAAGTTGCTGGAAGGGTTGGGTTTGGAACCATTCGACCCCCTGCTGGATGGCGCCTACCTTCATGACCGGTTGAAGGGGCGTTCGGTTGCCGTCAAGCAGGCCCTGCTGGCAGGCGACATCGTGGTTGGCGCAGGGAACATCTATGCTTGCGAGGCTTTGTTCATGGCTGGGGTTGATCCCCGTACGCCGGCATCGCGCTTGAGTCGGCCGCGGTGCCAGCGCCTGATCCTCGCAGTTCAGAGCGTATTGCGGCAGGCCATCCAGTTGGGTGGCTCCAGCCTGCGCGACTTTCGAGATGCTTATGGCAGCGAGGGCCATTTTCAGCTCGCCACACAGGTATATGGGCGTGAGGGGGAACCTTGTCGAGCGTGTGGCACAACCATCAAGCGCATCGTACAGGGGCAGCGTTCGACGTTTTTTTGCCCGGTTTGTCAGAAAAGGTAAGCGGTCGTCACAGCTTCGGGTAATTGGTGGCACGATTTCCGCTTACGTGAGCTAGGATCGCTTTCATGATGCCAACTTTTGCCAGCAATCTGGACGCCCTGGGTCAGTGGCGCGTCGCGACCGATGCCAAGCTTGCCAACTTGGCCAGGTTCGCTCGTGAGCAAGATTTGTTGAACGAGGCGGCTGCCGAGTGGTTTGAGGCCATGCGGCACCGGCTGTCTGGTGAAAAGCTCATGGTGGCATTCGTGGCCGAGTTTTCCCGCGGGAAGTCCGAGCTGATCAATGCCATCTTCTTTTCGGACAAAGGACGGCGGATGATGCCGGCGTCGGCCGGGCGGACCACGATGTGCCCGGTGGAGCTGGGCTATGACGTCGATGATCCGATCGGGTTGGCCTTGTTGCCGATTGAAACCCGTCTGGACGCGACTTCTTTGGCTGAGTTTCGGCTGCAACCATCCGCCTGGAGCTTGGTCGAGCTGGATCTGAGCAATCCCGAAGGCATGGCTCAGGCCTTGGCGGAGGTGATGCGCACCAAGCAGGTTTCCAAGGAAGAGGCGGCCGGCTTGGGTTTCTGGGATGATGCCCGGCCCGATGACAACCCGCCCTTGTCAGATGACGGCACAGTCGAAGTGCCCCAGTGGCGCCATGCACGCATCAATTTGCCGCACCCTTTGCTCAAGCGCGGATTGGTCGTGCTCGATACACCAGGGCTCAATGCGATCGGCACCGAGCCCGAACTGACCTTGGGCCTGTTGCCGCAGGCGCACGCAACCGTGTTCATCCTGGGGGCCGATACGGGGGTCACCAAATCGGATCTGAGTATCTGGCGTGACCACCTCAGCGGGCCGGCTTTGGCTCGATTCGTGGCACTCAACAAGATTGACTCGTTGGTTGATCCCCTGAGTACTCCTGCGCAGATCGAGGACGCCATCCGTCGTCAACAAGAGAGTGTGGCGCACACACTTGAAATCGAGCCTGCTCACGTGTTCCCGATTTCGGCGCGTCAGGGGCTGGCGGCCCGTCTCAACGGCGATGAGCAGAGCCTCAAGGCCAGTCGGCTTGAGGCGTTCGAGGCCGCGCTGTCGCATGAGTTGTTGCCAAAGCGGCGTCAGATGCTGGCGGAAGCGGCCATTTCTGGCGCCCAGCATTTCCAGTCGCAACTGGGGCGTCGTTTTGGCGAGTTGCGTCGTCAGTATGCTGATCAGTTGGCTGAGCTCAGGGGCTTGCGGGGCAAGAGCTCTGGCAAGGTCAAGCTGATGCTTCAGCGTGTGCAGGTGGAAGCCAGCGAGTTCGAGCAATGCACGGCGCGCCTTGCTGCGATGCGCAGCATCCATGCCCGCATGTTGAAGAATGTCCTGCAAGACATCTCTTCGGATCGCGTGCGTCGCGAGGTGGAGGCTTTGCAGCAGGTTCTGAGTGGTTCCTGGTTGCCGCTGGGCGCCAAGCGCGCTTTTGTGGATCTGTGCGGGCGCCTGCGTCACCTCATTGAGGAAGCTCAGGAGCGCAACGACGAAATCCACGCGATGCTGGTGGCATCGTTTGCCAAACTCAATGCCGAGTTCGGGTTTGGGCTGCAGGCTGAAATGCCGGTCGATGTGCGCAAGTATGCCGAGGACCTCAATCTGATCGAGCGCAACTATGTGCAGTATCTGGGCCTGAGCCAGGCATTCAGGTTGGCTCAGCCAGCTTTTCAAGAGCAATTCCGCCGCATGCTGATTTCTCGCTTGCGTGTGGTGTTCGAGACCGTCAGTAACGACATCGAGCTCTGGAACAAGACGGCTTCTGCGCAGGTTGACGGGCAGTTGCGTGAACGCCGGCGCAATTTCAAGCGCCGTTACGAGTCGCTGGACCGGATTCAATCGGCTTCGACCGATCTCGACACACGCTTGCAGGAGGTGCAGGCGCAGGACGAGCGGGTGCTGCAGATGCAGACCAGGCTGGACACCTTGATCGACGAATTGATCGGCCAGGCGCGTTCCGAGGTGGTGCTCGACCGCATGGCAGAGGTGTCTGCCGGAGGGGCACGACTGAACCTCGACCTGTCTGCTTCTGACGATCAGGTCTCTCAGGGCGCATGACCGTTTTGCAGGATGATCGGGCCGCGCTGTCTGCCGGCCCTGAGGATGCATTGCTCGCGCGGGCGCGTGATCGAAAACCTGTGTTGTCGGCTCGACTGGTTGCCTGGCAAAAGCAGGAAGGGCGTCACCACCTGCCTTGGCAACAAGGCCGAGAACCCTATCGAGTCTGGTTGTCGGAGATCATGCTGCAACAGACGCAGGTCTCGACGGTCATGGGCTATTTCCAGCGTTTCTTGCAGCGTTTTCCGGATGTGCATGCCCTGGCTGCGGCGCCGCTGGACGATGTGCTCGCGCTGTGGAGCGGTCTGGGCTATTACAGCCGGGCGCGTAACCTTCATCGTTGTGCCCAGGTGGTCGTAACCGAGCATGGAGGGGTGTTTCCTGGACGTGCAGATGTCTTGTCCACCTTGCCGGGGATCGGTCCGTCGACTGCTGCCGCGATTGCTGCATTCTGCTTCAGCGAGCGGGTGTCGATCATGGATGGCAATGTGCGCCGTGTCTTGAGTCGGGTGCTGGGGTGGGGACAGGATCTGTCCGTGAAAGCCCATGAGCGCAGCTTGTCTGCGGCTGCCGAGGTGGTGTTGCCGGTTCATGGGGGGGATATGCCGAGTTACACCCAGGGCCTGATGGATCTGGGTGCAACCTTGTGCACGCTGCGCAAACCTGCCTGCCTGACTTGCCCCTGGTCTGATCTGTGTGTGGCCAGGGAGGAAGGGCGGCCTGAGGTTTATCCGGTCAAATCACGCAAGCTCAAACGGTCTCAGCGCGACCACATCTGGTTATGGCTGACCCGGGGGGATGCCGTGTGGCTCGAACAGATGCCAGACAAGGGGGTATGGGCCGGTTTGTGGACCTTGCCGCTGATCCCTGATGACGCAGCCATGACCGAGTTGGTGGGGCCGTCATGGTCAGCTCAACTTGAGCGGCTGCCGCGCATCAAGCATGTGCTGACCCACCTTGACTGGTGGCTGACACCGGTCAGGCTGCATGTGCCCGAGCAGGGGCCATCGGTTCAGTCGCTGGTTGAGCGCTTGCATGCTGTGAACCTGAGTGGTCGGTGGGTGCCACTGGCAGACTTGTCGAATTGGGGCCTGCCAGCCCCGCTGAGGCGCCTTTTGCAGGGTTAGGCCAGTGTCACGATGACGGGCGCATGGTCGCTGGGCCGCTCATTTTTGCGGGGCGCCTTGTCGATCGTGCAAGCCGTCACCTTGGCCTGAAGTGCCTGGCTGACCAGAATATGGTCGATGCGCAAGCCCTGGTTTTTGCGGAAGGCGAGGTTGCGGTAGTCCCACCAGCTCCATGGTTTGGCCGGTTGCTCGAAGAGGCGGAAGGCGTCCGTCAGACCCAGGCCGATCAACTTCTGAAAATGAGCCCGCTCCTCTACCGTGCAGTGGATCTGGTCTTTCCAGCCCACCGGATCGTAGACGTCGTCATCGGTCGGGGCGATGTTGAAGTCGCCCATCAGGACCAGTTGGGGGTGTTGACGCAGTTCATCGGCCAGCCAGGCCTCCAGGGCATCAAGCCAACCCATCTTGTAGGCGAATTTGTCTGAGCCAGGGGCCTGGCCGTTTGGGAAGTAGCAACCGATGACCCTGATCATGCCCTGCAGCGGGTCGTTCACACTGCCGGCAATCACACGGGCTTGATCGTCCGGAAAGCCGGGGATGTTGCGGATGACATCGGTGCTGTCTGTCTTGGTCAGCAGCGCCACGCCGTTGTAGGTTTTCTGTCCAAACCACTGCGCGGTGTAACCGGCGGCCTGCAATTCCAGGTGCGGAAACTTGTCGTCCGTGAGTTTGGTTTCTTGCAGGACAAGGGCATCGACCGGGTTGACGCTCAGCCAATCCAGCAATTGCGGCAGTCTGACAGAGAGGGAGTTGACGTTCCAGGTGGCGAGTTTCACGGTGATCTGCACAGAAGAAGCGAGAGGCGCGATCCTAACCCCGGAGGGGCTGTCGTGCACAAGCCGCTACCAGGATGTGAAGGAAGTCTCATGTTGAAACGGAACAGGTCGATATTCATCGAGTCCACGTCGGAGCCGTCTAGCATGGCTGTTCTTGCGTCAACGCGTTCTTGAAAGCAGTTCTGCAGGTTCGCTCGTGCACAGTCCTACTCTTCTGATCATCATGATGGCCCAGATGGGCCTGATGGCCGCTGTGCTGGTGGCTGTCTGGCACATCAACCGACGTGTGCCTGGATTGAAACCGTGGGCTTTTGCCTACGTGCTCGGGTTTCTGGCCTGTGTGGAGTTCGCGGTTCGCGTCCGTCTGGCACTGTTTCCTGAGGTCGTTTCTGCGATGTTGGCGCAAGGGTTGCTGACTGGCATGGCCTATCTGTGCCTGGTCGGGAGCAGGGTCCATGTGGGCAAGCCAGTTTTACCTGCTTGGGGCGGACTGCTGGTTGTGTCGGTGGTCATGCTGTTGATCGCGTATTTCACGGTCATTCAGCCCGATTTGATGGCCCGGTATGTGGTCAACAGTACGGCCTTGGGCCTGCTGTTTCTGGTGTCTGGCCGCGTGCTGCTTGGCGGGGGGCTGCGTCGCTATCCCGCGCGTCATGTGCTGGCCCTGGCTTGCCTGCTCCATGGTGGTTTTTTGCTGATCCGCCCGTGGGTATTCAGTCTCGGCACACCCGGCGTGTCCTCTACGCTGCAAATTGCCACAGTGGCGCCAGGCATCCTCCTGGAGACCGTGACGGCGCAGAACCTGATTGCCCTTTGCGTGTTGTTGCTGGCGTCTGAGCACACCAGTCAGGCGCTGCAGCAACTGGTTGATCGGGATGCGCTGACCGGTGTCCTGAGTCGTCGGGCCTTTCTGGCCAGACTTGCGGCCCGTGAAGTGCATGTGCCGGACTACTCCGGGCGGGGTATGGAGCGGGCCTTGCTGATCATTGATCTGGACCATTTCAAGCAGATCAATGATGGCTGGGGGCACGGTGTCGGCGATGATGCCTTGCGTCACTTCGTGTCCGTGGCGGATGCGTGCCTGCGTGAGGAGGATGGCCTGGGCCGCCTGGGCGGTGAGGAGTTCGGTGTCATCCTGCCTCGTACGACACACCAGCAGGCCTGTGCTGTGGCTGAGCGACTTCGGGCAACGTTGGCCTCTCAGCCTTTGCTGCTGGGCGAGGCATCGCTGCGGATGACTGCCAGCATTGGTATCACCATGGTTCAGCCCAGGGATAGCAGCGAGGTTGCGTTGGGCCGAGCGGACCAGGCGATGTACCAGGCCAAGATGGCTGGCCGCAACCGTGTGGCCTCTGTGCTGGCGGCATCGCCTGCGATGCCGCCGCAACAGTTGGCCTGAGGTTTCAGGCCTTGGCTGCCAGGCGCTTGCTGCGTGCCCGGATGTTGAGGGCTTCGACGGCCAGCGAGAAGGCCATGGCAGCGTAGATATAGCCCTTGGGCACGTGCATGTCGAAGGCCTCGGCCGTCAAGGCCATGCCAACCATCACCAGGAAAGCCAGCGCCAGAACCTTGACAGAGGGATGGCGGTCGACGAACTCGCCGATGGGCTTGGCTGCGAACAGCATGACGCCCACAGCAGCAATGACTGCGGCGACCATCACACCAATGTGATCCACCATGCCCACGGCCGTGATGACGGAGTCCAGCGAGAAGACGATATCGATGATCGCGATCTGGCCAATGATGCTCCAGAACAATTTGGCTCCCGCGGATTTGATGGCGGCGGGGTCGGTGGAAGGCGGACCATCTTCTTCGCGTGCTTCGACCTCAACGAAGATTTCGTGCGATGCCTTGTACAGCAGGAAGAGACCACCTGCGAGCAGCACGATGTCCCGTCCACTGATGCCTTGCTCGAATAGGGTGAACAGGTCGTTGGTCAGGCTCATGACCCAACTGAGCGAAAACAGCAGTGCCAGGCGGGAGACCATGGCGAACATCAGGCCGAGTCGGCGCGCCTTGTCCCGCAACTCGGCAGGCAATCGGCCGACCAGGATGGAGATGAAGATGATGTTGTCTACCCCCAGGACGATTTCGAGGGCGGTCAGCATCGCGAAGGCGATCCAAATATTGGGGTCGAAGAGGAATTCCATGTCAGACGTGTTCAGGTTGCTTGTTGGAGTGAGACCATGGCATGGAGGCCATGGGTCGCAAGCTTACTGAACCCGTCTGTTCGGGTAAATTCGATTTATGAGGCTTGATGCTTCGATAAAACCGAATTGTCAGGCAGCCTTGGCACGGCGTTGGTAGACCACGAAGTGGTAGGTCCACCCCGCGTCACTTTGATGGCTTTCGCGACTGGCTTCCTGGAAATCCGCGCGTGACCAGTCAGGAAAGAAGGTGTCTCCGGTGAAGTCGGCATCGATTTCCGTCAGCACGAGTTCATCGCACAGCGGCATGGCCTGACGGTAGAGCTCACCCCCCCCAATGACGAAGACGCGGGCTTCGCTGTCAACCAGTGACAGTCCGGCTTGCAGCGAGTGGGCCACTTCCACGCCATCATGCTGCCAGTCTGTATTGCGGGTGATGACGATGTTGCGGCGTCCAGGCAAGGCACGGCCGATCGAGTCGAAAGTCTTGCGGCCCATCAGAACGGGGCAGCCCATGGTGGTGCGCTTGAAGAACTTCAGGTCTTCCGGCAGGCGCCACAGCAACTGGTTGTCCTTGCCGATGGCCCCGTTGCGGGCCACGGCCGCGATCACACACAACTGCATGCAGGGCTCCTCAGACTGCCACGGGGGCCTTGATGGCCGGGTGGTGCTGGTATTCGAGGACTTCGAAGTCTTCGTAGGCGTAGTCGAAAATGGACTCAGGCTTGCGCTTGATGTTCAGCACGGGGTAAGGGTAGGGCAGCCGGCTGAGTTGTTCCTCGACCTGTTCGGTGTGGTTGCTGTAGATGTGGCAATCGCCACCGGTCCAGATGAAGTCACCCACATCCATGTCGCATTGCTGGGCCAGCATGTGGGTGAGCAAGGCGTAGCTGGCGATGTTGAAGGGAACGCCCAGGAAGATGTCTGCGCTGCGCTGGTAGAGCTGGCAACTGAGCTTGGCTCGCTCTCCTTCTGCCTGTGGTGGTGCCACGTAGAACTGGAAGAAGGCGTGGCAGGGGGGCAGGGCCATCTGGTCAATCAGGCCAACGTTCCAGGCGCTGACGATGATGCGGCGCGAATCCGGGCTGGTCTTAAGTTGCTTGACCACTTCACTGATCTGGTCGACGTAGGTGCCGTCGGGTTTGGGCCAGTTGCGCCATTGCACGCCGTAGACCGGGCCGAGCGAGCCATCATCACGCGCCCATTCGTCCCAGATGGTGACGCCACGCTCTTGCAGCCACTTCACGTTGTCGTCGCCCCGTAGGAACCAGAGCAGTTCGACAATGATGGACTTCAGGTGCACTTTTTTGGTCGTCACCAGCGGAAAGCCTTCGCTCAGGTCGAAGCGCATCTGGTGACCGAACACACTGCGGGTGCCCGTGCCAGTCCGGTCGGTCTTGAGCACGCCATGGGCATGAACATGGCGCATGAAGTCTTCGTACTGGCTGCGAACGGGGCGGCTGTGATGGCTGAAGGTGGGCATGGTCGTATCCGGGCGCTGCCAACAGGGCAGCAAGCGGATTATTTTAGGGGGTCAGGCGCGGTCCTGTGGCTGCTCGAACTGCGCGGCAGCAAGGCGGGCATAGAGCTCGCAGCGTGTCAGCAGGTCCGCGTGAGGGCCAATGTCGATCAGTCGGCCCTGATCCATCACCGCGATGCGATCGGCATTGACCACGGTACTCAGACGGTGGGCGATGACCAGGGTTGTGCGGTGCTGCATGGCGGCTTCCAGCGCTGCCTGTACCGCGCGCTCACTCTCGGTGTCGAGGGCACTGGTGGCCTCGTCAAGCAGGAGCAGCGGGGCATTTTTCAATATGGCCCGCGCAATGCTGATGCGCTGACGTTGTCCACCCGACAGGCGAACGCCACGCTCGCCGAGGAAAGTGTCGTAGCCCTCGGGCAGCCGCTCGATGAATTCCTCGGCATGAGCCGCCCGCGCGGCTGCCTTGACCTCGTCATCGCTGGCACCCGGCCGGCCATATCGGATGTTGTCCATGGCGCTGGCAGAGAAAATGGTGCTGTCCTGCGGAACGATGCCGATGTGGCCGCGGAGGTCGTCGAGGCTCATTTCTTTGGCAGCAACCCCATTGACCGTGATGTGGCCAGTCTGTGGGTCGTAGAAGCGCAGCAGCATCTGGAAGACGGTGCTCTTGCCTGCGCCACTGGGGCCCACCAGCGCCACGGTCTCGCCTGGGGCGACGGTCAGAGAGAAGTGGGACAGTGCTGCCTGGTTGGGGCGCGAGGGGTAATGGAATGTCAGATCGTTGAATGCAATGCTGGCACCGCCCGGAACCGCTGGCATGGGCAGGGGGGAAAGCGGGCTCTGGATGGCCGATTGGGTCTGCAGCAACTCCATGAGGCGTTCGGTGGCGCCTGCTGCACGGAGGATGTCGCCATAAACCTCGGAGAGGGCTGCCACGGAGGTGATGAAGAGAATCACATAGACCACGGTCTGGCTCATGTGCCCTGCCGTGATGCGGCCCTCGATGACGGCCTGGGTGCCTTCGTAGAGGCCAAACAACAAGGCGCCAGCAGTGGCGATGATGATGAAGGCCACCAGCAGGGCGCGGGCACGGATGCGCCGCACACCGGTGCCGAACGCCCCCTCTGCAGCAGAGGAGAAGCGGCCGGCTTCGCGAGGCTCTGCGGTGTAGCTTTGCACGACGGGGATGGCGTTGAGCACTTCGGCAGCGATCGCGCTGGCGTCGGCAATGCGGTCCTGGCTGCTGCGCGACAGTTTGCGTACACGGCGACCGTAGAGAATGGCCGGGGCAACCACGACCACCAGGATGCCGAACACCTGGGCCATGACCAACGGGTTGGTGATGACCAGCATGACCAGCGCGCCGGCGCCCATGATGGCGTTGCGCAGACCCAGCGACAAGCTGGAGCCCACAACCGTCTGGATCAGGGTGGTGTCCGCTGTCAGGCGAGAGAGCACTTCGCCGGTTTGTGTTGTCTCGAAGAAGGCAGGGCTCTGTTTGAGTACGTGGCCGTAAACGGCCTGCTTGAGGTCGGTGGTGATGCGTTCACCTAGCCACGTGACCATGAAATAGCGGGATGCTGAAAAGAGTCCCAGGGCGACACCGACCCCGAACAGCGCCAGGAAGTGTTCCCGCACGGCCATGATGCGGTCTCCGGGGTCGCTGGGCAGGAAGCCTTGATCGATGAGGCCCCGCATGGCCAGGGGCAATACCAGGGTGGTCACGGCGGCCATGACCAGGAAGATGCCGGCCAGCGCAATGCGCCCCTTGTACGGACGCAGGAAGGGGACCAGGCTGCGCAAGGACTGCGGTTGGCCACGTGTAGGGGGCTGCGGTGGTGTGCGATCTGACATGACAAAACGACATGGTGAATGCGGAGGCCATTGTCACCCATGGGATACGGGTTTGCTGCCTTGACAATAATTGCTTAGGCAAATAAATTGCCGCGCATGAATTCAAACACATGCAGCAAGCCGGAGCAGCCTTCTCAGCTGTTCTACGAGCCGGGCCGCTACAACCGGGAAGACAACGTCGGGTTGCTGATGCGCCGCATCATCCATTCCCTGCTGAACCGGGTTGACCACAAGCTGGAAATGCACGGACTCACGCATGCGCAGTGGGCACCGCTGTATGTCATGTCGCGCTACCCGGGGATCACGCTGGCGGAGTTGTCGCGCGAGTTGCGCATTGACCCCGGCGCCATGACGCGGACGCTCGATCGCCTGGAGGCGAAGGGGCTGTGCCGCCGTGAGCGTTCGACTCAGGACCGCCGGGTGATCCACCTGCGCCTCACGCCAGAAGGCGAGGCGGCCTCGGCGCCGGTGCCTGGCGTGATGTGTGAATCGCTCAACGCCTATCTGGCCGGGTTTTCTCGCGAGGAGTGGCAGGGCTTGCTGAGCATGTTGAGACGCATGCTGGCCAACGTGGACGCACTGGAGCAGGCCGAGCATCAGGCTCGCAAGGCCGAAGGAGACCATCAAAAATGAAATCGACGTGGAAGTGGGGGCTGTCAGCCCTGGGGGTGGCCTTGCTGTCTGCCTGTGCCTCGCACAGCGACATCCACTCAGCGCAGACGCGGCTGGATGCCAAGGCATGGGGGCTGGAAGAGGGGGCACTGGCTGAGGCCACTGCACAGCCATCCTGGTGGTTGCCATTGGGTGATCCGCAGCTCAACGCTCTGATGGACCTGGCTTTGTCGGGACACCCGTCGCTGCAGGTGGTGGCAGCTCGAGCCGCCCGTGCGCAGGCCCAGCTGGCCATGCAGCAAGGGGTGGATGCACCCCAGTTGCAGGCGCAAGCCACTGCAGCACGGCGTCGGTATACGGCCAATGGCCTCTACCCTGATCCGATTGCAGGCAACATCTACAACGACGGGACCTTGCAGCTCGAAGGAAGCTGGGAGCTGGACCTCTTTGGCAAGCAGCGCGCAGTGATCGAGTCGGCCCTGGGGCAGGACAAGGCGGCCGAGGCGGATGTGCAGTCGGCTCGCGTGGTGTTGTCGACCCAGGTGGCGCGAGCCTATGTTCAGTTGGGGCGCCTGCTGGCGCAAAAGGCCGTGCTGCAACGCACGCTGGCGCAGCGTGAGGAAATGCTCAGCCTGGTGGCGCAACGGGTCAAGGGTGGCCTGGATACCAAGGTGGAGTTGCGGCAAGGTGAGGGTGCCTTGCCGGAGGTGCGCCAGCAGATTGAGGCGATGGATGAGCAGATTGCCTGGAGTCGCCATGCGCTGGCAGCGTTGACGGCACAGCCCCCGTCTGCCACCGCGGCACTGACGCCCCAGCTGAATACATTGCAAGCTCTGGCTTTGCCCCATAACTTGCCTGTGGATCTGCTCGGTACCCGCGCTGATATCGTGGCTGCCCGGTGGCGGGCCGAAGCCAGTGGTCATGCGGTGGAGGCTGCCCGTGCCGAGTTCTACCCCAACATCGATCTGACCGCCTATGCGGGCTTCAATGCGCTGATGCTGGACCAAGTCCTGTATGGCAGCAGCCGGCAGTGGGGCATCCTGCCTGCCATCCACCTGCCCATTCTGGATGGCGATCGGCGTCGGGCCAATCTGCGTGGCACCGTCGCCGACCAGGACGTGGCCGTCGCCAACTACAACCAGACCGTCATGGATGCAGTCAAGGATGTGGTGGACCAGTTGTCCAGCCTGGCATCCATTGCGCGTCAGCAGCGCGAACAGGCGCAGGCACAGACCAGTGCGGAATCGGCATACGACCTGGCTGTGCAACGCTATCGCGCTGGCCTGGGCAGTTACCTGGTTGTGCTGTCGGCCGAATCTGCCGTACTCAACCAGCGTCGCCTGCAAGTTGACCTGCAGGCACGCACCCTGGATGCCCAGTTGGCGCTGGTTCGCGCTTTGGGTGGCCAACTGGGGCAGCCAACTGGCAGCACCCCCCATGCATCCCTCACTCACCAGAACTTGAACTCGCAGTCCGGAGACCGTTCATGAACGCACCAGTCACGCCGTCCTCTTCCCCGAATCCTCGTCGCAAGAAGGCCATGACTGCTGTCAGCGCCGTGCTGGCGCTGTCTGCCGTGGCCTGGGGTGTTCATTACTTCATGTTCGGTCGCCATGTCGAGCAGACCGACAACGCCTATGTTCAGGCCAATGTCGTGCAGATCACACCGCAGGTGGGTGGCACGGTGCTGGCCATCGGTGCCGATGACACCGACCTCGTCAAGGCCGGTCAGGTGCTGGTGAAGCTCGACCCAGCAGATGCCCGTGTGGCGCTGGACCAGGCCGAAGCGCAGCTCGCACAGACCGTGCGTGAGGTGCGTACGCTCTACGCCAACAACGAAACCCTGAAGGCGCAGATGCAGACCCGCGAGGCCGATGTGGCCAAGGCGAGCAATGAAGTCGAGCGTGCTCAAGATGATGTGAACCGGCGCAAACCGCTGTTGAGCACGGGTGCGGTCGGTCAGGAAGAGTTCAACCACGCCGTGGCCCAATTGAACACGACCAAGACCGCGCTGGCCGCGGCCAAGTCTGGCCTGGCAGCTGCGCAGGAGCAGTTGAGCTCGAACCGCGCACTGACAGATGGCACAACTGTGACGGCCCACCCGAATGTGGCACGTGCTGCCGCCAAGGTGCGGGAGGCTTATCTGGCATTGCAGCGCGTGGCCTTGCCCGCGCCGGTCGATGGCTATGTGGCCAAGCGCAGCGTGCAGGTGGGCCAGCGCGTGCAGGCTGGCACCCCGTTGATGGCCTTGGTGACCTTGCAGCAACCCTGGGTGGATGCGAACTTCAAGGAGAGCCAGCTGCAACGCATCCGCATTGGTCAGCCAGCCACGCTGACAGCCGATGTGTATGGCGAGAAGGTGGAGTTCCACGGCAAGGTGGAAGGTCTTGGGGCGGGCACAGGTGCCGCATTCGCCTTGCTGCCAGCTCAGAACGCAACCGGTAACTGGATCAAGGTCGTGCAGCGGGTGCCGGTGCGCATCGCGCTGGACGCTGCGGAGGTCAAGGCACACCCCTTGCGCGTGGGTCTGTCGATGGAAGTGGCGGTCGATGTGAGCAAGCAGGACGGCGCGGTGCTGTCGGATACCGTTCGCAAGGGCCATGCCCTGGAGACCGACGTGTTTGCCCAGCAGCAGCGGGATGCCGACGCACTGGTCAAGCGCATCATCTCGAGCAACCTGGGTCACCAGGCCAGCGTGGGGGCCTGATTCATGTCGGAAGAAGCTTCTTCGGGGGCGCAGCCAGCGGCCGGGCCGCCTGCCGCACCACCGCCCTTGACGGGCTCGCAGTTGGCCATGGGGACGCTGGCGCTGTCGCTGGCGACCTTCATGAATGTGCTGGACACCTCGATTGCGAACGTGTCGCTGCCGGCGATTTCGGGTGATCTGGGCGTGAGCACAACCCAGGGAACCTGGGTGATCACCAGTTTCGGTGTGGCCAACGCCATTTCCGTGCCCCTGACTGGTTGGTTGACCATGCGGTTTGGTGCCGTGCGGCTGTTCACGCTCAGCGTGCTGCTGTTTGTGGTGGCGTCGTGGATGTGTGGTCTGGCCCCCAGTCTTGAAATCCTCATCGCTTTTCGGGTGTTGCAGGGCCTGGTGGCGGGCCCCATGATCCCCTTGTCGCAGACCTTGCTGCTGTCCAGCTACCCGCGGGCCAAGTCTGGCATGGCGCTGGCGATGTGGTCCATGACGACCCTGGTGGCTCCGGTGACGGGGCCCTTGTTGGGGGGGTGGATCACGGACAACATCGCCTGGCCATGGATCTTCTACATCAACATCCCGGTGGGGATCTGGGCGGCCCTGGTGACCTGGCGCATTTATGCGAGCCGGGAAACTGCCACCCGCAAGCTGCCCATCGATGGGGTGGGGCTGTGCCTGCTGGTGCTGTGGGTGGGGTCGCTGCAGATCATGCTCGACAAGGGGAAAGAGCTCGACTGGTTTGAAAGCAACCAGATCGTGGCGCTGGCCGTGATGGCCGTCGCAGGTTTCCTGTTTTTCCTGGTCTGGGAGCTGACCGAGGCGCATCCGATCGTCGACCTGCGTCTGTTTGCCCGCCGGAACTTCGCGCTGGGTACCTTGACCTTGTCGGTGGCCTACTGTCTGTTCTTCGGCAGTGTGGTGCTGCTGCCCATGTGGCTGCAGCAGTACATGGGCTACACCGCGACCGCAGCGGGCATGGCCATGGCACCCGTGGGCATTCTGGCCTTGCTGTTGTCCCCATTGGTTGGGCGCAGTGTGTCCAGGCGAGACCCGCGTGCGTTGGCCACGGTTGCCTTTCTGGGCTTCGCCCTGGTGTTGTGGATGCGCTCGCGCTTTGTCACGCAGGCGGACATGGTCACCATCCTGATCCCCACTGTGTTGCAAGGGGGCGCGATCGCGTTCTTCTTCATCCCACTGAGCGCCATCGTGCTGTCGGGCCTGCCGGTCGAGAAGATGCCGTCCGCATCAGGGCTGAGCAACTTCACACGGATCACGGCTGGGGCGATGGGCACGTCTGCCGTGACCACCATCTGGGATAACCGTGCGACGCTGCATCATGAACATCTCGCCGAAAAGCTCAGCCTGGGGGATGCGGCCATGTCCCAGACCCTGATGGCCTTGCAGCAGGTCGGGTTGAGTCCGGAGCAGGCCCTGGCCCAGCTCAACCGGCTGGTGGATCAACAGACCTACACGCGGGGCGTCGACGATGTGTTTCTCGCCTCGGCCTGGCTTTTCCTGCTGATGATCCCGCTGGTTTGGCTGGCCAGGCCCGTGAAGGCTGCGCCAGGTGCCGCAGCCGATGCGGGTGGTGCGCACTGACGTCATGTGCGCTTCTCCACAAAGACAAACCCCGCCGGGATGGCGGGGTTTTTTGTCGGCTGGTGCGCCAGTGATCAGGCCTTGGGCACCACGTAGTTGACGTCGGTCATCAGGTCGACACCACAGCTCAGGTCTTGCACCCACTCGATGAACTCGTTGATGGCCTTGCCTTGCAGCGGTGCACCGTGCTGCGGCACGATCATGTCGATGTCGAGCGTTTTGACCATGCGGGCCCACAGGCGCAGGATTTTGTTGGAAACCATGTAGCGGCGGTGGAAAGCTTCCATCTTCGGCAGAGCCGAGGCCAGCGATGTGATGGGCTTCTTGGCCTCCTCGCCGCTGATCAGCGACACGCCCAGGTCACCCGAGAACAGGATCTTGCTGATCGGGTCGTAGAACTGGAAGTTGCCCTCAGCGTGGAGGAAGTGCGCCGGAATGGCGATCAATTCGCTGTCGCCAATGGGGATGTGCATGCCTTGATCAGGGATGCCGACGATGCGCCCCGTGGTTTTGCCTGGCTTGCAGAAGTGCGGCAGAAAGCGCTCCCACAGACGCGACACATAGATCTTGGCCGTGGGCGTGGCCGTGGTCCAGCGGTCCAGCGAAGCAATGATGTCGGGGTCGGCGTGCGAAGCGAGGATGGCCGACAGCTTCGACGGAGGGAAATACTTGGTCATGCCCAGGTAGAGCTCGCTGTATGCGAGGTTGCCACCCGGGTCAATGATGGCGCCAGTGTCGTTGTTCACGACCAGAAACTGGTTGGCCTGAACCGCTTCACCACCCTCATTGCAGAGATCCGTGAACATCAGGCAGACATGGCCATCGCGACGATACAACTCAATTGGCATGGTGATCTTTCAGGTTCGTCAAGGCCAGAGAGAAAGAAGAAAGCTGGCGTGCAGGTTAGCTGAACGCCAGCTGTTTCGAGGGATACGAATGTTTATGACGTGGATTTTAACCGGGATCAATTTCTGACAACGGCGGACAACTTGTGATGATTGCAAGCCAAGTGATCGTCAAGTGATCTGAAAATGATTGTTTTCTGTGTTCTGGTGTCAAGCAGCGCTCATCTGCCCCGTTCCAATCTTGAACACGCTGACTGCTTCAACCAGTTTGCCGGCTTGCTGTCGCAGGCTTTCGGCGGCGGCTGCAGACTCCTCGACCAGGGCTGCGTTTTGCTGGGTCACCTGATCCAGCTGGGATACCGCTTGACTGACCTGGCCAATGCCGCTGGTCTGCTCCAGCGTTGCTGCACTGATCTCGCCGATCAGATCCGACACACGTTTGACCTGGGCCACGATGTCCGACATGGTGTTGCCAGCATCGCTGACCAGTCGGGATCCGGCTTCGACCCGTTCGACACTGGCGCCAATGAGCGACTTGATTTCTTTGGCAGCGTCGGCCGAACGGTGGGCCAGGTTGCGGACCTCGGTGGCCACCACGGCAAATCCGCGCCCTTGCTCACCAGCTCGGGCCGCTTCCACCGCTGCATTGAGGGCCAGGATGTTGGTCTGAAAGGCAATGCCGTCAATCACGCTGATGATGTCGGCAATCTTGCGTGAACTGGTCGTGATGTCATCCATGGTGCGGACGACCTGATCGACCATGTCTCCGCCCTTGCTGGCAACCGAGCGGGCCGCTGCAGCCAGTTGATCCGCCTGTCGGGCCGCGTCTGCGTTTTGCGTCACCGTGGCGTTGAGTTGCTCCATTGAGGCCGCAGTCTGTTGCAGGCTGGATGCTTGCTGTTCCGTGCGCTGGGACAGGTCGGCATTGCCTGTGGCGATCTCGCTGGAACCCGTGGCGATGCTGTCAGAGCTGTTTCGGACCGTGGCCACCACGTTGGCGAGGCTGCTGTTCATGTTCAGCAGTGCCTTGAGCAGTTGCCCCGTTTCGTCCCGGCCGTGCACCCGGAAGTCTGAGGTCAGATCACCCGCGGCAACCGTCTCGGCGATGGACACAGCCAGCTCGATCGGTTTGGTGATCGATCGGGAAATGAACCAGCCAATGGCGGCAGACGCCAGCGTGGCGAGTGCCGCCAGCCCAATGGTCAGCGCGATGGCAAATTGACCAGCCGACTTCGCCTCCTGCGCATCCTTGACCATGCTGTCGTTCTGATAGGCAGACATGGCGTGTATGGCGTTCTGGTAGGCCAGTTGCGGTCCGCGCAGATCCTTGATGAGCGCGATGCGTGCCGAGTTGGCCTCGTTGCCGGCCAGGAGCTTCAGGACGTTGTCGCGCTGGGCCGCAAACTGGGCGCGCGCAGATTCGATGTCCTTCAGCAAGGCACGTCCTTTTTCTGTCTGGATGCTGGCCTTGAAGTGGTTGAATTTGGCCTCGAATTCCTTGGAGGATGCCTTGACGCTCAACAGGTCATTGCGGGCGTCTTCCGGGAAGTCCTGTTCCAGCAGGGCGGAACTGAGGGCGCGTGTCTGCTCCAGAATCCGCCGCTCGATCTCGTTGATCTGGGCGATCTTGGCGTAGCGTTCGTTGACGATCGACTCGGTGGTGGCGTTGATGCTGATCACACGGGTGATGGCCACCACCGAGATCAGGATCAGGAAGGCAATCAGCACGCCGAACCCCAGGGTGAGCCGGGTGCCAATCTTCAAATCGTTCAATGCAATCATGTACAGCCTTTTCTCATGTTGCGTTGGATCAAGGGTTAACCCTAGATTACGGTTCATGAGCCGATATCGGCTGCGAAAAAAGCCACGGTTTTCAGGCTTTTTCGTACGCGTGCCACATTTGAGACAGCGTTGTCCTGAAATCAGGACAGATGAGGTTGCATCAATGCGACAACCTGCTCCAGTGCATTGGATTCGTCACATGCAACAGGTGTGCGCCACGGCATGCTGCGCAGCCAGGTGATCTGGCGTTTCGCAAGCTGTCGGGTGGCCGCCATGCCTTTGTCCACCACGTCGGCCAGCACGGTCGGGTCATGGAGGTCGAGCCCCTGGTCCAAGGCTTCCCAGACCTGACGATAGCCTACGCAGCGGATCGAGGGCAAGTCCACGTTCAAGTCCGCGCGCTGCCGCAGGCGCAGCACTTCGTCCACAAAGCCGTCCGCCATCATCTGCTCGAAGCGCAAGGCGATGCGGTGGTGCAGCCAGCTTCGCTCGGCGGGCTCCAGTGACACCATGAAGGCGGGCGGGGGATTCGATGGGGCAGCAGTCTTGCGTTGGTGAAAGCTCGAAAGCGGTTGGCCACTGCTGTGCCACACCTCGAGCGCACGCTGGATACGTTGCGTGTCGCCAGGTGCGAGGCGCGCAGCGGTCAGCGGGTCGACACGTGCCAGTTCGGCATGCATGGCTGGAGAGCCTTCTGCTTTGAAGCGGGCGTCCAGCATGGCGCGGATGACAGGGTCGGACTGTGGCATGTCATCCAGCCCTTCAAGCAGGGCCTTGATGTAGAGCATGGTGCCGCCGACCAGCAAGGGGTGTCGACCACGTTCGCGGATCTCTGCCACGAGCCGGCGCGTGTCGCTGACAAAGCGGGCAGCGCTGTAGCTCTCGGCCGGGTCGATGATGTCGATCAGATGATGCGGGACGGCAGCCAGTTCTGCCGCTGTCGGCTTGGCGGTCCCGATGTCCATGCCACGGTAGACCAGTGCGGAGTCCACGCTGATGATCTCGATGGGAGCCAGTCTGGCCAGGGCCAAGGCCGCCGCGGTCTTGCCTGATGCCGTGGGCCCTGAGAGGATCAGAAAAGGGCGGTCGCTGATGCTGCTCATGTTCAGTGGGCCGTGTGGGGGGGCGTGCCATCGCGCTGAACGCGGCCCATGGCCACCCAGCTGGTCATCAAGGCGCCGGCGGCCATGCCCAGGGTCAGCGGGTAGATTGATTGCGCCCATCCGGGGTGTTTCATGGTTAGCCCCAATGCACTGCCGATGACGAAGGCCAGTGCGGACAGCATGAATCCCGACAGGGCGGATGCCGCCCCGGCGTGTCTTGGAAACGCAGCGATCACGCCGGTCTGCCCACATGGCTGGTTGATGCCGTGGCAGCAGCCATACAGCCACATGCCGGGCAGTATCCAGGCTGCGCTGGGCTGGAAGGAGGTGGTTGCGGTGAGCAGGGACATCAGCAGCATCCAGAGGGCCGCGCCACCTGCTGCCAAGCCTGCCACGCGCACGGTGCCGACCAACCCTCGGTGGGGCAGTAGTCGCCTGCAGATGGCCACGCCGACCAGGTAGGCCAGCGAGATGCTTGCCATGTATGCCCCAAACGCCTGTCTCGAACTGCCCAGCACGTTGATGAAAATGAAGGACGAGCACGAGAGGTAGACATACAGGCCCCCATAGCTGGACGACACCAGCAAGGCATGGGCGCGGAAGGTCGGGTGCTTGGACACCGTCCACCAGTCACGCAGCATGGTGGGAATGGATGTACCGCTCTGTCGACGGTGGCTGGGCAGTGATTCAGGCAGCATGGTCACCACGAACACCAGCGTCATCGCCCCGGCGATGCCCACCAGGGCCAAGGTGCTGCGCCACCCCAGATAGGCGGCGGCCAGCCCGCCGAGGATGGGGCCGCTCAGCGCAATGATGCCCAGGCCTGTCAAGCCGCGGGCCATCATGCGGGCACCGTCGGCAGGCACATAGAGGTCACGCACCATGGCGCGGCCACACACCACGGCGGCAGACAAGCTGGCACCCTGGGCTGCGCGCGCCAGCAGCATGACGCTCAGATCGTCAGCCAGCATGGTCAACAGGCTGGACAACACAAACAGACTGAGGCCCGCGATCAGCACGGGGCGACGTCCCAGGCGGTCAGCGACCGGTCCCCAGATGAGTTGACCGAATCCAAATGCGAGCACGAGCACCGCCAGTGTTTGCTGGGCGCCGGAAGGTGTCGTGCCCAGGGCGGTCTGCATCTGAGGCAGGGCTGGCACGTACAGGTCGGTTGTGATGGGCTGCAGGCCCATGAGCAGACCCAGGGCCAGTACGATGACCCAGTCAGCCGGTCGGCGTTCGGTCACGGCCTGATCAGAAGCGCTCATCGGTCCTCAGGAATCGCCATTGGCCCATGGGGAGATCGCCGAGCGCGATACGGCCCATTCGCACACGCTTGAGCCCGGTCACCTTCAGACCCACCAGCTCGCACATGCGCCGGATCTGGCGTTTGCGGCCTTCGCGCAGCACAAAGCGCAACTGGTGCTCGTTTTGCCAGGACACCTTGGTGGGTTTGAGGCGATGACCATCCAGCTCCAGTCCGTGGCGCAGGCGTTCCAGATCGGCTTCGGGGAAGATGGCCGAGACGTTGTCGGCTTCTGGCTGGGCCTGGTACTGCACCCGTACCAGGTACTCCTTCTCGACGAGCGAATCTTCGCCAATCAGGGCCTTGGCAATGCGCCCGTCCTGGGTCAGCACCAGCAGCCCGGTCGAGTCGATGTCCAGCCGCCCGGCTGGGGCCAGGTGGCGCAGATGGTGACGCGCGAACTTGCGCTTGCTGCGGTCGCCATTCCACTGGTTTTCGGGGCGGATGAGGGTGACAGCAGGCTCGTAGCCGTCTTCGGCTTGTCCGCTGACATAGCCGATGGGCTTGTTCAGCAGGATGGTGACCCGCTCAGCTTGTTGCGTACGCGCCAGCGGGTCGATCGAAATGTCCTGCTCGGGGAAGATGCGTGTTCCGAGTTCATCGACCACCTTGCCGTCCACGCGGACCCAGCCTTGCTCGATCCACTCGTCGGCCTCACGGCGCGACGCCAGTCCACGCTCGCTCATCAGTTTCGACAGGCGCACGCGCCCATCTTCCTCACGTGGCGTCACGGGGGGGCGTGGTGAGCGCGGTTCCGCTGTGACCGGGGCGTCTTGCCTTGATGGGGCTGGCGGGCGTGCATCCCGAGGGGGGCGAAGTGTCCCAGGGTGTGAGGGTGCCTGGTCGCGGCGCGGCCGAGCTGCCGGGCGATGATCGTCTGGGCGGCTGGAGCGCGGTTTGCCTTCGTTGGGGTGGGTTGGGCGTTCAGCACGTTGTTGTTCGGCCTGCGCCGCCGTCAGGCGGGCACGCGGAGCACTGCCAGCCCCCCGCACGGGTTGGCGGTGGGGCTTGTCTCGGCCAGCAGGGGTCTCGGTGCCTGTGTGGGCCTTCAGCGTGATTTTCTTGCGTTCAGTCATGGTGTCTCGTGTTCTTGTCAGCGGCCGCGCAGGAAAAGGGCATCCAGTTCCTTCAGGGTCAGTTGGCGCCAGGTTGGCCGACCGTGGTTGCACTGGTCTGCGCGCTCGGTTGCTTCCATGTCGCGCAGCAGCGCGTTCATTTCAGGCAGGGTGAGATGGCGGTGTGCCCGCACGGCACCGTGGCAGGCCATCGTGGCCAGCAGCTCGTGCTGGGCGCGGCGGATCACATCACTGGCGTCAACCTGCGACAGTTCGGCCAGCACCGATCGAGCCAGCTCCACGCCATCTGCCTGTGTCAGGGCAATCGGTACCGCGCGCAAAGCCAGCGTATGAGGCCCCAGCGGGTCCACATCCAGGCCCAGGGCCTGGAGCGTTTCCCGGTGTGTTTCCGCCGTGGCCGCCTCTTCCGGCGTCGCGGCAAAGCTCTGCGGGATCAACAGCGGCTGGCTTTCAATGCGTTCGTTGGCGAGTTGCGTCTTGAGGCGTTCATAGACGATGCGTTCGTGCGCGGCATGCATGTCCACAATCACCAGCCCATGGGCGTTTTCAGCGAGGATGTAGATGCCGCCAACCTGGGCCAGTGCCTTGCCCAGCGGCCATTCGTGTGCGTCGGCCTGTGCATGGTCAAAGCCCGCGTCTACAGGCAAGGGCGCGGCAGCCGCTTGCAAGGTGCTGGCAGCCAGACCGAACCGGGCGGCGCTGTCATCTTCCAGGCGAGCCTGTCGGGCGACAGGCGCCCAGTTGTCAGGTGTGCGCTCCTGAGCAGAAAAGGGCGTGGATGCGGGCAGCTCGGGCCAGCCGGACCAACGTTGCTCGGCGGGCGCATCGGCGGGGCGTTGCCAGGGCAGGGGGCTTTGGCGGGTGGTCGACAGCGGGGCGCTGCCCGGTGCAAGGGCAGGCTCCATCCTGGTGTCAACTGGATCTGTCGTTGGGGGCGTTTGCGAGAACGGCTCTCCGCCAGGCTGCTGGCTGCCGGCCAGTCCAGCCCGCGACACAGCCAGCGCCGCCTCGACAGCCTTGCGCACAGCCTGGTGCACTTCCCGCGAGTCCCGGAAACGCACCTCGATTTTGGTCGGATGGACGTTCACGTCCACTCGGTCGGGCGCGATCTCGATGAACAGGACGTAAGAGGGCTGTTTCGAGCCATGCAACACATCCTCGTACGCTGATTTGACGCCGTGCGTGAGGAGCTTGTCGCGGACAAAGCGGCCATTGACATAGCAGTACTGCTGGTCTGCACGTGCGCGGGCTGCATCCGGCAGGCCGGTGTAGCCATACACCCGCATGGGACCGATCGACAGCTCAACGGGGCGGCTGTCCTGCATGAAGCCTTCCCCCAGCACATCACTGATGCGCTGGGCCATCGGTGCGGCACGCCATTGCTCGACCAGCTTGCCTTCATGCCAGATCGCAAAGCCGACATCGGGTCTGGCCAGGGCATGGCGGCGGACGGCTTCGATGCAGTGCGCCAGTTCGGTGCCCTCGGTTTTCAGAAACTTGCGCCGCGCCGGGGTGCTGAAAAAGAGTTCGCGAACCTCCACGCTGGTGCCCGTGCCCCGCGCAGCTGGTGTCAGCTCACCCGAGCGGGCATCCAGTCGGTGCGCGTGAGCCGCATCGTCCGTACGGCTGGCCACGGCCATTTCCGACACCGATGCGATGGCTGCCAGGGCTTCGCCCCGAAAGCCCATGGTCGACACGTTTTCCAGTTCCTGCAAGGAGCGGATCTTGCTGGTGGCGTGGCGCTTGAGTGCCAGCGGCAGCTCTTCCACGGGGATGCCGCAGCCATCGTCTTCCACCAGGATTTGACGGATGCCGCCTGCCAGCAGCTTCAAGGTGATCTGGGTGGCGCCGGCATCGAGCGCATTGTCGACAAGCTCGCGCACCACGGATGCGGGGCGCTCAACCACTTCGCCAGCGGCTATCTGGCTGATCAATTCATCGGGTAGCTCGCAGATCGTGCGGCGATTTGGCGTTGTCGTCATCAAAGGATTGTACGAAGCCCCCTGATAATGCGTGCATGGACATCGTGCATTTCCTTCTGGATTTCATCCTTCACGTCGACCAGCATCTGGCGAGCTTCATTCAGAACTACGGTCTGTGGGTGTATGCCCTGCTGTTTCTGATCATCTTTGTCGAGACGGGGGTCGTGGTGATGCCCTTCCTGCCAGGCGACTCTCTGCTGTTCGTGGTGGGGGCGATGTGTGGGGTGGGGCTTATGCACCTCCCCTTGACGATTGGCCTGCTGTGGGCGGCTGCCGTTCTGGGCAATCAAAGCAACTACACGATCGGGCGGATCATCGGCCCCAAGGTGTTTCAGTGGGAGCAATCCAGGCTGTTCAACAAGAAGGCCTTTGAGCAGGCCCATGCGTTTTACGAGCGCTATGGCGGCATCACGATCATCGTGGCCCGCTTCATGCCGTTCTTGCGCACGTTCGCCCCGTTTGTGGCGGGGGTGGCCGCCATGACCCGAGCCAAGTTCACGCTGTATGACGTGACGGGGGGCGGGCTGTGGGTGGCCGGTGTGACGCTGGCAGGTTACTTCTTTGGCAACATCCCGTTCGTCAAAGCACACCTCAATCAGATCATTTGGGCCATGGTGCTGATCCCGGGGGCGCTGGCGGCTTTCGGTGCCTGGCGTGCCGGGCGCAAGGCTGCATCGCAACCTGCGGCCTGATCGGGGCCTTACAGAGCCCGGTTGCGGGCAATGGGTGGGTTCTTGGCGAAGTAGCGCTGGATGCCCGACATGAGGGCATCGGCCAACTCTCCCTGGTAATCAGGGTCGCGCAGTTTGCTCTCTTCTTCCGGGTTGGAGATGAAGCCGGTTTCAACCAGCACGGATGGGATGTCGGGTGCCTTGAGCACGGCAAACCCGGCCTGTTCAACCGCGCCCTTGTGCAGTTTGCCAATCTTGCCAAGGTGCCCGAGGATGGCGGAACCCAGTTTCAGGCTGTCCTTGATCTGGGCCGTGGTAGACATGTCCAGCAGGGCACGCATCACGGTGGCATCCTTGGCCTTGATGTTCACGCCACCGACCATGTCGGATGCATTTTCCTTCTTGGCCATCCAGCGTGCCGCTGCACTGGTGGCACCGTTTTCAGACAGGGCAAACACGGATGCACCATGTGCCTGCTGGTTCATGAAGGCATCTGCATGGATGGACACGAACAGGTCGGCCTGTACCCGTCGAGCCTTGTTGACCCGTTCATGCAAGGGCACGAAGTAGTCAGACTCCCGGGTCAACATGGCGCGCATGCCAGGCTGGGCATTGATGCGGGCGCGCAGCATGCGGGCCACGGACAGCACCACGTCCTTTTCGTACAGGTTGCTGGGGCCGACCGCCCCGGGGTCTTCGCCACCGTGCCCGGGGTCGAGCGCGATGATCACCAGGCGTTGCGTGCCGTTGCGGCTGGCCATGCCGCTGCTGTCCTTGTCGTCGGGCGTAGAGGCCGATTTGTCGGCGACCACAGACTCGGCCGGTAGCGCAGATTTGTCTGTGCGGGCTTTGCTCTTGTCTCCGGGGGAATTTTTGCTCACCGGCGCCCGCATGGCCACCTTGTCATCGGTGTGGCGTTTCAGGTCGCCGATGAAATCGCCCAGCGCGTCATTCATGTCAGCCGCAGCCTGCGCAGAGCGTTTCTTGTCCACCATGTCGTCCAGGCTGACAGGCCCGGGGGCCGCCGATGCGGGCGTGGCACTGGCTGCCGAGGGCGGACTGCTGGGTGCCGAGGGCAGAGGCGCCGGCGCATAGGGTGGCGTCTGGAGGGCCTTGTTCGGGTCCGGTGCGGTCGATGGGTACAGGTCGAACACCAGCCGGTGCTGGTATGCCGCCACTGGCTGCAAGGTGAACACCTGTGGGGCCACAGCTTGCTTCAGGTCGAACACCAGCCGCACCACATTGGCTTTGAACTGCCCCACCCGTACACCCGCGATGAAGGGGTCATCGGGTTGGACCTTGCTGACAAGCTCCTTGAGCTGGGCACTCAGTGTGAGCCCTTCGATGTCCACCACCAGTCGGTGCGGGTTGGCGATGAGAAAGTGCTTGGCCTGCAGCGGGGTATCGGATTCAAGTGTGACCCGGGTGTAATCGCTAGCGGGCCAGACCCGCACAGCCAGCAACTGCGCGCCGTGGGCGAGCTCCATGGGCCCCAGCAGCATGAGCACGCTGCCTTGCAGGGCACCGGTGAGTAACTGCCGACGAGACAGTCCGCTTGGGGTGTTCAACTGCTCAGGATGGCGATCAGCCATGGACGCCTCCTTGTGTGTGTGTCATCTGTTGCAGCCACTGCTGGCCAAGTGCCGTTTCTGCCTGAATCTCGACAGACCGCTGTGTGTCGTCGATGGGTGTCAAAGTCAGTTTCAGGTCCGCAGGAGGCAGCAAGCCGCTTGCTTTCTCTGGCCACTCAACCAGCTTCAGGCCGGGGCTGCCAAACAGGTCGCGAAAGCCGGCGTCTTCCCATTCCTGAGGGTCGTTGAAGCGGTAAAAGTCAAAATGCCAGATCGACATGCCAGGGGCATCATGCGGCTCGACCACCGCGTAACTGGGGCTCTTTATGCGCCCCTGGACACCCAGCGCACGCAGCAGATAGCGAGTGAACGTGGTCTTGCCGGCCCCCAAGGTGCCATGCAGCTCAATGACGATGGAGGCTTGCTGGCGGAGTGCGGGACCCAGCATGGCTGCCCATTGTTCAGCCATGCGCTGGCAATCTGCCTCATCACGCCAAATCATGTGCGCGAGGCCGTCTTGCAGGTTCGAATTGTCTGGTGTGCTTGATACGATCGTCACATGCATCCGGAACAGCTTTCATCGCCTATCACCACGCCTGCAGGCCTTGCGGTCGATGCCGACCAGGTGATGTCTCAATTGCGATGTTGGGCGTCAGAGCTTGGATTCTCGCAGATTGGCGTGGCAGGCATTGATTTGTCAAGTGCTGAAGCCGGTTTGATCGACTGGTTGGCGCGTGGTTTCCACGGTGAGATGCACTACATGGCTCAGCATGGGCTCAAGCGCGCGAGGCCAGCCGAGTTGGTGCCGGGCACGGTCCGGGTGATCACGGCGCGTATGAATTACTTGCCTGCCGCCATGGCGTCGGACTGGCAGGCGGTGGAGTGGCATCGCTTGTCTCAGCCATCGGCTGCTGCCGTCTCCATGTATGCCCGTGGGCGGGATTACCACAAGGTATTGCGTGCCCGTTTGCAGACGCTGGCAGAGCGTCTGGCGGGGCTGCTGGGCCCATTCGGTCACCGGGTGTTCACCGATTCGGCGCCGGTGCTGGAGGTCGAACTGGCCAGTCGCAGTGGCCTGGGCTGGCGGGGTAAACACACCTTGCTGCTGTCCCGGCAGGCAGGCTCCACCTTCTTCCTGGGCGAGATCTATGTGGATGTGGCCTTGCCCTTGAGCGAACCGGAGAGCGCCCATTGCGGCTCCTGCCGGTCGTGCATGGACCTGTGCCCGACGCAGGCCATCGTGGGCGAGCGTCTGGTTGATGCGCGCCGTTGCATTTCTTACCTGACGATCGAGCATGCGGGCGCCATCCCGCTGGAGATGCGGCCCTTGCTAGGCAACCGCATCTACGGCTGTGATGACTGCCAGCTGGCTTGCCCCTGGAACAAGTTTGCGCAGCCTGCATTGGTGCCCGATTTCGACGTGCGCGGGGTGTTCCGTTCGCCCGTATTGCTGGACCTCTGGCGCTGGGATGAGGCCACATTCCTGAGAACCACAGAAGGCAGCCCGATCCGCCGCATCGGCTTCAGCCGATGGCAGCGCAACATCGCGGTGGCGTTGGGCAACGCCCTGCGGGCCGGTGAAGATGTGGCCGTGCGTGAAGCCTTGCATGCGTGGCTGGCTGCGCCGCCAGCGGGCGTCGATTTGGAACTGGTGCGCCCACATGTGTTGTGGGCACTGGATCAGGCCTGAGCGGAGTCGATCCGGTGGTCCAGTTCGGCGATGCAGGCTTTCATATCTTGCTCACACCGGGCGATCAAGGCTGGAACGTCCTCAATGGTCAGCCCCTTGGTTTCTACAGGCGGTAACGATCGGATGATGATCTCGCCGCTGTGCCAGCGGTTGAGGTTCATGTGCCGCAGATAGGAGCTGGCACACACCATCATGATGGGCACCCCGGCCGTCACCGCCGTGTGAAAAGCCCCTTTCTTGAGGGGCAGCAGGCCCTTGCCGTGGTTGCGGGTGCCTTCGGGGAATACCCAGATCGATGTGTCCTTGTTGAGCAGGGTGTCACTGGTGGCCAGCATGGCTTCCTTGGCCTTGCGGGCATTGCCGCGGTCGATCATGACGTTGCCAGACAGCCAGTAGACCTGACCGAAGATGGGAACCCACTTCAGGCTCTTCTTGCCGATGCTGACCGTGCGACGTGGCACCACCGAGCCCATCACGAACAGGTCGTGATTGGACTGGTGGTTGGCCAGAACCACGAATGGGCGGGGCTGGCCACGAAGTGTGTCGACTTCGTGGCGCACCTTCAGCCCCATGATGCGCAGAGCAGGGAAGGCGTAGATGGCGGCACAGATGCGGCTGTTGTCGGGGTTGAACGGGCGCAGGAGCACCACCAGCACATTGAGTACCCCGGCCACCACGAACCAGGCTCCAACCAGGAGCAGGCGAATCACGTAAAGCATCTAAGCGCCAATCTCTATCAACAAACGAAAGCCGCGAGTCTAAGCGCAGCGCTCAGTCGTTGGTCAGCACCAGCTTGCCACGCACCTTGCGCGAGCCCATCAGCGTGAAGGCTTCCTTCAGTTGCGACATGGGCATCTTCTGTTCCACGACGGGCTTGATCTTGCCCTCCATGTACCAGGCAGCCAGTTGCATTAGACAGGCGGCGTTGTTCTGCGGCTCGCGCTTGGCAAACTCGCCCCAGAACACCCCCATGATGGAAGCACCCTTGAGCAAGGGGAGGTTCAAGGGAATGGCCGGGATCTCTCCCTGTGCAAAACCGATGACCAGGTAGCGGCCACGCCAGGCGATGGAGCGGAAGGCCTGTTCGGCCAGGTCGCCCCCGACGGGGTCATAGATGACGTCGGGGCCTTTGCCCTCGGTCAGCACTTTCAGTTCATCACGCAGGTTGCCCGTGCTGTAGTTGATGGTCGCGTCAGCGCCCAACTCCTTGCACAGCGCGCACTTTTCGTCGCTTGATGCTGCGGCAATGACCTTCGCACCAGCAGCCTTGGCAATCTGGATGGCGGCGGTGCCGACACCACCGGCCGCGCCCAGCACCAGCACGGTTTCCCCGGCTTTCAGGGCAGCGCGGTCCATGAGGCCGTGGTAGGACGTGCCATAGGTGCACAGGAAGGCCGCACCATCTTCGAAGCTGAAGGCCGGTGGCAGGGGCATCAGCAGCGCGGCCGGTGCCACGGTGTGCGTGCCAAAACCACCCAGACCGGCGAAGCCCGCCACGGACATGCCGGGCTTGAGGTGTGTCACCCCTTCACCGACGGCTTCCACCACACCCGCGAACTCGGCGCCGGGCACGAACGGTGGGTTGGGCTTCATCTGGTATTTGCCCTGAACGATCAGCAGGTCCGGGAAATTCAGGCTGGCTGCCTTGATGGCCACACGCACATGGCCCTTGGTGGGCTCGGGCGTAGGAATGTCTTTCCAGGTCAGGGCATCGGGGCCGGTTGGCTCGTCACAGATCCAGGCTTGCATGTTGTCGCGTCTCCTCGTTATAGAAGGGTCTCAGATGGACCTTGGTGTGAAAGTGTCGCATTGCTGCATGTCACCGGATTCAAAGCCGCGTTTGAACCAGGTCACACGCTGCTGGCTGGTGCCATGGGTGAAACTTTCTGGCACGACTTGTCCTTGCGACTTGCGCTGCAAGGTGTCGTCGCCAATCTGTGATGCGGCGTTGAGGGCCTCTTCCAGGTCACCTGATTCCAGAATCTGTCTTGTCCGCTGGGCGTGGTTGGCCCACACGCCGGCATAGCAGTCGGCCTGCAATTCCAGGCGCACGCTCAGGGCGTTGTAGGCGCGCTGGCTGATGCGGCCCCGCGCTTCGTCCAGCTTGGCGGAGGTGCCCAGCAGGTTTTGAACATGGTGACCCACCTCATGGGCAATCACATAGGCCTGAGCAAAGTCGCCCGGTGCGCCCAGGCGGTCGCGCAAGGTGTCGTAGAACGCCAGATCAATGTAGACCTTGTGGTCACCGGGACAATAGAAGGGCCCCATCGCGGCTTGCCCCTGACCGCAGGCAGTCGGTGTGCTGCCGCGGAACAGCCGCAACTTGGGGTCTTCGTAAGTGCGCCCCATGGCCTGAAATTGCGCGCGCCACACGTCTTCGGTGTCGGCCAGCACGGTTGAGACAAAGCGGGTTTGCTCATCCTGCGCGGTCTGGTGTGGCGTGGGTTGCTGCTGAGAGCCCAGCTGTGTTGGGTTGCCGCCTCCACTGATGACATTGAGCACGGTCAGCGGGTTGACGCCCAGAAAATAGCTGGCCACCAGGGCGATGGCCACGGTGCCCAGGCTGATGCCGCGACCGCCAATGGGCAGGCCACCACCGCCTCCGGTCGAGCTGTCCCGCACGTCTTCGACGTTGTCACTTTGGCGATTGCCTTCCCAGCGCATGTTTGACTCCCGTATCCGTATACCTGATGGCGCGTTGCATGTTAGCAGTGCGGTTCCGCGCGCAGCTGTCACACAACTATAAAATGGGGCAGTTCATTCCTACGCGACCTTGTTCGCTCAAGCACATGTCCGCCCATTCTTCGGCAACCGATCTGCCCGTCGTCATCATTGGTGCGGGGCTGGCCGGTCTGACGGTGGCCCTGCATCTGGCCGAAACCCAACCCGTGATCGTGCTGGCCAAGCGCCAGCTGGAAGAAAGCGCCACCGCCTGGGCCCAGGGCGGCATTGTTGGCGTGCTCGGCAACGATGACAGCATCGAATCTCACGTCCGAGACACCCAGGAGGCCGGAGCCGGTCTGGTGGATGAGCGTACGGCCGAGTTCATTGCCCGGCATAGCGCAGATGCAATCGAGTGGCTGGTCGAGCGGGGGGTGCCGTTCTCACCCGATCCCGATGGCCCGCTGGGCTTGCACCTGACGCGTGAAGGCGGGCATGCCGTGCGCCGTATTGCGCATGCAGCCGATGCCACCGGCAAAGCCATTCACGATGTGCTGCTTGATGAGGTCAAGCAGCACCCTAACATCTCGCTGCGCGAGAAGTGGATGGCGATCGATCTGATCACGGACCGCCATTTGCGCAAGGGGGGCCTGGGTGCCGGGGGCGGCGGTCGCTGTCATGGCGTCTATGCCCTGGATATTGAAACCCAGCGTGTGGAGACGATTTCTGCCACGGCTGTGGTGCTGGCAACGGGCGGTGTTGGCAAGGTATACCGCTACACCAGCAATCCGGAAACATCGACGGGCGATGGCATTGCCATGGCTTGGAGAGCAGGTTGTCGGGTTGGCAACATGGAGTTCATCCAGTTCCACCCCACCTGCCTGTATCACCCCCAGGAGCGCAGCTTCCTGATCACCGAGGCATTGCGTGGAGAAGGTGGCATGCTGCGCCTGCCCGACGGCACACGCTTCATGCCGGCGCATGACCCGCGTGGCGAGCTGGCCCCGCGTGACATCGTTGCCCGCGCGATCGACTTCGAGATGAAAAAGCATGGCCTGGACCATGTCTGGCTCGACGCGACCCACCTCGGCGAAGCCTTCCTGAAGGAGCACTTCCCGACCATCTATGCCCGTTGCCTGTCGCTGGGTATCGATATCGCCAAGCAGCCCATTCCCGTTGTCCCCGCGGCGCACTACACCTGCGGTGGCGTGGTGACCGATCTGCATGGCCGTACCGATCTGCCTGGCCTGTATGCTGTGGGCGAAACCACCTACACAGGGCTGCACGGTGCCAACCGGCTGGCCAGCAATTCTTTGCTCGAGTGTGTGGTGTTGGGTAGAACCTGTGCGGATGACATCGAGGCCCAGAAGCCCTCATCGGTGCCGGCTTTGCCCGACTGGGATGAAAGCCAGGTGTCCAATGCCGACGAAGAGGTCGTCATCGCCCACAACTGGGACGAGTTGCGTCTGCTGATGTGGAACTACGTGGGCATTGTGCGGACGACCCGTCGTCTGGAGCGTGCGCTGCACCGCATCAAGTTGCTGCGCAGTGAGATTGACGACTACTACGCTGCATTCCGCGTGACGCGTGACCTGCTGGAGTTGCGCAACCTGGTCGATTGCGCCGAGTTGATCGTGCGATCGGCCTTGTCGCGCCAGGAAAGCCGCGGTCTGCACTTCAGCCGCGACTATCCACGTACCTTGCCGGTCAGTTTCCCGACCATCTTGTGCAAGAAAGCCAAGAAAAAGGACGCCTGGCTGCCCTGAAAAGGTGTGCGTTGATCCGGTTCAGCGGCGCGCACGCATGGCGGCGCGCGCCTGCACGAATTCAAAGGCGTAGCCAATGGCTTCCTTGATGCTGGCCTCGGTGTCCGCGCGTTCCTTTTCGGTCTGATAGAAGGCGAAATCCACCTTGTGACGGATGTAGCGGGCGGGCAGACGGTTCAAGGCCACACAGGCCACGTCTGCCAGCTGGTCATCTTTCACCGCGGGGTAGCGGCTGGCGGCATCCAGCACGGCTTCAAAGACGAGGTGTTCGTAGTAGTTCTGGATCGAGGTGAAGTCGGTCGGCATGGAAAGGGTTCCTCAGAGAATCCCCCTCAGTGTCGCGCGAAGTGCTCGATCATGGTGCACAAAAACCAGCCGTGAAAACGGCCAGTTCGTGGACAAAGTCCCACCCCTGGCCGCTTCGGCATCTCAGCTGCCAATGCGCTCCAGCACGCGCAGCGAGAAGTCCACAGCCTTCACGTCCTTGGTCAGTTTGCCGATGGAGATCCGGTCCACGCCTGTCGCCGCGATGTCGCGCAACTGATCGAGGGTGACGCCGCCCGATACCTCCAGCAAGGCTTCGCCCTGGGCGACTTCCTTGTTGATCGCGACGGCGGCACGCATCATGTCGTAATCAAAGTTGTCGAGCAGCACGCTCTTGGCACCTGCGGCCAGGGCTTCGCGCAGCTCTTCGAGGTTTTCGACCTCTACCTGGATGGTGATCTGATCGCGCAAGGGGGCTGTTTGAGCTGACACCAGTGTCTGGGCATTCTTGACAGCGGCGGTGACACTGCCGGCTGCCGCGATGTGGTTTTCCTTGATCAGGATGCCGTCATACAGGGCCAGTCGCTGGTTGGCGCCACCACCAACCCGTACAGCATATTTCTGCGCCAGGCGCAGCCCGGGCAAGGTCTTTCGGGTGTCAAGAACCACGCACCCACGCGGGTTGGGCGATGCGCCCTCGATCGCTTTCATGTGGCGGTAGGTGAGGGTGGATACCGCAGAGAGCGTTTGCAGGAAGTTGATGCCGGGGCGCTCGGCCGTCAGCAGGGCACGGCCATCGGCCTGAATGGCGCACACCTCGGTGTTCGGCGCCATCAAGGCCCCTTCCTCGTAGGCCCAGGTGATGGTGGCCTGTGGGTCGAGTTGGAAGAGGCAGGCTTCAAACCACGCGCGCCCGCACAGCACAGCTTCCTCCCGGACGATCAGTCGGGCCTTGACGCGCTGATTGGCGGGCACCAGTTGCGCGGTCCAGTCACAAATGCCGACGTCTTCGAACAGCGCATCACGGACGTTGCGATCACGGGCTTCTTGAAGTGTTTCGTTGTGGTCAAACATGGCCGGAATCAATCTGAAATCAGTCGTAAGGGGCAGCATCAGGCTGCGCCGATATGGGGGACAAACCCCTGGGCAGGCTTGGTGATAGCGGCGGGATGCTGGGCCACAAAGGCCAGCATGCGGTCGATGCAGCCATGCGCCTTGATGCGGATATCTTCCGGCACGGCAATCTCACCCACCCCTTGGGTGAGGCAGTCGAGCACACCTTGCAGTCCGTTCATGGCCATCCACGGGCAGTGCGCGCAACTCTTGCAGGTGGCACTGTTGCCGGCCGTCGGGGCCTCGATCAGCACCTTGTTGGGCGCCATCTGGCGCATGCGGTGCAGGATGCCGTTGTCGGTGGCCACGATGAACGCGGGGGCATCCGACTCGACCACAGCCTTGAGCAGTTGGGACGTCGAGCCGACCACATCAGCCTGGGCCACCACGCTTTCGGGTGATTCGGGGTGCACCAGCACCAGAGCCTTGGGGTGCTCCTTCTTGAGGAGGTCGAGTTCCAGCCCCTTGAACTCATCGTGAACGATGCAGGCACCGTTCCACATCAGCATGTCGGCGCCAGTTTCGCGCTGGATGTAGCGCCCCAGGTGGCGGTCAGGTGCCCAGAGGATCTTCTCGCCTTGATCTTTGAGGTGCTTGACGATGGACAGCGCACAGGAGCTGGTCACCATCCAGTCGGCCCGCGCCTTGACGGCCGCGCTGGTGTTGGCATAGACCACGACCTTGCGATCAGGATGGGCGTCACAGAACTGGATGAAGTCATCGGCAGGACAGCCCAGATCCAGCGAGCAGGTGGCATCCAGGTCCGGCATCAGTACCCGTTTTTCGGGGCTAAGGATCTTGGCTGATTCACCCATGAATTTCACGCCAGCGACGATCAACGTTTGTGCGGCATGGTCCCGGCCGAAGCGGGCCATCTCGAGCGAGTCGGACACGCAGCCGCCGGTTTCCATGGCCAGATCCTGCAGGTCGCCATCAACGTAGTAATGGGCGACCAGCACGGCGTTCTGTGCCTTCAGTTGTGCCTTGATGCGGGCTTTGACCTCGGCTTTGACGTCGGGGGTCAGCGGCGCAGGGACTTTGGCCCAGGCGTGAGCCGTGCACGTGGCGCCGGACGCATCCTGGCGGTCGTAGTCGTAGACGATGGTGTCGGGGGCGGAACTCATGGTCGTATCTCAGCGCAAATGAGCAGGGGCTGTGAACAGGGATGCTAGCCCAGTTGGTCAGTCGGACAGGTCGTCCGATTTGAATACCTGGGGGCGATGAGGGCGAGATGGGGGCGGCAAATGGCGTGTCAAGCGCCAGCGGTCTATCAAAGCCACCAGTTCGCAGGGCACCCACACCGCATAAAACGCAAAAATGACGTCACTGAGGAAGTGGCCGCCCTGCATGATGCGACCCATGCCAATGATGGCGCCCGCTACCACCCCGATGAGCAACCAGCGGCGGCGCCAGACGGGGCCGGCGGTCAGCCCCAGGCTCATCAGCCAGAAGCCGGTGGCAGCGTGACTGCTGACAAAGCTGCGGTGAGAGTCCGGATCATCGCCGGGCTGGAAGGGGCCGTGAAAGGGCTGGTTGCCGCCGAATTGCTCTACCTGCACGGGGCGTGGGCGCCCGACCGTATTCTTGAAGATGCCCTCGATCAGCAGACCAGGCCCGATCACGCCGCAAATGACGGCAATCACGGCCATGTGTCGCCAGCTGTGAACGCATTGGCGAGCCAGTTGGCTGTGGCCAAGTCGAGCGGCCAGGCGGGCCAACAAGGGGGCGGCCAGCGCAAACACGGCCAGCACAGCCAGGATGGTTCGGCCGATCGGAGGAGTCCAGACGTACAGCAGGCGCACCAGCGGGTCGTTGGCGTGGACGAACCCTTGTCCTGTAGAGAAGTAGCGAGCTGAAAACGCCAGATCGATCTGGGGCACTTTCGCATACAAGGCCATGCACAAGAACAGGCCTGCCCAAATCAGCATGCTGCCACGGCCGTCTTGCCCGGCCTCATCCAGATCACCTTCGTGTGTCGGTGTGCGCATGTCAATCTTCAGATGGGGTCGGTGCGGGGCCTGATGCCGAGCCATAGCCCTTGAAACCGCGGGCCACATACACGCGCAGCGACAGCATCCTGTCTGGTGCGATCGGGACCTGCACCGTACGCAACAACTGGCTCGACTGGAACCGATCGAGCACCGATGGCGATGCCATGCGGTCGGTCACATAGAGCACGTCCTGGCCGGGCGTGCCAGGCATGCTGTTGGTCATCTGATAGTGGTCCAGGCGGGTGCCCTTCGGGTTCCATGCCATCGGGTGTACATCGAACTGACGCCAGTGGTATGCCGTCTGGGTCAGGATCAGGCGGCTGTCTGCCATCACGGGCAAGCGGGCAAGGTCATCCTGGTTTCGAACGGGTGCCAGGGCGTCATAGGCGGTCTGCCAGCCGCGCATGCGAACCAGGATGTCGAATTTGCCGGGCAATGTGCCGTGCGCCAGTTCTTGTGCATGAAACACCGCACCGGTCAGCAGCAGGTTGCTGACCACAGCCAGTCCCACCCACCTTGTCATGGCTTTGCCGGCGGTGGCCAAGCGGTATGCCAGGATCAAGATGACGCCAAGCAGCGCTGGCGCAGCCCAATTGACATGGGCATCCGCCTTGAAGGCCTGCAGTACCGCCAGGGCCAGCAACGGGGCGCTGCCCGCCAGCAGGAAGGTGCTGACACCTTGGTTCGTTTTACCCGACTCTTCGTCAGAGCGGTGACCACGACCAGCCAGCCAGGCGGCCAGAACCGCGAAGGGCCCGAGTGCTGCAATCTGACCCAGCAGGAAGATCATTGCCGGAACGATGCCCCCACTGCGGGCCGATTTGGTGGTGATGTCAGCCGTGTGCTGCAAAGTGGGGAAGTGGTTCTGGACATTCCACCAGATGTTGGGCGCGACCACCACGGCCGCGGCCAGCGCTGCCATCCAGGGGCCTGGCCGCCACAGACCTTTTCGAGGGCCAGGTACAGCCCACAAGACCCACAGGGCAGTCAATGCGAAGGCCCCCATGGTGTACTTGCTCATCACACCCAGGCCGACAGCCAGGCCGCAGGCCAGCCAGTCAAGCGGCTTGTCTTGGGTCTGTGCGCGCCACAGTGCCCAGGACGCCAGCGCCCAGCACAGCAGCAAGGGGCCGTCTGTGCTGACGACCATGCCCAGCAATCCGACCAAAGGCATGGTCAGGAACAGTGCAGCAGCAACCCATCCAGATCGCACCCCGACCTCGCCAGGCCACAATGCCCGCGCCAGACCTGCCAGAACACCCGCTGTCAGCGGGTAAAGCAGCATGGAAAGGGTCTTCACGCCCAGCACGCCAGAGCCCAGCAGTGCCGTGCTCAGCCAGATCTCGGCCGCCACCATGGGGGGCTTGGAGTAATAACCCCAGTCCATGCGGCGAGACCAGTCCCAATATTGGGACTCGTCAAAGAACAGCGAGATGCCGCTGTGCTGCACAGCCCACAGCCTGTACAGCGTCAGCAGGCCAGCCAGCAACACGAACAAAGCCCAACCGGCAGACTGCTTGCTGGGCGAGGCGGGCGACAAGGGGGTGTCCGACATGCCGTGCCTGATCAAGCCTGATGGTGCCAGCCTTCGTCGGGGGCCTGCTCAGGGGCCGCCGTGGTGTGATAGGGCGACACTTCACCACGGTCATAGTAGATGCGGATCAGCAACTCAGCCAGGACGCCGGTGGTCAGGAACTGCAAGCCACCGAGAACAAAGAAGAAGCCCAGCCACAGCAAGGGTCGGCCGCCAATGCTGTAACCCAACAGCTTCAAGCCGGCCAGGTAGGTCAGGATCAGGCCACCAATGAGGCCAACACCCAGACCGACGCCGCCGAAGAAGTGACCAGGGCGTCCCGCAAAGCGCAGGAAGAAATTGACGGCCAGCAAGTCCAGCACCACACGCAAGGTGCGGGAAATACCGTACTTCGACTCACCACGGGTACGGGCGTGGTGGCTCACGGGCATCTCTGCCATGCGGGCAGGGGAGGTAACGGTGGCCATCCATGCCGGGATGAAACGGTGCATTTCACCGTACAGACGCACCCGCTTGAGCACGCTCGCACGGTAGGCCTTGAGACTGCAGCCCAGGTCCTGGAATTCCAGGCCCGTGATCTTGCGGATCAGACGGTTGGCAATGCGGGAGGGTACCTTGCGCAGCCACAGGCCATCCTGACGGTTCTGACGCCAGCCAGCCACCAGATCCAGATCTTCATTGACCAGCTTCGCCACGATGGCCGGAATGTCCTTCGGGTCGTTTTGGAGGTCGCCGTCCAGCGTCACGATCACGTCACCACGGGCTGCATCGATACCAGCCTGCATGGCAGCCGTCTGGCGGAAATTGCGCCACAGATGGACCGGGCGCACGTGCGGGCCACGAAGGCGGGCCTGCTCATCCAGTGCTTCGCGGGTGCCGTCGCGGCTGCCGTCGTTGACGATGATGAGTTCCCACTCGTAGGGGTAGCTGTCGAGGGCGTTGTGCACCGCCGTGACAAACGGCTCCACATTGTCAACCTCGTTGTACATCGGTACGACCACCGACAGGCGGTGCGGTGCAGCAGCGGGGTGCTGGTGGGTATCAGGTGTCAAAACAGCAGTCATGTATCAGCTCTCAAGCCAGATCAATTTGAAAATTCAGAGGGTGGGCCCGGTGCCAGGCCGGTCTACCAGCTGGTGTGTCCGATTCAGGTGCGACAAACCGGCAGCCACGGCGCCGGCGAGCACGGCGCACAAAAGAAAACACAGGTGCAAGGCCAATGCAGCACCAACAGCCTGACCCAGGGATGGTGACTGAGCCGGCAGCAATGCAGCCATGCCAGCCCATACGCCGGCTTCGTACGTTCCAAAACCTGCTGGGCCCTGAAGCGGCAATACGGCGGCCAGTTCCCCGCCCAGCGCGCCTCCCCATCCGGTGGACCACGGCGCGTGGCTGATGGCAGCCAGCAATGTGGCGCCCGCAGCCAGCTTGAGCGCCCAGTTGGCCAGTGTCAACAGCCAGGCCGCTGGTCGATGGTGTGCGCGTTCAAGCAGGGCAGACTGGAGTTTGGCTGCGATGGCTCGCCAACCGCCCGCATGAGGTGTGATGGATTGAGCATTCTTCAGCAGACGCTGCAGCAGCCACCATCCAGCATGCCAGCCTCCCAGCAGCAAGCCGATGCCGGCGACACGCAGCCACCAGGTGATGCCTGGCCACAAGGCCAGCCCCAACCCCATCAGGATGACCAGATCCTGCAGGCGCATCCAGATCAGGCACACCACGGCACGTGCAACCGGCAGGTTCAGTTCGCGGGCGGCAAACCAGGGAAAGCTCAGCTCACCGGCACGCATGGGCAGCAGGTTGATGGCCGCATTGTGTTGCAGGATGACCCTCAGCGCATCGGTTCTCAGACCCAGCCATCGGGAGGGAGGTTGGTGCATGTCATCGAGATTCAGCACCACTTGCAGCCGTGCGGCACGCAGGCCATAACTCACCAGTAGCCCACCAATGGTCAGTGCCCAGATAGAGGCAGGGGTGGCTTGGGCGGCCTCCCAGGCGGATTGCATGGGTGCGCGGTACAGCAGCCATGCCAGCAAGCCAAGACCGAACGCCCAGGCCAAGGCCTGCTTCCAGCGGGAAGCGCGTTGCGGAGATTCGGTCGAGGTGGTCACGTGTTGTTTCGGGTGGCTGGGCTAACCCTCTATTGTCCCGTATCTTTGTCATGGCTGCAGGCATGACCAAAATCAGGCCTGTAGAAATTTAGCAGGCCAAAATCAACCTTCGCTATGATCCTTTAACTATTTGGAATTTGTAACGATGACCTCCTTTGCGACCTGTGATCTGTGTGACGAGCACAAGAACGACTCCGACGGCGCTTTCCGCGTGCTGCCGCCGGTTTTCAAGGACTATGGCAAGCGCATCAAGTTCTCCGGTCAGGTGAGCACCGTCAAGTGCTTTGAGGACAACACCCTGGTCAAGGCGGCTGTCGACTCTCCGGGGAATGGCCGTGTGCTGGTGGTTGATGGTGGCGCTTCGCTGCGTCGGGCGCTGGTGGGGGGCAACTTGGGCAAGGCTGCGGCCAAGAATGGCTGGGCTGGCGTGGTGGTGGATGGCTGCGTGCGTGACTCTGCCGAGCTGGCTGAGTGCGATGTAGGCATCCGGGCCCTGGGCCTGATGCCCCTTCCCACGGAAAAGCGCAATGAAGGTCAGACCGATGTGGCGGTGCAGATTCAGGGCGTCTGGGTGCGTCCTGGCGATTGGCTGTATGCCGATGAGGACGGCATCGTGATCATGCCGACACCGAAGGCCTGATCAGTCTCACTTTGGGGCATTTGGTGGGGCTTGTCGTTCGGCCGCTCCCCCCAATTTCCAGGCAGTGACCAGCCAGACCAGGCTGATGGGTACGGCCAGCCAGCTGATCTGGCTGGTGCTCATGCCCAGGCTTCGAAGGCCATTGAAAATCCATGCCGAGCTGGTGTCGCCTGTGCGGTGTACGAGGGTGTCGATCACATTCTTGGCACGGTATTGCTGTTCAACGGGCAGGGCATTGAACAAGGTTTCTCGCGCCGGCTTGCTGATGGCATATTCGCCGGCTCGGCGGAGCACGCCCAGTGTGACCAGTACGCTCAGCACAGGGGACATCGCCAGCGCGTTGTAGCCCATGACCGATATCACCGGCATTGTGATCAGCAAGGCCCGGGTGCCCAGGCGTTCGATGAGTTTGCCAAAAGCCAGAACCTGAACCAGCAGAGTTACCACATTGACCAGCAGGTCAACGCTGGCCAGCAACTGTGTGCGCTCCCCACTGTTGCTGATGTGCTGGGGCACCAGTTCTGTTTGCTGAAAATACAAAAACGTGGACAGCAAGGAATAGCAGAAGAGAAACAGGCAGATGCCCAGCAGATAGGGGCTGCGCACCACGTCCAGCAGGCCACTCCAGAGATTGCCTGAGAAAGCCGGGGACGCCGGCTCCTGCTGGCAGGCATCGGCGCGCGGGTTGCTGGAAGCCCACCGCCTCAGGGCGAGGCTGGACACGATGCACAGCGTCAGCAAGCCTGCCGATACCAGCACCAGCCCTTTTGCGCCGATGGGGCGCGCCAGCAGCCAGGCCAGTGACGGACCTGTGAGCGCGCCGGTAGTGCCACCTGCGGCAATGAAGCCTACCAGCCGTCTGGCCTGTTCCGTGGTGAACAGATCGGCCATGAAGCTCCAGAAAATCGACACGGCGAACAGGTTGAAGACGCTGACCCAGACGAAGAAGGCGCGGGCGACCCACGGCGATTGGGTACCGCTCAACATCAGCACCTCATAGAAGCCCAGGAGGTTGATGATGAAAAAAGCGTACAGCCAGGGCAGAAGGTGTCTGCGCTCGAACCGTCGGGTCAGCCAGCCAAAAACGGGCACGATGGCCAGCATCGTCAGAAAGACCGCTGAAAACAGCTCATGCAGTGCGTCCGGGCCGAGCTGGATGCCCATTTCGTCGCGCAGCGGACGCAGCACATAGTACGCAGCCAGCAGGGCGAAGAAAAATACGAAAGACCACAAGGCTGCGGGCAGCTCTCTGGCCTGAGCGCGCGAGAGCTTGTGCAGCCAGCCCGTCTGGGTCACGGTGTGACAACTTCCAGTACGCGGTCCAGGCCACCCGAGTTGATGGCGACCATGGCTTGCTCTCGGACTTTGGGCTTGGCGTGATACGCCACGCTCAGTCCCGCCACACCCATCATCAGCAGGTCATTGGCGCCGTCGCCCACGGCAATGGCTTGCGATGGAGCACAGCCCACGCGAGCGCACAGATTCAGCAGATGCTGCTTCTTGGCTTCTCCATCCACAATGGGCCCCAGGACGTGACCGGTCAGCAAGCCATCCTGAACTTCGAGCACGTTCGAGTGGGCTTCGTGCATGCCCAGGGTGTCTTTGACCCGATCGGCGAAGAACGTGAAGCCGCCAGAGACCAGCAAGGTCTGCAGGCCTGCGGCTTTGGCGGCATCGATCAGGGCATGGGCGCCGGGATTGATGCGCAGGCGGCTTTCGTAGACCTCATTCAGTGAGGCGGCAGGCACCCCCTTGAGCAGGGCCACGCGGCGGCGCAGGCTATCTTGGAAATCCGTGATCTCACCCCGCATGGCGGCTTCCGTGATGGCTGCCACCTCGGCCTTTTTGCCCACCACATCGGCAATTTCATCGATGCACTCGATGCTGATGAGGGTGGAGTCCATGTCAAAGGCTATGGCTTTGAAGTCGCACAGATTCAGCGGCGGCTCAAAACGCTGGATGACAAGGCCGGGGGTGATTTCTCGGGCAGACATGGGGCAAGGACATGGCACGGACTAGACAGGGGCACCATTATCCCCTGACGCCTGGGGCGCGTTATGCTCGCGGGCATTCCCCGTTCAGGAGGGTATCCATGTCGAAGGCGCGTCAACAAGCTCTGGCTAACCATGCGGTGGAGCTGATGTCAGGGTTCGCAGATGTTCAGTCGAAGGCCATGTTCGGCGGCTTTGGGCTCTTCCTTGATGGCTTGATGTTTGCGCTCATCATCGAAGACCGGCTGTACTTCAAGGTGGATGATGAATCGGAGCCCTTGTTTGCGGCGCTGAACCTGCCACGGTTTACCTACGTGTCGGCTGGCCGGCCGGGCTCGCTGAGGTACCGGGCTGCACCGGCGGAGGCCTATGACGACCCCGGCCACATGGTGCTGTGGGCGCGCCGCGGGTTTGACTGCGCACTGAGGCAGCAGCAGGCCAAGGCCCGCAAGCCCAGACGGTCGGCGACCTTGCATGATGTGGCAGCCTTGCCCAATCTGGGCCCCCAAAGCCTGGCGCTGCTGACCAAGGTCGGCTTGGGCAGTGAGACGGCATTGCGCCGTGCCGGGGCTGTGCTGGCTTATGCCCGCGTCAAGGCCGCCTATCCGCGTACCAGCCTGAATTTGCTGTGGGCCCTGGAGGGCGCCTTGACTGGGCGCAACTGGAAGGACGTGGCCGAGCAGGACCGAGCCAGTTTGCTGATGGCCCTGGAGGATGTCCAGCGGCATCTCGTTTGAGATAATCCGCCCCTATGCTGCGAATCACCGAACTCCGTCTCCCCCTCAACCATGCCGAGGACGCACTGCGCCCGGCCATCGTGACCCGACTGGGGGTGAAGGACGCGCAGCTCGAGAGCTTCGTCGTGTTCAAGCGCTCTTACGACGCGCGCAAGAAGAGCGCCATCGTGCTGATCTACACGATCGACTGCGAATTCGTCAGCGATGACATCGAGCAAGGCGTGTTGGCCAGGCTGGAGAAAGATCCACACATCCGTCCTACGCCGGATACCTCGTACAAGTTTGCGGGACATGCGCCTGCCGATTTCCAGCAGGATAAGCGCCCGGTGGTGATCGGCTTCGGGCCTTGCGGCATTTTTGCCGCGCTGATTCTGGCGCAGATGGGATTGCGACCCATTGTGCTGGAGCGAGGCAAGCAGGTGCGTGAACGAACCAAGGACACGTGGGGCCTTTGGCGCCAAAGTGTCCTCAACCCCGAGTCGAACGTGCAGTTTGGCGAGGGCGGTGCAGGCACTTTTTCTGACGGCAAGCTCTACAGCCAGATCAGCGATCCGCGACACCTGACGCGCAAGGTGCTCACCGAGTTCGTCAAGGCAGGGGCGCCGGAAGAAATTCTGTACGTCAGTAAACCCCACATCGGTACCTTCCGGCTGGTGAGCATGGTCGAGAAGATCCGCGAGGATATTGAGCAATTGGGCGGCGAGATCCGTTTCGAGCAGCACGTGACGGACGTGGTCATTGACCAGGGCCACATCCGCGGCGTGGTGCTGGAGTCGGGCGAGCACATCGAAGCCGACCACGTGGTGCTGGCACTGGGCCACAGTGCGCGCGACACCTTCAAGATGCTGCACGCCCGAGGCGTGTTCATGGAGCCCAAACCGTTCTCGGTCGGTTTCCGGGTGGAGCACCCGCAAAGCATCATCGACAAGGCCCGTTTCGGCCCCAACGCCGGCAACGAGATCCTGGGCGCGGCCGATTACAAGCTGGTGCACCATGCCAGCAATGGCCGCTCGGTCTACAGCTTCTGCATGTGCCCTGGGGGAACGGTGGTGGCGGCCACGTCCGAGCCCAATCGGGTGGTGACCAATGGCATGAGCCAGTATTCGCGTGCGGAGCGCAATGCCAATGCGGCCATCGTGGTGGGCATCACCCCGCAGGATTACCGGCAGGATGGTCTGCATGACGGCCCGGTCAATCCGCTGGATGGCATCGAGTTCCAGCGCATCTGGGAGTCGCGTGCTTTCGAGTTGGGTGAGGGCAACTACATGGCGCCGGCCCAGTTGGTGGGCGATTTTGTCAAAGGCCAGCGCAGCCGTGTGCTTGGCAATGTGCAGCCCTCATACAAGCCTGGGGTGACGCTGACCGATCTGGCTCAGTCCGGCTTGGGAAGTCTGCCTGATTACGCTCTGGCGGCTCTGAAAGAGGCTTTCCCTGCCTTTGACAAGCAGATCAAGGGGTTTGGCATGGCCGATGCCGTGCTGACCGGGGTGGAGACCCGTACGTCGTCACCGCTGCGTATCACCCGCGGTCGGGACTACCAGAGCCTCAACGTCAAGGGCTTGTACCCGGCCGGTGAGGGCGCCGGTTATGCGGGCGGCATCATGTCGGCCGGGGTCGATGGCATCGAGGCGGCAGAAGCCGTTGGCGCCGCCATCCTCGGTGTCAAAGCCCCAGGCATCAAGGACCTGGGCTGATCAGGCTCAGGCTTTGAGCGGCTGCCCCAGGGAGCGCAAGAGGTCACGCACATACTGGGCGCGGTCCTTCGGGTCGCTGAGGGCCTTTTCAATGCGCAGCTTGTCGTTGCCGGCGAGCTTGATGGCCCGGTTCTTTTGCACCAGTTCGATGATCCGCATGGGGTCAATCGGCGGGTTGGGGCGGAAGGTGACGTTGATCACCCCAGGTGCGGCGTCGATCTTCTGCACGCCGTAAGGACCGGCCATGACGCGCAGGCGATGGGTGTCGAACAAGGCCTGACCTTGAGGTGGCAGCTTGCCGAAGCGGTCGACGATCTCCTCAAGCATGGCGTCGATCTTGTCGAGCGAGTCGGTGGTGGCAATGCGCTTGTACAGGCTCAAGCGCACATGCACATCGCCGCAATAGCTGTCTGGCAACAGGGCAGGTGCATGCAGATTGATGTCGGTGCCGCCGCCGAACATGCCCAGCGGGGACAGCAGGTCTGGCTCTTTCCCGGCCTTCAATGAGCGCACGGCTTCGGCCAGCATCTCGTTGTAGAGCTGGAAGCCGACTTCCATCATGTTGCCGCTCTGGTTGTCGCCCAGCACTTCGCCCGCCCCTCGGATTTCCAGGTCGTGCATGGCCAGGTAGAAGCCGGAGCCGAGTTCTTCCATGTTCTGGATGGCATCGAGCCGCTGGGCCGCCTGTTTGGTGAGCCCCTCGACATCAGGCACCAGCAGATAGGCGTAGGCCTGGTGGTGAGAGCGCCCGACACGACCGCGCAACTGGTGCAACTGCGCCAGGCCGAACTTGTCGGCGCGGCTCATGATGATGGTGTTGGCGGTTGGCACGTCAATGCCGGTCTCGATGATGGTGGAGCACAGCAGGATGTTGTAGCGCTGGGCCACGAAGTCACGCATCACCCGTTCCAGTTCGCGCTCGGGCATCTGGCCATGGGCGATGGCAATGCGCGCCTCCGGAATCAACTCGGCGAGCTTGTCACGTCGGTTTTCGATGGTCTCGACTTCGTTGTGCAGGAAGTAGATCTGGCCACCGCGTTTGAGCTCACGCAGGACCGCTTCGCGGATCACGCTGCTGTTTTCGCTGCGCACGAAGGTCTTGATGGCCAGTCGACGTTGCGGTGCGGTGGCGATCACGCTGAGGTCGCGCAAGCCCTCCATGGCCATGCCCAGTGTGCGAGGTATGGGCGTGGCGGTGAGGGTCAGTACATCGATGTCGGCGCGCATGGCCTTGATGGCCTCTTTATGGCGGACACCGAAGCGGTGCTCTTCGTCGATGATCAACAGCCCCAGCCGCTTGAATTTGACCGACTCGCTGAGCAGCTTGTGGGTGCCCACGACGATGTCGATGGTGCCGTCTTCCAGGCCCTGCATGGCGGCTTTCACTTCCTTGGCAGATCGGAAGCGCGACATCTCGGCCACCTTCACAGGCCATTGCGAAAAGCGGTCGGCAATGTTCTGGTAATGCTGCTCAGCCAACAGCGTGGTTGGTGCCAGCAGGGCCACCTGCTTGCCACCCGTCACAGCCACAAAGGCCGCGCGCAGGGCCACCTCGGTCTTGCCGAAGCCCACGTCACCGCACACCAGCCGGTCCATGGGACGGGGGCTGATCATGTCCTGCACCACAGCATGGATCGCCGCGCGCTGGTCGGGGGTTTCTTCAAAGCCGAAACTTGCTGCAAACGCCTCGTAGTCGTTGGGCGAGTAACGGAAGGCGTAGCCTTCGCGAGCAGCTCGGCGTGCGTAGAGATTGAGCAATTCGGCCGCGGTATCGCGCACCTGCTCGGCTGCCTTGCGTTTGGCTTTGTCCCACTGACCTGATCCCAATTTGTGCAGGGGGGCCTCTTCGGGGCTGACACCGGTGTAGCGGCTGATCAACTGCAATTGCGACACGGGCACATACAACGTGGCCTTGTCGGCATATTCCAGGTGCAGAAACTCTGTCGGGCCTTCGCCCAGATCGAGGTTGATGAGCCCGTGATAGCGGCCAATCCCGTGGTTGGCATGGACCACCGGGTCACCGATGTTCAGCTCGGAGAGATCCTTGATGAGGGAGTCGACATCCGTGGTCTGTTCCTGCTTGCGGCGGCGACGCACTGTGGGCGCAGCGTCAAACAGTTCGGTTTCGGTGATGAACTCGATACCGGGGGTTTGTCCGCTTGGGTCGTGCCAGATGAAGCCGCCGGCAAAAGGCGCGACCGTCATGGCCATGGCGTGGTCGCTCGCCACGAAGGCGTCCAGACCGTCGATGCTAGGCAGGCTGATCTGATGGTCGCGGAGCAACTCCAGCAGACTTTCTCGCCGGCCATTGCTTTCGGCGATCACCAGCACACGCTGGCTGGCCTGGCGAAGGTGGCTTTGCAACTTGCGCAAGGGCTCTTGGGCGCCGCGCTCGGCCGCCAGGTCCGGCAGCGGGCGAGCCCAGTCCACAGGATCCGACCCGCGAACAGCCAGCTGTGCGTGGCGGTTGGCACGCGTGAAAAACTCGTCTGGCTTCAGGTAAAGGTCTTCCGGGGGCAGCAGGGGGCGCTCGGGGTCATGCTGCAGGAAACGATGGCGCTCACGGGTTTCAGTCCAGAACCGGCTGAGCGCTTCGTCGATGTCACCGTGCAGGATCAATACAGCGGTGTGGCCCAGATGATCGAAGATGGTGGCGGTCTCATCAAAGAACAGCGGCAGGTAGTACTCGATGCCGCCTACGGCGACGCCGTTGCCCATGTCCTTGTATGCGCGGGCTTTGCTCGGATCACCCTCAATCCGTTCTCTCCAGCGGTTGCGGAAGGCGGCCCGCGACTCTTCGTCCATCGGGAACTCACGACCAGGCAGCAGGCGCACCTCTGGCACGGGGTACAGGCTGCGCTGGCTGTCGGGGTCAAATGTCCGAATCGAGTCGATCTCGTTGTCGAACAGGTCGACGCGATAAGGCACCGGAGAGCCCATCGGGAAAATGTCGATCAAGCCACCTCGTACCGCATATTCGCCAGGCGACATCACCTGGCTGACATGGTCGTAGCCAGCCAGTGTCAATTGACTCTTGAGTGCTGCCTCATCCAGCTTTTGCTTGGCCTTGAAATGAAAGGTATAGGCAGCAAGGAACGAAGGGGGCGCCAGCCGCGTGAGCGCAGTGGTGGCAGGCATCAGCACCAGATCGACGCCCGTGTCAGCCTTGACGCCTTGCTGCACCCGCCACAAGGTGGCGAGTCGCTCTGAGATCAGATCATGGTGGGGCGAGAACGTGTCGTAGGGCAGTGTTTCCCAATCCGGGAAGATGGCCGAGCGCAACTCCGGCGCAAAGAAGGCCACTTCATCGACGAGGCGCTGTGCGTCGCCCGGGTCGGCACAGATCAAGGCTGTGACCAGCCCCTCGGCCTTGCGCGCCTGTGTGAACCGCGCCAGCAGCAGCGCATCGGCAGAGCCGATGGGGCGAGGCACGTGGAAGCGTTTACCGACAGAGACGGGCGGGAGCGGGAAGGATGGCAACATGGCGCGCAGCAATGACAAAGCGCCCGGACACGAGGTGTGCCGGGCGTTGAAATGGACTGGTTGCCATTGTAGGTGGGGGACAATATCCCCATGTCAGAAGTCAGCCCACTGAATTTTTCATCACACGACTACCGGCCAGCCTGTTTTGCCTTGGTGCCTTGTGCCGGGGTGGGAGAGCGGGCCGGCGTAGGTGGCCCCAAGCAGTATCACCCAGTAGCTGGGCGGGCTGTCGTGGCGCACACCCTGGCAGCATTGCAGCAAGTGCCCCGTCTGGCCGCTACCCTGGTGGTGGTGTCTCCTCAGGATGATCTGTTCGAGACGCATGCGCCCGAGTTCGCAGGCGAGCGGGCGTGGGTGGCCCGGGTAGGGGGCGCGACCAGAGCGGACAGCGTTGCCAATGGCCTTGAAACCTTGCTGGCTCAAGGGGCTCAGGCGCATGATTGGGTCTTGGTCCACGACGCCGCACGCTGCTTGATACGGCCTGCCTGGATCGATCGCTTGATCGATGCCTGTCAGGATGACGAAGTAGGGGGCTTGTTGGCGCTGCCTCTGGCCGACACGCTCAAGGAGGCTGTGTCGGGCGCTCAAGCTGAAGTGCGGGCCTGCGCAACGATCGATCGTGCGGGCAAATGGGCCGCGCAGACACCTCAGATGTTCCGCCTTGGCTTGTTGCGTGCGGCACTCAGGCTGTCGCTGAGTGACCCGGCCACCGCGGCGGCGGTGACCGATGAGGCCAGCGCCATCGAGATGCTGGGGCATCAGCCTCGGCTGGTGGTGGGTGACTATGAGAATTTCAAAGTCACCTGGCCGGGTGATTTCGCGCTGGCCGAACGCTTGTTGGCGTCACGCGGCACAGCTTGACGGCATCACCAGGACACTTCCTGGTCAGGCGAGGCCTTGATGCGGTGGATCGACAGGTCGGCCCCATCAAACTCTTCCTCCTGGGACAGGCGCAGGCCAAACAGCTTGTTGATCACACCATAGACCAGCACGCTGCTGATCAAGGCAAAGGCCACGATCAGCACCGTTCCCAGCAACTGGGTGCCAAAGTGCACGCCACCCGCGCCGCCTAGTGCTGTCTGACCAAAAATGCCTGCGGCAATGCCACCCCATGCCCCGCACAGACCATGCAGTGGCCAGACGCCTAGCACGTCGTCGATCTTCCACTTGTTTTGAGTCAGGGTGAACATCGTCACGAAGATGGCGCCAGCAATGGCGCCGACCACCAGGGCACCTGCGGGGTGCATGATGTCTGACCCAGCGCATACGGCAACCAGACCTGCCAGCGGGCCGTTGTAGACGAAGCCAGGGTCATTGCGGCCCATGAGTGTGGCGACGAGTGTGCCGCCGACCAGGGCCATCAGCGAGTTGACGGCAACCAGACCGGAGATCTTGTCGATGGTTTGTGCACTCATCACGTTGAAGCCGAACCAGCCCACAGCCAGGATCCAGGAACCGAGCGCGAGAAACGGGATGCTCGACGGTGGGTGTGCCGACATGGCGCCGTCCTTGCGGTAGCGATTGCGGCGAGCACCCAGGATCAGCACGGCTGGCAGTGCGATCCAGCCGCCAAAGGCGTGCACAACCACCGAGCCGGCGAAGTCGTGCAACTGCCCGCCCGTGACCGACTGAAGCCAGTCTTCGAAGCCAAACTTGTTGGCCCAGACGGAACCTTCGCACAGGGGGTACAGCAGTCCCACGATCACAGCGGTCGCCAGCAACTGCGGATGGAACTTGGCCCGTTCCGCAATGCCGCCGGAGATGATGGCCGGGATGGCCGCGGCAAATGTCAGCAAGAAAAAGAATTTCACCAGTTCATAGCCATTCTTCTGGGCAAGCACATCGGCGCCGCTGAAGAAATCTATCCCGTACGCAACGGTGTATCCGATGAAGAAGTACATGATGGTCGATACGCAGAAGTCGACCAGGATCTTTACCAGCGCATTGACCTGATTCTTGCCTCGCACGGTACCAAGCTCAAGAAAGGCAAATCCTGCATGCATGGCCAGCACCATCACGGCGCCCAACAGGATGAACAGTGCATCAGCACCTTGCTTCAATGTCTCCATCGGCATACCCAAATTCAAAAAGATCGAATGACAAAACCGCAACCAGAACGCACCATGGTGTAGCGACTGGTTGAAATCGCACCACATGAATGCAATTTGTGTGCCATTGTGGGGCGCTCAATGGGGGGGTGCACAATGCTGGGGATGCATTCAATTGGTGATTGATATTGCCTATGCGCACCAATGCGGAGCGTGTGCGCGGTGTTGGTGCGTCGTGATGCTTGCCTTCTGCTGCGACAATCAAGCCCTGCAAAGAGGTGCAACATGAATATTCGAGTTGGAGAGGGGTGGGACACCCACGCCCTGGTCACGGGGCGTCCACTTGTGTTGGGTGGGGTGACGATTCCCCACACGCATGGGTTGCTGGGGCATTCCGATGCAGACGCCTTGCTGCACGCCATCACCGATGCCGTGCTCGGTGGGGCTGCGCTGGGCGATATCGGTCGGCACTTTCCCGATACCGACCCGCAGTTCAAAGGGGTCGACTCGGCCGAATTGCTGAAAGAGGCCGTGCGCAGGGTGGCAGCCTCTGGCTGGCAGGTAGGCAACATCGATTGCACGATCACTGCGCAGGCACCCACGATGGCGCCCCATATCCCGGCCATGCAGGCGCGCATCGCCGAGGTCCTTGGTGTGGCTGTGTCTCAGGTGAACGTCAAGGCGAAGACCGCCGAGAAAATGGGGCCGGTCGGCGAGGGGCGCTCCATCGAGGCCCGTGCCGTGTGCCTGCTCGTCAGCTTGCCCGCTTCAGTTTGATCTGGGCGAGCAGCCCGCCACCGGGTGCATTGGCCAGGTCCAGTTCTCCGCCCATGCGCTGGAGGGCTTTTTCGACGATGGCAAGGCCCAGGCCGGCACCCGTTGCGGCTGTACGGGCGGCATCGCCGCGGAAGAAGGGGGTCGTCAGCTGTATCAGCTTCTCGGGCGCGACACCTGGGCCGTGGTCGCGGACGCTGAGCACCACCCAGGAACCCGAGCGGGCATAACCCACCTCGACGTTGGCCACCCCAGTGTAGGTGTTACGCCCGTAACGCCGTGCGTTTTCAAACAGGTTGGTCAGCACCCGTCCCAGTTCGGTCTCATCTGCCATGACTTTGGTGTCGATGGGCAATTTGGCCGTGATCCGGATGCGTTTGGTGTCTCGGAACTGGCTGATGGCGCGATCAACCACCGAGGACACATGGACCGGCACTAAGGTGACTTCGCCCGGACGTGCATAGTCCATGAACTTGTCGATGATGGCATCAAGCTGGTCGATGTCAGCCGCAATATTGCGCTTGGCCTCTTCGTCCACAACGCTCATTTCAGCCTCCAGCCGAAGCCGGGCCAGTGGGGTGCGCAGGTCGTGCGAGATGCCGGCCAGCATCACGGCGCGGTCCTCTTCGATCTTGGCCAGTTGCTGGGCCATGCGGTTGAAGCCTTGATTCACCTCACGAATCTCGCGGGTGATCATGGTTTCGTCCAGCACGGAGTCGTATTCACCTTCCCGTATGCGGCTGGCGGCAAAAGACAATTCTTTGAGCGGCTGGTTGATCAGTCGTGCAATCGCGGCCGAGCCAAAGATGGTCGCAAAAAAGGCGATGCCCACCCAGATCATCCAGGTGCGGCCTGTGATCGGCTCAACCCGTGATGCATCGGCTTGCAGCCAGTAGTTATCTCGTTCGATCTGGAAGCCAACCCACAGACCCGGCACGTTGTTGACACTGCTGGCGACGATGGTGGCGGGGCCGAGACGCGATTTCAGCTCGCGACCAATGGCTTCAGTGAAGCGGCTGACCTCGAAAGGCTCGAACTGATCCGAGGGCTCTCGGGGCTTGAGGGTGATCGACTCCTGTTCCGACAAGGTCTTCACCACCGCCACGCGGTTGATGCTGTCTGAATACCGCAGGGCCGCCCTGGACAGGTTCACCAGACTGGCGATCTGTTGGGCAGCCTGAACGGTGCGGGGCTCGAATTCCAGCGCACGAAATGTTTGCACCCACGCCACGATCCCTGCCGTCAACAGCAGGCCCATGAGGATGAAGGTGCGCCAGAACAGACTGAGGGCGAAGCGGCTCCTAGGCATGGTGCTGCGCTATCAAGCCCCGCCGTCCGGAACGAACACGTAGCCGACGCCCCAGACCGTCTGGATGTACCGAGGCTGCGAAGGATCGGGCTCGATCATCTTGCGCAGACGCGAGATCTGCACGTCCAGGCTGCGGTCGAAGGGCTCAAACTCTCTGCCGCGCGCCAGTTGGGCCAGCTTGTCCCGCGACAGCGGTTGACGCGGATGCCGGACCAGGGCTTTCAGCATCGAGAACTCGCCTGTGGTCAGTGCGATCGGCTCGCCCTCCTTGCTGAGGCGTCGCAACGCCAGATCAAACTCGAAGGGACCGAAGGTCACGGTTTGTGCCTCTTTCGAGGGGGCGCCAGGCGCTTCTGGTGCAGGGCGACGACGCAGCACAGCGTGGATGCGGGCCAGCAGTTCACGAGGATTGAACGGCTTGGGCATGTAGTCATCGGCGCCGACTTCCAGGCCCACGATGCGGTCAACATCCTCGACCTTGGCGGTGAGCATGATGATGGGGGTCAGGTCATTGGCGGCGCGCAGGCGGCGGCAGATGGACAGGCCGTCTTCGCCCGGCAGCATCAGGTCGAGCACGATCAGGTCTACTGTCTCGCGCGTCAGCAGGCGGTTAAGTGCCTTGGCGTCTTCAGCCAGCAGCACCTCAAAGCCTTCCTGGCTTAGATAGCGGCGGAGCAGGTCCCGGATGCGCGCATCATCGTCCACAACCAGAATGCGATCCGGGCGCTGGGTAGTGGCATTCGCGTTCATGTCTGCTGTCCTCGTGATTTTGTAACAGAGGGGGATTGTGCGCAGTTTGACGGGCCGAATTCACCCCCCTTGACTGCTTGTTACAAATATTGCTTCCTTCAGCGTACGCGGTCAAGCATGGTTATCAGGGTTTCTCGTGCATGCTCGGTCAGCGCGTGTCGTGCCTGGTGCGTTTTGCACCCAGGCCGCGTTTTGAAAACGGGGTTCGAGAAGGAGCATCCATGAATACGATTTCTTCGGTGTGGCCAGTCAGGTCCTGGGTCTGTGCCTTGGTATCCGCCCTTGCCCTGGTGGGTGCCACTGCTGCCCATGCGGAGGAAGCCCGGCAAAACGTGCTGACCTTCCAGTCGACAGCCACGCAGGAATTCACGCAGGATTTGATGACCGTCACCTTGCAGGTCACGCGTGAGGGCACGCAGGCAGCGGATGTGCAGACCGCGCTCAAGCAGGTATTGGACGGGGCGCTGAAGGAGGCTCGTGGCGCAGCAGTGGCCGATGGCGGGCTGGAGGTGCGAACGGGCACGTTCCATGTCTATCCGCGCTATGGCAGTTCCGGTCGCATCGTGGGTTGGCAGGGTAGTGCGCAGCTCGTTTTGCAAGGTACGGACACCACACGCATCGCCCAGACTGCGGGCCGTTTGACCCAGTTGAATGTCGTGAACGTTGGTTACGGCTTGTCTCGTGGCCTGCGCGAACGAAACGAGTCTGCGCTGACGTCGCAGGCCATTGCGCAATTCCGCGAGCGTGCTGCGCAGTTGTCGCGCGAGTTCGGTTTCAAGAGTTATGCGCTGGGTGAGGTGGCCATCCAGTCCGGTGAGGCCGGCATGGAGGCTCGCCCCGTCATGATGGCTGTCAGAGCCAAGTCGGTCGACATGGCAGATGCCCCACTACCGGTCGAACCAGGCAAAGGTTCCATGAGTGTCACGGTGTCTGGTCAAATCGTACTCAAGCCCTGAGTCATCTGGGCGCGTCGCGTGTCGGGGTCGGGGGTGTCAGGTGAGGCTGTCCTGCCAGACCCCGCCTTTCAACAGTTCGTGCGGATGGAATTGGGCTTTGTAGGCCATTTTCTGGCTCTCTGCGATCCAGTAGCCCAGGTACACATAGGGCAGGCCCAACTCGCGCGCCTGCCTGATTTGCCAGAGCACACCGTAGGTGCCATAACTGGTATGAGGTTCCGGCTCATAGAAGGTGTAGACGGCAGACAGTCCGTCGTTGAGGATGTCCAGAATGGACACCATCTTGAGCGGCCCTTCATCCTGGCCGGGTTCCGGGGGTAGCCGGAATTCGACCAGGCGGGAGTTGGCGCGACTTTGCAGCAGAAACTGGGTGTACTGGTCAATCGAGTCGTGGTCCATGCCGCCACCCTTGTGTCGGCCCGCCTGGTAACGCAGATACAGCTGGTAATGCTCGGGGGAGAAGCACAGCCTCAGTACTCGGGCCTCCAGCCCCTCATGTTGCCTGACGGCGCGCTTCTGGCTGCGATTGGCCACAAACCGTTCAACTGGTATGCGAAGTGGTGTGCATGCGCGGCAGCCGTCGCAATAGGGGCGGTAGGTGAACAGCCCGCTGCGTCGGAAGCCAGCCGAAACCAGCCCTGAATACACATCCGCATTGATGAGGTGGTTGGGTGTGGCGACCTGTGAACGCGCCATCCTGCCGTCCAGGTAACTGCAGGGATAAGGTGCTGTAGCGTAGAACTGCAGCGAGGCGAGAGGAAGGTCCTTCAGGTGGGTCACGGGGCGGCTGTCAGAAATGACCAGAGATCGTCATGATAGGTCCAGTCAGTCGGCTCATCGAGCTCGACCACCTGTTTCAGGTGGGCTTCAAACCGGCTTCTAGGCCAGGTGTGCCCTCCCATGGACGTCAGGTGTGCGGTTCGTTGCTGGCAGTCAATGACGCTGATGTGATTGGCTCGGCAAAAGCACACGAGGGCTGCCAGCGCTATCTTGGATGCATCGGTACGCCACGCAAACATGGATTCACCAAAGAACATCCGGCCGATGTTGACGCCATACAGGCCACCGACCAGTTCACCATCCATCCAGGTTTCGAACGAATGGACCGCGCCATGCTGGTGCCACAGACGATAAGCCTTTTGCATGGCAGGCACGATCCATGTGCCAGCCTGGCCTGCGCGTGGTGTGCTGGAGCAGGCTTCGATGACCTGCGCGAACGCGCTGTCGACCCTGATTTCGCAGCCCGGTGTCCGTCTGAACCGGCCGATGGTTTTGCGCAGCGAGTGACTGAGGTGGAACTCATCTACTGGCAGCACCATGCGGGGCTCAGGGGTCCACCAGAGTATGGGCTGGCCTTCGCTGAACCAGGGGAAGATGCCTTGGCTGTAGGCCTGACGCAGCCGTGACGTACTCAGGTCGGCGCCGGCAGCCAACAGACCGGGGGCGTCGGTATCTGAACCCCAGGCCTGTTGCGTCGGGGGGAAGGGTGTGTGCGCGTCAAGCCAGGCAATCATGGTCCCGCAAGCATAGCGAAAGAGCGCGGACGAAAAAAAGCCCGATGGCGAACCATCGGGCTCAAGGGTACCTTGAACAGGTTCAGGAGGTACCGAGGAGACAACCTTTCAGGAGTGCCGCTTGTCCAGGGCGGCATCTCTGTGATTCGGTCTGACGCAGAAAGTTCAAACTTTTGCGTCAGAAGGGCCATCAGGCCGACTTGCGAGCAGTCTTGGCGGCAGTCTGGCTGGCCTTGACAGCAGTGTTGGTGATGGCCTGGATGTTGGCTTCGGCAACGTCAGCAGCTTGCTTGGCAGCTTTTTGCACGCTGTCAAAGGCGTTGTTGGCAGCGGCGACGGCCGACTTCACCAGCACCACAGCGTTTTCAGTGCCGGCGGGGGCGTTCTTGACAGCGTTGTCCACGGCAGCCAGAACCTTCTTCTGGGCGTCAGCCATTTGGCTTTCTGCCACCTTGCTCACTTCAGCGCTGGTGGCCGAAGCGATGTCGTACAGGTGACGGCCATAGGCAGCGGCCTTTTCGGCGGCGGGTTGCAGCAGGCTGGTGTTCAGGGCCAGCAGTTCTTGGGCATCCTTGGCGGTCAGGGCGGCCTTGGCGTGCTCGGACACTTCGTCCAGGGTGGTCTTGGCAACTTGCAGGTTCAGTTCAACCAGCTTCTCCACGCCTTCGAAGGCCTTTTGGCTCAGATCGAACAGGGTGGTCAGGTTGGCCTTTTGGTTTGCCAGGATTTGTTCAGCGGTCAGCATGTCAGTTCTCCGTATCGAGTGATGAGGTTGGTCGCTGCGCGAGGGGCTCAAACTGCTTTGTTGCGCTGCAACATGGATGCAAGTATAGGCATCTGTTGAACGAATGCAAGTGTTTTTTGTGCGCTGCAACAAAAAATTCATGAACATCTTTGCGGCACGTTTTACGCCGGAAGTGATCGGCATGGCCTACACTTGCGCGTCCTGAATTCCAACAAGCCTGATCACAGTCATGAGCCTGCTGCAAGTCACCCCTGGCGCCAAGGCGCCCGATGCCTTCAATGTCATCATCGAGATTCCTGCTAATGCGGATCCGATCAAGTACGAAATCGACCATGAGACCGGCGCGGTGTTCGTTGACCGTTTCATGGGTACGTCGATGCACTACCCCTGCAACTACGGCTACGTTCCGCAAACCATCGCTGCCGATGGCGACCCGGTCGATGTGCTGGTTGTGACTCCATTCCCGCTGCAACCCGGCGTGGTGATTCCTTGCCGCCCTCTGGGCATCCTGAAGATGGAAGACGAGGCCGGTGGCGACTCCAAGCTGGTGGCTGTGCCGACCGAGAAAATCTGCGCGATGTACAAGTCGATCCAGAAGCTGGAAGACCTGCCCGAGCTGCTGGTTCAGCAGATCAAGCACTTCTTCGAGCATTACAAGGATCTGGAGCCCGGCAAGTGGGTGAAGGTTGTTGGCTGGGAAGGCATCGATGCCGCCAAGGCTGAAGTGACCACCGGCATGGCTGCTTTTGCCAACCACAAGTAAGCCAGGTCCAGGCCAGCTCTGATGGCAGTGCTGACCACGGGATCCGAAAGCCGCGCAGGCGATGGCCGCGCGGCTTTTTTGTTTTCAGTGCAGCTGAATTCAGTCGATGCGCTTGATCACCTTGGTCAAGGTCGACGCAATCTGGTCGATCTGCGCTTCATTGATGATCAGGGGAGGCGATATGGCGATGTTGTCACCGGCGGCCCGTACAAGCACACCTTCTTCCCAACACCCGAGAAATACCTCAAAGGCGCGGCGCCCCGGCGCTGCACCCGGGCGTGGGGCGAACTCGATGCCCGCGACCATGCCGATGTTGCGGATGTCCACGACGTGCGGCAGGCCTTTCAGCCCATGGAAAGCATTGGCAAACGTGGCCTCCATGTCTGCGCCACGTGTCAGCAAGGATTCCTCGGCGTAGGTGTCCAGGGTGGCCAGCGCCGCGGCACAGGCCATCGGGTGCGCAGAGTAGGTGTAGCCATGAGGCAGCTCGATTGCTGCGGTGGGCCCTTGCATGAAGGCATCGTGAATGTCTTGTTTCACAAACACCACCCCCATGGGGATGCAGCCATTGGTCACGCCCTTGGCTGCGGTGATGATGTCCGGCGTCACCCCGAAGCGTTGCGCTGCAAAGGGCGCGCCCACGCGGCCAAAGCCGGTGATGACCTCATCAAAGATCAGCAGGATGCCGTGCTTGTCGCAGATGTCACGCAACCGCTGCAGATAGCCCTGCGGAGGCAGCAGCACACCGGTGGAGCCGGCCATGGGTTCGACGATCACGGCGGCAATCGTTGACGCGTCGTGCAGGGCGACCAGGCGCTCCAGGTCGTCTGCCAGTTCGGCTCCATGTGCTGGCTGCCCTTTCGTGAAGGCATTGCGAGCCGGGTCGTGGGTGTGGCGCAGGTGGTCCACGCCACTCAGTTGCGAGCCAAACAGTTTGCGATTGGGACCCATGCCGCCCAGTGCCGTGCCGCCGAAATTGACGCCGTGGTAGCCGCGCTCCCGCCCGATCAGCCGGGTCCGTTGCGCTTCGCCACGCACGCGGTGATAGGCCAGGGCAATCTTCAGGGCTGTGTCGACGGACTCGGACCCCGAATTGGTGAAAAACACGCGGTTCAGTCCCGGCGGCGTCAGTTGAATCAGGCGCTCGGCCAACTCGAATGCAAGCGGGTGCCCCATCTGGAATGGCGGGGCAAAGTCCATCTCGCCGGCTTGCCGTGCAATGGCTTCAACAATGCGGGGGCGGGCGTGGCCTGCGTTGACACACCAGAGCCCTGCCGTGCCGTCGAGGATCTGGCGGCCTTCCGGTGTCCAGTAATGCATGTCCTTTGCCTTCGACAGCATGCGGGGAGCCTGTTTGAAGTCCCGGTTGGCTGTGAATGGCATCCAGAAAGCATCCATGCCTGTACTCATTGCTGCTCCTTCTGTTTTAAGGTGGTTCGTTGGCAGCTTACAACGGCTTCATGACCCTTCTTCACAGGGTTGTCAGGGGCGTCTGGCAGGCTGTCCGGTGGTCTGTGAAAGATGTGTCTTATATAAGATATAAGTCCTTGTATTTTTTCCTGGATCATGTAAGATTCGGGTTTTCTAGTACCTCCCACCAACCCCTCGGAGATCGTCATGACGAAACTCACCCGTGAACAGCAAATCGCTGCCCTGGAAAAAGACTGGGCCGAAAACCCCCGCTGGAAGCTTGTCAAGCGCGGCTACTCCGCTGCTGACGTTGTGCGCCTGCGCGGCAGCCTGCAGCCTGAGTACACCCTGGCCAAGAACGGCGCTGAAAAGCTGTGGGAAAAGGTCAACGGCGGTGCCAAGAAGGGTTACGTGAACGCTTTCGGCGCCATCACCGCTGGTCAAGCCATGCAACAGGCCAAGGCTGGCCTGGAAGCTGTGTACCTGTCGGGCTGGCAAGTTGCTGCTGACGGCAACACCTCCGAAACCATGTACCCCGACCAGTCGCTGTACGCTTACGACTCCGTCCCCACGATGGTTCGTCGTATCAACAACACGTTCAAGCGCGCTGACGAAATCCAATGGTCGCGTGGCGTGAACCCTGGCGACGAAGGCTTCGTTGACTACTTCCTGCCGATCGTGGCTGACGCTGAAGCCGGTTTCGGTGGCGTTCTGAACGCTTTCGAACTGATGAAGAACATGATCGCCGCTGGTGCAGCTGGCGTTCACTTCGAAGACCAGCTGGCTGCTGTGAAGAAGTGCGGCCACATGGGCGGCAAGGTGCTGGTTCCTACCCGTGAAGCCATCGAGAAGCTGATCGCTGCTCGTTTCGCTGCTGACGTGATGGGCGTGCCCACCATCGTTCTGGCTCGTACCGATGCTGAAGCTGCCAACCTGCTGACTTCCGACTACGACGAAAACGACAAGCCTTTCCTGACCGGCGAGCGTACCCAAGAAGGCTTCTACCGCGTGAAGAACGGCCTGGAGCAATCCATCAGCCGTGGCGTTGCTTACGCTCCTTACGCTGACCTGGTGTGGTGCGAAACCGGCGTGCCTGACATTGGCTTCGCTCGTGAATTCGCTCAAGCCGTGCACGCTGCTTGCCCTGGCAAGCTGCTGTCGTACAACTGCTCGCCTTCCTTCAACTGGAAGAAGAACCTGGACGACAAGCAAATCGCCAAGTTCCAGGACGACCTGTCGGCTCTGGGCTACAAGTACCAGTTCATCACGCTGGCTGGTATCCACATCAACTGGTACAACACGTTCCAGTTCGCCCACGCTTACGCTCGCGGCGAAGGCATGAAGCACTACACCGAAATGGTGCAAGAGCCCGAATTCGCAGCTCGCGAAAAGGGTTACACCTTCGTGTCGCACCAACAAGAAGTGGGCGCTGGCTACTTCGACGACGTGACCACCGTGATCCAAGGCGGTTCGTCTTCCGTGAAGGCCCTGACCGGCTCGACCGAAGAAGAACAATTCCACTGATCGGCTGTCTGAAGCCCGCTGCGGTGGGCTTCGGTTTCCGATTCGGAATGCAAAAACCCGGCATCGAAAGGTGTCGGGTTTTTTTCTGGGCGGCTACAATAGCGTTCTTCGCGCCAGGCTTGGTGCGACACGTATGGATATCGACTGTAAGAAGCGTAGAAAGGCAACATACGGTTATGACACCGCGAACTTCGACCACCCCCTTTACCTCGACTGAGGTCTAGTCGGCTGGCCGCTGCTTTTGCGTTTCTTGCACCTACAAAAAGCGCGGCGACCTCCGCGCTTTTTTGTTGCCTGCTCCATTCTGAGGAAACCATGATTTCGATTCAATTGCCTGATGGCTCCAAACGCGAATTCCCGGGCCCGGTCACGGTCGGTGAAGTCGCTGCATCGATCGGCGCCGGTCTGGCCAAGGCTGCCCTGGCTGGCAGGGTAGGGCGCGGCGATGCCGCTCGTCTTGTGGATACGAGCTACCGCATCGAGGCAGACTCGGCGCTGGCCATCGTCACCGAGAAGGACGCTGATGGCCTGGATGTCATTCGCCACTCTACGGCGCACTTGCTGGCCTACGCGGTCAAGGAACTGTTCCCTGATGCGCAGGTGACCATCGGCCCGACAATCGAAGACGGTTTCTATTACGACTTCTCGTACAAACGCCCGTTCACGCCAGAAGACCTGGAGGCCATTGAAAAGAAGATGGCCGAACTCGCCAAGAAAGACGAGAAGGTCGAGCGCAAGGTGTTGCCGCGTGACGAGGCTGTGGCGTACTTCAAGGGGCTGGGTGAAAACTACAAGGCCGAAATCATCGAAAGCATTCCTGCTGATCAGGATGTGTCGCTGTATTCCGAAGGGGCCTTCACGGACCTGTGCCGGGGCCCCCACGTGCCCAGCACCGGCAAGCTCAAGCACTTCAAGCTGATGAAAGTGGCGGGCGCCTACTGGCGTGGCGATCACCGCAATGAACAGCTGCAGCGCATCTACGGTACGGCGTGGACCACCAAGGACGATCTGCAACAGTATCTGACCCGCCTGGAGGAGGCTGAAAAGCGCGACCACCGCAAGCTGGGCAAGGAGCTGGATCTGTTCCACATCGATGACCATGCGCCTGGTGTCGTCTTCTGGCACCCCAAGGGTTGGTCAGTCTGGCAGGCTGTCGAGCAGTACATGCGTCAGGTCTATCGCGACAACGGCTACCAGGAAGTGAAGGGGCCGCAGATCATCGACAAGACCCTGTGGGAGAAGACCGGGCACTGGGACAAGTACCGTGAAAACATGTTCACGACCGAATCGGAAAAGCGTGACTACGCGCTCAAGCCGATGAATTGTCCCGGTCACATCCTGATCTTCAATCAAGGCATCAAGAGCTACCGTGACCTGCCGATCCGCTATGGCGAATTTGGTCAATGCCACCGCAACGAGCCGTCGGGTGGTCTGCACGGCATCATGCGTGTGCGCGGCTTCACGCAAGATGATGGCCACATCTTCTGTACGGAAGACCAGATCCTGCAGGAGTGTGTGGACTTCACCGCGCTGTTGCAGAAGGTCTACAAGGACTTTGGTTTCACGGACATCATCTACAAGGTGGCCACGCGTCCTGAGAAGCGCATTGGCTCCGATGAGGTCTGGGACAAGGCCGAAAACGCGCTGATGGAATCGCTGCGTGCGACTGGCAGCGAGTTCACCATCGCCCCGGGTGATGGGGCGTTTTACGGCCCGAAGATCGAGTACACGCTGAAGGATGCGCTGGGTCGTCACTGGCAGTGCGGCACCATTCAGGTCGATTTCTCCATGCCTCAGCGCCTGGGGGCCGAGTATGTGTCGGACACAAGCGAGCGCAAGTTCCCGGTCATGCTGCACCGCGCCATCCTGGGTTCGCTCGAGCGTTTCATCGGGATTTTGATCGAGCAGCACGCCGGTTCGCTGCCTGTTTGGCTGGCTCCAGTGCAGGCTGTGGTGCTCAATATCACCGATGCACAGGCGGATTACGCAGAATCCATTGCCAAAGCGCTGCAAAAACAAGGACTTAGGGTCCAGTTGGATTTGCGCAACGAGAAAATCACGTATAAAATTCGCGAGCATTCGTTGCAGAAGGTGCCTTACTTCATCGTTGTCGGTGACAAGGAGAAGGCCGATGGCACCGTCGCCGTGCGCGCCCGAGGCAATCAGAACCTCGGTGTGATGTCACTCGATGACTTCTCCCAGAAGATCGCTCAAGACATCGCCAGCAAGGCCTGAGGCGGAAGCATGCCTTTTCTCGGTGGCTCGAGAGACGGCAAGCTTCCCCCTAGTCAGGGCGCGTCATCATGGTTAACCGGTGCGGGCGCGAGTCCGTTGCCTGAAGGAATTCGAGATCGCTAATTTTTTTGACCGCCGGACGCCTAATGTGGAGCGCAAGCACCGGCTGAATCGTGAGATCACTGCGCCCGAGGTTCGCCTCAACGGGGTCGAAAACGAGCCCCTTGGTATCGTCAGCATCCAGGACGCCCTGCGCATGTCGGCTGAAGCCGATGTGGATCTGGTTGAAATTGCCGCCCAGGCTGACCCTCCGGTCTGCCGCCTGATGGACTACGGCAAGTTCAAGTACCAGGAGCAGAAGAAGGCTCACGATGCCAAGATGAAGCAGAAGGTCATCGAGGTCAAGGAAGTGAAGTTCCGCCCCGGTACCGATGAAGGCGACTACCAGATCAAGCTGCGCAATCTGCGACGCTTCCTGGAAGACGGCGACAAAGGCAAGGTCACCCTGCGTTTCCGTGGTCGCGAGATCACGCACCAGGAGATCGGTTTGAAATTGCTGGAGCGTGTGCGCGACGATCTGGTAGATTGCTCGCTCGTTGAGAACATGCCCAAACTCGAAGGGCGCCAGATGATCATGATTCTGGCCCCCAAGAAGAAGAAATAACATCCTCCGGTTCGCCGGGGATGTCAGCCGGTGCGGTGGTTGGTCGCCGCCGCATCGACACCAAGTGCCTGCAGGCCATCAAGACGCGAAGCAGTTTCGCGGCGCCTGGCAGGAACAACGTAAAAGGAGCAGAACATGCCCAAAATGAAGACCAAGAGCGGTGCGAAAAAGCGTTTCCGCGTGCGTCCTGGTGGTACCGTCAAGCGCGGTCAAGCCTTCAAGCGCCACATCCTGACCAAGAAGAGCACGAAGAACAAGCGCCAACTGCGTGGTGCTACTAACGTGCACGTGTCCGACATGGGTCACATCGCTTCGATGCTGCCCTCTGCCGGTCTCTGATTTTCCGGTCTCGATTTCAACGCCGAAGGAGTAAACCATGCCTCGCGTCAAACGTGGTGTAACCGCCCGTGCCCGTCATAAGAAGGTCCTCGCCCTTGCCAAGGGTTTCCGTGGCCGCCGTAAGAACGTTTTCCGCATTGCCAAGCAAGCGGTCATGAAGGCTGGGCAATATGCCTACCGTGACCGTCGTGCCAAGAAGCGCGTCTTCCGCCGTCTGTGGATCGCCCGTATCAATGCGGGTAGCCGCGCTCTGGGCTTGACCTACAGCAAGTTCATGGCTGGCATCAAGAAGGCCTCGATCGAAATCGATCGCAAGGTTCTGGCTGATCTGGCTGTCAACGACCCGGCTGCTTTTGCTAGCTTGGTGGAGACTGCCAAGGCCAAGCTGGCTGCCTAAGCCTCTCAAGCACATGATGCTGAACTGGCTGTCTGCGCAAGCAGGCGGCCGGACGCCCACCCCACATGCATGCCGCATCGACCGGTGGGCGCCTGAACAAGGCCAGACCCTGCGTCCGGCCTTTTTTTTCGACGCAAGAAGATGAACGATCTTGACTCCTTGGTGCAGTCGGCCAGCGAAGCTTTCGCCGCTGCCGCTACGCCCGCTGATCTGGAAAATGCCAAGGCTCGCTTTCTGGGCAAGTCTGGCAGCTTGACCGAGTTGCTCAAGGGCATGGCTGCGCTGAGCCCGGAAGAGAAGAAGACCCGCGGTGCGGCCATCAACCAGGCCAAGCAAGGCGTGGAGGCGGCACTGAATGCCCGCCGTCAGGCCCTGGCCGACGAAGAACTTGCACAGCAACTGCGTGCCGAGCGTCTGGATGTGACGTTGCCTGGTCGCCGCCGCGGCGAAGGTGGTCTGCACCCGGTGTCGCTGACCCTCGAGCGCATGGAAGGCATCTTCGGCTCGATGGGCTTTGCGGTGGCCGATGGCCCGGAAATCGAAGCTGACTGGTTCAACTTCACGGCACTCAACACGCCGGAAGACCATCCTGCTCGGTCCATGCATGACACCTTCTATGTTGAAGGGGGGCACCTGCTGCGCACGCACACCAGCCCGATGCAGGTTCGTTACGCGGTACAACACGTCAAGCGTCATGCCGATGCACTGGCGCGTGGTGAGCGCATCCCGGAGATCCGCGTGATTGCGCCGGGGCGTACCTATCGGGTTGACAGCGACGCCACCCATTCCCCGATGTTCCATCAGTGCGAAGGCCTGTGGATCGGTGAAAGTGTGAGCTTCACGGACCTCCGCGCGGTCTTTGCCGACTTCTTCCGCACATTCTTCGAAACGGACGAGCTCGACATCCGTTTCCGTCCCTCTTTCTTCCCCTTTACCGAACCTTCGGCAGAGGTGGACATTGCTTTCGCCAGCGGGCCCCTGAAGGGGCGCTGGCTGGAAGTGGGCGGCTCAGGGCAGGTGCATCCGAACGTGGTTCGCAACTTCGGTCTGGACCCCGAGAAGTACATCGGGTTTGCGTTCGGCCTGGGGCCTGATCGCCTGACGATGTTGCGTTACGGGGTCAATGACCTGCGTCTGTTTTTCGAGGGTGATCTGCGCTTCCTGTCGCAGTTCCAGTGACCTTCCCGCAGGCCTGTCAACGCAGGCCTGCTCCAGCTATCGGAGTGGAATCATGAGCGCACGCATTCAAGCCTGGGCCGCCATGGAGTCCGGCAAGCCTTTGGTGCCCTATACCTTCGAGCCTGGCGAACTGGGGGCTGAAGAGGTCGAGATCGCGGTGGAGCACTGCGGGCTGTGCCATTCTGACTTGTCCATGCTGGACAACGAATGGCGCGCCTCGACCTATCCGCTGGTGGCTGGTCACGAGGTGATTGGCCGTGTTGTCGGCTTGGGGTCGCACGCCAAAGGGTTGAGGCTGGGGCAGCGGGTGGGACTGGGCTGGAATGCCGGCAGCTGCCTGCATTGTTCGCCCTGTCTGAGTGGCCGGCAGCAGATGTGTGATGAGGTGCAGCCGACCATCATGGGCCACCACGGTGGCTTTGCAGAGCGTGTGCGTGCGCACTGGCTCTGGGTTGCCCCCATTCCCGATGGGCTGGATGCGGCTGATGCCGGACCCTTGCTGTGCGGCGGTGTTACCGTGTTTTCGCCTTTTCTGACCTTCGATGTGAAGCCGACGCACCGTGTTGGCGTGGTGGGTATTGGCGGGCTGGGGCATCTGGCTTTGAAGTTCGCGCGGGCCTGGGGGTGCGAGGTCACGGCTTTCACTTCCTCAGAGTCCAAGCGAGATGAGGCTCTGCAGCTCGGCGCCCATCGCGTGGTGTCCAGCGTCGATGCGGCGTCGATGAAGTCGATCGCTGGACAACTGGATCTGGTGATCGTGACCGTCAACGTGATGCTCAACTGGAAAGCGTTGATGGGGACCCTGGCGCCTAACGGGCGACTCCACGTGGTAGGGGTGCTCAGCGAGCCGATGTCTGTCAATGGGCTGCAGCTCATCGATGGTCAGCGCAGCGTTTCGGGCTCGCCCACCGGTTCTCGCTCGGACATCGACCAGATGCTGGCTTTTGCCGCGCGTCACGGTATCAAGCCACAAACCGAACATTTCCCGATGAGCCGCATCAACGACGCGCTGGACCATCTGCGCGCGGGCAAGGCTCGTTACCGAGTGGTGCTGGATGCCGATTTCGCATCCGTTTGAACGTGCTGTTTCAAACCACTCCCAGATAGAAGTTTCAAGGATCTTTTCATGCAATTCCCGGAATCCTGGCTGCGTACATTCTGCAACCCTGATCTGAGCACCCAGCAACTCTCCGATCTGCTGACCATGGCTGGTCTCGAAGTGGAGGAGCTTGATCCTGTCGCGCCCCCATTCACCGGTGTGGTGGTGGCCCAGGTGCTGGAGGTGAGCAAGCATCCGGACGCGGATCGCCTGAACGTCTGCAAAGTGGACGCGGGTACCGGGGCCGTGTTGCAGATCGTCTGTGGTGCCCCCAATGTGCGTCCTGGGATCAAGGTGCCTTGTGCAACGGTGGGTGCGGAGTTGCCTCCTGGTGCGGACGGCAAGCCCTTCAAGATCAAACTGGGCAAGCTGCGTGGCGTGGAAAGCCAGGGCATGCTGTGCTCTGCGCGTGAGCTGGGGGTGTCGGAAGAGTCCTCCGGGCTGCACATTCTTCCCGAAGATGCACCCGTGGGCACCAACATCCGCGAGTACCTGAAGCTGGATGACACGCTGTTCACGCTGAAGCTGACACCGAACCTGGCGCATTGCCTGAGCGTGCTGGGTGTGGCCCGCGAGGTATCGGCTTTGACGGGGTCACCGCTCAATACCTTGGCCGTGCCGGCTGCGCCTGTGTCGCTGGCTGATCGCTTGCCCGCCAAGGTCGAGGCGGCTGACCTGTGCGGTCGCTTTGCTGGTCGTGTCATCAAGGGTGTGAACCCGAAAGCGGCTACGCCAGGGTGGATGGTGGAGCGTCTGGCCCGCTGTGGTCAGCGCAGTGTGTCCGCTCTGGTTGATATCTCGAACTACGTCATGTTCGAGCTGGGGCAACCTTCGCACGTGTTTGATCTCGACAAGATCCACGGTGGCTTGACGGTGCGCTGGGCCAAACAGGGTGAGTCCCTCAAGCTGCTCAATGGCCAGACGGTGACGCTGGATGAACAGGTTGGCGTGATTGCAGATGAGCAACTGGTGGAGTCGCTCGCCGGCATCATGGGTGGCGATGCCACGGCGGTGGGGGATGGCACGCGCAATGTGTATCTGGAGGCAGCGTTCTGGCAGCCCCGTGCCATCGCGGGGCGTGCGCGCCGGTTCAATTTCTCGACCGACGCTTCGCATCGCTTTGAGCGTGGGGTCGATCCTGTCAACACGGTGCAGGCCATTGAACGCATCACCCAGCTTATTCTTGACATCTGCGGTGGCGAAGCGGGCCCGGTTGACGACCAGATCGTGGTGCCAGCTCAGCGTGGCGATGTCACTTTGCGCTTGTCGCGTGCGCAACGCGTGATCGGCATGCCGGTGACCCTGGCGCAATGCGAAGAGGTGTTCCGCCGTCTGGGGCTGAGCTTCCGCACCGAGGCTGTCGAGGGTGATGTGCACCTGATCGTCTCGGCGCCGAGCTGGCGTTTCGACCTGCAGATCGAAGAGGATCTGATCGAAGAGGTGGTGCGCGTCATCGGCTTTGACAAGCTGCCGAGCCGTGCGCCCAAGGCGCCGATTCAGGCGCAGGTGCGCCAGGAGGGCCAGGTCGGCATGTATGCCGTGCGTCGTGCCGTGGCCGCCCGTGGGTACCAGGAAACCATCAATTTCAGCTTCGTTGAGGAGCGCTGGGAAAACGAACTGGCCGGCAATGCCCAGCCGATCAAGGTGCTCAACCCGATTGCCAGCCAGCTGAGTGTGATGCGCTCCAGCCTGATTGGCAGCCTGATCGAGGTGCTGCGAACCAATCTGTCGCGCAAGGCGGAGCGGGTTCGCATCTTCGAAGTCGGCCGTGTGTTCAGGCGTGATGATTCGGTGGTGGACTCCGACCAGACCGTGGCGGGCGTCAACCAGCCGGTGCGGGTATCCGGCCTGGCATACGGGGCCGCAGATGCGCTGCAGTGGGGCGTGGCTGCCCGTCAGGTCGATTTCTTCGACGTGAAGGGCGATGTCGAGGCCTTGCTGGCACCGCGTCGAGCCACGTTCGAGCCTGCTGAGCACCCGGCTTTCCATCCGGGGCGCTGTGCCCGTGTGGTCGTGGGTGGTCAGGCCGTCGGCTTCGTCGGCGAGTTGCACCCCAAGTGGCGCCAGGCTTACGAGCTGCCTAGCGCGCCGGTGCTGTTCGAGTTGGATGCGGCGGTGCTGGCCCAACGTGTGGTGCCCAGCTATCAGACGGTGTCTCGTCTGCAATCGGTCTTCCGCGATCTGGCCCTGGTCGTCAATGACCTCACCAGCCACGATGCACTCATGGCGGCTGTTGCTGCCGCCTCGACCGATGGTCTGGTTCGCGGTGCGCGTCTGTTCGATATCTACAAGCCCAAGACGCCGGTGGCGGGTATCGGTGACAATGAACGCAGCTTGGCCATTCGCCTGGAACTCCGCGATGACGAGCAGACCCTGACTGACGAGCGCACAGAGGCCGCGGTCAAGGCTGTGGTGGCATCGCTGGCGGAGCGCGCAGGTGCACGCATTCGGGCGTGACAGGTCAGGATAGTCGAGGGGGGAGCAACATGATCGATAACACCGCCGATTCGGGTAGCGTGGTGATGCTGCCGTCGCTGGAAACGCCGACGCTGACCAAGGCTGAGCTGGCAGAAATGCTGTTCGAGCGCCTGGGGCTGAACAAGCGCGAGTCCAAGGACATGGTTGAGGCCTTTTTCGAGCTGGTTCATGAAACCCTTGATGAAGGACAGGATGTCAAGCTTTCCGGATTTGGTAACTTCCAGATTCGTCGCAAGGCTCCGCGGCCAGGGCGCAACCCGCGCACGGGGGAGGTGATCCCCATCCAGGCCCGTCACGTGGTGACCTTCCATGCCAGCCAGAAATTGAAGGGCATGGTTCAAGGTGAGATTCCCATCGACGAAGACTTGGAGTAAAGTCTCAAGCCCTTTTGCGATCCTGTTGATTTGGATCGGAATTTCTGCTTTGAGCAAGGCCAGCCTCAGTCATGGATAGCGCACTGCCGCCCATTCCCGCAAAACGTTACTTCACGATCGGTGAGGTCAGCGAGCTGTGTCTCGTCAAACCCTATGTGCTCCGCTATTGGGAGCAGGAGTTTGTGCAGCTCAAGCCCATGAAGCGGCGAGGCAACCGTCGGTACTACCAGCACCATGAAGTGCTGTTGATCCGTCGCATTCGCGAGCTGTTGTACGACGAGGGCTTCACGATCAGTGGCGCACGGAATCGCCTGTCCGAGCTGGGCGCCAATGGCCAGCTACCCAAGGCCGCCCGAGGCCTGGATGATGTTGTGGAGCCACAAGCGCAATCGGCTGACGACGTGGCGCATCAGCATGCCGTGATCGAGGGCGAGGCATTCTCAGCGCTTCAAGGTGATGCACTGGCAGGGCTGGTGGCCACCCATCCTGATGCCGCACGTCAGTTGCGTGAAGCACTGGTGGCCATCCGCGTGTTGCTGGATTAATTCAAATTTCGGCCAATCTTGCAATCTGGCAAAAAAGCGTGCTATAGTCTAATTCTTGTCGGGGCGTAGCGCAGCCTGGTAGCGCACTTGCATGGGGTGCAAGGGGTCGCGAGTTCGAATCCCGCCGCCCCGACCAAGAATCACGAGGGTCAGTAGGTTTCCTACTGACCCTTTCGTGTTTTCAGGCGCTGTGTCCGCGCACGAGCAACACGGGAACCGGCGCGCTGCGCAGAATCTGCTCTGCATCGCTACCCAGAACCAGTCGGCTGACGCCACGTCGTCCATGGGTGCCCAGGACGATGATGCTGGCCCCCCAGCGTGCGGCCTGCTCAATCACGGTATCCGACACACGGGTGCCAAAGCCTTCGACCAGCACAGAGTCTGCTTTGATGCCGGCTTGCTCGACTTTCTCGCGAGCCTTGTCCAGGCAGGATTGGCCGGCCTCCTTGAGTGAGCTGATGACGTCACCCATGATGACGGCAGAGCCATCAATGCCAGACGTGAACACCATCTCATCGACAATGTGAATGAGCCTGATGCTGCCACCGGCCAGCTTGGCCAGTCCGATGGCTTCCTGAAGGCCGCGGCTGGAGGTGTCGCTGCCGTCAATCGGAACGAGAATCTTCTCGTACATGACGCTACCTTTCTGATGGTTTGATACCACGCAATGTCAAGTTGCAAGCATAGGGGTTCTGTCCGATTTGGTCATCCGATCAGGCGACAATCTCCATATTGAAAGATCAGGTGAAGTTCATGTCAGAGGAAGCATCGACCCCTTCGGCTCCGTTGAAACGGAATGCGCGCTGGTTGCGTGTAGGGGCTGGCGTGGCGCTGGTTGCTGCGGCGTGGAGTGCGGGAGTAGGCTGGCTGTTGCCCAGCGTCATCAAGCCGCGCATCGAACAGGAAGCCAGCAAGGCACTGGGGGTGCCCGTCACGCTGACGGCCTTGCATATCCAGCCTTGGACCTTGGTGGTGCAGGTCGATGGCCTCTCGGTTGGTGCTGCTGCTTCCCCATTGCTCCGTGTGCAGAGTGCGTCGGTTCGCCTGTCGATTGAGTCACTGTGGCGACTGGCGCCGGTGCTGCGCCGGGTCACCGTCGTTGGTCCTGATGTGCACATTGAGCGGGTCGGGCCGAAGCAGTTCAATTTCACGCCGATTCTGGAAAAGCTGCAGTCGCAGTCAAAGCCGCAACCGGCCAACGCGGAGCCGGCTCGCTTTGCCGTCTACAACATCACGGTGGAGCAGGGCAAGGTCGCCTATGTTGACCATGTTCTGGGGCAGACCCATCAGATTGATCGCCTGAGTGCCGGTGTGCCGTTCATTTCCAGCCTGCCCAGCTACACCGAAGTGGATGTGCAGCCGCACCTCTCGGCGGTGGTGGATGGCAGTCAGTTCAAGTTGACTGGCAGCACGCACCCCTATGAAGAGGATCTGGCCTCGACGGTGGATCTGCACTGGAGCGATGTCCATCTGGACCAGTGGGCCGCCGCGGCCAAGCCTTTCATTCCGGCCTCATTGGGGCTGGATGTCAACGGGGGGGTGCTGGCCGCCGACTTGAGCGTCACATTCGCACGGCGTAGCCCGCCGGCGGTGCCGCTGCTGTCGGTGAAGGGGGGCGCATCGGTTGGGGACATGGCTGTCGAATTGGGCGGGCTGAAGCTGGGGGGCGCCTGGAAATCCCTGCAGCTGAAAGACATCGATGCGTTGCCGCTTGAAAAGCAGGCTCGGCTTGGCTCGCTGCAGCTTGATGGCCTGCAACTCGCCCCCCATCTGCCAGATGGCAGTGTCTTGCCCAAAATCGGGCCCGTGAAAATGGCCGTCAGTGGGCTCGATACCCGCGAGCAGGCCCATCCGGCCAAGCTCCAGATAGACGCCAGTGAGGAGCACGGCGGCAAGTTGGCAGTGTCTGGTGCGGTTCAGTTGGCCAGCCAGTCAGCCGAGCTGGATGTGCAGATGCAGGCATGGCGTCCCGCTCCTTGGCTGCAGTCTCTGAAGACGCTGGTGAGCTTGCCGGTTGAGGTGGTGCAGGGTGATGTGGAAGGGCAGTTTCACGTCAAGGTGGATCCCAAGACACTCCAGGTCGACAAGGGGCATGTGAAGTTGGCACAGTTCCAGTCGCGTGCACTGGCAAAAGGTGTTTCTGACCATGTGAATGCGAAGGGGGTGGACATCAACGGGCTGGCTGCTGCTGTGAGCCTGTCTGCGGAAGGCGATCAGCCGGCCGGTTTGCGTTCGTTGACGGTCGAGACGGTGGTGCTGGACGGACTGGATGCTGCTGCGACCCGCGGGCGGCAAGGCGAGTGGCTGTTGATGGCCGACGGTGCAGCAGGTGGCAAGAAGCAGTCTGCAGCCAAAGCCGAGCCGGCTCGTCAAGGTGCGACTACCAAAGCACATGAGCCAGCAATGGCGATCAAGGCGGTTCAATGCATGGACTGCGCAGTGGCGGTCGTGGACCAAACTGTGAGCCCCGCAGCACGCTTCAGCTTGCGTCAAACCAATCTGAAGGTGAGCGGCGTATCGAACGACCTGCGTCAATCTGTGGGCTTCGATCTGGATACCTTGGCGCAGGGGAATGGTCGCATCAAGCTGGCTGGCGAGGTGCGTCCTCAGCCGCTGCAACTCAAGTCCAAGGTCACGGTGGCGGGGCTGGATCTGAAGGCTGTCCAGTCCTATATCGATCCCTATGTGAACATGGAGCTGACATCCGCCAAAGCCGGTGTCGCTGGGAAACTTCAGCTGGATCAGTCGGGCCCTGCTTCAGCGCCGATCTTGCAGGTCCGCTATCAGGGGCGTCTGGCCCTGCAGGATGTGCGCACCCTTGATGCCGTGACGCAGGCTGATTTCCTGCGGTGGAAATCGCTGAGTCTGGATGGCGTCGACATTGGTCTCAAAGGGCAGGAGCTGCAGGCCGACCTCGGCAAGGTGGCGCTGCAGGACTTTTATGGCCGGATCATCATCAACCCCAATGGGCAATTGAACGTTGCGGAGATTGTCGGGCGCGAACAGGGTGGGGCTGCCAAATCACTGACCACCCCGCAGGCGGCTCCTGGTCCAGACCAGTCCAAGCCCGTTGTGGCTGCAGCGGCGCCCGTTCAGCCTGCCCAGGCTGCATCGTCGGCTGCGCCGGCAAAGGCCCCGATGAACATGCGCTGGCAGGGTATCAAGTTGAGCAAGGGGCGAGTCGACTTCACCGACAACTACATCAAGCCCAACTACTCCGCGCAGTTGACCCATATCGAAGGCACGATCTCGGCAGTGGCCTCGACCAAGCCTGAGCCTGCCACGGTGCAGGTCTCCGGCACGGTGGATGACAGCGCACCGCTTGAAATCACCGGGCTGCTCCACCCTCTAGGCCCGCGGCTCTATACCGACATCAAGGGTTCGGCCAAGGGCATCGAGTTGACCCGACTGACTCCGTACGCAGCCCGTTATGCTGGCTACGCCATCGAAAAGGGCTCCCTGTCGATGTCGGTGCAGTACAAGGTTGACCAGGGCAAGCTAGAGGCCCAGAACCAGATTTTCCTGGATCAGTTGACTTTTGGTGAGCGTGTCGAGAGCCCCGATGCCACCAAGCTGCCCGTGCTGCTCGCTGTGTCACTCTTGAAGAACACCCGTGGCGAGATCGACATCAACCTGCCTGTTTCCGGCTCTCTGGATGACCCTCAGTTTTCGGTTGGGGGCATCATCTGGCGGGTGGTTGTCAACTTGCTGACCAAGGCCATCACTGCGCCGTTCAGTCTGCTGTTTGGCGGCGGGCATGACGACATGGGTTACGTGGCCTTCGATCCTGGCTCGGCTCGCCTGACACCTCAGGCCCAGGACAAGCTGGACAAGATCGCCAGCAAGCTGGTCGAGAAGACGTCGCTGAAGCTCGAAGCCACCGGGCGAGCAGATCCGGCTGTGGATGTGGACGGTCTGCGTCACCAGTATGTCGACGCGTTGATGCGCAAGGCCAAGGCCAAGGAGCAGGATAAGTTGCCTGACGAGGTGAGCATCGGTGCCGAAGAGCGCGACAAGTGGCTGCTGGCGGCCTACAAGGCGGCTGACATCAAGAAACCGCGCAACATGATCGGTCTGGCCAAAACATTGCCGGCGGCCGAGATGACGCGTCTGCTGGAAGCGGCTGCACCTGCCGACGAGCAGGCCTTGCGCGATCTGGCCAACCGCCGGGGAGATCAGGTGAAGGCCTATCTGACGACCAAGTTGTCACCAGAGCGTGTCTTGCTCACGGCATCGAAGACCAACAACGATGGCCTGCCGGACGACAAGGGCCCGAGCAGCCGTGCTCAACTGTCCGTCAAATGATCTTGGCGGTGGACATCAGCTCTGATTGGCTGATGTCCGCTGGTGCACGCTGCGATCAAACTCCTGTTGCAGCACGACAGGGAAGGCCGCCGATATCGACCCGATGGCCAGGGGCCTCAGGCGCTCGAACAAGGTGCGAATCTGTCTGACGAGCTCGGTGTCGAGACGCTCGGGATCAAGACCTTCATGTGGCTTGCTCTGGGCAATGCCTTGCAACAGCCCCAGGAACAATTGCTCGACATAGACCTTGGCGATCGCACGGGTGTGGTGAATCAGGTCGTCTTGCAAATTGAGAACGGTGTCGAGCGGCACACCGAGTTCGGCCAACTGGATGCCAATGCGTTCCAGCGAGGGGCTCAGCATCTCGACCTCGTTGCCCTCGGCTTCTCTGTACAGACCGTTGCGGGCTAGCCGTTCCTTTTGCTCGTTCGTGGCGGTCTCGCCCCAATGCCCGGCCATCTCGTCCAGAGCCTTGCGCTGGGCCGGCTCAACCGTGAAAAAGCTCTTGGTGAACAGGTGGCCGACCAGGGCGTACTGCGACCATGCACCATCCGGGGTTTGCGCCAGCATGTCCTTGATGGCGTCGAGACCGAAACCTTGTTGGCGCAGATCCCGGATCAACTCCAGCTTGCCCTGGTGCGCCCGGTCGTAAAGACCCAGTCGCCCTTTGAGTCGGGGCGGGGGAAGCAGCCCGGCGGTTTGATAGGCGCGGATGTTCCGCACGCTGACACCTGTCTCATTGGACAGCTCTTCGACGGTCATGCCGTTGGTGTCATGGCAGCGCTCGCGGATTCGGCCTTTTTGCTCGGGAACTTCGCTCATTGCTCAACATCAGAGATCAATGAGATGATGATACCTTCGCCATGTTACATTTGGGATGTAACATGAGGCGGTTTGCCCCCTCGTTCGAGTTCTTTTTTCGCAAGGAAGCCCATGAAACGTTTGAAGACATTCGTGTTGTCCCTAGGTCTGATTGCCGCGGCTGTTTCCAGCTCTTCGGCACTGGCTGCCAAGGAGATCGCCGGTGTCAAGTTTGACGACCGCTATGCAGTTGCCGGTCAGAGCCTTCAGTTGAATGGTGCGGGCCTGCGCAAGAAGATGTTCATCAAGGTCTACGCGATTGGCTTGTACCTGAATGGCAAAGCCTCGACCCCCAGCGGCGTGCTGAGTCAGCCTGGTGCCAAGAGCGTGCGCATCGTGATGCTGCGCGATGTCTCTGCACAAGACCTTTCCGACAGCCTGATCAAGTCGATCACGGCCAACGTCAGTAGCTCGGAGATGCCGAGCATCCAGTCACGCCTGAACGAACTGGAGGCCAACCTGAAGACGCTGGGGCAGGTCAAGCGTGGTGATGTGATCCAGATGGATTTCCTGCCCGCATCCGGTACCCACATCACGTCGGGCGCACAGGTCATGCCGCGCGACATCCCCGGCGAAGACTTCTATCGGGCCCTGTTGAAGATCTGGATCGGCGAAAAGCCGTCCGATGGCGACCTGAAGGACGATCTGCTGGGCAAGGCCAGCTGAGCTGGCTCAGCCGGCCACGGGTGCTGATTCAGAGAGTCAGCACTTGATGCCCATGTGCAGGGCGACGACGCCCGCGGTCATGTTGTGCACATCAACATGACCAAAACCCGCCTTCTTCATCATGGCCTTGAGCGTGGCCTGATCGGGGTGCATGCGAATGGACTCGGCGAGGTATTTATAGCTGGCTGCATCGCCGGCCACCATCTGGCCCAGCTTGGGCAGGATATTGAAGGAATACCAGTCGTAAGCTTTTTCCAGCGGCTTGGCGACCCTCGAAAACTCCAGCACCAGCAGCCGGCCACCTGGTTTCAGGACACGGCACATTTCGGCCAGGGCGGCGTCCTTGTGCGTCATGTTGCGCAGACCAAAAGCCACCGTGACGATGTCGAATGTCCCAGTCGGGAAGGGCAGCTTTTCCGCGTCACAGATGGTCGTAGGCAGCACCACGCCGGCATTGAGCAGGCGGTCTCTGCCTGTGCTCAGCATGGCTTCATTGATGTCGGTGTGCACCACCATGCCAGAGGGGCCAACCCGCTTGGCAAACGCTTCCGACAAATCACCCGTGCCGCCCGCGATGTCGAGCACTTTCTGGCCTTCCTTCACGCCGCTGGCGGCGATGGTGTAAGCCTTCCAGACGCGATGCAGGCCCATCGACATCAGGTCATTCATGATGTCGTATTTGCCGGCGACGGAATCGAATACACCGCGCACGCGCGATGCCTTCTGGGTTTCTTCAACGGTTTCGAAACCGAAATGTGTGGAACTCATGGTGTCATCTTACCCAAAGCGCGGGCGCATGCCATGGCACTGGCCCACGCCCATTGAAAGTTGTAGCCGCCCAGCCAGCCTGTGACATCGACGACTTCGCCGATGAAATACAGCCCCTGGACTGTCTTGCTGCCCATGGTCTGGGAGCTCAATGCCTGCGTGCTCACCCCTCCGCGGGTGACCTCTGCCTTGGCATAGCCTTCGGTGCCGTTGGGCGTGATCTGCCAACTGTTGGCACTCGAGCCAAGCCAGTCGAGGTCGCGGTCTTTCATTTCGGCCAGCGACGCATCGGCTCGGATCGATGGCTGTTGCAGGTGAGCTTGTTCCAGCCAGGTCTGCGCCAGCCTTTGGGGCACGCCATCTGGCAGGGCCTGGCTCCAGGCTGTGCTCAACTGCTTGCGAGAGCCCTGTTTGGCGTCTTTGAGCTGCTGCGCCAGATCGATATGGGGCGCCAGATTGATGGTCAGGGGCTGCCCCGGTTCCCAGTAGCTGGAAATCTGCAAAATGGCAGGGCCGCTCAGGCCTCGGTGCGTGAAAAGCAGGTCTTCCAGAAAGTGGGCGTCGCTGGCCTGGCGTCGTTTGCCTGTTTTGCCTTGTTCGACAGGGGTGGCAACGTCCACCTCCATGGAGATGCCAGCCAAACCAGCCCACGGGCCCCAGCTTCCTGCATCAAAAGTCAATGGCACCAAAGCCGGTTTGAGTGGCGTGACGGTCAGGCCGAATTGCGCAGCAAGTCGATGCCCGAAGTCGCTTGCGCCGATCTTCGGGATGCACAAGCCGCCCGTTGCGACCACCAGTTGATGGCTTGTGACCGGGCCTCGGTCGGTGTCGATTTCAAAGCCAGGCCCGCCATCAGTGTTGGTTTGCCTGACGGCTTCAACCTTGCAGGGCTGCCAGCGCGTGACCCCGCCCACACCACACTCTGCCAGCAGCATCTGGATGATGTCATCGGCACTGCGGTCGCAAAATAACTGACCTCGGTGTTTTTCGTGCCAGGCGATGCCGTGCCGCCCAACCAGCTCCAGAAAATCCTGGGGGGTGTAGCCGGCGAGTGCGGATCGCGCGAAATGGGTGTTCTCGCTGAGGTAGTTGGCAGCGGATACATCGCGGTTGGTGAAGTTGCATCGACCGCCACCTGAAATGCGGATTTTCTCGGCCACTTTGGCCGCATGGTCGATCACCAGCACACTCAGTCCGCGTTGTCCGGCCACCCCGGCACAGAAGAGGCCGGCTGCGCCTGCGCCAATGATCACCACATCAAATTGCTGCATGACGGCATTGTCGCTGCAATTGTCTTGACAACCGGCTACCATCAGCCGCTGTCTGGTGGCGTTGCCGTCAGACAGTATGTGACCAGCACGGTCTGTCAGACAGAAAAAGGAGTTGATTCCATGGCCATGGATGTGGTGGATTTTGAGATCAAGGGTGCCGAGATGCAGTTTGTCGAGGTGGAGCTCGACCCGGGTGAGGCTGCCATTGGTGAAGCCGGCAGCATGATGTTCATGGAATCCGGCATTGATATGGACACCGTCTTTGGTGATGGCTCGGCTCAGCAAGGCGGGCTGTTCGGCAAGCTGCTTGGGGCAGGCAAGCGGCTGATCACGGGTGAATCCATCTTCACCACGGTGTTCACCAACAAGGGTCAAGGCAAAAAGCGCGTGGCCTTTGCCGCGCCCTATCCCGGCAAGATCTTGCCCATGGACTTGTCCAAGCTGGGCGGCACACTGATCTGTCAGAAAGATGCGTTTCTGTGTGCTGCGCGTGGCGTTTCGCTGGGGATTGCGTTTCAGAAGCGTCTGGGGACGGGCTTTTTCGGCGGCGAGGGCTTCATCATGGAGAAGCTGGAAGGCGACGGCCTGGCGTTCGTCCATGCCGGTGGCACGATTGTTCGCCGCGAGCTGAAGGCAGGAGAGAGCCTGCTGATCGACACGGGCTGTGTGGTGGCCTATACCTCAGAGGTTGATTTCGACATCCAGTACGTGGGCAAGATCAAGACAGCGTTGTTCGGCGGTGAAGGCTTGTTCCTGGCCCGGCTGTCGGGGCCAGGGCAGGTCTGGTTGCAGAGTCTGCCGTTCTCCCGCCTGGCTTCACGCATCTTTGCTGCTGCACCTCAGCGTGGTGGCAGCCGTGAGGAGGGGTCCATGCTGGGCGGTTTCGGGGCCGGTGGCTTGCTGGGCTCGGTGCTGGGGGGCGATGACGAGTAAGGCATGCTTCCTGCCGTGACACGCGTGGCTGACGCCTTCTGGCGGGCGTTGGCCTATTGCGCTTTTCCCAGGGTCATCTGGTTGACCCTGCTGCCACTGGTTTTGTCCGTGGTGTCTGCTGCTGTGATGGGCTACTTTTTTTGGCAGCCTGCTGTGGCGGCCATTCAGCATGGGCTCGTGGCGTGGGAATGGGGGCAGCGCTTTCTTGGCATGCTCGACCAATGGGGCTCGTCCAGTTTGCGGGCTGTGGTGGCGCCGCTGGTCGTGGTGGCCCTGTCGTTGCCGGTGCTGGTGGTGTTGTCGCTGCTGCTGGTGGCTGGGTTGGCGATGCCTTCCCTGGTTGAACTGGTCCGGGCGCGGCGCTTTCCTTTACTGCGAAGCCGCCATCACTCACCGTGGTGGCACAGCGCGGTCTGGTCCATCTGGTCGACCTTGGTCGCGCTGGCCTTGTTGCTGGCGTCCTTGCCACTCTGGCTGATCCCCACTGTGGGGTGGTGGCTTCCCTCTCTGATCTGGGGGTGGCTGACCTACCGGGTGATGTGCTTTGATGCGCTGGCTGACCTGGCGACACCCGAAGAGCGCACCTTGTTGATGGCCCGGCATCGTGGTGCATTGCTTGCCATGGGGGTCGTCTGTGGGTGCCTTGGCATGGCGCCTGCGGCCGTGTGGGCCTTGGGGGCCTTGAGCCTGGTTCTTGCGCCTCTTTTGCTCGCAGTGTCGATGTGGGCCTACACCCTGGTGTTCGTGCTCTCGTCGCTCTGGTTCCTTCACTACCTGCTGGCGGCGCTGCAAACCTTGCGCGCGAACGAGCCTGATGCAATGGCCATCCCGGCCGAAGAGGTTTCCTAGACATGATTGGCGTGATCATCATCGGTGATGAAATTCTCAGTGGTCGTCGAGAAGACAAGCATCTGGCCAAAGCCATTGAGTTGCTGGGCGATCGTGGCTTGCGGCTGTCGTGGGCACGATATATGGGCGATGAACCCGAGCGCATCACGTCAGAACTGGCGGCTGTTCGCGCTTCGGATGACGTGGTGTTTTCGTTCGGGGGCATTGGTGCCACGCCGGATGACCACACACGTGCCGCTGCAGCTGCAGCCTGGGGCGTCGATCTGGCATTGCATGCGCAGGCCAAGCCTCTGATCATCGAGCGTTCTCGGCTCATGGCCGAACAGGAGGGGCGGGCCTTCGATGAGGGCAGTGCTGATACGTTGCGCCGGCTCGAAATGGGGTGCTTTCCTGTCGGGGCCGACATCATTCCGAATCCGTACAACCAGATTCCAGGCTTCTCGATGGATGGTCGCGTGCACTTCCTGCCGGGCTTTCCTGTGATGGCGTGGCCCATGATGGCGTGGGCACTGGATCACTACCATGCCGAGCTGTTTGGTTCCGATCGGATGATCGAGAAAGCGGTCATCGTGTATGCCAGAACTGAGTCAGCCTTGACTCCGTTGATGCTCGACATTGAGGCGCACTTTCCAGGCGTCAAGGTGTTCAGCTTGCCAAGCGTGGATCATCCTGAGTACGGCAGGCATATTGAACTGGGTGTCAAAGGTGAAGAGGTGGCCTGCCAGCCAGCCTTTGCAGCGTTGTTAGATGGGTTGCACTGTATTGGTGCCAATGTTGGCCCTGAAACGGTGCGAAAATAAGGTGTGTTGAGAGATTGCACCAGCATGGTGCTTTCGTGGGGTGGGCGTAAGGCTCCCACGGTGTGGGTTGGGCCATAAGGGGGCGTTGCACACGAGGCATTCCCCTTGGCGGTGCGGGGTGCACAGTCACTGGCGGCGTTGCCGTGCAGTGTGACGCTCGTGTGCGACACCGCGGGGAAGGCAGGATTCCTTGATCTGTGAGCGTGTTCGGCACGCTTTCTGCTATTACACTGCGCGCTGTTTCTCATGTGGAAACAGACCATTTTTGATTTTGCTTTCACTTAAAGCCTCTTGCTAGGAGCTTCTGATGGCCAACAAGACCGTCGCCGACGTGATGAAGATGGTGAAGGACAACGAAGTCAAGTTCGTTGACTTCCGCTTCACCGATACCCGCGGCAAAGAACAGCACGTGTCCGTGCCCGTTTCCCACTTTGACGAAGACAAGTTCACTTCTGGTCATGCTTTTGACGGTTCGTCCATCGCTGGCTGGAAGGGCATTGAAGCTTCCGACATGCTGCTGATGCCGGACCCGAACACGGCCAACGTCGACCCCTTCTTCGAAGAGCCGACCCTGATCCTGACCTGTGACGTCATCGACCCGACCGATGGCAAGGCCTACGAGCGCGATCCCCGCTCTCTGGCCAAGCGCGCTGAAGCCTACCTGAAGGCTTCGGGCCTGGGCGACACCGCTTACTTCGGTCCGGAACCCGAGTTCTTCGTGTTCGACAGCGTGCGTTGGCAAGCTGACATGTCCGGCTGCTTCGTGAAGATCGAATCCGAAGAAGGCGCCTGGAACTCCGGCAAGGACTACGAGCACGGCAACAGCGGCTACCGTCCTACCGTCAAGGGTGGTTACTTCCCGGTTCCTCCCGTTGACTCCGGCCAAGACATGCGCTCGGAAATGTGCCTGATTCTGGAAAGCCTGGGCATTCCCGTTGAAGTGCACCACCACGAAGTGGCCAACGCCGGTCAAATGGAAATCGGTACCAAGTTCGCTACGCTGACCGAGCGTGCTGACTGGCTGCAACTGCAGAAGTACGTGATCCAGAACGTGGCTCATGCCTACGGCAAGACTGCCACCTTCATGCCCAAGCCCATCGTTGGTGACAACGGTTCCGGCATGCACGTTCACCAATCCATCTGGAAGGATGGCAAGAACCTGTTCGCTGGCGACGGCTATGCTGGTCTGAGCGAATTCGCTCTGTACTACATCGGCGGCATCATCAAGCACGCTCGTGCTCTGAACGCCATCACGAACCCTGGCACCAACTCCTACAAGCGTCTGGTTCCTGGTTTCGAAGCTCCGGTGAAGCTGGCCTACTCGGCCAAGAACCGTTCCGCCTCGATCCGTATTCCTTACGTCGCCAACCCGAAGGGTCGTCGTATCGAAGCACGTTTCCCCGATCCTTCTGCCAACCCTTACCTGGCTTTCGCAGCCCTGATGATGGCTGGTCTGGACGGCGTGGAAAACAAGATCCATCCGGGCGAAGCTGCTACGAAGGATCTGTACCACCTGCCGCCCGAAGAGGACGCACTGGTGCCGACCGTCTGCCACAGCCTGGATCAGGCTCTGGACTACCTGGACAAGGACCGCGCGTTCCTGACCAAGGGTGGCGTGTTCACTGATGCCTTCATCGATGCCTACATCGACCTGAAGATGCAAGAAGTGACCCGCTTCCGCATGACGACTCACCCGATCGAGTTCGACATGTACTACGCCCTGTAATCCTGTTTCAGGATTGCCGGACGGCAGATGCAAAGGGGCGACGGAAGTCGCCCCTTTTTGCTTTTCGCGCGTTGAAGCATCGTGCTTGAGTGCATACTTGGCGCCAACGATGCTGGAGTGCTCCTGATGAAGGAAACGAAGATTGCTGTGCCGCTGTGGCCCGTGGCCATGGGGGGCGCTGCTTGTTCATCTGCCCGTGTAGTGGGTGTGTTGCTGGTGGGGTTGATGACCTCGTCGGTTGTGGGGGCCCAGGAAAAGGTGGTTTACCGTTGTCCTGGCAATCTTTACACCGATGCGCTGTCCGCCAAGGAGGCGCAAGCGAAGGGTTGCAAAACACTCGATGGGGCGCCCATCACGGTGATCCAGTCTGGCGTGCGTCCCGCGGCTCCCAAGGCTGCTGCATCAGGTGGTGGTGCGCCTTCGGAGCGTGTGCAGTCCGATGAGCAAAAGGCTCGCGATGCGGATGCTCGCCGCATCCTGGAGGCTGAGTTGAAGAAGGAGGAAGAAGCTTTGGCTGCCCTCCAGAAGGAATACAACAACGGCCAACCAGAACGACGCGGTGATGAACGCAATTACCAGAAGTACCAGGATCGCGTGAACGAGATGAAGGCGGCGATCACGCGCAAGGAGGCGGATGTGGCGGCTCTTCGGCGTGAATTGGCCAAGTTCGGGGCGGCATCAAAGTGAGCAATGCGGCTTCCCGCGCAGCGCGTGCTGCGGTAGCGGCTGGCCGACAGGTCAGCGTGGCGAAAGGCGGGTCTACCGCCGACCCTGGTGAGGTGCAGCGCTTGCTGCCAGGCAACCTGGATGCGTTTGATCATCTGGCCACCATGGTGGCGGTGATCGAGTCCGATGGGCAATGTCTGTTTGCCAATGCGGCTTTTGAAGAGGTGCTGGGGCTCTCACGGCGCAGCGTCCTGCGTGAGTCGATCTTCGACTGGTTTGTGGAGCCGGCGTTGCTCCAGGACATCGTGCGTTGCGTCTCAGCCAACGAATACCGCACCAGTCGGCTCCAGGCGCAACTCAAGCGCCACCCCAACGTTTTTCTGGATGCCTTGCCTGTGCAGGCCATCGTGACCCGACTGGAGCACAACGACCTCGTGCTGATCGAGTTGGTCGAGGTCGAGCAGCAAACCAAGCAGGAGCGTGAAGAGCGGGCGCTGGACCAGGCACAGGCCAACAAAGAGCTCATTCGCAATCTGGCCCATGAGATCAAGAATCCGTTGGGTGGGATCCGTGGGTCGGCTCAGCTGCTGCAAATGGAGCTGGAGTCCAAGTCCCTGACCGAGTACACGCAGGTCATCATCCATGAGGCGGACCGACTGCAGGCCCTGGTTGACCGCTTGCTGGCGCCGCATCGTCGACCCCATCTCGTTGGTGATGTGAACATCCATGAGGTGTGTGAGCGGGTCCGTACCTTGATCCTGGCGGAGTTTCCCAAGGGGCTGCAAGTCTGGCGTGATTACGATACGTCGCTTCCCGATTTTCGCGGCGACCGGGAGCAGTTGATTCAGGCTGTGCTGAACATCGCCCACAACGCGGCGCAGGCGCTGTCCGATCGGGTGAAAACGGGGGATGCCGTGCTGACCCTCAAGACCCGTGTGGCGCGTCGCGTGACGATCAATCGCCACCTGCATCGGTTGGCATTGGTCTTGCATATCGAGGATAACGGCCCAGGTATTCCCGAAGCCATCCGTGATCGCATCTTCTACCCACTGGTATCAGGGCGTGACGGTGGTTCCGGGCTGGGACTGACCTTGGCTCAAACTTTCGTTCAACAGCACCAAGGCACCATCGAATGCGAGAGCGAACCCGGACGGACGGTATTCAAGCTGCTGATACCGCTGCCTTGACGGGTTGGCCTGACTTTCGAGCCGTGGTGCAACCATGACAGGCCGGCATGAAACCCATCTGGATCGTTGATGACGACCAATCCATCCGCTTTGTGCTTGAAAAAGCACTGGCGAGAGAAGACCTTCCCGTTCGCAGCTTCACCAATCCCCGCGATGTCCTGACGGCTCTGGAAACCGACGAGCCGCAGGTTCTGGTGTCAGATATCCGCATGCCCGGGGGCTCCGGGATTGACCTGCTGAGTAAGGTCAAGGCACGCTTGCCTGGCTTGCCCGTCATTATCATGACGGCCTATTCCGATCTGGACAGCGCGGTCTCGGCTTTTCAGGGCGGTGCGTTTGAGTACCTGCCCAAGCCGTTTGATCTGACCAAGGCGGTCGAGCTGATCCGGCGTGCGGTAGATGAGAGCGTTCGGGAAGATGTCTCGGACGAGCGCCTGACCCAGATGCCGGAAATTCTGGGGCAGGCCCCAGCCATGCAGGACGTGTTCCGTGCCATCGGTCGGCTCAGTCAAAGCAATGTGACGGTGCTGATCACCGGTGAGTCCGGCGCAGGCAAGGAGTTGGTCGCACAAGCCTTGCACAAGCACAGCTCCCGAGCCAGTGGCCCGTTCGTGGCGATCAACACGGCGGCCATCCCCAAGGACCTGCTGGAGTCGGAGCTGTTCGGCCATGAGCGGGGTGCCTTCACCGGAGCGCAGACCATGCGCCGCGGCCGTTTCGAGCAGGCCGATGGGGGGACTTTGTTCCTGGACGAAATCGGGGACATGCCTTTCGATTTGCAGACCCGCCTGTTGCGCGTTCTGAGTGATGGGCAGTTCTATCGTGTGGGCGGCCATCATCCGCTCAAGAGCAATGTGCGGGTGATCGCTGCGACCCACCAGAACCTGGAAGAGAGGGTTCGTCAAGGCGGGTTCCGCGAGGACTTGTTCCACCGGCTGAACGTCATTCGGCTGCGGCTGCCCCCCTTGCGCGAACGCCGTGAGGACGTGCCGACACTGGCCAAGTTTTTCCTGCAAAAGAGCGCCCGTGAACTGGGCGTGGATGCCAAACGCATTTCGGATGCCGCGCTGGCCAAGCTGGTGTCGTTTGATTTCCCGGGTAACGTTCGTCAGCTGGAAAACATCTGTCATTGGTTGACCGTGATGGCCCCGGCGCAGGTGATTGAGCCGAAGGACTTGCCTCCTGAATTGCAGGGTTTGCGTTCTGCGGCCGTCACCCAGTCGGCAGATTCGGGGGCACTGTCCGGTGTGGCGCCCGCCGCGCCGCCGGTGATGCCTGTGGTCGTGCCAGCCGCTGTAGTCCCTGAAGTGTCCAGCGCTCTGGCATCGACCGATGTCTCTACGGTTGCTTCTGCGCCCGCAGTCGGTGGGTGGTCGCCGCAGGCTGCTCCCCTTGTCGGTTCAGCTAACGTTGGAGGCACGCCTGCAGCCAGCGTTTCCGGAGGTTGGCTTGACGATCTGGAGCGCGATGCTCGCGCACGGCTCGAGGCTGGTCAAGCCGATGTGTGGGATGCCTTGACGCGTCAGTTTGAGGCCCGGCTGATTCACACGGCGCTGGACATCACGCGCGGCCGGCGTATCGAAGCCGCGCAAAAGCTGGGTATCGGTCGCAACACCATCACGCGCAAGATCCAGGAGTTGGGCATCGACGAGTGAGCTTTGTTTCACTGGTGTAAAAGCCATGCCCGCTGTCAGCGGAGGGGCTTGGCCCTGCGTTACAGTGACGTTGAACTTTTGAGAAGGAGAGACGTCATGAAACGATCCCTGATGGCAGCTGCCGTTGTGTCGATGGCTGCGGTGCTGGGTGCATGTTCTACCGCCAGTCCTGATGTCATCAAGCCGGGCGATGCGCAACGTCTATCCCAGGTTGATGACGCCGTGGTGCTGAGTGTGCGCCCTGTCGTGATTGAAGGTCAGCAAAGCGGTGCTGGCGCTGCGACGGGTGCCGTGATTGGCGGCGTGGCTGGGTCGTCTGTTGGCGGGTCTCGCGAGCAGGTCGCTGTGGGTGTGCTGGGTGCTGTGGTGGGTGGCGTCGTTGGCAACGCCGTTGAACGTTTTGGCACCCGCGAAGAGGCACTGGAGTTGGTCTTGCAACTGAGCAATGGTCAACGCCGCTCGGTTGTGCAGGCCAAGGGCAATGAAACATTCAACCCGGGTGACGCCGTGCTGCTGATCAACACCGCCGGCAAACTGCGTGTGACCAAGGCTCCGCAAGTGCCTGCATCACCCGCGCCAGCTGCTTCGCGCTGAACACAGTTGACCCAGAATAGGCTGGTTATCACAACCAGCCTATTTGCGTTATCCAATCAGTCTGCGTAGCAGACCATGACATTGTGGCCGGGGGCAGGGTAGAGTGCCTTGCTGGCAGGGATGCTTCGAGCCTTGACCTGTGCGCTTGAGTGCTGAGCGAGCCAGTTCTGCCAATCCGGCCACCAGGAGCCATCCTTGGGTGGGTTTTCTGCCAGCCACTCCTCAGGTGTCATCCAGGGCGCCATGGCCGGGGCCGTCTTGATGCGGTAATGGCGATGCGGGTGCCCTGGTTCGGACACGATGCCAGCGTTATGCCCGCCGCTGGCCAGCACGAATGTGAGCTCGCTGTCTGTCAGGCGATTGATCTTGTAGACCGATTTCCAGGGGGAGACGTGGTCTTTCTCCGTGCTGACCACCATCATGGGCACACGGATGTCCTTCAGCGACACCGCCTCCCCATCGACTTCATAGCGCCCCTCGGCCAACTCGTTGTCAATGAAGAGCTTGGTGAGATATTCACCATGCATGGTGGCCGGCATGCGGGTTACGTCTGCATTCCATGCCATCAGATCATTGGGTTGCGTGCGCTCGCCTAGCAGGTACTCGTGCATCTGGCGCGACCAGATCAGGTCACGCGAATGCAGGAACTGGAAGGAGCCCCCCATCTGCTTGCCGGTCAGGAAACCTTGTTCGGCCATGGTGTCCATCAACTGCCTGACCTGCGCCGGGTCAATGAAGACGCCCATTTCACCAGGCTCGGTGAAATCCACTTCGGCAGCCAGCAGGGTAAGGGTCTTGATGGGTGGAATGTCAGCCCATTCGGCCAACGGGTGATCGCCCGCCAGGCGAGCTGCCGCAATGGCGAGCAGGGTGCCGCCCAGGCAGTAACCCATGGTGTGCACAGCCTGCTTCGGGCAGAGTTTGCCGATGGCTTGCAGAGCCGAGAACACACCTTCATGGACGTAGTCGTTCAGCCCCAGATGGGCGTCTGACTTGTCCGGGTTATGCCAGGAAATCATGAACACCGTATGGCCCTGCTCAACCAGGTAGCGAACCATGGAGTTGTGCGGGGACAGGTCGAGGATGTAGTACTTCATGACCCAGGACGGGACAATCAGCAAGGGTTCAGCATGAACATGAGGGGTTGTCGGGGCGTATTGGATCAACTCGCAGAGGTGATTGCGATAGACCACCTGACCTTCGGTGATCGCCACGTTCTTGCCGGGCTTGAAGGTTTCTTTCTGGTTGTGATCGAGTGGGGGCAGTCCCTTCAGTTCACGCCAGTCGTCCAGGAAATTCTGGGCACCTTTGACCAGATTCTGACCATTGCTGTGCTGGCTGGCATGCAGTACTTCAGGGCTGACAGGCCAGTTCGAGGGCGACAGCATATCGAGCCACTGCCGGGCAAAGAAGTTGACTACTTCCTTGTTATGGCGGGTAACCCCTGGCACATCGGTCGCTTCCTGCCACCATTGTTCAGCTGCTTTGAAGCCCGATACCCAGGAGTTGAATGGCCAAGAAGTCCAATCAGGAGATTTGAAGCGCGCATCGGATACCGAGATCGCATCCGGAGTGGGCTCGTCGCCATGGGTCCAGGGCGAGGGCGGGACGCTGTGGCTAAGCGCATCCAATCCTTTGGCAATGGCTGATCGAGCCAGTTGCGAACGGAATCCAGGGGATTGAGACAGGTGCATGGCCCAATCGGTATAGGCCAAGGCCAGCGAGACTGGGGACAGTCCGGAGGTCAGTTTGGAGAGGCTGGCGTGTAATGACTGATCAAGAGCTTGTGCCGAGAGACTGGCTTGCTTGGCGTCGTCGTCCGAATTGGGCGTCGCGATATGTTTCATGGGCAACTCAATTCCTTAGTGCGGCGTTTTACCGGTACGGCCGCAATCAAACCGCTTTATACGGTCTTATTTGACAGACAGTTTGTGACGCTTTGACGGAACATGCAAGCGTCCGAAATTGCAAACATAGACAAAAGAATCGATGAGGAGGCGTTTATGTACGCTCTGTCCAGATTTTCCGTTGGGGCCAAACTCAGAATCGGGTTTGGGGTGGTGTTGGCGGCCATGGTGGTGATCGCAGTCTTTTCGATCATCCAGCTGCGTGCGGTGAGCCAGCATACCGAAACCATTGCCACCAAACACATATCGGGTGTCCGTGTCGCCTTGCAGATCAGCGAGGCCGCTACCCGGTATCGTGTGCGGGAATACCGTCTGGGTTTGACGAAGCCGGATGAGCGCGCGGCGGTGGTCAAACGGCTGAGTGCGGCAATCGATGCCGTCAACAAGCTCCGGCAGACGTATGAACAGCAGATGCAGGCGGACGAAGACAAACGTCTGTATGCCGCGTTCGTGACAAGCTGGGAAACCTATCTGGCAACCAGTGGCCGTTTCAAGGATGCCTTGCTGGCTGGGGATGAAACAGGGGCCTTGAAGATCATGACGAGTGACAGTCTCAAGCAGTTTGATGCGGCTGTTGCGGCGCTCAAGGACCTGGGCCAATACAACGATAGGGCCGCACAAGCCGCCAATGAAGAGGCCGCTGAAACGGCTGATCGGGCCCGAAACCTGATTTTGCTGGTGTTGGCTTTGGCCGTTGCCGGCAGCGTGGTGTTGAGTTGGGTCATTTCGCGTTCGATTACCGAACCGCTGCAATCTGCACTGGGGTTGGCCGAGCAGGTTGCCAAGGGCAACCTCACGCATGGCTTGACAGCCAGTGGTGACGATGAGGTGGCGAAGCTGACACGGGCGTTGTCTGGCATGGTCAACCAGTTGCGGGAGCTGGTCACCGAGGTCAGAACCGGGGTGTCGATTGTGTCGTCTGCATCGTCTGAAATCGCACTGGGCAGCCAGGACCTGTCTGAGCGCACGGAGCAGACTGCATCGCGACTGCAGCAGACGGCATCCTCCATGGAGCAGCTCACGGGCACCATGACCCATGCTGCGGATACCGCCCGTCAAGCCAATCAGCTGGCCGAACATGCGACCGATGCTGCCCACCGTGGTGGCGACGTGGTGACCAAGGTCGTGAGCAATATGGACAAGATCACCGACTCGTCTCGCAAGATCGGCGACATCATTGCGGTCATCGATGGCATTGCCTTCCAGACCAATATCCTGGCGCTCAATGCAGCGGTGGAGGCAGCCCGTGCCGGTGAACAAGGGCGGGGCTTTGCCGTGGTGGCCAGCGAAGTGCGATCGCTGGCGCAGCGCAGTGCCCAGGCCGCCAAGGAAATCAAGGGGCTGATCGGCGCGTCGGTTGAAACGGTGGAATCGGGGGCAAGCCTGGTGAAGGATGCTGGCGAAACCATGAAGGAAATCATGACCAGCGTGCAGAGGGTAACCGACCTGATGGGTGAGTTGGCCTCGGCGGCAAGCGAGCAGCGCGATGGCATCAGCCATGTCAATGAGGCTGTTTCCAACCTCGACCAGATGACGCAGCAGAACGCTGCGCTGGTGGAGCAGACCGCAGCCGCGTCATCATCCCTGAAAGACCAATCTGCCCGCCTCAATGAGGTGGTGGCGGTCTTCAAGGTGGAAGGCTGATTTATCAGTCCAGGGTTTGTCGGTAGCGGCTCATGGCCAGCGCGCCGACGACCACAATGAACAAGCCCATGGGCCAGATCTGCGGCAGCACGTCTGGCCATGTCGCCCCTTTGAGCATCACGCCTCGCACAATGCGCAGGAAGTGAGTGATGGGCAAGGCCTCTCCGACCACCTGAGCCCAAGCCGGCATGCCCCTGAACGGGAACATGAACCCGGACAGCAGGATGTTGGGCAGGAAGAAAAAGATCGTCATCTGCATCGACTGCATCTGCGTGCGGGCGATGGTGGAGAACAGGAAGCCCACGGTCAGCGTCGCGATGATGAAGACCAGCACCGCAGCGGACAGCAACACACGGCTGCCAAACATCGGGACCTCGAACAAGGTACGTGAAGCGATGTAGATGAGCAGCACCTGCATGTAGCCGATCAGGACATAGGGCAGGATCTTGCCGATCATCACTTCAAGTGGCCTGACGGGCGTGGCCAGCAGGTTCTCAAGCGTGCCGCGTTCACGTTCGCGGGTCATCGCCATCGCAGTCATCATCACCAGCGTCATCACGAGGATCACGCCCATCAGCCCCGGGACAACGTTGTACTGGGTGATGCCTTCGGGGTTGTAGCGGCGGTGCACGCGCAGTTCGAACGGGGCTTCTCCGGCTCTGAGTGAAGTCAGCGGACCACGCAGATCGGATTGCAGGGCGAGCCGGGGCAGGTCATAGAGGGTGGACAGCGCGCCGCCCGAGGTGGAGGGGTCGCTGGCATCGGCATAGACGGCCACCGCGGGATGTTCTCCGCGCAGCAGGCGGTGCGTGAAATCCGAAGGGAAGATGAGCGCGAATTGCGCATCACCGTGTGCCAGCCACTCTTCTGCCTGTGGTTCGTTCAGCGTCGCTACCACGTCGAAATAGCGGGTGTTTTCGAGTGCGCGGACCACGCTGCGGACCATCGGGCTGTTGTCGGGGGCCACGATCACCGTTGGCAGATGCTTGGGGTCACCGTTGATGGCGTAGCCGAACATCACCAGTTGCATGATCGGGATCGCCACGAGCATGGCGAGCGTCAGCCGGTCTCGTTTGAGCTGCACGAATTCCTTGCGCAGGATGGACCATATGCGCCGCCAAGAGAGGGGCTTATCGGAAATTGTCTTGCGCATGCTGGCTCAGGTGGATGAAAACGTCTTCCAGACCCGTCGGAATGGGGTCGATCTGCCAGGCATGACCGGGCTGACGGCGCTGCAGCCAGGTGCTGAAGTCCTGGCCAGATGTGCTGCTGATGTGAACCGCCACACCGAAGGGAATGGCCATCCAGTCGGGTTCGTCGATGGTCAATGCGATGACGCGATCAAGTTGCTCGCCGCGGACCTGCCAGGTTTTCAGCCCGGAGTTGGCGATGACTTCTTCTGAGGTACCTGCAGTCAGCACTTTGCCGTAGGAGATATAGGCCAGCCGGTGGCAGCGTTCGGCTTCGTCCATGTAGTGGGTGCTGACGAGCACCGTGAGGCCTTCGGCGGCCAGCAAGTGGATCTGATGCCAGAAGTCTCTCCGGGCTTTCGGGTCGACCCCGGCCGTGGGTTCATCCAGCAGGAGCAGCTCCGGTTCATGAAGCAGGCAGGCGGCCAATGCCAGTCGCTGCTTCCAGCCCCCGGAGAGCGAACCAGCCAGTTGCTGACGCCGCTCGACCAGCCCCAGGCGCTGGAGTGTCTGACGGACTTGCTGCTTGCCGTCTGGCATGTCGTACACCTCGGCGATGAAGCGCAGGTTCTCCTCAATGGAGAGGTCTTCGTAGAGGCCGAACTTCTGGGTCATGTACCCTGTGCGCAGCTTGATCTGACGTGACTGCGTCAGCAGGTTGAAGCCCAGGCAGTGGCCTTCGCCTGCGGAGGGTTCGAGCAGGCCGCATAGCATGCGGATGGTGGTGGTCTTGCCGCTGCCATTGGGGCCGAGGAACCCGCATATTTCGCCGCGACGCACCTGGATGTCGATGCCGTCCACCACGGTGCGGTCGCCAAACTGCTTGGTCAGTCCTTTGACATCGATGGCCAGCTCGGGCCGATGGGCTCCGTTCATGGCTGCTGGGCTGGGTGGACGGTGAGCGGTTGACCGGGTTTGAGCATGGCGCCAGCGTCGCCTTCGGGTATGGCCTCGACCATGTAGACCAGCTTGCCTCGGCTTTCGTTGCTGTAGATGACCGGCGGGGTGAATTCGGCCTGGGGCGATACGTAGCGGATCACAGCTGTGGCTGCCTGGCAGCCATCACAGGCGTACTGAATGCGGTTACCGACCTTGGTGCGAGCCAAGTCGGTCTGGGGCACAAAAAACCGCACCTTGACGGCATGCTCAGGCAGCAGGGCGACCACGGGGGCGCCTGCTGGAACCCATTCACCCACGCGATACAGCACATCGAAAACCTGGGCGTTGACCGGGGCTGCACGGGCTTTTTGTCTTTTAACCCACTGTTGCTGGGCCAGCTGCGCTTCAGCTGCTCGCAACTCTGCGCGAGCGGCGCCAATGGTGTCGGGGCGGGCCTGGTCTCGTGCTACAGCCAGTTGCGCTTCAGCCTGGCGCACCAGTGCGGCATCTCGAGATTGGGCTGCCTGCAATTCGTCCAGCTGTGCAGGAGAGGCGAAACCTTGCTTGACCAGTTCCTGGTGCCGCTTGAGTTGTGCAGATGAAACGACCAGTGCGGCGCGAGCCTGCTCAAGCTGCGCCTCGACGGCCTGGATCTCATGGGGTCGACGGCCCTTGCCCAGGTCGGTCAGTTGTGCCGATGCACGGTCCTGCTGGGCTTGGGCGGCCTGGCTGTTGATGTCTTCGCTGTCGGTATCCAGCGCGAACAGAGCCTGATCACGCTTGACCATGTCGCCGCGTTGTACTGCCACGCTGCGGAGCTGGCCCGCAGTGGGTGAGGCCAGGTAGATGATGTCGGCTTCGGCATAGCCGGTCCAGTCCTCTTGGGCTTGATTCAGGCAACCGGAGAGTCCGCCGCTGACAGCGGTGAGGAACAACGCAAGAGTCAGGCGAGGGGATACAGGCATGATGGACTTGATGGCCGGTTAACGCGGCTCGGATATCCTGAGTATGAACCGAATATGGGCGGATCTTGGCCAGGTGTTGCTATGCTGAAACCCTGGATGTTTTACAGGTGAAAAGAGCGCTATGGAAGACCGCGTCAGAGAGTTGCTTCAGCAGATGACCAGACTGGAAGATGAGTTGCGGCAGACGCTGGCAGCCAAGGAGCAGAAAGTTTTTTTTCAGGTCAATGGCAAGCGCATTGAGTTTGAAGGTGCCGTGAAGGCGCGGCACCGGCAGCTGCGCATGGGCTTTTTGCGCTGGCTGGTGACCAGTCGCCCGCAGAACTGGCTGTCGGCGCCGTTCATCTATGCGGTTTTCATTCCTTTTGTGTTGTTGGACATCTTCGTGTCCATTTACCACGCCGTGTGTTTCCCCTTGTACGGGATACCGAAGGTGCGTCGCGCCGACTTCTTTGCCTATGACCGACAGCATCTGGGCTACCTGAACAGCCTGGAAAAGCTCAATTGCACCTATTGCGCCTATGGCAATGGCTTGCTGGCCTGGGTGACCGAGGTCACTGCTCGGACCGAGCAATACTGGTGCCCCATCAAGCATGCCCACAAGGTACTGGGCACCCACTTGCGCTACCCTCGATTCGCTGCGTTTGGCGATGGTGAGAACTACCACGCCGAGCTGAATGCCCTGCGCAAGGACTTCCGCCGTGAAGCCCGTGAAGCGGCTTCACAGCGTGGTGAAGGTGATCAGTCAGGCAGCTGAAACCGGCTGGCGCGCCTTGTCGGCCAGCGGTCGAAGCTCGGCTTCGCTCAGGGTTTCTTTCTCGAGCAGTTGCTGGGCGCCTTCTTCCAGCAAGTCACGCTGGGCTGTCAACGTTGCAATAGCACGCGCGTAGGCCTGGTCAACCAGCTGACGCACGGCATCGTCAATATGCCGGGCCGTGTCGTCGCTGTAGTTGCGCTCCTGGGGCCATTGGCCTGCGCCGTCCAGGAAGGTGGTGCGGTTGCGCTCGTACGCCACCTGACCCAGGTCGGCAACCATACCAAAGCGTGTCACCATTTCACGGGCGATATCGGTGGCCTTGACCAAGTCATCTGCGGCGCCAGTGGAGATGTCGCCCATCACCAGTTGTTCGGCCGCACGCCCGCCGAGTAACACGGCCATGCGGTTCTCCAGTTCGGTACGGGTGTTGAGGAAGCGGTCTTCGGTGGGGCGCTGGATGGTGTAGCCCAGTGCACCCATGCCACGCGGGATGATCGAGATCTTGTGGACGGGGTCAGCGCCTGGCAGTGACATCGCCAGCAAGGCATGACCCATCTCGTGGTACGCGACGGTGATTTTTTCCTGTGGTCGCAGTACGCGGTTGCGCTTTTCCAGGCCGGCCACAATGCGCTCGATGGCAGCGTTGAAGTCGCTGGCTTCGACCGCATCGGCATGCCGGCGTGTGGCCAGCAGCGCCGCCTCATTGACCAGGTTCGCTAGATCGGCCCCGGCAAAGCCAGGTGTCAGTGCTGCAATGGCATTTGGGTCGATGTCGGTGCTTTGTTTGATCTTTTGCAGGTGCACGCGGAGGATGTCGGCGCGCCCTTGCCGATCCGGGCGGTCCACCAGCACTTGACGATCAAACCGACCAGCGCGCAGCAGGGCGGGGTCCAGTACTTCAGGGCGGTTGGTGGCGGCCAGGATGACCACCCCGACGCTGGCGTCGAAGCCGTCCATTTCAGAAAGCAACTGGTCCAGCGTCTGCTCCTTCTCGTCATGACCACCGGCCATGGGACCGGCACCCCGTGCGCGTCCCAAGGCATCCAGCTCGTCGATGAAGATGATGGCTGGTGCAGCCTGGCGAGCCTGTTCAAACAGGTCGCGCACCCGCGCGGCCCCTACGCCCACGAACATCTCGACAAACTCCGAGCCACTGATCGAGAAGAACGGCACGCCAGCTTCACCTGCCATCGCCTTGGCCAGCATGGTTTTACCTGTACCTGGCGGGCCGACCAGCAGCACGCCCTTGGGCATGCGCGCACCGAGCCGGCCATAGGCCTTGGGGTCTTTGAGGAATTCGACGGACTCGCGAAGCTCTTCCTTGGCCTCATCTACGCCAGCGACATCGTCAAAGCGTACCTGGATGTCGGTCTCCGCGAAGACACGCGCACGGCTTTTGCCAATGCTGAGCATGCCGCCCAACCCGCCAAGGCCACCATCCTTCATCATCTTGCGGGACATGAAGTTCCACAGACCGAACATCAGCAACACGGGCACGACCCATGACAGCACATCATGGATGATGGTGTTTTCCACCACGCCCTCATAGCGGACTTTGTAGGTGGAGAGATCCTTGGCCAGTGCGGGGTCTACGCGGGTGACGATGAAGCGCTGTCGCCCATCAGCCTGCGGTTTCTTGAGCTCGCCTTCGATGAAACTGCTCGACACCCGCAGGGAGGCGACTTCGTCGGCTTGCAGGTGTTGCACGAGCTCGCTGTAAGGCATGGCCTGGACCTGGGTGGTGCTGATCCACAGGTCCTTGGCCCACATGAGGGTCAGGAGGATGAGGCCGAGCGTCCAGGGATTGATGGGCCAGGGCTTGCCTGCGCCTGGCTGGCTGGGCTGTGGTTTGGGCGTCGGTGTGTTGACGGGAGGCACGGGGCAATCCTTGCAGTCTGGGTCAATCGGCCATCTGGCTCACAGTGCTGCGGAAACGTCTCAGGGCTGCCATGAAAAAGACGGTGCCGATGACGGCGATGGCCGCAAATTGGGGCCAGACGATGTTCAGCCCTGCGCCGCGATAGAGGATGGCTTGTGCAAAGCTGACGAAATGGGTGGTCGGTGCAGCCTGCATGATAAAGCGGACCACTTCCGGCATGCTTTCCCGTGGCGTGGAGCCGCCGGACAGCAGGTTCAGCGGCAGCAGCACCAAGATCATCAGCAACCCCAACTGGGGCATCGAGCGGGCAATGGTGCCCATGTAGATACCCATGGAGGTGGTGGCAAACAGATGCAGGGCACAGCCTGCCAGAAACAGCAGCATGGAGCCGGTGACGGGCATGGCCAGGGCACCACGCAGCACCAGCGCCATGCACAAGCCCGTGGCGATCAGCACGACAACCCCCATGGACCAGACCTTGGCGATCATGATCTCGGCGGGCTTGAGTGGCAGCACCAGCAGGTGCTCGATGGTGCCGTGTTCGCGTTCGCGAATCAATGCGGCACCCGTCAGGATGATGGACAACATCGTGACGTTGTTGATGAGCTCCATCACACCCATGAACCAGGTGTTGTCCATCGATGGGTTGAAACGAATGCGCAGCGCCATGTCGATGGGCAGCGTCGTGACGGTCTTGTCGCGCTGTATGAACTCGTTGACCTCATCCACGGCGATGCTCTGGATGTAGCTCGAGCCCAGAAACGCCTGGCTCATCTGCGTGGCATCCACATTGAGCTGAATGGCAGGGCTGCGACCGGCCAGCACATCGCGCTGAAAGTCCGGCGGGATGTCGAGTACGAAGGTATAGCGCGCCTGATCCATGCCGGGGTCCACATCTCTCAACGAGATCGTCGTGGGCGCCATGAACATCGGGGGATAAAAGGCGTTGATGACGCGCTGGGACAAGGCTGACTGGTCCTCATCGACCACCGCGATGGGCGCACGGTGAAGCCGATCTGGCGCCCCTTTGGCCGCCGTGTAGATGGCGCCCGAAAATGCCCAGACCACGAACAAGAGCAGCAGTCGGTCACGCCAGAGGCTGCGCAACTCCTTGATGCCGAGTTGCCAGATGTTGCTCAGCGTGAGCCAGAAGGGTGAGCTCGGTGCGGCCATCACACGTCCTGTTTTTTCAGCAACAGTGTGCTCAGGGCCGTCAGCACGGGTATGGCGATCAACAGCGGCACAAAGTAGGGCCACAGATCGAGCAACCCCAGCGCCTTCGAGTAGGTGCCCCGGCTGATGATGAGGAATGGCCCAGTCGGATACAGCCGAGCCAGGATCGCAGGCAGGCCTTCCAGCGACGACACCGGGTTGATCAGTCCGGAGAACTGGATGGCCGGCAGCATGGTGGCCAGCGAGGTTCCGAAAATGGCGGCAATCTGGCTCTTGGTGAAGGTCGACATCAGCAGGCCCAGGCCTGTTGCCGCGGTGACATAGAGCAGGGCGCCAATGGCCAGGGTCAGGAAACTGCCTTTGAGTGGCACCTGGAACACCCAGATGGCCAGGCTGGTCATCAGCAGGAAATTGACCATGGCGGTACCGATGTATGGCAGCTGCTTGCCAAGTAGAAACTCCAGCCGGGTCACGGGCGTGACGTAGAGATTGATGATCGAGCCCATTTCCTTTTCTCGCACCACGCCCAGCGCAGTGAGCATGGCGGGGATGAAGATCAGCAAGATGGGGATCACGGCCGGGACCATGGCATACAGGCTCTTGACGTCAGGGTTGTATCGGTAGCGGATCTCGACCGATGCTGCTGCCTTGGTGTTGAGCCCGGCTTCCGTCATCTTCTCGGCCATGTACGTGGCGTGCAGGCCCTGCACGTAACCCGCAATGGTTTCGGCCCGTTGCGGCATGGCGCCATCTACCCACACGCCAACGGTGGCGGTTCGGCCACGTTTGACGTCCTCGGCAAACTGCGGCGGGATCTCGATGGCCAGGCTGATGTCCCCGCTCCTGAGCCGCTGATCCATGTCTGCGTCACTTTGCAGTGGCGCTTGTTCGAGGAAATAGGGGGAACCTGCGATGTTGAGAACATAGTCGCGGCTCATGGTCGAGTGGTCTCGGTCCAGCACCGCGAACTTGAGGTCCTGCACGTCCATGCTGATGCCATAGCCCATGATGATCATCAGCAGGGCTGTGCCCAGCAAGGACAGTGTCAGCCGAATCGGGTCACGGCGCAGCTCCAGCGACTCACGGTGGGCGTAGCTCAACAGCCGCCCCAGGCTGAAACGCTGGTGACCGCGGCTGGGCTTCATCAGCGCGGCTTGAATCGTGTCACTGACCTTGTGGCCCTTGCTGGCCTGGGTCTCGGTTGGTGCAGATGGTTCTGAATTTGGCGCCGGCTCATCGCGGTGCTGGGCCTCTTCCAGCAGATCGATGAAGGTGTCTTCCAGCGTGGCTCGCCCGTGGCGGGCAATGAGTGCATGCGGCGCATCACTGTCGAGGATCCGCCCCGCGTGCATCAGCGAAATGCGGTCACAGCGCATCGCCTCGTTCATGAAGTGGGTGGAAATGAACAGGGTCACGCCATCCCGACGGGACAACTCGATCATCAGGGCCCAGAACTGGTCGCGGGCGATGGGGTCGACCCCAGAGGTGGGCTCGTCCAGAATGAGCATGTCGGGGCCATGGACCACGGCCACGGCCAGTGACAGCCGCTGGCGGACACCCAGTGGCAGCTTTTCAGGCAGTTCGTCGACCACATCTTCCAGGTCGAAGCGCTTGAGCATGCTGGCAATGCGCGGTGCGATGTCGGCCTCGGGGACGTGAAACAGCTTCGCGTGGAGATCGAGGTTCTGGCGTACCGTCAGCTCGTTGTAGAGCGAAAACGCCTGAGACATGTAGCCCACGCGCCGTCGCACCGCCAGATCATTGGCGTCGACCGGGCGTCCAAACAGGCTGGCTTCACCTTCGGTGGCTGGCAGCAAGCCTGTGAGCATCTTCATGGTGGTGGTTTTGCCGCAGCCGTTGGAGCCGAGAAAACCAAATATTTCACCGCGGTGGATGCTCAGGTCAACATGATCGACCGCAGTGAAGTCGCCAAATCGGCAGGTGAGGCCCCGGGCCTCAATGGCGATATCGCCGTCCTGCCCGGAGCGGGGGGGCACCACCAGTTCCTGATGACCTTCCCGTCGGGAATCGGGCAACAGGGCAATGAAGGCCGACTCCAGCGTGTCTTTGCTGGTTCGGCGCTTGAGCTCATCGGGGCTGCCCGTGGCCAGGACGCGGCCGGCATCCATCGCGACCAGATGGTCGAAACGATCGGCTTCTTCCATGTAGGCAGTGGCCACCACCACACTCATGCCGGGACGACGCTCACGGATGCGATCAATCAGTTCCCAGAACTGGCGACGGGATAGCGGGTCTACCCCGGTTGTCGGCTCGTCCAGGATCAGCAGGTCTGGGTCGTGGATCAGTGCGCAGCACAGCCCCAGCTTCTGTTTCATGCCCCCGGACAGCTTGCCCGCCGGACGGCTGGCAAATGGGGCCAGACCGGTGCTCTCGAGCAACTCGGCAATGCGGTCCAGTCGCTCCTGGCGACTGTGTCCAAACAAACGGCCGAAAAAGTCCACGTTTTCCTGCACGGACAAAGTCGCGTACAGGTTCTTGCCCAGGCCCTGGGGCATGTAGGCAATCCGTGGGCAAACTTGCTGGCGGTGGTGCGCATCCGCCATGTTGCCGCCCAGCACCTCGATCTGGCCGGGCGCCTGGATCTGGCGGGCGCCTGACATCAGCGCGAGGAGGGTGGACTTGCCCACGCCATCGGGGCCGATCAGCCCCACCATGCAGCCCGCCGGGATGTCGAGCTCAATCTGCTCGATGGCGGTGAGCTGCTTGTAGCAGTGGCTGAGTTGCCGAATGCGGGCAACGATCTCGCTCACGGTGCCGATGCTCCTGCGGCTGGCAACTTCACCTCCAGGCTGGCCGGCCATGGGGTGTCTGACGAAATGCGGACATAGGCCATGCCGGGCATGCCTGTCTTGACCTGACTCTGGTGCAGTTTGAGCAGGGCGGGGTCAACCCGAGCCTTGACCTTGAACACGAGCTTCTGTCGCTCGACCGCAGTTTCCACCGTTTTGGGCGTGAACTGCGCCACGCTCGCGACGAAGGACACTTTGGCCGGAATCACGTACTGCGGCGCGGCGTCCAGAATCAAACGCGCCTCCGCGCCGATGGCGACTCGGCCCGCCGCTGTTTCGGGCAGGAAGAACGTCATGTAGACATCGGTGAGGTCTGCCAGAGACACCACTCGGCCACCCGCGCCCAGTACTTCGCCCGGTTGCACGGCCCGAACCTGAACCCGGCCGCCAACGGGCGCACGCAGCACGGTGTCATCCAGGTCACTCTGGGTGCGCGCCATGCTGGCCTGTGCTGTACGGATGGCGGCATCCGCTTCAATGATCTGGGACTGGGTGGCAGCAATCGCAGCGCGTGATTCGGCAACCTGAGATTGCGCCGCACTCAGGGCGGCTCGGGCAGACTGAATCTGAGCTTGGCTTTCGTCGAGCTTTTGGGGGGCCAGAAAGCCCTGTGCAACCAATTCCTGGGTGCGCTTGAACTCCTTGGCGGCAAAAGCCAGCTCGGCTTGTCGTTGTGCCACCACCGCCTCAGCCGTGACGACAGCCTGCTGACGCTGGCGCAACAGGGCCGCGGTGGTGTCCTTGGCCTGCCCAGCCTGACTCAGTTGCGCCTGCGTACGGTTGAGGTCGGCCTGGATCGCCACCGTGTCCATGCGAGCCACCACCTGCCCAGCCTGAACGTCGTCACCTTCCTGCACCAGCACCTCCTTGACCCGACCACTGGTCTTGGTGGCGATATCAATGTCGGTGGCTTCCAGGCGACCATTCCCACTGGCGATGCCTGGAGGCAAGCCAGCTGGTTTGAAACGATTCCATGCCAACGAGGCACCGAGTGCAATCAGGACCAGAACGACAGCCCATGCTGGGCGATGGAGTGCGGCAAGCTTGGGCATGGGTGTGAGCGACAGGGTTGTAAAGCACGTGGTTCAGTGCGTGGTTGTAACACGCAGAACGCTTCAGACGCATGACGTTGCACAAAGCACGCCAGGCAAGGGCTAGCCGCAACAGGGAACTTTTGTATACGAGCCTACACTTAGCTAACTACTGTTGAGTTCCAACCGGGATTGCTTCTGCTCATGTCACGTTTGAAGATTTCATTGCTCGGGCACGGCCTGTCGCGCGCACTGCTGGGGGGCACCTTGGCAGCGATGCTGTGTACGACAGGCTGGGCAACGCCCGCCAAGCACAAGCCGCAGGCTTCATCCAAGACGACTGCCACCGCCAAGAAAACGGCATCCAAAGCAAGCGGGACGTCATCCCGCAAGGCTGTCGCATCTTCCAAGAAGCACGGCGCCGCTGCTGTCAGCGACAAAAAGCGTGCGCGTGCTGAAAAAGGCGCGGTCGCAGAGCATGCCACGGTCGCCTCTCCCGATCTGAAACCGGTGACGGCTGTCGAGGGCATCAGTGAATACCGCTTGTGGAATGGCTTGCAGGTCCTGCTGATTCCTGATGCGTCGAAGCCGACGACAACGGTGAACATGACCTACCGCGTGGGCTCTCGGCAGGAAAGCTACGGCGAGACCGGCATGGCCCACTTGTTGGAGCACCTGATGTTCAAGGGCTCACCGCGCCATCCGCAGGTCTGGGCCGAATTCAACCGGCGCGGCTTCCGTGCCAATGGCAGCACCTGGTTTGATCGGACCAATTACTTTGCCAGCTTTGCCGCCAACGAGGAGAACCTCCGTTGGTATCTGGAGTGGCAGGCCGACGCCATGGTCAACAGTTTCATTGCACGCCGAGACCTCGATAGCGAGATGACGGTGGTGCGCAATGAAATGGAAATGGGTGAAAACAATCCGGGTCGGGTGCTGTTTGACAAGACCCTGGCTGCCATGTACGACTGGCATAACTACGGCAAACCAACCATCGGTGCCCGCGCCGATGTGGAGGGGGTGGATATCAGCCACCTCCAGGCCTTCTATCACCGCTATTACCAGCCTGACAACGCCACGCTGATCGTGTCCGGCAAGTTTGATCCAGACAAAGTCAAAGCGTGGGTAGGCAAGTATTTTGGCGCGTTGGCCAAGCCTCAGCGTGAGCTGCCACGTCTGTATACGCTGGACCCGGTTCAGGACGGCGAACGCTCGGTGACCGTGCGGCGGGTGGGGGGCGTGCCCTTGTTCTATGCGGCATACCACGTCGAGCCCGGTGCCGATCCAGACTTTGCTTCCATCGAATTGCTCAGCGTGATTTTGGGCGATGCGCCGGCTGGGCGTCTGCACAAGAGTCTGACCGAGAAGCAATTGGCAGCATCGGTGTTCAGTTTCTGCGAGGGCTTGGCGGACCCCGGTTTCGTGATGCTGGGTGCCCAATTGAGTCCTGGGCAGGATCCTGACAAGTCGCGTCAGGCCTTGCTCGATACCATCGAGTCCATGGGGCAACATCCGATTACCCAGGAGGAATTGGACCGGGCCAAGGCCAAGTGGTTGAAATCCTGGGACATGGGGTTTGCCGACCCGCAGCATGTGGGCGTGGCCTTGTCCGAGGCCGTGGCGCAGGGAGACTGGCGCCTGTTCTTCCTGCAGCGTGACCGGATCAAGGCGGTGACCCTGGCTGATATCCAGCGCGTGGCTACCCAAACCTTCATGTCATCCAACCGCACGCTGGGGGAATATGTGCCAACGGCTTCTCCTGTGCGTGCGCCCGCACCGAGGCGTGCGGATGTGGCTGCCATGTTCAAGGACTTCAAGGCGCAAGGTGCTGCAGCGACGGTGGAGGCTTTTGATGCCAGCCCGGCCAATATCGATGCGCGTACTCAACGCGCCACCCTCCCGAACAGTGGTGTGAAATTGGCCTTGTTGCCCAAAGGGACACGCGGCGAGTCGGTCAGCGCCGTGCTGACCCTGCGTTTTGGCGACGACAAGTCGCTTGCCAACTGGGGCGCAGTGCCTTCCGCACTGGGTAGTTTGCTGGACAAGGGCACCAGCACATTGAGCCGGCAGCAGATTCAGGACCGTCTTGACGAGTTGCAGTCAGAGATGGCCTTTTCCGTGGCGCCGGGTGTATTGACCGTCTCCATCACCTCGCGTCGGGCCTATCTGCCACAGGTGATCGACCTCATGGGCGATATCCTGCGCCATCCCAGTTTGCCTGCGGATGCCCTCGAGGAGGTCCGTCGCCAGGCCTTGTCGGGCATCGAGGGCCAGCGCAAGGAGCCGGATGCGGTGTTGTCCGAGGCCATGAGTCGACATGACAACCCCTATCCAAAGGGCGATGTGCGCTACGCTGAAACTTTTGATGAGCTGGCAGCCGATTGGCAGGCAGTGAAACCTGAACAGGTCAAAGACTATTACCAGCGCTTCATCAGTGCCAATCAGGGCGAGTTTGCGGCTGTGGGTGATTTCGATGCGGCTGCCGTACAGGCTGCGTTGGTGAAATCATTGGGCGGGTGGCGTTCTGGAGATCACTATGCACGTGTGGCCACACCCATGGTGCCCGTGCATCCGGTGCGCATTGATCTGCGCACCCCAGACAAGCAAAACGCTGTCATGCAGGTCACGCAGGAGTTGCCGATCTCCGATACCCATCCGGATTACCCGGCCCTGATGATGGCGAATTACCTGCTTGGCTCTGGTGGCGACTCACGTCTGTGGAATCGCATTCGGGAGAAAGAGGGGCTGTCTTACAGCGTCTACAGCACCATCGACTGGGATCAACTGGATGCTCATTCCCAGTGGACTGCTGCCGCCATTTTTGCACCGCAGAACCGTGCCAAGGTGGAGTCGGCCTTCACGGAAGAGCTCAACCGCGCGGTAAGTCAAGGATTCACCCAGGCTGAGTTTGACGCGGGGCGCAAGGGCCTGCTGAGTTTCCGGCGTTTGAGCCGTGCGCAGGATGGCCGACTGGTTTCTGCATGGGTATCCAATCTATTCCTGTCGCGTACGTTTGCTGAATCAGCTCGCGTGGATGCGGCTTTGGAGGCTTTGACGCTCGCTCAGGTGAATCAGGCCATGCGTCGCTATATCAAGCCTGATCAGTTTGTGATCGGTTTTGCTGGCGACTTCAAGGAAGCCGCCAATCACTGATGAAAACAAAAAAGCCGATGCGCAATGCATCGGCTTGACATCAGGTAAGTGACAACCGACTGGATCAGATAGCGAAGTCTTCGAGCTTCTTGCCGGAGGCAATGGCTGCTTGAATCCACTTGGGTTGCAGGCCGCGACCAGTCCATGTTTCGCCTGTGGCTGCATTGCGGTACTTGGGAGCCACTTTGCGACCGGCGCTGGCAGACGGTGCCTTGCCGACCTTGTTGCCCAGGTCAGCCAAGGTCAGGCCGTGTTCCGCCATCAGGGATTTGATCTGTGCGATCACGCCTGCACGCTCGGCGCGACGCGCATCCGCCAGTTGTTTTTCCAGCTCGGCGGTTTCTTTTTCCAGAGCGGCCTTCTTGGCCAGGAGGTCTTGGTAGTTGCTCATGAAGAGTCCTTATGTCCGCACAGAGCGGGCGGTTGAATACTTATTGATGGAAATCAGAGCGAGGTGAGCGTGCGTGGCGCTACCACGTGCGAATTCTAATCATAAAAGATATTCGGCGTGTTAGGGAAATTGCAAGAAAAGTCTCGAATCTGACAGAGCACCATTTGGGTTGTGAATCTGGATGACCGGGTAATCGTCAGGGCTTTTCGCGTCAGTTTTGCATGGCTCGCTCAACCGCCAGGCCCAGTTGAATCACTGCAAGCGCATAGTAACTGGACTGGTTGTAGCGTGTGATGGCATAGAAGTTTTCGGTACCAGCCACATATGTGGGAGCACCGCCGCCATTTTCAAGCTTCACCAGTGCGAGTGGACCGCTCAATGCGTCACTTGAATCCTTCAGCGCGGCCCCAAGCCCCATCATGGCTTCGCGTGAGAAGGTGGGTTTGATATCGGGTCCAAGCAGTGTCTGCAGTGCCTGTTCATCTGAGGGCGGTGTCACATCGACGATAGCGGGCAGGTCTCTTTTCCAACCGTGTTCGCCCAGGTAATTGGCCACGCTGCCAATGGCATCGACGGGGCTGCGCTGCAGGTCAATCTGGCCGTCGCCATCGAAGTCAACCGCATAGCGCCGGACTGAGCTGGGCATGAACTGAGGCCAGCCCACTGCGCCTGCATAAGAGCCCAGAACCGTTGTAGGTTCCAGTTTCTGCTCCTGTGTCATTTTCAGAAACTCCCCCAGTTCCTTCTGGAAAAAGGCGCTGCGGTCGCTGCGGCCTTTCGGGAAGTCCACACTCAAGGTGGTCAGTGCATCCAATACCCGGTAGTTGCCGGTGTTGCGTCCATAAATGGTTTCCACACCAATCACCCCGACGATGACACTGGCAGGTACGCCCCATTTGTCTTGCGCTCTTTGCAGATCGGCTTGATAGGTTCGCCAGAAAGCCACGCCAGCCTTGATGCGAACGGGCTCAATGAATCGACTGCGGTAGAGCGTCCAGTTCTTGGCACCGGTTGAGCTACCCGGCATGATCAAGCGCGCCACGCTGTCCTTGTAGCGTGCTTGCCCAATGACGGAGCGCGCCCAAGCCGGGTCGAGCTGGTATTGCGTTGCCAGGCGATCGGCGAGCGACATGGCGTCCTGGCGTTCCGTGTATCGGCTGTCGGCGCCAGGCGGAGTGCTCGAGTCTGTTGCGGGGGCAGCGGCTTCAGTGCTGGATGCCACGGGCGATGGTGGGGTGAGTACACCTGTTGGCTGGCTGGCTTGGGGCGGCGACTCGGCTGGAGCGGCCGGCGGCGTGCGGGTGGCACACCCCACTAGGGACAGGGCTGCTGCGAGTGCAGCCATGGCATGGACCGTAAACGGCGGGTTGGTGGCGAAAAAATCCGGGAAGCGAGGCATGGTTCAGGGTGATGTGGCAAGGGCTGTATGCAACTCAGCGGCGAGCGGCTCTTGCTGGGGTCTGTTTGTCTGGCCGGCTGAGCTGCTCGATCATTTGGACGAGCTGGCTGGCCTGCTTGGTTGGCTGGGCTGGCGCATTGGGGCCATAGCGCAAGCGGTCCAAAGCTGACAGATGGGCATCCAGTGCGCGCAGCTTGTCGGCTGGAATATGTCGATTCGGGGTGTTGGCGGCAGCAGAGGTCAGTGCCTGGCGCCAGAAGCTGGCCGGAATGGGGCTGGGCCAGCCGGGCAGGGGGCGGACACCCATTCGGATGAAGGCCTTCTCGATTCGATGCAGCAAGGGGTTCCATTTGGAGGCGAGGGGGGCTCGTTCTCGCGTCAACCATAACCACGCGACGCCGATCAGGCTGAGGCCGGATAGGCCGATGGCCATGATTCTGGCCAGGTTCTCCCAGTTCAACCCGTCCCACCCCAGTTTTCCAAGCAGCTCGGCTTGTTGGCCACGGGAATACTGGAGTACCCATGTATTCCAACGATAGTTTCCCGCTTCCCAGATGGCTCTGGCCTGTTGCCACAATGGGTTGTCCCAGCGGTTGAACGCTGCCTGCAGGCCAGTGCTGGGTGCGCGCAGCGGCTTCGAGCGGTTGATACGGTCGGGCGCCACGGCTGCCGTGGGGTCAATTCGGATCCAGCCTGTGTCTGCCTGCCAGTATTCGGCCCATGCATGGGCCTGACTTTGTCTGACTGCGTAGACGCCGCTGACGGCATTGAGTTCAGCGCCTTGGTATCCAGTGACGACACGACTGGGGATGCCCATCGCCCGCATCACGATGGCAAATGCCGTGGCGAAGTGTTCGCAGAAGCCGCTTCGGCGGTCCAGCCAGAACACGTCGATCTGATCGGGCGACCTGGACTGCTCGGGAGAGGTGTCTTCGCCAGGTGTCAGTGTGTAGCTGAATCGGGCCTGGCGAATGTGAGCGAGCACAGCTTGCGCCAGCACGGTCGGCGTCGCTGATGCCAGCTCCGGTCGCTCGCGGAATGCGCGCGCCCAGGCGAGCGTTCGTGGGTTGACGCCCTGCGGGAGGCTTCTGGCAATGCGCAACGCTTCGGGCCCATTGGCGGCCTCCAGTCGATACAGCGATGCGACCTTGGCAGAGATTTGGACGCGCTCCTGGAGTGGGGTGGTGAAGAACCAGTCAACACCAGATGAGGCCAGTGTCAGCCCGCTTTGGGCAGGGCTTGTGACCGTTGCGGACACAGTGCCCTCCAGCAAAGGCGTAGATCGCAGTTGAGTGGGTTCGAGCGTGACCTCGTAGTCGATGGCCGGGCCGACTTGGGTGAGGCGATCGGGGGTAAATCCGCTGATGCTGAGGCCGCTTGCTCGCCATGTCTGGCCGTCGAATTCGTCCAGTACCGGGCCTCTGAAATAGAGCGCCTCTGCTGGCGGGCGGGCACCTTTGAATCGCACGTACATCGCAATGCCATCGTCCATCGCGAGGGAGGCAACCTGCCCAAGTCGCAGATCATCGGACAAGCCGGTTTTGCCTGCAGCGTCGGACGGCAGGCGCCACAGCGGGCCGATGCGGGGAAACAGCACAAACAGCACCACCATCAGCGGGATGCCATAGGCCAATGCGCGAGCGGCTTCTCCAGCTGCTTCCTGGACCGGTGGCCGTCCAGCGGGGCGCTGAGCCAGGATGAGCGCGACCAGCAGGGCCCAGGTAGCCAGCAACATGAGCAGCGCCACCAGCATGTGCTGGGAGTACATGAACTGGGTCAGTATGAGGAAGAAGCCCAGTAGCGTGACCACAAAGGCATCTCGCCTTGCGCGCAATTCCAGCGTCTTCAGCCCTGACAGCACCACCACGAGGGTGACACCCGCTTCGCGACCCAGCAGCATCCGATGGCTGTTCCATGTCAGGCCGATGGCCGTCAGCAGTGCAACGAACAGTACCCAGCGGGGCGGCAGCGCACGGTCTTGCCAGGCCAGCCAGGCCCGCCACAACAATGAGCCTGCGACGCCAGCGCTACACCAGAGCGGCAGGTGGTCAGCGTGGGGCGCCAGTGCCAGGGTCAGGGCACCGAGCAGCCACAGTGTGTCTCGGGCCTCTCTGGTCAGCGGACGTTGCAGCGCGGTCATGATCGTGCCCCGCCATAAGATGCCAGTGCATCCAGACACGCACGCAGGTGCAGCGCGCCTCTCGCACAGTCAATCTGCTCGCCGGGCAACCGCAGGCCATAGTGACGAGACTCCTCTTGAGCACTTTGCTCTGCCAACAACAGCCAGGATGCCAGCCGGCTCAGCCGTTGCTCACTTGTCAGGCTCGACATCCCCTCGCTGGCCCCGTAGTCAAGCCAGAGATCCTGACTGGTGCTGGAAACGGCCTCGCGGCTCACCAGGCCAGAGCCTGCCGCCATGGCATGGCTGGATTTGCGCCACGCTATCAAGCGAGGTGAGTCTCCCCGGCGGTAGTCCCTCAGTCCAGTCGGCATGCCGCCTTGTCGCGGGCGAGCGGACATCGCTGTGGCGTTGCTGTTCGGATCGTCGGGATTGTCTGGCAGGGTTGAGACGCTGGGGTCCAGTGCAGGCCAAACGAGGATGCTCGATTCCGGACGCCAGTAGCCCCAGACGCGGAAAAAACCCAGGGGGTAGCGGCTTTCAATCGTGATCCTGGGCAGAGGATGGCGCCCACGTATGGGGGCTGGCCAGTCCAGTTCGGTCTGTACCTCTCCATCGGATCGGGCATCAAGGTCGATGTGGTGGCTACCCTGGTCCGTGTCGGGCAATGACAGCCGCAAACCGAAACTGCCCTTGCGTCCGGATGGTGCCATCACGGAAATGGTGAGGTTGCCCGCGTTGCCCGCATGAACGCTTTGAACCGGGTGAAGGCGCACGGTCAGGCCCTTCAGGTTGGCATGGGCCTGGTACATCGAGGTCAGCGCAGCACCGGCCAGGCTGAAAGTGAGTGCATAACCCAGATTCAGTTGCTCGTTGATAGACGCCAGCAACATCACACCCAGAGCGAGTGCGAAAGCCCAGCCTGCACGGGTTGGCAGGATATAGAGGTTGCGCTGGTGGAAGGTGACCTGATCACGTCGTGGCAGCCGTGACTCCCACCATTGCTGCCACCAGGATCGGGGACGTGCGGTCAGCCACCCCAGAGGACCGGATCCTTTGCTCATGGAACCGGCGTTGCCTCCAGCAAGGCGCGTGCTTGCGCCGAGGTGCTTCGGCCGCTTTGATGGAGTGGCACGACACGATGGGCCATGGCGGGCACCCACAGTGCCTGGAGATCTTCAGGCGAAACATGGCCTCGTCCCAGCAACAAGGCCCGTGCCTTGGCCAGCCTCAGCAATGACAGGCCTGCGCGAGGGCTCAGGCCCAGTGCAAACCATCGGCCATCGCGGGTGGCCGTCAGCAGGGCTTGCAGGTAGTCCAGAAAGGCATCCGACACGTGGATCGTGTCGACAGCCTGCTGGCAGAGTTGCCATGAGGCAGGGCCCATCATGGGCTGAAGGGCGCTCAGGGCGTCTCGGCGGTCATCACCCGTCAGCAGGGCTCTTTCTGAAAGCCGGTCCGGGTAGCCCAGCGACAGACGCACGGCAAACCGGTCCAGTTGCGACTCTGGCAACGGGTGCGTGCCCAACTGGTCACTGGGGTTTTGCGTGGCAATCACGAAAAACGGTTGTGGCAGCGGGCGCGTTTCACCTTCGGCCGATACCTGGCGCTCTTCCATGGCTTCAAGCAAGGCACTTTGTGTTCTGGGGCCTGCGCGGTTGATTTCATCGGCCAGCAAGACATTCGCAAAGACCGGCCCGGGGTGAAAAACGAATTCTTCGCGTTGTCGCTCATAGACGCTGACGCCCGTCAAATCAGATGGCAGCAGATCAGCCGTAAATTGGATCCGTGAAAAACTCAACCCCAGGCTGCGTGCCAATGCCTGTGCCAGTGTGGTTTTGCCGACGCCAGGCACATCCTCTATCAGCAAATGACCTCCGGCCAGCAGACAGATCACACTCAGTGAAACCTGCTCTCGTTTGCCGACAATGATCGTGCTAACCTGATCGACCAGTCGTGCAATGTATTCGGCCTTGACTGGCGTGGTGCCCGAGGGCGCTGTGTCTTGGTTTGGGGTTGTACGCAGCATGGCGACACCATAACCCAATCAGACTCGCTTTGCCGAGCAGGAATCGTCAATGTCTACTGGCTATTTCACCCATTCAGACTGCCAGTGGCACGACATGGGGGAGGGGCATCCGGAAAGTCCCCAGCGCTTGCCTGCCATTGAGGATCAGTTGCGTGCGCAGGGCCTCGATGCCTTCCTGACTTTCCGTGATGCGCCTTTGGCTCAGTTGTCAGACCTGCAACTCGCGCATGAAAGCAATTACATCCTGACGCTGGATGATTTTTTGCAGCAGTTGGAAACAACTGGTGAAACCCGTGCTGTCGATCCTGATACCTGGGCAAGTCCGGGCACCCGCACAGCCGCCTGGCATGCCGCCGGTGCAGCCGTGGCCGCTACGGATGCGGTGATTGACGGCGAGTTTTCGAATGCGTTTTGCGCCATCCGGCCGCCGGGGCACCACGCAACGCGTCGGCAGAGTATGGGCTTTTGCTTTTTCAATAATGTTGCTGTTGCGGCGCGTCACGCGCTGGATGTTCGGGGGCTCAAGAGGGTTGCTGTCATCGACTTCGATGTCCACCACGGCAACGGTACCGAAGATATCCTGGCTGGCGACGACCGGATACTCATGTTGAGTTACTTCATGAGCCCCGGCTATCCCTTCAGTGGCGAGGAGTGCAAGGAGGGCAACATGGTGAATGTGCCGGTGCCTCCTAGAAGTGACGGTAAATTTGTCAGGGATGTGGTCGATGCCTATTGGCTGCATCGACTCGAATATTTCGAGCCTGAAATGATCTTCATTTCAGCCGGTTTCGATGCCCACCGTGAGGACGAGATGGGGGGGCTGCGACTGGTCGAGGCCGACTACACCTGGATGACGTCGAAGATCATGGAAGTAGCCAACCGTTTCTGCAAGGGCAGGGTCGTGTCGTGCCTGGAAGGAGGGTATAACCTCAGTTCCCTGGCGCGCAGTGCAGCGGCGCACATCAGGGTCTTGATAGAGGAATAGCGCTGCATGTTGGTTCTCCCGTTGTATCCATGCCCATCACGTCACTTCATCCCAGTCACCCCTTGACGCCCCAGGAGCTCACCCAGTTGTGGGCGCAATTGCATGAGGCCACAGCCCTGACCGAGTTGGGGCTGTTGGTCTGTTGCCTGGGTTTGGCATGGCTGGTGGTTCGGTTGTGGAGGGGCCGGCAGGCAGATCCTTCTTCGATCTGGTTCGGTCACCACGTCTATGACGGGATCCTTTTCCCGGTACTGGCTCTGCTGTTGGCCGTGCTGGCCAAGAAGCTGCTGCTGGCTGAAGTGCCCTTGGCGGTGTTTCGCATTGCGATCCCGGTTTTGGTGTCCCTGGCTGTCATTCGACTGACGGTGAAGGTTTTCAAGGTGGCATTCCCGCAGTCTCAGACCGTGAGATTGCTTGAGCGCACGATCTCCTGGCTGGCCTGGGGTGGGATGGTCCTTTGGGTGACCGGCATCCTGCCGATGATTCAGGACGCCATGAGCGACATCACCTGGAAAGTCGGCGCGACGCAGATTTCGCTGCGCAACCTGGTTGAAGGCACCTTCAACGTCATTGTGGTGCTGGTACTGTCTCTGTCGGTATCGTCCGCCATTGAGGTTCGGCTGCTCAAGGGGGCTACCGAAAACCTGTCTTTGCGCAAGATCACGGCCAACTTGCTGCGCGCCTCGATGCTTACCGTTGGCGTGGTGCTGGCCCTGTCTGCTTCTGGAATCGATCTGACAGCCTTGTCCGTGCTGGGTGGTGCGGTTGGGGTTGGTATCGGTTTCGGTTTGCAAAAGCTCGCGGCCAATTACGTCAGTGGCTTTGTCATCCTGGCAGAGCGCAGCCTGCGCATCGGTGATCTGGTCATGGTCGATGGCTTCGAGGGCCGCATCACCGATATCAACACGCGCTATACCGTGTTGCGATCGGTCGGTGGCCGGGAGTCCATCGTTCCGAATGAAATGCTCATTTCCCAGCGGGTTGAAAATGCGTCGCTGGCAGATACCCGTCTGATGTTGACCTCCGAAGTGCAGGTCGCCTATGGGACCGACCTCGATCAGTTGATCCCAACCCTGGTGGAGGTGGTTGCGGGCGTGCCACGGGTACTGAAGGACCCGGGCCCGTCAGTCCTGCTCTCGTCATTTGGCGCTGACGGACTCGATTTGACTATCTCTTTCTGGATCGAAGACCCTCACAATGGCCAGATGTCGGCCCGCTCAGCCGTGAACATGGCTGTTTTGGCAACGCTGAACCGCCTTGGTGTCGAGATTCCTTATCCGCAGCGTGTCGTTCGTCAGTTGAGCGACGCTGATTGATGTATCCTCAGCCCCGCACCATGATGGCAGCCTCCTTCGAGGCCTGAAGACCTTGCAGTCACCCAATCAATCGCCCATGGCGGGGGGCACACCCGCCGAATCCAACCACGATGACCTGGATGACGTGATGCCGCAGCGGCCACGTCGCAAGGGCATTTACATCCTGCCCAACCTGTTCACGCTGGCAGCGCTGTTCGGTGGTTTTTACGCCATCGTGATGGCCATGAATGGCCAGTTCGAGCAGTCCGCCATCGGCATTTTTTGCGCGATGGTGCTCGACAGCCTGGATGGCCGGGTCGCGCGCCTGACCAATACCCAGAGCGCCTTTGGTGAGCAGATGGACAGCCTGTCCGACATGGTCTCCTTTGGTGCGGCCCCGGCTCTGATTGCCTATGAGTGGGCACTCAAAGGCATGGGCAAAGCCGGCTGGATCGCTGCGTTCGTCTACTGTTCTGGCGCTGCGCTGCGGTTGGCACGTTTCAACACCAACATTGCCGTGGTCGACAAGCGCTTCTTCCAGGGGTTGCCCAGCCCTGCGGCTGCGGCCCTGGTCATGGGGCTGATCTGGGTTGTGACGGATCTGGGGGAAACCGCACAGTCGCTGCCCGGCATGATCTGGCTGACCTTCGGTTTCACGCTGTACTCAGGCTTGACCATGGTCACCAACATCCCGTTTTACAGCTTCAAGGATGTGAATTTCCGTCGAACGGTTCCCTTCATCACCGTGGTGGCCATTGCTTTGGGTATCGCTGTCATCACCATCCATCCGCCCATCGTGCTGTTTGGCGTGTTCGTGATCTACGGCTTGTCAGGCTACGGGGTGTATGTGTGGAAGCGCCTCAAGGGTAAGCCGGTCAGTGTCATTTCCACCTCGACGGATGAGCCTGACGAGCGTGGCTTGCACCGCTGATAGGTCGGCCCAAAGCGGCTCGGCTAGGGGATACGCGCGATGCGACCACGAGGGCGCTCGTGCTATATTGAAGCCATGAAGAAGAGAGATGTGACGTTGCTATTGGCGCATGGGTGCTGAAGGCTGATTGATCGCATCGTTCATACCTGTTTGTACATACGCATCACGGCCCGCCAGCACCGCCAGCGGGCCGTTTTGTTTGGATTTCAGCTCGATGTGGGCCAGTTGCCTGTCACCGCTCATGGCGGTGCTGCAGGCCGTGCCACACAGGGCACCGGAGAACACCATGACTGACAAACTCATCATTTTTGACACCACCTTGCGCGATGGCGAACAGTCGCCTGGCGCGTCCATGACGCGCGAAGAAAAGCTGCGCATTGCCCGCCAGCTTGAGCGCTTGAAGGTGGATGTGATCGAGGCCGGCTTTGCGGCGTCGTCCAATGGTGATTTCGAGGCGGTCAAGTCCATCGCCGACGTCATCAAGGAGTCCACCGTCTGTTCGCTGGCTCGCGCAAATGATCGAGATATCAGCCGTGCCGCAGAGGCATTGAAGGGGGCCAACTCCTGGCGGATTCACACTTTCATTGCAACCAGCCCGTTGCACATGGAAAAGAAGCTGCGCATGTCGCCCGAACAGGTGCTTGAGCAAGCACGTCAATCCGTGCGCTTTGCGCGCAACCTGACGAGCGACGTCGAGTTCTCGGCTGAAGACGGTTATCGCTCTGAAATGGACTTCCTGGCCCGTGTGGTCGAGGCGGTCATCGCAGAGGGCGCCACCACCATCAACATTCCTGATACGGTGGGCTACGGTATCCCGGAACTGTATGGCCAGTTCATGAAGACCCTGCGCGAGAAGGTTGCCAACTCGGACAAGGCCATCTGGTCGGTGCACTGCCACAACGACCTCGGTATGGCCGTGGCCAATTCGCTGGCTGGCGTCAAGATTGGCGGCGCACGTCAGGTGGAGTGCACCATCAACGGCTTGGGGGAGCGCGCTGGCAATGCCGCACTGGAAGAGATCGTCATGGCGGTCAAGACACGTCGTGACTATTTCGGTCTGGACGTGGGCATCGACACCACCCAGATCATGCAGGCCTCGCGTCTGGTGTCTCAGACGACCGGTTTCGTCGTGCAGCCCAACAAGGCCGTGGTGGGGGCGAACGCCTTTGCCCATGCGTCAGGCATCCACCAGGATGGTGTGTTGAAGGCTCGTGATACCTATGAAATCATGCGCGCCGAGGACGTGGGCCTGAGTGCCAACAAGATCGTGCTGGGCAAGCTGTCCGGGCGAAATGCCTTCAAGCAGCGCCTGACCGAACTGGGGATCCACATTGATTCCGAGTCGGAAATCAATGCCGCGTTCGCCCGCTTCAAGGAGCTGGCTGACCGCAAGAGCGAGATCTTTGACGAAGACATCCTGGCTCTGGCCGGCGTGGATGGCGCCGCGCAGGAGCAGGACCACTACCGTCTGGTGGCCTTGTCTCAGCATTCGGAAACGGGAGAGCGCCCGCAGTCCACCGTGGTGTTCTCGGCTGGTGGCCGCGAGCATCGGGCGACCAGCGAGGGCAACGGCCCGGTCGATGCCAGTGTAAAGGCCATTGAATCAGTCGTCCAAAGTGGCGCTGAAATCGTTCTCTACTCTGTGAATGCCATCACTTCCGGGAGCACAGAATCCCAAGGTGAGGTCACTGTCCGCTTGCAGCATAGCGGTCGGGTTGTCAACGGGGTGGGCGCAGATCCGGACATCGTCGTGGCTTCGGCCAAGGCCTATCTGGCGGCTCTGAACAAGCTGCACAGCAAAGCCGAACGGGTTGCAGCTCAGGGTTAATGCCCAAATTGGGGAAATAGTGGCGACTGTGCTTTACAAAAAGCGCGTAAGTCCTTGAATTTACGTGTGATGTAGGTACACTTGTCACTGTGTTGAAAGGGCTGTCGCGGTCATGATGAAGAAGTTCAAGAAAAGCTGCCTAGCGGTCATGCTGGCGTCCGTAGCGTCGCTGGCTGTGATGTCGCCGTCTGTCGCGGCCACAGCCAAGTCCAAGACGAAGAAGGATGACGCCACGCAGGCTGTTGCCAGCAAGGCAACGCGCGCCTCATCCAAGACCAAGGTCGCTGCCAGCAAGTCGAAAAGCAGCAAGAGCAAGGCCGTAGCCACTGCATCGAGCAAGTCTGCGCGCAAGGTGGCTGACAACAGTGCCAACTCCAAGAGCAAGAAGACCCGCCAGGCCAGCGTGAGCAAGCGCACCAAGTCGCGGTCCGTGTCTGATGCGGCTGACACTGCCGTGGCCGTGGCCCCCAAGCCTTTGGTGCCTGTGCGCGTGGCCACGCCGGTGAAGCCGGTGCCCGCTGCCGCGGGGGTTTCCGCTGCTTCGGGCGCTTCGTTTGGTCAGATCTACGGCCTGCACCACACGCAAGACCCTTTGGATCTGAAGTCCAGCGTGGCATTGGTGATGGACCAGGACACCAATGAGGTGCTGTTGGCCAAGAACTCGGAAGCGGTGCTGCCTATCGCTTCCTTGACCAAGCTGATGACGGCCATGGTGGTGGTTGAGGCACATCTGCCGATGGAAGAGCCCATCACCGTTACCAGTGAAGACGTGGATACCGAGAAAAACAGCAGTTCACGCTTGGCCGTCGGGACGACCCTGACGCGTGGCGACCTGTTGCACCTGGCTTTGATGAGCTCGGAAAACCGTGCTGCACATGCACTGGGCCGCACGTTCCCGGGTGGCATGTCGGCGTTTGTCGTGCTGATGAACCGCAAGGCCAATGCCTTGGGCATGGGTGATACCCGTTATGTGGATCCCACAGGGCTGAATAGCCGCAACCAGTCCAGTGCGCGTGATTTGGCTACCCTGGTCAAGGCTGCCTATCAGCAACCCCTGATTCGCCAACTATCCACCTCGAAGGAGTACGCAGTGCAGGTGGGTGCGCGTCAGGTTCAGTTCCACAACACCAATGGGCTGGTTCGCAGCCCTAGCTGGGATATCGGTCTGCAAAAGACAGGTTATATCGTCGAGGCCGGCCGTTGCCTGGTCATGCAGGCGCGCATGGCCGGTCGCAAGCTGATCATGGTGTTCCTGGATTCGACGGGCAAATACTCGCGTCAGGCAGATGCGGAGCGCGTGCGCCGCTGGATAGAAAACGCGACCGGTACTCCGCGTGGCTCTGCTGTGGTGGCTGGCCCCAAGGTGACGTCCTGATCCAGCCAGCTGCTGTCATCAAGCTTGCTCTATCCAGCCCAGTTGGCCTGACAGCCGCTGGGCTGTGTTTTTAAGCGCTTCGCTGAGCTCTGGCGGAATCGCGCCTTGCGCCGCAGTGAGGGTCAGCGCGGCTGTGATGTGTCCCGCATCATCGTAGATGGGGGCAGACAGTTGTCTGGTGTGACCTTGTCCGTCCTCTTCCAGGGCCAGGCCTTCTGTGCGGATACGTTGCACCTGGTTGTTCAGTGCGTCGATGTCGCAGGCCTGCTGTTGCGCCAGTGCGTGCAGATCAGGGGACGTCAATTGACTGATCAGGATGCGCCCTGCGGCGCTGGCCGTCAGTGGTGAGCGGCCGGTTGCCACGCGACTGATGTGGACATGGCCCCGCTCCTGGGCACTCCGCACAATGCACACGACGTCCAGATCTTGCCGAACATGCAGGCTGGCTACCAGCCCGGTCAGTCGGTGGAGCTCTTGCATGGGTTTGGCTGCCAGCTCACGGAGATCCAGTCTGGCGCGAACCAGATTGCCGAGTTGGAGCAGCTTCAGCCCCAGTCGGTATGCACCCGGACCGGACCGCTCGACAAACCCGCCGACCGCCAGATCGTTGAGGATGCGGTGAGCCGTGGAAGGGTGCAACCCCGTGCGTTCGCTGATCACCCGCAGTGACACCGCATGTCCTTCGTGGGCCAAGGTGTCGAGCAGCGAGAACATTCTGGCCATGACCTGGATCGAAGTCGTGTTGGCGGCGGGATCACTCATCGGGTTTTCCTTGGTGGCAAACCATTTTGAAATATGGGATCCCTGTCAATCGGCCAAAAAATCACGACCTTGAGCCGTCGTGATCGTTGTCGACTGCATATTCCGGTATTTGATAACGTCTTATGAAAAAAATGTCTGTTTTGGGGTGGTTCCTGCGGGTGCTGGTTGGTTGCGCGGGTGTGGCTTGTGCGTGGTCGGCCCCGGCTTCTGCTTCGGGCAATGCGGAGGTGTCACCAGCGGCTTCGGCGGTTGCGCCGCGACACTGGGCGAATGCACCGCGCGTTTTTGGCAGGTTGACGTCGGCAGACATTGGCCTGGTCATCAACGACGACGATCCATACTCGACCGAGATCGGACGGTACTACGCCCAGGCCAGGCGCATTCCTGCTGAGCGCATCCTGCATGTGCAAGTCCCGCCTGGCCCCAGCATGTCGGCTGATGCATTTCGGGCACTCCAGTCCCGCATCGACGATTTCTTTGGTGCGCGGGTGCAGGCGCTGGCCATCGCCTGGCGTTCACCCTATGCGGTTTCGTGTAATGCCCTGACGGGCGCCTTGTCCATGGGCTTTGACGCCCAACTGTGCAGCCAGACCTGTGCGCGGTCTCGCACATCGAGCTATTTCGGGTCAGCTTCGACACGCCCATACGCCGATTACGGCATGCGGCTGTCCATGCTGCTGGCGGCTGGGTCCGTCGAGTCGGCCAAGGCCATGATTGACCGGGGTGTTCGGTCGGATGGCAGTCTGGGTTTGCGCGGCGGGATGCCCGTTGACGCCCACTTCGTCACGACGTCAGACAAGGTGCGGAGCGTGCGGCAGGCTTTGTTCCCCCCGGCAGGGCTGAATCCGGCCGTTGGGCTGCGGGTGCTCCTTGATCAGACCGATGCGCTGAAACAGGCGTCACGGGTGGTGATCTATCAGACGGGGCGCGCCCAGGTCGACGGCCTGGGCAGCAATGCCTATGTGCCGGGTGCCCTGGGTGACAATCTGACATCGTTTGGTGGCGTGCTGGACAGGTCTGCCGGGCAGACGACGGCCGGGGAATGGATCGATGCCGGGCTGACCGCCAGCTATGGCACAACCAGCGAACCGTGCGCCCATGTGCAAAAGTTTCCCAATCCACAAGCCCTGACCATTTTCTATGTGCAGGGTGCTACCGCCATCGAGGCTTACTGGAAGAGTGTTGCCTGGCCTCAACAAGGGCTGTTTGTTGGAGAGCCTTTGGCGGCACCTTTCAGTCGCTTGCCGGCCAGGTGATCAGCTTCGACGTCGGCGTGACCAGGCGCTGATCCACCATTTCCGCAGGGGCGTGAGCATGATGCGTTCGTGCAGGACCCTGTCGCCCTGGCGGTTGATGGTTGCGATCAACGCGGCCTGAAGGTCGGCTAGAACCGACATCGGGGTCAGTGCTGTACGCTCTGCCTGCGAGAGTTGCCGCACCTGCCCATGAAAAGCTTCCAACTCTTGGCTGGTCGTGCCTTGCAGGTGTGCCAGCAACTGTGGCCAGTTGGCTGGCGCGCTGCTCTGCGGGCGCAGCAATTCATGCGCCTTGACATCATGTGCTTGCAGGGTACTGATCGGCACGTGCAACAGGCCGATGCGTGCATCTTGTCCCAGTCTTGCCAGTTGATGTGCCTGGCGCAGGGGGCGTCCCAGTTCGCGGGCGGCACGAAGCCCCGCCTCAGAGCGAACGCCGAGCAACCAGGCGGCTCCTTCTGTGGCCGCCCCCGTTGTTTCCAGGGCATGGCTTGCCCGGGCAACTTCATCAAGCCAGCGGCCTTGACCCAGTTGCGAGATCAACCCGAGCAATTGCGTGTTCCACAACGCCACGGGCGGTGCCTCATCGGTACCTGGGCGCAGGCGCTGGGTCAACGGGTGGCTGGGTGAGCCCGCTTGGGCGGCCTGAATCTCCTGTATCCACCAGTGCAGTTTTTTTTCGGCGACGCCGGCGTCCTGCACAGCGATGGGGATGGCGCTGACTTCATGCCACCAGCGGATCCAGTCTGCCAGTGGCGCTCTGCGGGCTACGGGCGCTGTTTGGAAAGCGTAGTACAGGCTGGTGCCTGGCTGCAAGGGGTCTCTGGCGTGGCTCACGAGGGCATCGACAAATGGAGCATGGGGTCGGATTGTCTCAATTCCCGCTTGTGTCCGCCGTCTCTTCTTCTGCATCCATAAAAAAACAAATTACTGACCCTGTAGTCAGTTAAGATGGGGTGTTGCTGTTCAATACCCTCCGGCTACCGTTATTCGGAAAGATTGGTGTCCGGTGCAGGGGTTCAAGCAGACCTATCGGATACCACCATGACCACCATCACCCGTCTTCGCCCCGGCCTCATCGCGACCGTCACGGTCTTGAGTGCCCTCGCCACAGCTTGCAGCAAATCAGCGCAGACCGAGGTGCCCCTCCGCGCTGTGCGAACACTGGTCCTGAGTGAAACCGGTGGCGTGGTGGCCCGAGAGTTCGCCGCAGATATCCGTGCGAGGTCGGAGTCCCGTATGGGGTTTCGCGTATCGGGCAAGGTGTTGAAGCGATCGGTCGATTTGGGTCAGCGGGTGCGCCCGGGGCAGGTTCTGGCGCAACTGGACCCTCAGGATCTCTCCCTTAACCAGGAGGCGGGCAGGGCCGGGCTGGCAGCGGCCGAGGCCAACGCCGCACAGGCGGAAGCTGATCTCAAGCGTTTTGGTGAATTGAGAGCGCAGGGTTTTGTCAGCGATGCGGTGCTGGAACGCTATGCCACATCGGCCAAGGCGGCACAGGCCAGCCTGCGGCAGGCTCGTGCGCAAGCCGGTGTCCAGAGCAATCAGGCTTCTTATGCCACGCTCACAGCCACTGCATCAGGCGTCGTCACCGCGGTCGATGCCGAGCCTGGCCAGGTCGTCTCGGCGGGTGTGCCCGTGGTAACCGTCGCATTGGACGGGCCACGCGATGCGGTTTTTTCGGTGCCGGAAGACATGGGTCCGGCCTTGCGGGCTCAGCTTGGCCGTACCGGCGGGATTCAGGTGCGGCTGTGGGGGCGTGACGAATGGACACTGGCGACAGTGCGCGAGGTGGCGGCTTCGACCGACACCCTGACCAGAACTTTTCTCGTGAAAGCCGATGTCGGGCCCGGTGGTGGTGAGTTGGGGCAGACGGCGATTGCCCGCCTGAATACATCGATTCATGCAGATGGTGGTTTGCGTATTCCGCTTCAGGCGCTGACAGAGCGTGGCGGTCGTTCCGCCGTCTGGGTGCTGGACGCGCGCAGCATGACGGTGCAGGCGCAGCCGGTTACCACGGGGGCCATTTCCGGCAATGTGGTGCTGGTAACGCAAGGGCTCAAGCCCGGACAGGAGATCGTCACGGCAGGCACGCATGTGCTCACACCTGGCCAGAAGGTCAAGCGGTATGAAGGTCCCGTCAAGTTGTCGGCCCAGGCCGGCGAGAACAAGTGACCGGAGGGGTTCAGCCGTGAATACCTCCGACAAGGATCCGCGCGATGCCGCCGTGGGCGGTCGCTTCAACCTGTCCCGCTGGGCGCTAGAGCGCTCGGCCTTGACGCGCTACCTGATGGTGGCTCTGATGCTGCTTGGCGTGGCAGCCTACTTCCAGTTGGGGCAGGACGAAGACCCGCCTTTCGCTTTCCGTGTCATGGTGGTGCGGGCCTATTGGCCTGGCGCCACAGCGGCCCAGGTGGCCGAGCAGGTCACCGACAAGATCGAGCGGACCTTGCAGGAAGTGCCCAATGCGGACGTGATCCGGTCTTACACCAAGCCGGGCGAGTCATTCACGCTCATGCAGGTCAAGGACTCCACCCCACCCAAAGACATACCGAACCTCTGGTACCAGGTACGCAAGAAGGTGGGAGACATGCGGTCCACGCTGCCGCAGGGCGTACTGGGCCCGTTCTACAACGACGAGTTCGGTGATGTCTACGGCTCCATCTACGCCCTGTCTGCCGACGGCTTTTCCGCGGAAGAGTTGCGGCGTTTCGCAGAGATGGTCCGATCTGATTTCCTGAGGGTGCCGGATGTGGCCAAGGTGGACTTCTTCGGCGTGCAGGCCGAGAAGATCTACATGGAGGTGCCGCAGCAGCGCCTGGCTGCCATGGGGATCGACATGAACCAACTGATCCAGCAGCTCAACGCCCAGAATGGCGTGGAGGGGGCGGGGGTTTACAACGGGGACACCAGCAATGTGCAGATGCGGGTGACCGGCGCCATGTCGGCGGTCGAGCAACTCAAGGCCATGCCAGTGCGCGCGGTGAACCCGCAAACCGGGCAGGCTCGCACGATTCGTCTGGGTGACATCGCTCAGATTCGCCGGGGCTACGAGAACCCTCCAGTGACCAAGGTCCGTCACAACGGCAAGGATGTGATTGCCATTGGCATTTCCATGGCCAAGGGCGGGGACATCATCTCCCTGGGTAATCGCCTGCACGAAACGGCCGATCAGGCCCGCGCGCAACTGCCGGTGGGCATCGAGCTGGACCAGATCCAGGATCAGCCCAAGGCCGTCTCGACTTCAGTCGGGGAGTTCATTCACGTGCTGATCGAGGCCGTGGTGGTGGTGCTGGCCGTGAGCTTCCTGAGCCTGGGCTTGCACACGCGGCCGTTGCGGCTGGACGTGTGGCCGGGTCTGGTCGTGGCCATCACGATCCCGCTGGTGCTGTCCGTGACCTTCCTGATCATGTACTTCTGGGGGGTGGGGCTGCACAAGATTTCGCTGGGTGCGCTCATCATTGCCTTGGGCCTGCTGGTGGACGACGCGATCATCGCGGTCGAGATGATGGTGCACAAGCTCGAAGAGGGTTACGACAAGATCAAGGCCGCTACCGCTGCTTATGACATCACGGCCATGCCCATGCTGACGGGCACCCTGATCACCGCGACGGGCTTCCTGCCCATTGGCATGGCCCGATCATCAACCGGTGAATACACCTTTGCCATTTTTGCCGTCACGGCGACCGCCTTGATCGTGTCCTGGGTGGTGTCGGTCTACTTTGTGCCTTATCTCGGCAACTGGTTGCTGCGCACCAAACCCAAGGTGGTGATGACCGAGGGGGAGGCCATTGATCTGTATGACACGCCGTTTTACCGCCGTTTCAAGGCCCTGGTGAACTGGTGCGTGCGCTTTCGCTGGACGACGATCGGCCTGACTGTGGCAGCCCTGGTGGCGGGCGTGGTGGGTATGAAGTTCGTTCAGCAACAGTTCTTCCCCGACTCGAATCGACCGGAGTTGCTCGTCGAGTTGTGGTTACCTGAGGGCACCAGCTTTGAGGAGACCGAGCGGGTCGCCCATCGGTTTGAAGCCCGGGTGGCCAAGGAGACCGGCGTTCAGTCGGTGAGCACCTGGGTGGGCTCTGGTCTGCCCCGTTTCTACCTGCCAATGGATCAGATCTTCCCGCAAAGCAATGTCAGTCAGGCAGTGCTGTTGCCGGTCGATGCCCATGCCCGGGATGTCTTGCGGCACAAGCTTCCAGCCATGTTGGCAGCCGAGTTTCCTGAGGCCCGTGCCCGCGTGCGGATGTTGCCCAATGGCCCGCCAGTAGCCTATCCGGTGCAGTTCCGCATCGTGGGCGATGACATCCACGCCCTGCGGCACTGGGCTGATGAGGCCAAGGCGCTGATGCGTGCACACCCAGCCATGACGGGTGTGAACGACAACTGGAATGAGTCGGTCAAATCAGTGCAGCTGGAACTGGATCAGGACAAGGCGCGCGCCCTGGGTGTGACAAGCCAGTCGGTGGCGCAGGCGGTGAGGGCGCTGACCTCCGGTTCGACCGTGGCCCAATATCGCGAAGATGATCGGCTCATTGACATCGTGTTGCGCTCGCCTCAGTCTGAACGCGCGACGTTCGAGGCGCTGAACAACGCCTATGTCGCGACGGCAACCGGGCGGATGGTGCCGGTCTTGCAGGTCGCGCAATCTCGATTGACCTGGGAGCCGGGGGTGCTGTGGCGCGAAGGGCGGCATTTCGCCGTCACCGTGCAAGGCGATGTGATCGACGGGGTGCAGGGCCCCACGGTCAGTTCGGCCCTGTGGCCCCAGATGCAGGCGCTTCAGGCCCGCATGCCGGAAGGCTTCCGCGTGGACCTGGCGGGCACCGCTTCCGAAAGCAGCAAGGGGCAGAGTTCGATCTTTGCGAATGTGCCGGCCATGCTGTTCATCATTTTCACTTTGCTGATGTTGCAGCTTCAGAGCTTCTCTCGCGCCTTGCTGGTTTTCCTGACCGGGCCGATGGGCATTGTTGGCGTGGCCATGGCGCTGCTGGTGTCGGGGCGGCCGTTCGGCTTTGTCGCCTTGCTGGGGGTCATTGCCCTGATGGGCATGATCATGCGCAATTCCGTGATCCTGATCGATCAGATCGAGCAGGACCGTGCTGATGGCGTGCCGGCCTGGACAGCCATCGTCGATGCCGCTGTACGACGCTTCCGACCCATTGTGCTGACGGCAGCAGCGGCCGTGCTGGCCATGATCCCGCTGTCACGCAGTGTGTTCTGGGGCCCGATGGCGGTTGCCATCATGGGCGGGCTGATCGTGGCCACCGCGCTGACCTTGCTGGCTTTGCCAGCCATGTACGCAGCGTGGTTCCGTGTCCGTCAGCCAGACTAAGGTGTCATCTCACGTAAAAACACGTGTTTTGGCACGGTAGAATCTACGGTTTCGACCAGATTGCCTGCCCGGTTGCTTCGGCAGCCGGGTGTTCCAGTCCCTTGCGCGGGTGGCGAAATTGGTAGACGCACCAGGTTTAGGTCCTGACGCCAGCAATGGTGTGGGGGTTCGAGTCCCCCCCCGCGCACCAGAGACGTTTTTCTTTCCATCCTTTACAGAGAGTTCATAACATGGCTGTCACCGTGGAGACCCTCGACAAGCTGGAGCGACGCATCACCCTGTCGCTGCCCGCTGACGCCCTCAAGACCGAAGTGGATGCCCGCTTGAAGAAGCTGGCTCGCACTGTCAAGGCTGACGGCTTCCGTCCCGGCAAGGTGCCGATGAACGTTGTGGCCCAGCGCTACGGCTATTCCGTGCAGTACGAAGTGGTCAACGACCAGGTTGGTGAAGCTTTCGCCAAGGCTGCTGCCGAAGCCCAGCTGCGCGTGGCTGGCATGCCCCGCATCTCCGAAAAAGAAGGCAGCGACGCTGACCAACTGCTGTTCGATGCCACTTTCGAGGTTTACCCCGAAGTCAAGATCGGCGACCTGTCTGCTGTCGAGCTGGAGCGCGTGTCTTCCGAAGTGAATGACGCTGCCATCGACCGCACCGTTGAAATCCTGCGCAAGCAACGTCGCACCTTCGCTCAGCGTCCCCAAGAAGAAGCTGCAGTGGATGGCGACCGCGTGACCATCGATTTCGAAGGCAAGATCGACGGCGTGCCGTTCGAAGGCGGCAAGGCCGAGGGCTATCAGTTCCTGCTGGGCGAAGGCCAGATGCTGGAAGCCTTTGAAAAGGCCGTGCGCGGCATGAAGGCTGGTGAGTCCAAGACTTTCCCGCTGAAGTTCCCTGACGACTACCACGGCAAGGACGTGGCCGGCAAGGAAGCCGACTTCCTGGTGACCCTGAAGAAGCTGGAAGCCCAGCATCTGCCGGAAGTCAACGAAGCCTTCATCGCTACCCTGGGCCTGGCTGAGCAAACGGTTGAAGGTCTGCGCGCCGACATCAAGAAGAACCTCGAGCGTGAAGTGAAGTTCCGTGCTGCTGCCCGCAACAAGGCTGCTGCCATGGAAGCGCTGCTGAAGGCTGCCGAGTTCGATGTGCCCAAGGCACTGGTTGATGCCGAAACCGAGCGTCTGCTGGAAGGCGCCCGCGCTGACCTGAAGGCACGTGGCATCAAGGACGCCGACAAGGCCCCGATCCCCGCAGAAATGTTCACCCCGCAAGCCGAGCGCCGCGTGCGTCTGGGCCTGATCGTGGCTGAACTGGTCAACACCAACGACCTGCGCGCCAAGCCCGAGCAACTGCAAGCCCACATCGAAGAGCTGGCACAAAGCTACGAGCAACCGCAACAAGTGGTGGCCTGGTACATGAGCGACCGTCAGCGCATGGCTGAAGTGGAAGCCGTCGTGATCGAAGGCAATGTGGCTGATTTCGTGCTGTCCAAGGCCAAGACCAGCGACAAGAGCGTCAGCTTCGAAGAGCTGATGGGTCAGCAAGGCTGAGCCTGATCTGACAATTCAGGTTTTGTCCTGAAACTGGCACCTGCCAATCCCGAGTGGAGGCAGGTGCTTTTTGTTTTATGCGAACGTGAACGCAGCGTCCGTGCAACGGAAAGACGACTAGGACACTCGTCGGTTAGTTTCGACGATCGAGTCGGCCTTGCAAGACGCCATAATCAATTCACGCATTCACATTCCGAGGAAGCACATGAGCGCACTGGACACTCAAAACCTGGGCATGGTGCCCATGGTGATCGAACAATCCGGCCGTGGCGAGCGCGCCTACGACATCTACAGCCGCCTGTTGCGTGAGCGTGTGGTGTTCCTGGTCGGCCCCGTCAACGACCAGTCTGCCAACCTGGTGGTGGCACAGTTGCTGTTCCTGGAAAGCGAAAACCCTGACAAGGACATTTCGTTCTACATCAACTCGCCGGGCGGCAGCGTCAGCGCTGGCATGTCGATTTTCGACACCATGCAGTTCATCAAGCCTGACGTGTCGACGCTGTGCATGGGCATGGCCGCCTCGATGGGCGCCTTCCTGCTGGCCGCCGGCGCCAAGGGCAAGCGCTTCGCCTTGCCGAACTCCAAGATCATGATTCACCAACCTTTGGGCGGTGCGCAAGGTCAGGCAACCGACATTGAAATCCATGCCCGCGAGATCTTGAAAACGCGCGAACAGCTCAACAAGATCCTGGCGGAACGCTCCGGTCAACCTCTGGACAAGATCCAGGCAGATACCGAGCGTGATTACTACATGTCGGCCGCCGAGGCTGCAACGTACGGCCTGATCGACAAGGTGATCGAAAAACGCGGTGCCTGATGAGCCCTTTGCCGGTCAATAACCTTGCCAAAGACGGGTTGTTCGACCGGCTGCGGTTCCTGGCATTTGACTTATCATCGTCACAAAATCCCCTGCTGACCTATTGACACAGGCCTGAACCATGCCAGAGAAAAAAGGCTCTTCCAGCGAAAAGATCCTGTACTGCTCCTTCTGCGGTAAGAGCCAGCACGAGGTCAAGAAGCTCATTGCCGGCCCCTCGGTGTTCATTTGCGACGAGTGCATCGACCTCTGCAATGACATCATTCGCGACGAGGTGGCAGCCGAGACCGACCAGTCAAACCGGCCAAGCCGGAACGACCTGCCTATTCCCAGCGAGATCAAGACCACGCTCGACCAGTACGTGATCGGGCAGGACACGGCCAAGCGCACGCTGTCCGTGGCCGTCTACAACCATTACAAGCGCTTGCGCCACATGGGCGCAGGTGAGGGTAAAAAGCCGGATGTCGAGCTCTCCAAGAGCAATATCCTGCTGATTGGCCCTACCGGGTCTGGCAAAACCTTGCTGGCCCAGACGCTGGCCCGCCTGCTGAACGTGCCTTTCGTGATTGCCGACGCCACCACCCTGACCGAAGCCGGCTACGTGGGCGAGGACGTCGAAAACATCATTCAGAAGCTGCTTCAGAACTGCAACTACGATGTGGAAAAGGCCCAGCGCGGCATCGTCTACATCGACGAAATCGACAAGATTTCGCGCAAGTCAGACAACCCCTCCATCACGCGTGACGTGTCTGGTGAAGGTGTGCAGCAGGCGCTGTTGAAGCTGATCGAAGGAACGATGGCTTCCGTGCCGCCGCAAGGTGGCCGCAAGCACCCCAATCAGGACTTCCTGCAGATCGACACGACCAACATCCTGTTCATCTGTGGCGGCGCCTTTGACGGTCTGGAAAAGATCATTCAGAGCCGCTCGGTGAAGTCCGGCATCGGTTTTGCAGCCGAGGTGCAGTCCAAGGATGAACGCAAGATCTCCGAAGTGTTCCGTGAGGTGGAGCCGGAAGACCTGATCAAGTTCGGCATCATCCCCGAATTGATTGGCCGTATGCCGGTTGTTGCCACCCTGGGCGAGCTGACCGAAGATGCGCTGGTCCGCATCCTGACCGAGCCCAAGAACGCCCTGGTGAAGCAGTATCAGCATCTGCTGTCCATGGACGGCGTGGAGCTGGAAATCCGTCAGGACGCCTTGACGGCCATTGCCCGCAAGGCCCTGGCTCGCAAGACGGGCGCCCGTGGTTTGCGCTCCATCCTTGAACAAGCGCTGCTTGACACCATGTTCGAATTGCCCATGCAGGAAGGAGTTCAGAAGGTGGTGATTGACGATTCCACCATCGAAGACAACGCGAAGCCGTTACTCGTTTATAGGGAACAGGCCAAGGCCAGCGCCTGAGCCTGCACATCCTGCTTTGATGGGCACCGCCGAAAGCCGACCCAACTGGTTTTCACGGTGCCCTTGTGTTTTGTCATCAGAGCCCCATCTGGGTCTTTGAGAAAGTGAGGCCATCATGTCAGGACATCCCATCCTTCCTTCTGATCCCATCAGCCTGCCGCTCCTGCCGCTGCGCGATGTGGTCGTGTTCCCGCACATGGTGATTCCCCTGTTTGTGGGGCGTCCCAAGTCGATCAAGGCCCTCGAAGCCGCCATGGAAGCTGGCCGCCAGATCATGCTGGTGGCGCAAAAGGCTGCTGGCAAGGACGAGCCCAAGGCCGAGGACATGTTCGAAATTGGTTGCGTCTCCAGCATCCTCCAGATGCTGAAGCTGCCTGACGGTACCGTGAAGGTGCTGGTTGAAGGTGTGCAACGTGCCAATACCCAGTCGATCGACGATTCCGGTGAATTTTTCACTTCGGTGGTCGTGCCCGTGCAGCCTGAAGCGCACGTCACGCCTGAAGTGGAGGCTTTGCGTCGTGCTGTCACCCAGCAATTCGACCAATACGTCAAACTCAACAAGAAGATCCCGCCCGAGATCCTGACCTCGATCTCCGGCATCGATGACGCCGGCCGTCTGGCCGATACCATCGCGGCCCACCTGCCTCTCAAGCTCGAGTCGAAGCAGGCGGTGCTGGATCTGTTCTCCGTGTCCCAGCGCCTGGAAAAGCTGCTGGAACAACTGGAGCATGAAGTCGACATCCTGCAGGTTGAAAAGCGCATCCGTGGTCGCGTCAAGCGTCAGATGGAGAAGTCGCAACGCGAGTACTACCTGAACGAGCAGGTCAAGGCCATCCAGAAGGAACTGGGCGAAGGCGAAGAGGGCGCTGACCTCGAAGAGCTGGCCAAGAAGATCGAGTCGGCCCGCATGTCGAAGGAAGCCCGCAAGAAGGCCGAGGGTGAGCTGAAGAAGCTGCGCCTGATGTCACCCATGTCGGCGGAAGCCACCGTGGTGCGCAACTTCATCGACACCCTGGTGGGGCTGCCCTGGAGCAAGAAGTCGAAGATCAAGCACGATTTGGCTCATGCCGAAGAGGTGCTGAACGAAGACCACTACGGGCTCGACAAAGTCAAGGAACGCATCCTCGAATACCTCGCTGTGCAGCAGCGTGTGGACAAGGTCAAGGCGCCGATCCTGTGCCTGGTTGGGCCACCGGGGGTGGGCAAGACCTCGCTGGGGCAGTCTATTGCCCGCGCCACGGGTCGCAAGTTCGTTCGCATGGCCCTGGGTGGCGTGCGTGACGAGGCTGAAATCCGTGGTCACCGCCGCACCTACATCGGCTCCATGCCGGGGAAGGTGCTGCAGAGCCTGACCAAGGTTGGTGTGCGCAATCCGCTGTTCCTGCTGGACGAAATCGACAAGCTGGGCATGGACTTCCGCGGCGACCCGTCATCGGCTCTGCTGGAGGTGCTGGACCCCGAGCAGAACCACACCTTTGGTGACCATTACATCGAGGTCGATTTCGACCTGTCGGATGTGATGTTCGTGGCCACCTCGAACTCGCTGAACATCCCGCCTGCTTTGCTGGACCGGATGGAAGTGATTCGCCTGGCTGGCTACACCGAAGACGAGAAGGTCCACATTGTTCAGACTTATCTGCTGCCCAAGCAGATCAAGAACAACGGCGTCAAGGAAGACGAGCTGGAAGTGACGGAAGGCGCCATTCGCGGCGTGATTCGCTACTACACCCGTGAGGCCGGTGTGCGTTCGCTGGAACGTGAGGTTTCCAAGATCTGCCGCAAGGTGGTCAAGGGCCTGACACTCAAGCAATACACTGGCAAGGTGGTCGTGACGGACGAAAACCTGAACGACTTCCTGGGCGTGCGCCGTTATGACTTCGGCATGGCCACCAAGGAAAACCAGGTGGGGCAGGTCGTGGGGCTGGCGTGGACCGAGGTGGGCGGCGATTTGCTGACCATCGAGTCGGCCATCATGCCTGGCAAGGGGCAGATCATCCGCACCGGTTCGCTGGGCGATGTGATGAAGGAGTCGGTCGAGGCCGCTCGCTCCGTGGTGCGCAGCCGTGCTGCACGGCTTGGCATCAAGGACGAGTTGTTCGAGAAGCGTGACATCCACATCCACGTGCCGGATGGCGCCACGCCGAAGGATGGTCCGAGTGCCGGTATCGCGATGACGACGGCCTTTGTGTCTGCGCTGACGGGTATCCCGGTCAAGGCTTCCGTGGCGATGACCGGTGAAATCACCCTGCGTGGCGAGGTGACGGCCATTGGTGGTCTCAAGGAAAAACTGCTGGCGGCTCACCGCGGTGGCATCAAGACGGTGCTGATCCCGGAAGAGAACGTCAAGGACCTTCAGGAGATCCCAGAGAACGTCAAGAGCGCCATCGAGATCGTGCCGGTCCGCTGGATCGACAAGGTGCTTGAGATCGCGCTGGAGCGTGCGCCAGAGGCCTTGCCTGAAGAAGAGGCCAAGGTCGAAGCCAAGCCCGAGGCTGCGGTGTCTGCTGCATCGAGCGACGTCCTGAAGCATTGATGCAACAGTAGCGTGGCGTGATCGAAAAAATCAGCGAGGCTTGCCAAAACATCAAAAATCGATGTATAGTTCAGGTCTTCGCTGATCGCGACACCAAACGCGAACAGGCAGTAAAGCAGGAAGCAATTCCAGGGCATCTGCAAGCGATATGCGGGAATAGCTCAGTTGGTAGAGCGCAACCTTGCCAAGGTTGAGGTCGCGAGTTCGAGCCTCGTTTCCCGCTCCACATTCCGAAAGGGAAGCCCAGTGCAAACAGGCTTCCCTTTTTCACAAGGCCTTATCCAAGGCGCGGTAGCAAAGCGGTTATGCACCGGATTGCAAATCCGTGTAGGTCGGTTCGACTCCGGCCCGCGCCTCCAAACAAAAAACCCACCACGCGTCAGCCTGGTGGGTTTTTCTTTGCGGTGGGGTGTGATGGCAACGAGCGCTTCAACCGATCGCTGCAAGCGGCGGAACCGCTCGACGCGATGTCCGCATGTGATCTATGGTGCCCCGGACCCGAATCGAACGGGCACGACGTTTTAAGCGTCGGCGGATTTTAAGTCCGCTGTGTCTACCGATTTCACCACCGGGGCTCGGGCGCCAGTGTATACGCCATCGTGGCGTGGATCAGACAGCTCGGTGGACGCGCCACAAAATTGCAAAAAAACGGTGCCCACTTGCCAAAACATCGAAAATCGATGTATAGTTCAGGTCTTCGCTGATCGCGACACCAAGCGCGAACAAGCAGTAAAGCAGGAAGCAATTCCAGAGCATCTGCAAGCGATACGCGGGAATAGCTCAGTTGGTAGAGCGCAACCTTGCCAAGGTTGAGGTCGCGAGTTCGAGCCTCGTTTCCCGCTCCATATTCCGAAAGGGAAGCCCAGTGTCAACACAGGCTTCCCTTTTTTGTCAGAATGCTGCCCATGCAGTTGCCTGAGGCGCGGTAGCAAAGCGGTTATGCACCGGATTGCAAATCCGTGTAGGTCGGTTCGACTCCGGCCCGCGCCTCCACCCCATTCAAGCCCTCCCGGTTCGCCGCGAGGGCTTTTTTGTTGCATCCGGCTCTGCTGCATGCTGCGTCTTGCGGTGGCTGCAAAGATAAGAAAAGAAATAGGTTGGGATGTTCGGGTTTATGTCGCCTAAGGCGATGTGCGCACATCTCTAGGATCGGGGGTAGTCGCCAATCTTGGCGTTGGAGTTGTCCTTTGGATACATCGTTCGCCATCCCTGAAGCCCGTCTCGAGCCGATCACATCGTCGGGTGAGCCGGGTGCAACTGATTCAGCGGTGCCAGACGATGCTTTGTTGTGGGCTATTCGTTGGCTCTGCCAGCATCACGGGATCACCCGATCACTCCAGTCTTTGCTTGACGGGCAATCATTGGTAGGCCCCTTGCAGCCAGACCAGGCGGTCAAGGCGTTGCAGAGTGCAGGGTTTCATGCAGAACTCTGCAAGCGCGACTTGCCCAAAATGCTCTCCCTGTTGATGCCGGCTGTGCTGCTGTTGCGCCATGGTCAGGTGTGCGTCGTGGTCGCGCGCATGGATGGAGACGGTGGTTCAGCGCGCTATCGCATCGCTACACCTGCAGGTAACGGCGTGATGGCGGTGGTTTCCGAGTCGGATTTGCTCGCCGAATATGCCGGCCAGGTGATCCTGGCTGGGCTGCGTCCGGAGTCTGCTGGTATCAAGACTGAGCATGTGGCCGACTCCGGGCACTGGCTTTGGAGCACGCTCAAGCGTTATCTGCCGTATTACCGGTCGGCGATGCTGGCGGCGCTTCTGAGCAATGTGTTGATGATTCTCACGGGGCTTTTTACGTCGGTGGTTTACGACCGTGTGATTCCCCACAAGGCGTTTGTGACCCTTTGGTCGCTGGGCGCTGGCGTTTTGATCGCCATCGTGTTTGATCTGACGGCCAGACAATTGCGCAGCTTTTTGATTGACGCCGCAGGCAAAAAGGCGGATCTGGTTTTGGGCCGCTTGATTTTTCGTCAGGCGTTGAGCATTCAGTTGGAGCACCGGCCTGAGTCCGCGGGGGCTTTTGCACACCGCTTGACGCAGATTGAGATCGTTCGTGACTTCTCGACATCGGCAACGATTTCAGCGCTCACCGATGTGCCTTTCATCCTGCTGTTTATCATTGTCACTTGGCTGGTCGCTGGAGAGCTTGTACTTGTCTTGCTGATCGCCGTGCCATTGGTGCTGCTGCTGACATGGGCCGTTCAAAGCATGTTGCGCCGGCAGATGAGCGCCAACATGGCTCAGCAGGCTGATCTTCATGGTGTTCTGATCGAAGCAGTGGAGGGCTTGGAGGACGTCCGGGCGTCGGGCTCGCAAGGCCATTTCATGGCGCGCTACGAAAGTCTGAATGCACAGGCAGCGATGTCATCGCTGCGCGCACGTACCTTGTCGAGCTGGATCAACAACTTCGCCATGGTCTCGCAGCAGTTGATCACCGTTGCCATGCTGCTTTGGGGGGTGCACCTGATCGATGCCGGCCATTTGACCGGGGGGGCATTGATTGCCGCGGTGATGTTTGGGGGGCGGGCCATTGCGCCGTTGGGCAGCGTAGTGGGACTGGCATCCCGCTATCAAAGTGCGAAGGCCGCCCTGCGTTCACTCGAGCAACTCATGACGCTGCCGACCGAGCGGGTGCCTTACAGGCAATATCTTCCACAGCAGCAATTGACTGGGCAACTGGCGTTGCGCGATGTGCGCTTCAGCTATCCGCAAGTCGGTGCGACCCACGCAGCCCCAACAGTGCTTCATGGGGTCTCGCTGTCTATCCGCGCTGGTGAGCGGGTGGCCATTTTGGGCAAGATCGGCAGTGGCAAGTCCACGATCTTGCGCATGCTGGGCGGGCTGTACCAACCCACAGAGGGGTTTGTGGAGGTGGATGGCATCGACTTGCGGCAAATTGATCCTGCGGACTTTCGCACCCACATTGGATTTGTATCCCAAGAACCCCGTTTGTTTCAGGGAAGCTTGCGAGATAACGTGTTGCTTGGCCGAGCGAACGCCGATGCTGCACGATTCCTGGATGTGGCCAGGCAGACCGGACTGGATCGGGTGGCGGCAGCTCACCCGCTGGGCTATGACCTGCAGGTCGGCGAGGGGGGCTACTTGCTGTCGGGGGGGCAGCGTCAGTTGGTGGCCCTCGCGCGTTGTTTGGTCACGCAGCCACAGGTGCTGTTGCTTGATGAGCCTACGAGCTCCATGGATGCGCAGGCTGAGAGCAGTTTCATTCAGCATCTGAAAAGCGCCGTGGCGTCCAGGACGCTGGTTGTTGTCACGCATCGCCCAGCCTTGCTTGATGTGGTGGATCGCATCATTGTTGTGGATGGGGGTAGGGTGGTGGCCGATGGCCCTAAGGCGGTCGTGCTGGCAGCGCTGGCGGGGCAACGCCCTCAGGCTGCTGCTCCTGACGTCACGCAGGAACGCGGAGGCGCAGCATGAGTGCAAAGCATGGCCATGGCGACGTCACCGGGCAACTGGTCAAGGGGGATCGTGCCTTTTTGTCGAGTGCCGCCGAGGCGGCCTTGACTGAGGCAACCCCGAAGGCTGCCTGGGCGATTTACCTCATGTTGCTGGTGGTTTTCGTGGCCTTGATTTGGTCGGCCGTGGCACGTGTAGACGAAGTCACCAAGGCCGAGGGGAAAGTTGTGCCGGATGGCCGCGAGCAGAACATTGCGAGCCTGGAGGGCGGCATTCTCCGAAATGTGGCGGTTCGAGAAGGTGCGCTGGTTGAAAAGGGGCAGGAGTTGGTTCAGCTCGATCCGACGCGCGTGGAAGCGCAGCAGAACGAAGGGGCTGCCAAGCGTCTGGCCATGCGCGGAACGCAGGCCCGCCTGGAGGCGGAGGCCAGTGGACGTGCACTGCATTTTCCGCCGGATGTGACCGCTGCACGTGACGTGGTACAGGGCGAAACAGAAGTCTTCAATACCCGCCGCAAGGTGCTGGAAGAGGGCGTGGCTGCATCGCGACGCAGCCTGGAGTTACTCAATCGCGAACTGGCCATGTCGGAGCGGATGTCAGCCAAGGGCTTGATGTCCGAAGTCGAGGTGATGCGCTTGCGGCGCCAGTCCAACGAGATGACGTTGCAGATTCAAGACCGCATCAATCGTTTCCGGCAGGACGCGAGCTCGGAGCTGGTTCGGATCAAGACAGAGCTGGCCCAACTGGAAGAGCAGATGGTGGTCAAGCAGGATGTCCTCAAGCGGACAACGTTGTATTCACCGGTGCGCGGCATGGTCAAGAACATCCGGCTCAACACGGTCGGTGGTGTGGTACCGGCTGGGGCCACGATCATGGAAATCGTTCCGGTGGGTCCGCGGGTGCTGGTTGAGGCGCGGATCCGTCCGTCTGATATTGGCTTTATTTACGTGGGTTTGCCGGCTGAGGTCAAGCTCAGCGCATATGACTACTACACCTATGGCGGCCTGAAGGGTACGGTGGAGTACATCAGTCCGGATGCTTTGGGCGAGGAGTCAAAAACGCCTGCGCAAGACAACACGTATTACCGCGCTTTGATTCGTTCCGATGTATCGACGCTGAGGGCTGGTGGCAAGCCTTTGCTGGTCATGCCTGGCATGACGGCTACGGTGGAAATTCGCACCGGGGATCGGTCTGTACTGCAATTCCTGCTCAAGCCGGTACTCAAATCTCAGGAGGCATTCAGGGAGCGATGACTAGCTCGATGACTTTCGGCTGTCGTGTATTGCGCGCCTGGCTTTTGGGGCTGCTGGCCGGATGTGCGCTGGCGACGCATGCAGCGTGTGTGGACGACGCTGGCGGCGTATCTGTCCAGCGTGCGGATGGGGCGGATGCCGCAGGGACATCCTGGCTGCGGATCATTGCGCGGGAGGCTGCTCATCGGAGTGCGCAGATTGGTGCGGCTCGCCTGCTGTCGGATGCTGCTGAGCAGGATATCGATGATACGAAGGGCGGCCGCTTGCCACAGGTCAGTTTGTCGGCTTCGGTTGGGCCCAGCTATTCGCAATACGCAGGACAGACGATCCGTAATGGCAATCTGGTGACCGGCACGCTCACGGTCACAGGGCTGATCTATGACGGTGGGCGGTTGAATTACCTGACTGCGTATCGGGAGCAGATGGCCGGTGCTGCCCGCTACGGACTGCAGGCGACCACGGAGGAAGTGGTTCTCGAGGCTGTCAACACGGCGCTGGAGCGGGATCGCTACCGCATGCAAGCGCGGGTGTATCAGCAGTACGCCAGCAAGATGAGTTGCCTGGTGGAAACGCTGCAGCAGATCGTGCAGGAAGATCGCGGTCGATCCAGTGAGCTGGTTCAGGCTCGCAAGAACCAGGCGCAAGCAGAGATCGCGCGTGACAATGCCATTGCGGCAAGCCGGCAGATCGATATCCGTTTGCGGCGCCTGATTGGGGATGACATCAAGATCGGGGAGGATGTGGCCGGTGGCCTCCATGCCCTTGTCAGTGCAGAGGAGGTGCTGCATGTACTTGAGCAGGGTAATGACCTGAAGCAGGCTCGAGCGCAGGCCGATGGTGCTCAGCGCTATGCCGAGGCGGTCGATGCAGCGCAGAAGCCTCAGGTTAGCTGGGTCGCGAGTTCAACTGATGGCACCCAGAGCGACATACGCAGTCTGGCCGTACAGGCTGGCTTGTCAGTCAGCTACAGCCTGTTCAACGGCGGGTCTGACAAGGCTGCTGCCGCTGCCGCCTACAAGCGGGCGGAAGCCGCGCGCAGGCAATACGATGAATTACTGAATACCCGTCGGGCCAAAGCGATGGAGTTGTCCGAGGTGGCATCGAGTGCGATGGACCGCGCCAGGCGCTATGTTGACGTGTTGCGTGATAGCCAGCGGGTTCGTGAGTTCACATATGAGCAGTGGTCACAAATTGGTCGGCGCTCGTTGTTTGACGTGATGTCAGCCGAGGGTGACCACTTCAACTTGCTGGTGGCCTATGTCAACGCCTTGCATGACACCTTTGAGGCCAACGCACAGCTGCGCTCCTTGGGGGGCGGGTTGGTGGCGTGGCTCCATATCGAGGAATGAAACATGATCGTCAATTCGTTCAGGGATGAGGGACTCTGGCCTGTCGCGCGGGCCAGCTTGCTGGCTGAGCAGTTTCGTGCGCTGGCAAGCAAGGAGGTCGTACGATGGACTTGGGCACCGACCCCTGCCACGATCGCGCTCAATTACTTTGCTCACGGACTGGACGATGTACTTGAGAACCGGCCCGAGTGGCACTATGTGCCGTGTGACGATCAGATCGATTGGTCCAGTATCGATATCCTGATCCTGACGGGGCATGGGTCAGACATGTCCACCCGGATCATGGAGTACAAGCTGCGCAACCCGCGCATGCTGGTTGCCGTGTGGCTGTGGGATAACCACCTGGCACACATCAACAACCTCAGAACGGTGATGGCGGCGGATATCTATTTCCCGTCGCACCATTACGATTCAGCCTATCTGCAAAATTTTGCTTCACCGTCCGGCATGCATGTGCCTTTGTGCTGTGCGCAATGGACGGAAAGCGAGGCCCGCGGCTTGTTGTCCGAGCTGAAGGGGCTGGAGCGATCCGATCGCTTGTTGCTCAACTATGTCGACTACAAGTTTTCGTGGCGCTCGGAATTGCTGGCCAAGCTGCGTGCCGAATTGCCCCAGGCGCAAGCGCTGCTGATGCCGGCGACTGACCGGGGTCGCTATTTCCAGAAGTCGAGCAAGGAGCGCTTGGCCGAGTGGCTGTCGCACAAATGCACGTTGATCCTGCCTGTTCAGCAAGACCTGTCGACACGCATTTACGACGCATTGTTGGCCGGGCAGGTGATCATCGTGCCGACCATGGTGGCAGATTTCGATGCGGTCTTTCCGGCGGATGTTCAGGCAGCTCTGGGCGTGGTCCGAGTCGATGACCTGGAGCTGCACACGATCAGCAAGGCTGTCGACAAGGCTGTGGCGACGTTTGATGCCATGGGCGAAGCGGGCGTGCAGGTGCGTTCAGATTACGTGCTGAACGGCGGCATGATGGGCCACCGCTTGTTGTCCATGCTGAATGCGATCCGCACGGCTGGGCAAGGCACGGTGACCATCCGCATGACGGAAGGTGAGGGCATGCCCCTGGCCCTGCGTTTCGTGCGCGCCTGAGGGGCGTCGTGCTTCAGGTGGCGGCGAGGAAGGCCGCCACGGCGGCATCGGCGATGCGCACATCGAGGGCCGATGCAGCGAGGATGTCGAGGTAAAAAATGGAGCGTGTCGCCTGTTGCGTTGTCTGGCGCCAGACGTAGCTCAGCATCTGAACGACCTGGCTCGCCTCGCAGGCACGGAACATCGGGTTGCCGAAGTTGTCAAAAACCCAGAAGTGGGTGTATCCCGAGGCCGCCAATTGAGTGAGGCAGGCTTCATAAGCTTCTTTTTGCGTGGCGTTGCCCAGGAAACATTCAAAGAACAGAACGGGCTTCCGTGCCTGGATCAGCTCCAGCGCTGAGGCCAGCACATCGTGATCGAACCCATCAACATCGCTTTTGAGCAGTCGAACGGTTTGCCTCACCTCGTCGGGTTGTTGCCGAACGATCTCGTCCAATTGCATGGAGCGGACCGATGGGCTGTCTGCATCAGATGAGGTGGTTGGTTTCGCATGGCGGCTGCCCCCGTCTCCGGCCAGAACGGCTTCGGTGACTGCTTTGCCGACCAGGGCCTTGACAAGTTGAACCCGGGCTGTCGGGTGGGCCTTGCGCAGCCTCGCCGTGTTGTGATCCAGGTAGCGGTAGTAGGTGTCGTCGGGCTCGATGCACACATAGTGCAATGCCGGGTTGCCGGCGCACATGGACATCAGGGTGTCGCCACAGTTGGCTCCGACGTCGATAACGGTTGCACCAGCGGGCAGTTCTGCTGCCAGGAAGGGTAGAAAGCGGTCATAGAGACGGTGCTCCGCCAGGTATTGAGGCAGTAGGTGGCCAGCGGGCAACACCAGATCGCAGCCAGCTACTGGCAACAACACATCATCGGCTGCCAGCCTGTCAGGCAGCCGCTCCGATGTCCTGGCCAGCCTGGTCAATGCCGCCATGACTTGATCTGCCATGGCTTGCCAGCTGAACCGACTTGCCTGCAGCAGACCTCGGTTGATCATGTCAGCCCGACGTGAGCTGTCCAGAACCGCCTGGAGGTGCTGGGCGAGTTGTTGCGCTGGTTCCGGTCCATCCATGTGGACATAGAGGGGGGCGTCGCCGCCGACCTCGGGCAGCGAGGCTGCGTCACTTGAGATGACGGGGCAAGCGCAGGCCAGGGCCTCTAGCACCGGCAGGCCGAAGCCTTCATAGATCGATGGGTAAACCAACGCAAGGGCGCCGGAGTAGGCGACGGCCATGTCTGCGTCGCTGAGGACGGCCACCTTGACCATCGCGGGGCCAGCCATGGCCTTGAAGTCGGGCTCCAGCTCGCCCCCGCCGGTACACAGGACACTGAAGTTGGCACGCTGGGGACCCAACAATGAAAACGCCTCGAAAAACAGCCGGGCATTTTTGTAGTCGCTGCGAGTCCCCGAGAGAAGGAAGTAAGGCTGGTGCAGTTGCAGTTGCGCTCGCAGCGCTTTGGTCGCCTCTGGCGTGGCCGGGTGAAAGTCACATCCATTGGGCGTGATGTCGATCGGCCTTGGGCTGTCTGACAGATGCTTGCGCAGATCCCGCGCCGTGTTCCCCGAAACGGCCACATATGCCGATGCGTAAGCCAGCGCCTGCTGCTTTTGTGCCCACATTGGTTCTGTGAGATTCCATCCCAGGACCTCGGGGATCATGTCGTGCACCATCATCAGCGATGGGGTGTGCACAGGGTAGGTGTAGTAGGTGGAAATGAACACATCGGCTTGGGCCGCATCGCAAACCAACTGCACTCGATTGGAGTCCCCGGCCTGATCTCCATACTGAAAGGGCGGGAGATCAACATATTGAAGGCCAGGAAGGCGCGGCATGGTGTGCCCTCGATCGATCACGACAATGTGATCGGCCAGGCCGGCCTCAATCCAGCGCTCGAAGAGTTTGGTCCACACACGGGCGATGCCCGAGCGACCAATCTGAAAGAAAACGCCATCGACGACGATCCGCGGAGTGCTCATCAATGTCTCGCTGAGTTCTTGGTGCTTACCAGTCGTGCAGTGACAGGTCGATCTGCCCTAGAAAGTCTGGCCCGATCAGGAAGAAGGTGCCGGCCTGCCAGTTCTTCAGATGCTGAATGCCGGTCGACACGTTGGAGCCACCATTGCCCAGAAAGAAGTCGCAACGGCTCGCCAGCAGGGCATCGACCAGGACCTGCTTGCCCAACTCTGTGCCAGGGTGGCCTTCGAGATGGACCCCGGTCGTCGAGGTGCCTCGCTGGCAATCCAGCGTGAAGACCTTGTCACCCCAACGTTGTTGAAACTCCGCAACCACCTGAACGCTGTCGGTCAGCAGGAAGATGCGCAGCATCGGATTGACCTCAAGAATGCGAGCGATGCGTGCGTGGTAAGCGTGGTTGACCGCGTGGAGGTCGCCCATCTCATGGATCTTGTCCGTCCCCCGCACATGCACCGCCAGCCAATTGTCCCGGGCCATGTGGCGGTTCCATGTGTCGGCGACGGCCTGGGCGATGTCCGGCTGGACCCGGATGTACTTCTGCACCAGTGCCCGATAGATGGCCTCGCGAGGCAGGCCATGGAATGCGCTGTGGGCGGGGATCCAGGGCATCAGATCGTTGATCTTGGTATGGAAATCGCTCACCACGACATCCTCGCTGCGCCCCAACAGGTACAGGCCCGTTTGCCGGGCACCGATGCCTTCCCACTTGTCCAGATCTTCCACCTGGAGATTGTCGACGTGCCACTTAGGTGGGAAGTAGCTCTGGCCCGGGCGCGTGATGTCCTGCCAGCTGGCATCCGAGACAGGGCGGAAGAAGCTGACGAAGGCGTTGTCCGTGCCTTCATCCCGGAACAGACTGTTGCGCCCCCAGTAAACCAAGGGGATGCGACCGGTCAGTTCCGCCACCAGCAAGCTGCCAAGGACATGATCCAGATCGGACCAGAAGCCAAAACCCCAGGCCTTTATCAATAGATACCGCGGGTGGCTTGCGACAGAGAGGCCAGATCCCAGGCCCAATCGCTCTCGAATGTCTTCGATCAGCGCTTGTGCTTCTTTGGAGTCCGGTTCCTTGGTCAAAATCAGTCGGCAGCACAGATCTGCCTTTTGCAGGTTTCCTTTGGCAAACGCCTCGCGTGCGATCTCCATGTTCATGGTTCACGCACCCAACTCGTCGTGGGCGCCACCCAACTGGGCCCGACGCCACATGGCGGTGTAGATCGCTTCGAGGTTGCGGCAGAACGCTGGGGTGTCGAACAAGGCTGTGGTGGCTCGGTTGAGCGATAGCCGGGCTTTGACGTCGCGCAGCAACTCTGGCTGCGTGGCCAGTTTCAGCGCCAGGGCTTCATAGGACTGGAGGCTGTCCGTCACCAGTTCGGGGAGCCCGACGGTTCGCAACAGACTGCCTGCCACGCGAGACGGAAATGACTGGCCGGAGTAGGTGACGACAGGCAGTCCGGCCATCAGGGCGTCAGCGGCGGTGGTGTGCGCGTTGTAGGGGTGCGTGTCGAGGAACATGTCTGCCTGGCAATAGCGAGCCAGATGGTCTTCCACACGGGGAACCCGTTTGGCAAAGACCAGGCGTGTGGGGTCGACACCATGTGCCTGCGCGTGCGCACAGAGATTGCGTTGAGACACCTCGTTGCGAGACATCAGCCACAGTACGCTGCCGGGAACCTGATTGAGCAGGCGCATCCAGACCGCAAACACATGTGGAGAGATCTTGTAGTCGTGGTTGAACGAGCAGAACACCACGCCGGTCTCTGGCAAGCCGCACTCCTCACGGGATGGGGTTTGATCCGGGATATCGATGCTTGCGTCAGTCGGCAGATACGAGTCGGGCAGATAGACGACCTTTTCGTCGTAGAAGGACTGATGCTCGGGCGGGATCACATGGCGGTCGGCAATGATGTAGTCGATGTACTCCAACCCCAATGTGCCAGGGTAGCCCAGGTAGTTCACCTGCACGGGAGCCGGTCGGAAGGCAAAGACGTCGGTGCGGGAGTCCGACGTGTAACCAGCCAGATCAATGGCGACGTCGATCTCCATATTGCGCATCAGTTGCGCAATTTGCGGGGTGCTCATCGTGCGCGCATCAATGAAATGATCGAACGCTTTTTGCATCCGCGACCGCAATCTGCTTTGATCATCGACGCCCAGAGAGATGCCGATCGTCTCGAAGCGATTCTTGTCGTGATGTTCGAAGATGCCTGCCATCAGGTGGCCTACGGGATGTTCCCGCAGGTCAGGGGATACATAGGCGATACGGATTCGCGCATGACCATATCGCTCGCCGTTCCACAAAGTTCTGGCTGCGGGTGGGAACTTGTGCCGCGCAAATGTCCGGGCGCAAGTCTGATGATCTGCTGCGGAGTCATTGATTGCCATGAATCCAAGAGACTTGCAGGCGCGTCGGCTGTCGCGCACGCCTTCTGTGATCTGTCGCACCAGCGGATCAAAGTCCGTCCAGTCACAAATGTGCATGCGTTCGTAGCACAGCAGGCCCAGACCGTAGTCGTAGTTGGGGTTGATGCTCAGCAAGCGCTGGAACATGCCAATGGCTTGTTCGCTGCGCTTGAACTCGGTCAGCAAGATGGCGCAATTGCCAAGCGCGGTCTCGTAGTTCGGGTTGATGGTCAACACCTTGTTGAAGCGCTCCAGCGCTTCGATGTGTTGATGTGATTCACGCAAGATGGTGCCGCTGTTGATCAAGGCTTCGACGTAGTCGGGCTTGAGTTCCAGTGCACGGTTGTAGGCAGCCAGTGCTGCATCACGCTGACCGACTGCATGCAATGCTGAAGCGTATGCCCCCCACAGTTGCGGGAAATGGCTTGCAACCTGGGTGCCGAACTCGAGTGTGCGCAAGGCCTCAGCCGTGTCAGCGCGCTTGAGTTGAATCACGCCCAACGAATACAAGGCGATCGGATCATGTGGATGGCCGCCCAGGTAAAGGCGGAATAGCTGCTCTGCCTCTCGATCCTGACCCTGCCCTTGCAGGGTGACTGCACGCACCAGCACCTCGCGCTCGATTTCGGGGGTCTGTGCCTCGTTGCCTGGGGGCTCGGTTGTCGTGTGTTGTGAGTGGGAGGGAGTCGCCATCGTGGTGTCAAGCATGTTTGTTGGCAGTTGGGTCAGCCTTCTTTGATGTTGACGCAAATCGCCCTGGGCAGTCCCTGGATAAGGGGCAGGACAACCACACACTTTGTCCGGACTTCAGGTTCGCATGACCGAAATACCCTGATTTGGAGCAGTAAATCCCCTTACTTCTTTTCTCAAGTTAACGAATGGGTGGGCCGATAAGACGTCCATGTCGATCGGTGTCGCGGAGTCTCTGGATATGTCATCGAATGGGCCATCTATTGAATGGATGGGCTTGAGATGGGATTCCGTAACCTGTTGACCGTTTAACCATTCCTGCGGCGGCATCTCTTGAGAGGTGGGCCGTGCCGTTCAGTTCAAGTCCTGTTTCAGGGGGGCCCATGGCTTCAATCATCGATTCGTTGACGACTGACCAGATCGCGTCTTTGTCAACCGCAACCATTGTGAAGCTGACCACTGCCGACTGGCAGGCGTTTGACACCGACCAGATTGCTGCCCTGACTACCCGTCAGGTCAAGGCCATTGAAACAGCAGATCTGGCCGTCCTGTCATCTGATCAGATTCAGGCGTTCACAACAGATGCCATTCGCTCACTCGGCAGCGCACAGGTGCGTTCCCTGACAACCGATGCTGTGGTGGCGCTGAGCACTGACCAGGTTGGCGTGTTGACCAGCTCCCAGGTTGCGGCATTGACGACTGCGCAAGTCGCAGCCATCGAGACTGATGACATCGCTGCCTTGGGTACGCTGCAGATCAAGTCCTTGAGCAGTGCGCAAGTCGCTGCATTGACGACCAACCAGATTGCGGCGATCGAGACGGGCGATATTGGGTCGCTGACGACGGCAGCCGTTCAAGGGCTGTCGACGTCGGGCATTCAGGCTTTGACGACCGATCAAGTTGCAGCATTGACGACAGCGCAAGTCTTGTCACTCAAGACAGCTCAGGTCGCCGCATTCGAAACTGATGCTGTAGCGGCTCTGACCACCAATGAAGTCAAGGCTCTGAGCGCCACGCAGGTGAAGGCGCTGACGACCGAACAGATTGTGGCGCTGTCGACCGACCAGGTTGGTGTGCTGACGACGGCGCAGGTGGCTGCGCTGACGACGGCACAGATTGCAGCCATCGAGACCGGCGACATTGCCGCCTTGGGCACGCTGCAGATCAAGGCGCTGAGCAGCGCCCAGGCCGCTGCACTGACGACCAACCAGATTGCGGCGATCGAGACGGGTGACATTGGTTCGCTGACAACGGCTGCCATCCGAGGCCTGAGCACAGACGCGATTGTGGCGCTGACGACCGACCAGGTGGGCGTGCTGACGACGGCGCAGGTGGCAGCGCTGACGACGACGCAGATTGCGGCCGTGGAAACCGGAGACATTGCCGGCTTTGACACCACGCAGATCAAGGCACTGAGCAGCGCTCAGGTGGCTGCGCTGACGACCAACCAGGTTGCGGCGATCGAAACCGGTGACATTGGGGCGCTGACGACGGCAGCCGTTCAAGGGCTGTCGACGTCGGGCATCCAGGCCCTGACGACCGATCAGGTGGCTGCGCTGACGACGGCACAAGTGGCCGCGCTGAAGACCACGCAGGTGGCTGCGCTGGACACCGATTCGGTGGCTGCACTGACGACCAATGATGTGAAGGTGCTCACCAGTGCCCAGATCAAGGCGCTGACGACCGAACAGATTGTGGCGCTGTCGACCGACCAGGTTGGTGTGCTGACGACGGCGCAGGTGGCTGCGCTGACGACGGCACAGATTGCAGCCATCGAGACCGGCGACATTGCCGCCT
>NZ_JAYRDZ010000004.1:0-133589 GCF_041909175.1 Aquabacterium sp. | reverse complement strand
CGACGACGCAGATTGCGGCCGTGGAAACCGGAGACATTGCCGGCTTTGACACCACGCAGATCAAGGCACTGAGCAGCGCTCAGGTGGCTGCGCTGACGACCAACCAGGTTGCGGCGATCGAAACCGGCGACATTGGGTCGCTGACGACGGCTGCCATACAAGGGCTCAACACCAGCGATATCCAGGCCTTGAGTACGGATCAGGTCGCTGCGTTGACCACGGCTCAAGTAGCTGCCTTGAAGACCAGTCAAATTGCTGCATTCGAGACAAATGACATTGTCGCGTTGACAACGCTGCAGGCCCACGCATTGAGCAGTGCGCAGGTCGGTGCATTGGATATGAACCAGGTCGTTGCATTGGCTACGGATGATCTGGCGGCTATTACCACCACGGCTATCCGCAGTCTGTACACGACGGGCATCTTCAACTTCTCGACCGATCAGGTTCAGGCCTTGACAACAGGTCAGGTAGCAGCGCTGACAACGACCCAGGTGCTGGCGTTGGGTGATGCGGGCGTGGCTGCATTGACCACAGATCAAGTCAAAGCATTGGGTAGTGCTCAGATCAAGGCGCTGAATACGTCTGAAGTGGCAGCGTTGACCACCGATCAGGTCGGTGTGCTTAGCACGGCACAGGTTGCGGCAATCACAACCTCGCAGATCAGTGCCATTGAAACAGGTGATCTGGCCGCATTCTCAACCACACAGATCAAGACACTTGGCAGTGCGCAGGTTGCTGCCTTGACGACTGATCAAGTGGCAGCTATCGAAACCGACGACCTGGCAGCACTGACCACGGCTGCACTGGTTGGCTTGACCACGAGTGGTGTGCAAGCATTGACAACCGACCAGATCGCAGCGCTCACGACCAGCCAGATTGCCGCGTTGAAGACCAGTCAGATCGTGGCCATTGAGACCGGCGACCTTGCTGCAATGACCACCTCGGAGATCAAGGCTCTGGGCAGCGCTCAAGTGAAGGTGCTGACAACTGATCAGGTTGTCGCATTGACCACCGATCAAGTTGGTGTCCTGACTTCGGCGCAGGTGGCAGCCTTGACGACCAGTCAGGTCGCTGCGATCGAGACGGGCGATATTGCTGCATTCGGCAGCAGCCAGATCGCATCTTTGACCAGCGCTCAGGTTGCTGCACTGACCACCAATCAGGTCGCTGCCATTGAGACCGACGACATCGATGCCCTGACTACAACTGCCATTCGAGGTCTGACCACGGATGCGGTCGCGGCGCTGACTACTGACCAGGTCGGTGCCTTGACGTCTGCGCAAATCGTGACCATGAGCACGTCTCAGATCTCCGCCATTGAAACTGGTGATCTCGCGGCCTTTGGCACGCTGCAGATCAAGGCGCTGAGCAGTGCCCAGGTGGCGGCCTTGACGACCAATCAGGTCGCCGCGATCGAGACTGGCGACATCGGTTCACTGACCACCGCTGCAGTTCAAGGACTGACAACCAGTGGCATTCAGGCTTTGACCACTGATCAGGTGGCATCGCTGACGACCAGCCAGATCGTGGCGCTCAAGACCGCACAAGTTGTGGCTTTGGAGACCGATGCGGTCAACGCCTTGACAACGGATGAGGCGAAGGCTTTGACTGTCGCGCAGATCAAGGTGCTGACCACCGATCAGATCGCGGCCCTGTCCTCTGATCAATTCGATGTGCTCACCACGGCACAAGTGGCTGCACTGACAACGACACAGATCGCAGCGATTGAGACTGGTGATCTGACGGTACTGGATGCGGCACAGATCAAGGCCTTGAGTAATAGCCAGGTGGCAGCCTTGACCACAGATGAGGTCGTTGCACTGACTACAGATCAGTTTGCGGCTGTCACTACTGCCCAATTGGCTGCCTTCACTACAACTCAGATTGCGGCGATTGAGACAGGTGATATCGAGGCATTGAGTTCCGCTCAGATTGCCGCATTGACCAGCTCTCAATTGGGTGCGTTGTCAACCAATCAGATTGCCGCCATCGAGACGGATGACATCCACGCTTTGGCAACAGCCGCTCTGCGTGGGTTGACTACCGATGCCGTTGCTGCGCTGTCGACAGATCAGGTTGGGGAGTTGACCACTGCCCAGATTGCATCGTTTACAACCGATCAGGTTCATGCGATGCAGACCGAGGATCTGCACGCCTTGAGCACCTCGCAGTTTGCTGCACTCACGACGTCTCAAATCGCGGCCTTGTCGACAGACCAGTTCGCATCGCTCTCGACGGATGACATCGCTGCATTGACCACAGCACAGGCAGCGGCACTGACCACGGATCAGATCGTTGCATTCACGACCGATCAAATCCTTGCACTGGAGACGGCAGATATCAAGGCCATGTCCATGACCCAGATTTCCTCGTTCGAAACGAGCGATATTGCGGTCATGACCGGCACGCAGTTGGATGCCATGGTTGCGGCTACGCCAATCGTGCTGGATCTGAACGGCGATGGGGTGAGCACCGTGTCGACGATCGCAGGGGTTCAGTTTGACTTGAATGCAACTGGTACATCCTCGACCGTTGGTTGGGTGTCGTCTTCTGACGGTCTGCTGGTGATGGACCGAAATGGCGATGGTCTGATCACCTCTGGCTCAGAACTGTTCGGTGGCGCAACACAGACTTCCAGTGGCCAGCGTGCAGGCAACGGCTTTGCAGCCTTGGCGGACCTGGACAGCAACCACGATGGCTTGATCTCTGCAAGCGATACGGCCTTCAAGCAGCTTCAGGTCTGGGTAGACGCGAACCAGGATGGGGTGACTGAAGCAGGTGAACTGAAGTCACTGTCGGAGTTGGGGATTGTTTCGATCAATCTGCACGCCCAGACAGGCACAACGGTAGACCATGGCAACCTGCTTGGCTTGGTGTCGAGTTACACCACCAGTGATGGACAGACGAAGGCCATCGCTGATGTCTGGTTCCAGAAGGAGGCATCGTCGTCCGCATCTGCGTCAGACACGACTGTGACACTGACTGACGTTCTGTCTGATGGCAAGGCCACTTCGACGGCATCGGCGGCGTTGGCCACGCTGTCTGGCACCAGTGCCGACAGTTCGACGTCAACGGCCACTGTGGCAGCAGCGTCTACTGACACCAACACTACTGTGGTGGTTGATGTCAGCAAGGACCTGCTGGAGCAGCAGAACAACGTGACACCGTTGATCTGACGTTGAAGCCGGCTGATCCGGCTTGCCTCAGGCCTCAGGCAGGGGGTGAGCCGGACAGTCAAGTCCCAGCCATGACCGGGCTACTTTGGCCAGGTGCGCGGGGTCTGCACTGGACCAGAGTTCAGTCAGGCCCCGCGTTGTTTTCTGCTGCTCAGGCAGGCGCATGGTCACCAGTCGTTCCCCGATGCGCGTGGTGTGACGTGCTACAGCGTCCGCTGTGTCGATGATCTCGACGGCGTTACCCAGTGCCTGCTTGAACAGGTTCTGGACGAAGGGGTAGTGGGTGCAGCCCAGTACAGCCGTGTCGACTTCGGCCGCGCGCAAGGGCGCTGAAAAGGTTTCCACCAGATCGCGCAGGCGAGGGGAGTCCAGTTCACCGAGCTCAATCTCCTTGGCCAGCCCGGCACAGGCTTGCAGTACAACATATGCATCCTGTGCATGGTTGTCTATGAGCGCCTGGAATTTCTTGCTGCGCAGGGTGGATGGTGTGGCCAGCACGCCAACCCTGCGGTTGCGTGAGTGCGCCACAGCTGGTTTGACACCTGGCTCGACGCCAATGATGGGCACATGGGCCCATTTTTGACGCAGGTGGTGAACCGCTGCCGCCGTGGCCGTATTGCAGGCAACGACCACCACATCGGCCTGACGGGTCAGCAAAAACGACGTGATGAAGCGGGAACGGTCTTCGATGAATGAATCGGATTTTTCACCATAGGGTGCGAATCCGGAGTCAGCCACGTACACAATGTCCGACAGCGGCAAATGAGCGCGTATGGCCGACAGCACAGACAGGCCCCCCAACCCGGAATCGAACATGCCGACGGTCAGTCCGTCACCGTTGAACGACTGGGATGGGGCTTGGCTGGTTGACATCATGTTGTGATCTTGTTGTGTCAGCCTGTTCAAGCAGGCTGCAAAGCAAATATTTTCCCCCGGATAGAGGGAAACGCTCACCGTTTGCGTAGAAGTCGCGCTAGAATCGAACGATCGTGCTTTTTTGGGCGCGGCTTATTTCAATCAACTCTTCCTCATGACGCAGGAGAACAACGCATGAAGGTTCTGGTTCCGGTCAAGCGGGTTGTCGACTACAACGTGAAGGTTCGCGTGAAGTCTGACGGCTCGGGTGTCGACATCGCCAACGTCAAAATGAGCATGAACCCCTTCGACGAAATTGCCGTCGAAGAAGCCACCCGCCTGAAGGAAAAGGGTGTGGTGACGGAGATCATCGCTGTGTCGATCGGCGTGGCTCAATGTCAGGAAACCCTGCGTACGGCGATGGCCATTGGTGCAGACCGTGGCATCCTGGTTGAAACCGACGTGGAAGTGCAACCTCTGGCCGTGGCCAAGGTGCTCAAGGCGCTGGTGGACAAGGAAAAGCCTGATCTGATCATCCTGGGCAAGCAAGCCATTGACGATGACAGCAACCAGACCGGCCAGATGCTGGCTGCGCTGACCGATCTGCCGCAAGGCACCTTTGCCTCGAAGGTGGAAGTGGCTGATGGCAAGGTGGCTGTGACCCGTGAAGTCGACGGTGGTCTGGAAACCGTGTCGCTGAGCCTGCCGGCTGTGGTGACGACCGACCTGCGTCTGAACGAGCCGCGCTACGTGACGCTGCCCAACATCATGAAGGCCAAGAAGAAGCCCCTGGAAACCGTCAAGCCGGCGGATCTGGGTGTGGACGTGGCCCCCCGTATCAAGACCCTGAGCGTGGCAGAACCTGCCAAGCGTTCGGCTGGTATCAAGGTGCCCGACGTGGCCACCCTGGTCGACAAGCTGAAGAACGTTGCCAAAGTGATCTGAGGAGACAACGCATGACCGCTCTCGTTATTGCTGAACACGACAACAACAGCATCAAGGGTGCCACCCTCAACGCCGTGACGGCAGCCAAGGCTCTGGGCGACGTGGTCGTTCTGGTGGCTGGCTCGAACGCCGGTGCGGCTGCGGCCGCTGCTGCCCAGATCGCTGGTGTGTCCAAGGTGCTGCACGCTGATGCGGCTTACCTGGCCGATGGCCTGGCAGAAAACCTGGCCGCCCAGGTGCTGGCCGTGGCTGGTGCATACAGCCACATCGTGTTCCCTGCCACCGCTTCGGGCAAGAACGTGGCCCCCCGCGTGGCTGCCAAGCTCGATGCTGCTCAGATCTCCGAAATCACCAAGGTGGTGTCGGCCGATACCTTCGAGCGTCCCATCTATGCCGGCAACGCCATTGCCACCGTGCAATCGGCCGATGCCGTGAAGGTGATCACCGTGCGTGGTACCGCATTTGACGCTGCTGCCACCACCGGTGGTTCGGCAGCGGTGGAAACCGTGGCTGCCGTGGCTGATTCGGGCAAGTCCTCGTTCGTGGGTCGCGAAGTGACCAAGTCCGAGCGCCCCGAGCTGACCTCCGCGAAGATCGTGGTGTCGGGTGGCCGTGCGCTGGGTTCTGCCGAGAAGTTCAACGAAGTGCTGCCGCCGCTGGCTGACAAGCTGGGTGCTGCGCTGGGTGCTTCGCGCGCTGCCGTCGACGCAGGCTACGCCCCCAACGACTGGCAAGTGGGTCAGACCGGCAAGATCGTGGCACCGCAGCTGTATGTCGCTTGCGGCATCTCTGGCGCCATCCAGCACTTGGCCGGCATGAAGGATTCGAAGGTCATCGTGGCCATCAACAAGGATCCGGAAGCCCCGATCTTCCAAGTGGCCGATTTCGGTCTGGAAGCCGACCTGTTCGTGGCCGTGCCCGAACTGGTCAATGCACTGTAATCTGGGGTTCCATGGCAGACGTCATGTCTGACTGAGAACACCACCAGGGGCGTCTTACGGGGCGCCCCTTTTGTCGTTTACCGGAGAACAACACATGTCATATCGCGCCCCCGTCAAAGATCAGCTGTTCTGCATGAAGGAACTGGCCGGCATCGATCAAGTGGCTCAGATTCCTGGCTTCGAAGAAGCCGGTTATGAAACCGCTCAGGCCGTGCTGGAGGAAGCCGCCAAGTTCAACGAAGAGGTTGTTGCACCTCTGAACTGGAGTGGTGACCAGGACCACGGATCGTGGGACAACGGTGTGGTGCGTGCCTCTCCGGGCTTCAAGGAAGCCTACAAGGCGCTGACCGAAGCCGGGTGGCAAGGTCTGCAGCAGCCGGTTGAGTACGGTGGTCAAGGCCTGCCCAAGCTGATCGGTGCGGCCTGTATCGAAATGACGATGTCGGCCAACCTGGCTTTCTCGCTGTGCTCGATCCTGACCACGGGTGCGACCGAAGCCCTGTTGACGGCTGCCAGCGAAGAGCTGAAGCAGCGCTACATCCCGAAGATGATCTCGGGTGAGTGGACGGGCACGATGAACCTGACCGAACCGCAAGCCGGTTCCGATCTGGCGCTGGTGCGCTCGAAGGCCGTCAAGCAGGCCGATGGCACCTACCGCATCTCCGGTCAGAAGATCTTCATCACCTGGGGTGAGCACGACATGGCGGACAACCTGGTCCACCTGGTGCTGGCTCGTACCCCGGATGCGCCCGAAGGCGTGAAGGGCATCTCGCTGTTCGTGGTGCCCAAGTTCATGGTCAACGAAGACGGTTCGCTGGGCAAGCGCAACGATGTGTTCTGCGCTTCCATCGAAGAAAAGCTGGGCATCAAGGCATCTCCGACCGCCGTGCTGGTTTATGGCGATGACAAGGGCGAAGTGGGCCCTGGTGCCATCGGCTACCTGGTGGGTGAAGAAAACCGTGGCCTGGAATACATGTTCATCATGATGAACGCCGCCCGCTATGACGTCGGTATGCAAGGCATTGCCGTGTCCGAGCGCGCCTACCAGCACGCTGTGGCCTACGCCAAGGACCGTATCCAGTCGCGTCCGGTGGATGGTTCCGCCAAGGAGTCTGTCGCCATCATCCACCACCCGGATGTGAAGCGCATGCTGATGACCATGCGTTCGCTGATCGAAGGTGAGCGCGCGATGGCTCTGGTCGGTGCGGCTGCCTATGACACAGCCCACCACCACCCAGACGCCGAGGTGGCCAAGAAGGCCCAGGCCTTCTATGAGTTCCTGGTGCCGCTGATCAAGGGTTACAGCACCGAGAATTCGGTAGAAGTGACCTCGCTGGGCGTGCAGGTGCATGGCGGGATGGGCTTCATCGAGGAAACCGGTGCTGCTCAGTACTACCGTGATTCGCGCATTCTGCCGATCTACGAAGGTACGACTGCCATCCAGGCAAACGACCTGGTTGGTCGCAAGACCGCTCGTGACGGTGGCGCCGTGGCCAAGGCCGTGGCGAGCCAGATTGCTGACCTGGAAGCCCAACTGGCTGCACGCAGCAGTGCAGCTTGCAAGACCTACGCAGCTCAGCTGAAGGCTGGTCGCGAGGCTTTCCTGGAAGTGGTTGACTTCGTGCTGGCCAACGTCAAGAGCAACCCGAACGCCGTGTTTGCCGGTTCGGTGCCCTACCTGATGCTGGCGGCCAATCTGGTATGCGGCTGGCAAATGGGGCGTGCCCTGATCGTTGCCGAAGACAAGCTGGCAGCAGGTGAAGATGCCGATTTCATGGCAGCCAAGATCGCTACCGTGCGCTTCTATGGCGACCACATCCTGCCGCGCGTGGCTTCTCAGCGTCTGTCCATCCTGACGGGTGGTGAGTCGGTGACGGCCATGGCTCTGGACGCGTTCTGATCAGTCAGGCCTGTTGCAGGATAAAAAAAGCCACCCCTAGGGGTGGCTTTTTTCTTGGCGAATCATGCAGCCATGGCATGGAATACCGACAAGGAGGGCCCTTGTCGTTGCAGCATCTGACTGACAGCGATGACTGCCTGGGTGCGTGAGTTGACGCCCAGCGCGCGCAACACCGCGGCAACGTGGTCCTTGACGGTTTCTACGGACAGGCCCAGTTCGCGTGCAATCAGCTTGTTGGGTTGACCCTTGAGCAGCAGCTTGAGTACATCGGACTGGCGGGGGGTGAGCCCCAACTGCGCCAGCGAGGGCTGAGTCTGATAGCCACCCTGGATGGCCGAATGGCGCAGCTGCTGTGCGGGCTGGTAAGACGATGCATGGGTGCTGCTGACAAAGAAGCGGTCGCTGCCCATGGTCATGGCCGGGACGTAGACACCGCCGGAGAGGACCTGCCGCAGTGCATCGATCAAGGTGTCGTTGCTGGCCCGCTTGGGCACGAAGCCCATGGCGCCCATGTCGACCACGCGGATGACATCGCTGGTGCGATCGGAGGCAGAGATGACCACCACCGGCAGGGCGGGATAGGTGGTACGCAACTCGGCAAGCAACTCGAAGCCGTTGTCTTCGCCCAGTTGCAGATCCAGCAACACCAGATCGAGATGGTGACCGGGCACCACGGCCTGACGTACTTCACGGGCTGAACTGGCCGTCACCACCGACACGTTGTCGCCAAGGCTGGTGATGATGGACTGGAGCGCAGACAGGATCAACGGATGGTCGTCGACCAGCAAAACCTTCATGAAACCTCCTGATTTGATCAATACTTTGTTTTTGGTGACCAAATCATAGGTTCGGGGGCTTGGCTCCTTGCCTAATCCCAAGTTGAGTCCGCCCACCCATTCAGGGGGCGCCGTCGGTTTACATCCGCCAAATGCGCGGCGTGGCACCTGGTATCTGCCATGCCGTTTGACGCCAGCATGCCCAGATGCGGGTCAGGAGTTCCATGGCTGGCTCGACCCGATCTGCCAGCACCCGCAGCACGATCACTTCGTCATGCGCCTGGGTACAGCCAGCCAGCGCTTTCAGTTGGTGGCTATCGATGCAGGCGCGAGCCTCGTCCACGAGCAACTGAGCGCGGCTGCGCTCGATCGGGGTGCCCTGTGCAAACCACATGGTGGCCATGACGCGCTTGCCAGCCCATCCCAGAGGGCTGTCGAGCAACAGGGTGCCGTTGGCGTGCACGGTGCCTCGCTCCAGCCAGACACCTGGTAACTCGATCTGCTGGGTGAAGCTGCTGGTGGCGTTGTCGGGGTTGTCAAATGCCTCTCGTGCTGCCGGCAAGCCGAGTGCGAGTACGTCCCAGCCCATCATTTCAGCCTGAGGCGACAACTCAAAGCGCATGCGGTTCTCGGCGCGGCAGCCCCGGTAGGCAATGGTTTCCAGGGGCAGCCATTCCAACCGCGCCCCGTCTTCGAGGCGAGCGCAGAGACGCTGTTCGGCGAGCGGTCCAGCGCTGCGGTAAAAGCGTGTCGCGCCCGGCGTGGTGATCAGCGCGTGGCTGCCAGCGGTCAGGTGTGCGTCCATGTTGAGTACGTCACCACCGACGATGCCTCCGGGGGGGTGCACCAGCACGTGATGACAGATGCCCGGCCCCTCCGGGTAGAGCCGTTGAAGCACGCGCAGCGGGCCATGGTGGCGATCGTGGGCAATGGTGCGATCACCGTCTCGGCGGTATTCCAGGTTCAGATGGCCAAGCCAGCTCATGGGGTGAATGGGGGAGGGGGATGGAACAGCGAAATGCGCAGTGTAGCCATAGCAATAGCCGAGCCAGCGCTTGAGCTGTTCTTCAGCAGGGGGATTGGCGAAAATGCCGCGGGGAGGCGCCCGTCCAGCGCTTGAATGCGCGTGCGAAGTTGCTTTGCTCGCTGTAGCCCAGGAGCAGGGCGATCTCGCTCAGAGACAAATGAGGGTCCTGTAGATACTGCCGAGCCAGTTGTTCTCTGGTGCGATCCAGCAATGCCTGCCATGACAGGCCTCGGTCGCTCAGTCGGCGCTCCAGTGTGCGAACGGATTGCCCCATGGAGCGGGCCAGTCGTTCTGCGGTCAATTGACCATCGGGCAGCATGCGCAGCAGCAGTCGTTGCACGGCCTGGTCATAGGCATCCGGGTCGGGTAAGGCCTGCAGGAGTGCCTGGGCTTGTTGATTCAGGAGTTGTCGCAGGCCCGCATCCGGGCGGGGCAGTGGCCAGGCAAGGGCTGCTGTCGGAAAGCTCAGTCGGGTTGCCGTGTCTCCATAGTTGATGGGGCATGCAAAGAATCGGGCGACTTCGGCTGCTGCAATTCGTGGCCGAGCATGGATGAATCCCAAACCATTGAGCGGGATCGAGACCTTCAGTTGCTGACGCAGGAAGGTGATCAGTGCCGTCATGGACAGTTGCTCCGCAATGGCTCCTTGGTCGGATGGCGGCCAGCAGATGTCGATGGTGTCGGCGCGGGTTTCGATGTGTGCGAGGTCGAGGCCATAGAACAGGCGCTCGTAGCGCTGGTAGGCCATCAAGGCCTCACCCAGGTTGGATGAGGCCAGCACCAAATAGCCGAGTACACCGACATGACGGGCTTCGACTTTCTGACCTATCTGCAGCCCCAGGTTGGGTATGTCCGGGCGAAGCCGAGCTGCCTCTGCCAGCATCAAGCGCCACGTTGACATGGGCACGACGTCATCGGCGCGGATGGCGGCTAGCCGCGCGCGCAACTGTGGAGCCGCCGTACCACTTTCCTGGAGCCAGTCAGACAGCAGCCCGGTCCATGCGCCACTGACTTGCATGGTGTTTGTCATGTGAGGGCTTCCCCTGTAGAAATCAATTTATGGCGGAAATTGATCAAATCATGGCGGAAATAGACACGCGAGCAGAGAGGGGAGTTCCTATAGTCGGACCTCTGTAGAGACAACTCCGCAAGGGCTTCAATTCATGGACGACATCCTGCATGCACTCGGTTTCGTGGTTGTGGCTGGCAGTGTGTTCCTGCTGCTCATCGCCTGGGAAAGCTGGGTTCTGGTCAAGCAAAGAGGTCAGACAGATGCCTATGCCTGGCCGGATGTGTTGTCCAACATCTCGATGGGCTTTCTCTACAAGGCTGTCGATGCCGTGGTGGTGTCCTTGATCGTGACCGTGCTCTATGACCATGTCAGGGCGCTGGGCATGAACAGCGTGCCGGCCAACCCCGTGCTTGCCGTGTGTCTCATGGTGGTGGTGACCGACTTCACCTATTGGTTTGTGCACTACTTCATGCACAAGGTGCGTTGGGGCTGGGTGTCTCATGTCAGCCATCACAGTTCAGACCGATTCAACCTGTCTACAGCCCTGAGGCAGAACTTCCTGTTCGATCTGACGGGGGTGGCGTTTCTGTGGTGGCTCCCGCTGGCTTTGATTGGTTTTGACAAGTACTGGGCCGTGGTGGCGGTGGAAACGAGCCTGTTTTACCAATTCTTTATTCATACCCAGGTGGTGCGCAAGTTGCCTGCCTGGGTTGAGATGGTGTTCAACACGCCTTCACATCACCGCGTGCACCATGGCAGCAACCCTGCGCAGATCGACACGAATTTCGGTGGCATGTTCATCGTGTGGGACAAGCTGTTCGGAACATTTCAGCCCGAAGAAACAGCCGGGCCGTTGAAGTTTGGCCTGACAGAGCGACAACCCCATACCTACAACCCGCTGAGGCTGAACACGGACGAGTTCAGGTTGTTATGGCGGGATCTTTGGCACTACCGCGATCTGCGGATACTGTGGAAGGGACCGAACTGGGTTGAGCAACGTTACGGGCGTTGACCGTGCGTGCGGCTCTTGTTCGTCCATGAACGGATTTTGTCGATCAACTCTGCTGTGTGAAATGGCTTGCTGATGAAGTCATTCATGCCCGCTGCCAGGCAGTGAGCACGGTCTTCTTCGCGCGCATTGGCAGTCATCGCGATAATGGGCAGGTGTGCGTGCTGCGGGTAGGTGCGAATCACCCGCGTGGTTTCCAGCCCGTCCAGTTCGGGCATCTGCATGTCCATCAATACACAGTCGTAATCAGTCTCTTCGAGCATGTCGAGTGCGGCATGCCCGTTGCTGGCAACTGAAACACGTGCACCCACCTGCCGGAGCAAGCTGCAGGTGAGGAACTGATTGAGTTCGTTGTCTTCTGCCAGGAGGATGTGCCTGTCTTGAAGGGCATCGGTGGCGATCTGGTCGCCCAGCAGGGGCTCATCAGGCCATTCCTGAGGCATGGTGCCGTGGGGCAGAGCCAGGGTGCACCAGAAGCAACTGCCCAGACCAGGGGTGGAGCGCACACCTACCTGGCCGCCCATCATGGCTGCCAGTTGCTTGCATATGGCGAGACCCAGGCCCGTGCCGCCGAAGCGCCGGGTGGTCGAGTTGTCCGCTTGCTGGAAGGCATTGAACAGTGTGGCCTGAACCTCTTCGGGGATGCCCATGCCGGTGTCATCGACTTCGATGCGGAAGGTCATCAGCTTGCCGTCGTCCTGTTCGACCTGGGCTCTGACCACAATGCGGCCAGTCTCAGTGAATTTGATGGCGTTGCTGATGTAGTTGTTCAGGATTTGTTGCACCCGGAGCGGGTCGCCGAGCACCACACGCCGGACCGAGGACGGGCAATCGACCATCAGGTCGAGACCCTTGCCTTGCGCAGCGTCGATGAACTGGTCGTGTGCTGCTTGCAGGACATCGCTGAGTTCGAACTCCAGCTGTTCCAGCTCGAGCTTGCCCGCTTCGATCTTCGACATGTCGAGAATGTCATTGATCAAGCGTAGCAACTGGTCTCCCGCCTGATGAATGTGTGACAGGTAGTCCTTGAGCTCCGGGGTTTCGTCTCGGGCCATCATCTGAGCGAGCTGGGCGAAGCCGATCACGCCGTTGAGCGGTGTGCGGAGCTCGTGACTCATGTTGGCGAGGAACTCTGTTTTCGCCCGGTTGGCAGCCTCAGCCGCACGCATCGCCGTGGCGAGCTCCAGGGTGCGATCCTGAACGCGGCTTTCCAGTTCAGTCTCTCTGAGTCGAAGCTGTCGTTCGGCCGCCAGCAGTCGATCGTGTTCTTCCATGAGGAAGAACTGGCGGATGAAGGCCATGACCACAACCAGCGCGCTGCCAATGCCGATGCTGATACGGGTACCCGGCGGCATGGTGGTCATGGTGGCTGCAGCGATCATGGCGACGGCGGCCAGCAGCATCAAGACCAGGGGCAGCATGCGCAATATGGTCTCGCAGGCATGAGCCCATTTGGGGTCCCTTTGAGGGGCCAGTCTGTAATGGGCGGCAGCGAGGCCCAGCAGGATTACTGTTGGCGAGTAGGCCAGGTTGACCAACCCTCCTGATTCAATGCTGTTGGTGAGCGCCTGGTGATTCCAGAAGGCCCAGCAGATGGCCAGGATGCTGGCGACTGCTGGTAGCAGATAAGCCTGCCAAGTGGGTGCAGCGTGCGATTTGAGCCCAATATTGAGTGCCAAGCTGGCTGGCATCAGCCAGAGCATCGGGTAGAGCGCCAGGACACCGACCTGCACGATGCTGTATTGCCCCTGCTGAGGCAACAACAAGGCCATGGTGGCCGCCAGACATGCAACCAGCGATGCAATGGCATCCAGCCAGACCATGCGCCATTGACCGGGGTTCAGGTGGGCTCTGCCAAGTTGCCATAGACCGATGGTCAGGCACGGGCCGGCAGCCAGGAAAAAAAGATCGGAGGGAACCGGGAAGCCTTTGATGTCCAGCCAGACTTGCACATCCCAGACCAGCTGACCAGTCAGCAGCAATGCGAGGCTGCGTGCAAACCAGTTGTGCATACGGCGCGGGGGGCCGGCTTTGGCGCGGATCTTGCCGAGTTGTGCCAGCAGGTAGCCAGTGGCAAACGATGCCGTCCAGTGCAGATTGTCGAGGAGCACTACCCAGGCCCCATCGGCCAGTTGGGTTCCGGCCAAGCCGATAGCAGTCAGCCCAAGCAGGATCCAGACAGCAATCCGCATGGCTGTGGTGTGCATGGGCTTACTCAGTGGTGTGGCTTGCCGTCTTCCAGCAAGGTGCCGTGGTCATAGGTGAACCGCGTCTTGCTGTGCTTTTCCAGATTGGTCATGGAAAAGGAGATGGTTTGCCCTTCCTGTTCCGGGCTGATGGCCTCGGCATGGCAGGTGCCAAATTCGGGGGTGGCCGTTGCGGAGTCTGCCTTCACCGTGAGGAAGACGTAGAGCCCTGGGCAGGCATCGCCCCCTGTCAGTTGCCTGATCAGGAAGACGTCTGCTCCATCGAGTTTGTAGCCAGCGACGATGCCGCTGGCATCAGGAAGGATGATGCCAGGTGGTATGACCTGGCCCTTGAACAGCAGTTCAGCGTCGTCATTGGTCTTGAGTTCACCGAAACGAGTCTGAACGGTCGCACCTGCCGCCTGCGCGGTCATGGTGATGCTAATCAGGCCAATAGCCACCAGGCTGGCCGCTAGGAATCTGTTCATGTGGCCTATGTGAATGTGGTACCCGCTTGGGATTGTTAATCGGTCACTCGTTTCAAAACTGAAGTAGTGACCAGGATGTGAGACAAATTCCCATTGTTTCACCATGGATATGGTGACAGTGGTCTGGCGACCACGCAAGTCGGGTTCACATTCGGGAATGGGGCCGCCAGGTGGGGCCCCATTCCACCAGGGGTCAACGAGTTGGCAACATGACGTTGCCAACCCCAGAGAGGTGATGGTTGGGTTTCAGCTTATTTCATCTCGATGATGAACTCGTCGCTGGGGCGGCGCACCTTCTTCAGGTTAACCAGCCAGTCGCCTTCCGAGGCACGGTAGCCCAGTGGCAGCAAGATGACCGACCGCAGCCCGCGCTCGCGCAGCTTCAGGATGGCGTCCACCTTGGCGGGGTCAAAGCCTTCCATCGGAGTGGAGTCGACTTCTTCTTCTGCTGCTGCGATCAGGGCTGATCCGAGCCCGATGTAGGCCTGGCGGGCAGCATGCTGGAAGTTGGTTTCAGCGTCGCGGTTCGGGTAGTTGGCGAGCAGCATCTGACGATAGGCTTCCCAACCTTCGTTCTTGAACCCGCGCTCTTCATTGACCAGATCAAACATCGCGTTGATGCGCTCGGGTGTGTAGTTGTCCCAGGCGGCGAAGACCAGCAGGTGCGAGCAGTCGGTGATTTGCTCCTGGTTCCACGCCACAGGTTTGATCTGGGCGCGCAATTCGGGATTGGTCACCACGATGACCTGATACGGCTGCAGGCCGCTGGATGTGGCACTGAGTCGGATGGCTTCCAGGATGCGATCCACCTTGTCTTGTGGAACAGCCTTGCTGGGATCCATCTTCTTGGTTGCATAGCGCCACTTCAGCTTGTTGAGCACGTCAGACATGTTTTTTTCCAGTTTCTAGCAGTAAAAGGGTTGGCACCGGCGACACATGGCAGCATGCCGTGCGCGGGTATCGCCGCTATCTTGGCAATACCCGCGAACTTGGCACATCCGTGGGGCTTTTGCAGAGAACGCGCGACTGTGTTACATCGCGGCAGCGAAAATCCCTTCGATCTCCGCTTGGGTCGCGCGACGTGGGTTCGTGACCCCGCAGGCGTCCTTCATGGCATTGGCTGCCAGGGTCGGAATGTCTTCGCGTTTGGCGCCAAGCAGGGTGAGGTTGGCCGGGATGCCCACATCGGCGCTCAGCGTGCGGATCGCTCCGATGGCAGCTTGGGCACCAGCTTCGGCAGACAAGCCAGCTACCGATGCCCCGAGGGCTTCGCCGACATCCTTGAGTCGCGCGGCAACCAGTTGGGCGTTGTACTCCTGCACATGGGGCAGCAGCACGGCATTGCAGACGCCATGAGGCAGATCGTAAAAACCGCCCAACTGGTGAGCCATGGCGTGAACGTAGCCCAATGAGGCATTGTTGAACGCCATGCCCGCAAGGAATTGAGCGTAGGCCATCTGCTCTCGTGCCACCATGTTCTTGCCATCAGCCACCGCATCACGCAGGTGGGCTGCAATCAGGCGAATCGCTTGCAGGGCGCAGGCATCGGTGATCGGGGTGGCAGCGGTGGACACATAAGCTTCAACAGCATGGGTGAGGGCGTCCATGCCGGTTGCAGCGGTCAGCCCCTTGGGCATGCCCACCATCAGTTCCGGGTCATTGACCGAGAGGATGGGCGTGGTGTGGCGGTCGACAATGGCCATCTTCACGTGACGCGATTCATCGGTGATGATGCAAAAACGGGTAATCTCGCTGGCGGTGCCGGCGGTGGTGTTGATGGCGATCAGGGGGAGTTGAGGCTTGGCAGAGCGGTCCACGCCTTCGTAGTCGCTGATTTTGCCGCCGTTGGCTGCGACGAGGGCAATGCCTTTGGCGCAATCGTGAGGCGAGCCGCCGCCCAGCGACACCACGAAGTCGCACTCGCCTGACTTCAAAGCTTGCAGACCGGCTTCCACATTGGCCGTGCTGGGGTTGGGTTTGACCCCATCAAAGATGGTGCCATCCATACCTGCCTCACGCAGCAGGCCGACCACGCGGCTCGCGATGCCCAGCTCATTGAGGGGCTTGTCGGTAACGATCAGGGCTTTGCGGAAGCCCTTTTGCTGGATGACCTTGACGGCTTCACTCAAACAGCCGGCCCCCATCAGATTTTCGTTGGGGATAAAGAAAGTGGTGATGGACATGCTTCTCGCTCCTTTTGGAAGGGTGCCCTGATCCCATCGTGGATTGCACGAATTGGAAAATCGGACACATTCGGAGCGATTCTTGCCTCCACAGGGTGGGGGCGACTTGCGCTATCGCAAAGGGCTTGAAGCGCAGGTCACCACGCAATTCAGCCGTTTGTGTACGGCATGAATCAATTTATTCGGCGACGGTCATGCCGGCAAAGGCAACGCGGGCGTGGGCGGCCTCGATGTCTGCCACCGCTGTTCGGATGACCTTGATGTTGGCGCTCGGCGACGCCTCGATTTCAACGTACAGCGGGGTGTCGTCGTGGTGGATGGCCATGATGGCGTTTTGCAGTGCCGGTTCAGTGGTGGGACGACCGTTGAAACTGAAAGCGCCGTCACGCTCGATCTTCAGTGTGGCGTGCTCTTTGCGATCTGGCATGTAGCACGCAGTCACAGCGAGGCCCATGAGGCCAGCAACGGCCAGTTTGACAAGACGGCAGGAGGTTGCGCGCATGATGTGTCCTCGCATGAAAGCGAGGCATCTTACACCTCGGACTACTGAGGGTGCAGGGCTTCTTCTTTACGAAAAATTCGTCCCCGGCAGCGCCCATGAACGGAGGACGGTACTCTTGCGTTCATGTATGTGTGGCGGTCAGCTTTTTGAGTCGCCACATCGACCGCTGATCCTGCCCGACGTGGTAGTGCGCGACGTCCGGCAGGTGGTGCACCTTGTCTTTGACATCCACGCTGAGGATCTCCACCATTCTGGGCAGAATCTCCTTGCGGGCGAGAAGTTCTTGCCGCACGGCCGCCGTGTCATGGTCGGGCAGCAGGCTGAGCAAGGCTCGATGGGTTTCCTGAATGACGTTGATGTAGCGCTGCACCCCGTTGGGATAGCAGGGGTCTTCCAGGAGCGGCACGAACGCGTGGCATTCTGCTATGTGCACCACGTCTTCCACCATGCCGTGGTCGGTGTAGTTCAAGGCTTCCAGCACCGCGTTGTTGGCAGCGATGTCATTGTTGAGGTAGTGGAGCTTGTCGATCGGCTTGCGCTCGCCCATGCCGTCATACATCTTCGAGCTGCCCATGTAGTTCATCAGCATGGTCATGGGTTGCAGGCCTGCCTTGGCATACAACTCACCGAGCGACCAGCCTGTGCCGCAGAGGTCGACCACCAGACTCTGGTCCGTGACCAGTTGGCGGACGTAAGCCAGATAGGCATCGGAGGCCTTCACGCGGGCGTGGCGGCTGGTGTAGAAGTAGGTCGCAGGCACGCTGGCGGGTTGTTTGCCAAACAGCGCCTGATGGATGCGAAACAGGTAGTAGCAGTCACGGCTGCAAAACAGGATGCGGTCGGCGTGCTGTGTCTGAGCGAGGTTCTCGATCGCCGCTGCGGCCATGAGCAGGATCGGGATGTTGATGCCGATCTGCAGTTCCATTTCCTTGAATGTCGTCATTCCCCGGGATGAATCCAGCATCTTCAGGCGCAACTCTCGAATCAGGCGCCCCATGTGCTTGAAACCGTTGTCGATCAGGAATTTTTCGTAGCTGGAGGGGCTGTGCAGTTGGGTATGTCGGCCATAAATGCCGCTGCTCAGTGGGGAGTGGACATCAGAGTGGGCATTGTCCCCCGTGTGGATGTCGAGTTCGACTTTGCCATTGAAGTGTTGCCAGATCTGCCCGGAATGTTTGCCTCCAGATGTCACGATCAAGGTGACTTCCTTGTCCAGCCCGCATTTGTCGAGCATGTGACGGATCACCTCGGGTGGCAGGTACATGTCCGAGATGAGCAGGTCGCCATTGCGCACCAGTCGCATGTTGTCGGTAATGGGGATGGCGTTGTCGATTTCTTCCGCTATCTCCAGATGTTTGAGGTGCGCAGTTTGATCGGCTGTCAGGTCGCTTTGTTGCTGTAGCGCGGCGTAGATGTCATCGAGGGTGTAGTTGCCAGAGGCCACGCTGGCTTCGGCACGGCGTCGGGCCAGGGCGAAGTTCGTGATGCCGGTTTTGTACTCGATCTGCGCAAAGATGTTGCCGGGCTCGATGCAACGCCGGGCAATCAAGGTGTCAAACACATCGAACGAATTCACGCGCATGGTCCAGGGCTCTGGGAAATGAGTGCAACTGAGGTTATAGCTGCTGGCAATCGTTCGCGCAGCCGATAAAGCGCCAGGATGGCCGGCCAATTTCAGAAACCGCCGCGACCTGGGGGCGTGGTTTCACCGTGACGCGAGGCTGGGAATGCCTGCAATCTCCGCGACACTATGGGGATGTCATCTTCGCCAACGTTCACTGATCCGATTCTTCCTGGTCTGATTGCCTTGCATGGCAACCGATCAGAGGTGCTGGCCGAGGCCGTGCTGGCCTGGCTGGAGCGTCAGCCTCTGGCGCCGCTGGAAGAAGAGGTCATTCTGGTGCAAAGCAATGGCATGGCCGAGTGGCTGAAGATGACGCTGGCTCAGCAGGGTGGGGTGTGTGCGGCCGCTCGGGTCGAGTTGCCCGCGCGTTTCTTGTGGCGCACCTACCGGCAGGTGCTGGGGCGGGACCAGGTGCCGGCGTATTCACCGCTGGACAAGCAGCCATTGACCTGGCGCCTCATGCGCCTGCTGCCAGCCTTGCTGATGGAACCGGGCTTCGAGCCGGTTGCCGGTTTCCTGCAGCCCGGCGAGCCTGATCGGCTGTTTCAGCTGGCGTCTCGTCTGGCTGATCTGTACGACCAGTATCAGGTTTATCGTGCAGACTGGCTGGATGCCTGGGCAGACGGCCGGGACGAGTTGCCTCATGTCCATGGCCCGGCCCGTGCAGTCCCCGCTGATCAGATGTGGCAGCCGCGCCTGTGGCGGGCCATCCTGTCCGAGTTGAGTGAGCGTGAGCGTGCTTGGACGCGCCCGCGTTTGCATCGGCAGGTGCTGGACACGCTGCAAGGTGGTGGCCCGCTGGCCAGCCCTGTGGCACGGCGGGTGGTGTTGTTCGGGATGACCGCCGTGCCCTTGCCGACTTTGCAGACGCTGGCAGCGTTGGCCCATCACAGCCAGGTGATGCTGGCCATTCCCAACCCGTGTCGATTCCACTGGGCAGACATCATCGATGGGCGTGAGCTGTTGCGCATGGCGCGCAGGCGTCACCCTCTGCGTGGGGGGCGGGATCTGTCGGCGCTGCCGCTTGAGGAAATGCATGCCCACGCCCACCCCTTGCTGGCAGCGTGGGGGCGGCAAGGGCGTGATTTCGTGCGTCAGCTCGATGAGTTTGATGACACCCAAAGCGCGCTTGAACGGTTGCCATTGCCTCGCGTAGACCTGTTTGATGAGGAGGAGCCGGCAGACGCCCCCTTGTTGAGGCAGGTGCAAAACCGCATTCGCGACCTGGTACCTCTGGCTGAGCACCCGGCCATGGCCGCTCAGGCTGCGGACCGCTCCATCGTGTTCCATGTGGCGCATGGGGCGCTGCGGGAGGTGGAGATCCTGCATGACCAGTTGCTGCAACTGTTTGCCAGACCGCCCGACCAGGGGCGGGCCATCCAGCCGCGTGATGTGGTGGTCATGGTGCCCGACATCGACCAGTTCGCACCGGCGATCCGTGCCGTTTTCGGGCAGTACAGCCGGCACGATACCCGCTACATTCCGTTCGACATTGCCGACCTCAGTGCCCGTGCCAGCAGCCCGCTGGTGACGGCCATGGAATGGTTGTTGCGCATTTCGCAGCAACGCTGCCGCATGAGCGAACTGCGTGATCTGCTGGATGTGCCCGCCATTGCCGCGCGCTTCGGGTTGGATGCCGACGCCATGCCGCGTCTGACTCGCTGGATGGCTGGTGCCGGTATCCGCTGGGGTTTGAGTGCGGCTCAGCGTGATGAGTTGGGCCTGGGTGCCTGTGGCGAGCAGAACACCAGCTGGTTCGGTCTGCAGCGCATGTTGCTGGGCTATGCCAGTGGCACGGCAATGCCTTTTGCGGGTATTGAGCCTTATGCAGAGGTTGGCGGGTTGGATGCCGAGCTGGCCGGCGGGCTGTCAGGTTTGCTGGGAGCCTTGATGGCCTGGTGGGCCGATGCTTCAAAGCCTGCGGCTCCCATCGTGTGGGCAGAACGGGGGCGGGCCCTGCTGGCGGCCGTTTTCAAGCCTTTGGACGACGCGGACCGCATGACCTTGGCCGCCCTTGATCAGGCCTTGAACGTCTGGCTGGATGCCTGTGAGCAGGCCGGGTTTGGCGATACGGCGGTGCCGCTGTCGGTGGCCCGTGAAGCCTGGCTGGGCGCGCTGGAGGAGCCCACCCTCAACAAGCGCTTCCGGGCGGGTGGGGTGACCTTCTGCACCCTGATGCCAATGCGGGCGATTCCCTTTGAAGTGGTGTGCTTGCTGGGGATGAACGATGGGGACTACCCACGCCGTTCACCTCGCAGTGATTTCGACCTGATGGGCTTGCCAGGTCAGGTGCGTCCGGGAGATCGCTCGCGTCGGGATGACGACCGGCAGTTGATGCTGGAAGCCTTGCTCTCTGCGCGGCAGGTGCTGTATGTCAGCTGGACTGGCCGCAGTGTGCGAGACAACACCGAGAAGCCACCCTCCGTGTTGGTGTCGCAGTTGCGTGATTACCTGGCAGCAGGGTGGCAGGGGCCGGTATTGGCCCAGCGCACCACTGAACACCCGCTTCAGCCTTTCAGCCGCCGTTATTTCGAACCCAACTCGCCCTTGGTGACCTACGCCAGAGAGTGGCGTGCCGCGCATGTGCACGCAGAGGTGAGTCTGTCTGAGCGCGCAGGCATTCCCGCTTTGCCGCGATTTGAGCCCGATCCGCATGTGCCGTTGACGGTCGTCGATCTCGCTCGTTTCCTGCGCCATCCGGTTCGTGCATTCTTCAAACAGCGCCTGGGCGTGGTGTTTGAGAGCGATGTGGATGAGGCCCTTGATGACGAGGCTTTTGGCCTTGCTGGGCTTGAAGAGTATGGCTTGATTCGTGAGGTCAGTGACGCTGTGCTCAGTCAGTTGCCAGAGGGGCTGCCTGCAGCCCAGGCCGAGCTCAGCCGCCGGGTGTCTGGCTGCCTTGAAAGCTTGCAGCGCTCCGGGCGCCTGCCGCTCGGCGGGGTGGGGGAGCGCACGCTCCAGGCCTTGCGTGACACGGTTCAGCCCATGCTGCAAACGTGGCTGGCCATGCAGTGCGAACATGCCGAGCCGGCGCCGCGGAGACGCTTGCACCTGACCCATGGCACGGTGGTGCTGGAGGACTGGCTGGATCACCTGCGGGTGGCAGTCGGGGCTGATGGAACGCCGGTGTGGTTGGACCTGGACACGGGCAAAGTGGCAGTCAAACGTGCCCGTGTGGGGTGGGTTGCCCGCCCGGACAAATTGGTGGTGGCCTGGGTGCGCAGCCTCGCTGCAGCCGCCTGTGGGGAACAGGTGGCTGGCCTGCTGGTTGGCCGCGATGCGACCTTGCACGTGGCGCCCATGGACCCGGTGGATGCCAGACAGACCTTGGTGGGGCTGATCGACGCGTGGCAAGAGGGTTTGAGCCGACCTTTGCCCGTGGCCTTGCGGACGGCCTTGGCTGCCCTGGATGCGGCAGGCAAGCCATGGCAAGTCTATGAGGGGACGGCCAACGCCTCGGCGGAACGCGAGGACCCGTGTCTGTACCGGCTCTACCCGGATTACGAAGCGCTGTGTGCTGACGGCGAGTTTGATGGATGGGCTGAAACCCTGTATGGCCCCTTGTGTACGTGGATCGATGGGCATGTCCAGTGCACCATGCACCCCGGTGCAGGGTCAGCAGAAGAAGGCGGTGCAGCATGAACGGCACAAGCTCCTGCAAGCTCGATGCGCTGACGTTCCCGCTGTGGGGGAGCCGTCTGATCGAAGCCAGTGCCGGCACAGGCAAGACATGGACGATTGCCGCACTGTATTTGCGGCTGGTCCTGGGCCATGGGGGCGAGCACGGCTTTGAGCGCCCGCTGCGCCCTGCAGATATTCTGGTGATGACCTTTACCCGGGCTGCCACGCGCGAGTTGTCTGACCGGATCCGCGCACGTTTGATTGAAGCTGCGCAGTGTTTCCGTGGCGAGGCTCAGCCGGCCAGTCACGATGCCCTGTTGCGCGAGCTGATGGCCGACTATGCAGAGGGTGCCGAGCGGCAAGCTGCTGCGTGGCGTCTGGCCATGGCAGCCGAGGGCATGGACGATGCCTCGGTACACACCATCGATGCCTGGTGTCAACGCATGTTGCGCGAGCACGCCTTTGACAGCGGCAACCTCTTTGACGAAGAGCTGGTGGCCGACGAGCGCACCTTGCTGACCGAGGCCACACAGGATTACTGGCGCCAGCATGGCTACCCCTTGTCCGGGGTCGAGCTGGACACGGTGTTGGGCCTGTGGCCCAGCGTCGATCACCTGCAGGCCGATGTTCGTCAACTGATCAACCAGACTGTGCCGAAAGAGGCCGGTCAAGGCTCGCTGGGTCAGTGCCTGGCGCGTGAGATGACGGCCAGGGCCGAGCGCTTGCAGGCTTTGGCGGCGGGCTGGGATGAGCGCGCTCAGGCCATGCAAATCTGGCTGGACGGCCAGACAGCACCCAAAACCTGCGACTGGGACCGCAAGAAGCTCAGCGCCCGCTACTACACAGACTGGCTGGCCCGATTGGCAGCATGGGCCAGAAGCCCGGAAACCGGACTGGTGCTGACGGACTCGGCACGCAAGCGTCTGACGCCGGAAGGCCTGCTGGAGGCCCACAAGACGGGCATCTTGCCTGCCGATACCCCCGCGCATTTCGCTGCCTTTGAACAGCTGTTGGCTGAGCTGGATGCCTTGCCTGACCCACGTGTGGCCATGCGGCTGCATGCCGTGGCAAGGGTGAGCGAGCGCATGGCGCGCCTGAAAAAGCAAGCGGGTACCTTTGGTTTTGCCGACATGCTGACCCGGCTGGACAATGCCTTGGCAGGTCCGAATGGCCTGCGTTTGCGTGAGCGCATCGTTGCGCAGTATCCGGTGGCCTTGATCGACGAGTTCCAGGATACGTCGCCATTGCAGTACCGCATCTTTGACCAGCTCTACCGCACGGCGGCCAACGAGCGCGGTTCTGCCTTGTTGCTCATTGGTGACCCCAAGCAGTCCATCTATGGCTTCCGCGGCGCGGACATCTACAGCTATCTGCAGGCGCGGCGTGCAACCGAGGGCCGCCACTATGTGCTCGATACCAATTATCGCTCGACCCATGCCCTGGTGAGCGCGGTGAATCACTGGTTCGAACAAGGCGAGCGCAAGTTGCCCGAAGGGGCGTTTCTCTTCCGTGACGGTGACGCGAACCCCTTGCCCTTTGTGCCAGTGCAGGCCAATGGTCGGCCAGAACAACTGCAACTGGCGGGCAGGGTGGTACCGGCCATGCAGATCGTGGCCGACCTGCAATTGAGCCATGGCGATCAGCATCGTGCCCGGTTTGCCGAGTGCTGTGCAGAGCAGATCGTGTCGTGGCTGAACAACCCGGACATGGGCTTTGACCGGGATGGGGAGCCCTTCAAGCGGCTGCGTCCGGCCGATATCGCGGTGCTGGTGCGCACGGGCAAGGAAGCCGATGCCGTGCGTCGCGAGTTGCGTCGCCGCGGTGTGGCCTCGGTCTACCTGTCTGACAAAGACTCGGTTTTTGACAGTGATGAGGCCCGCGACCTGCTGCATTGGCTGCGCGCGGTGGCTGCCCCGCTGGATGTACGCCTGGTGCGGGCGGGCCTGGCTACGCGCACCGTGGGGCTGAGTCTGGACGAGCTTGCCTGGCTGGCCTCGGATGATGAAGCCTTTGACGAGCGCAGTGCCCAGTTGCGAGCGCTGCACGGCGTCTGGATGAGTCAGGGTGTGTTGACCATGTTGCGGCAGACCCTGCACCAGCTCGATCTGCCGGCGCGCTGGTTGCAGGAGCCTGACGGCGAGCGACGCCTGACCAACTTCCTGCATTTGGCCGAGCTGTTGCAGACGGCCAGTGCCCAGCTCGACGGTGAGCAGGCGCTCATTCGCTGGCTGACTCTGCAGATGGAAGACCGACGCAACAGCAGTGATGAGCAGATCGTGCGGCTGGAAAGCGACGCGGATCTGGTCAAGGTGGTGACGGTGCACAAGAGCAAGGGGCTGGAGTACGCGGTGGTATGCCTGCCGTTCGCATGCAGCTTCCGCAAGGTGGAGCGCAGCAAGACGCCTTTTGTGAACACCTTGAATGAGGATGGCGAGCGCGAGCTGCGCCTGCAGTATGACGATGCGGCATTGGCCCAGGCCGACCGTGAGCGTCTGCGTGAAGACCTGCGTTTGCTGTACGTGGCATTGACCCGTGCCCGCCATACGATGTGGATGGGTGTGGCTGCGCTCAAGGTCGGCAACAGCGAGGAGTGCCGCACGCATGAAAGCGCGGTGGGCTATCTGTTGATGGGCCATCAGGGCACCGGGCCGGACGGTTTGATGGCGCATTTGCAGGCCTTGGCAGAGGGCTGTCATGACATGACACTGCTGACCCGTCCGGAGACGGTGGCCCGCAGTCGTCTGGCAGCAGGGTGTGACGATGAGGTCCTGCAGGACAGCCCGCCTTATGCCGGCCAGTTCGATCGCCGCTGGGGCATCGGGAGCTTTTCCTCCCTGGTTCGGGCCATGGCGGGTGGCAACAGCCTGTTGCCGACCTTGCAGGCGCGCCCCGCTGATGACGAAATCAGTGCCGAGGCGGGGGCAGCGATCTCGCCCATGCCTGCAGCTGACAGCCTGAATACGTCACCAGTGGTATCGGCGGCGGGGCAGATGAGTCTGTTGCTGGAGCCGCAGCCCAGTCCTGCATGGCACCGCTTCACGCGTGGTGCCCTGGCTGGCAACTTCTTGCACGACCAGCTGGAGTGGCTGGCAATGGAGCACTTCGCGCTCGATGAGGGGACAGCCAACGCCGACCGCTTGCACAGGCGATGTGAGCGCGCGGGGCGGGCCGAGCAGGCGGACGACGTGGTGCAGTGGCTGAGCCGTGTCACGCGGACTCCGCTGGGCGGGGTAGGGGCCAGCTTGCGCGAGCTCCACCACGTGCTGCCCGAGCTGGAGTTCTGGTTGCCTGCTGGCCGTTTGCAGGCTGCCGAAGTCGATGCCTTGTGTCGTACCCATTTGCTGCCCGGTGTGGAGCGGCCGAGCCTGCCCGAGCGGGAGTTGCACGGCATGCTGATGGGCTTTGCCGACCTGGTGTTCGAGCACGGCGGCCGCTACTGGGTGCTGGACTACAAGTCGAACCACCTGGGCAACGATGGCGAGGCCTATCACGCCCGCGCGTTGACCGAGGCCATGGCCGAGCACCGCTACGACGTCCAGGCCGCGTTGTACATGCTCGCCCTGCACCGGCTGTTGCGCCATCGATTGGGTGCCGCGTATGCGCCCCGAACGCACCTTGGCGGCGCGGTGTACCTGTTTCTGCGGGGCATAGACGGGCCTGAGCAAGGCAGTCACGTCCTGCCGCCGTGTCTGGAGCTGCTGACCGCACTGGATGCCATGCTGGCGAGCCCCGAGGAGCCAGCAATATGAGGCCACACGAGATGATGCACACGCTCGATCAATGGGCGGAAGCCGGCTGGTTGCGTCGGCTGGATGTGGCGCTGGCCCGGTTCGTCATGGAGTTGGACGACCAAGTCACGCCAACGGTTTGTCTGACGGTCGCCGTGCTGGCCCAGATGGAGGGGCGTGGCCACACCTGCCTGCCGCTGGCCGAACTGGTATCTGCCCCGGAAGACCTGCTGGCGTGGCCTCAAGCCGGGCAGGAGGCATGGCGTGCCTGCTGGCCTGGTTTGCCTCGCCGGGTGGCTGACTGGTTGGCGCCATTGAAGGCATCGCGGGTGGTGCGGGCCGTGGAACGCGGGGATGCCGACGAAGGGCAGCCGTTGGTGCTGGCCGGCTCGGATACCGCGCCGCGTCTGTATCTGCGCCGCTACTGGCTGCACGAGTGCGCGGTGGCCCGTCAGATCGATCTGCGCAGCCAGTCGGCTGGAGAGGTGGACGAGGGCGCCGTGCGCAACTGGCTGGACAAGCTGTTTCCCGAAGTGGCCGACGCCGGCGCTCAACCCCATGCCCGGGTGGATTGGCAGAAGCTGGCTTGTGCCGTGGCGTTGCGTGGGCGTTTGTCGGTCATCACCGGGGGGCCTGGCACGGGCAAAACCTACACGGCGGCCCGCTTGCTGGCCTTGCTGTATGCCGTCGACCCGGCTCGTGAGCAACTGCGTGTGGCGCTGGCTGCGCCAACCGGCAAGGCCGCCGCCCGCCTGAAACAGTCCATTGACGCGTCGCTGGAAGATCTGGGGCAGCGTCTGGGTGAGCAGTTGGACCTCAGTGGCTTCACGCAGCGCATGGGTGCTGCGCGCACCTTGCATGCCTTGCTGGGCGCGCGCCCCGACACCCGTGCGTTGCGCTTTCATGCCGCGAACCCATTGGATGTCGATGTGCTCATCGTGGACGAGGCGTCCATGATCCACCTGGAAATGATGGCCGCCTTGCTGGATGCCTTGCCGCCCACCGCCCGGCTGATCTTGCTGGGGGACAAGGATCAGCTCGCCTCCGTAGAGGCCGGTGCCGTACTGGGTGACTTGTGTCGCGATGCCGAGGCTGGGTGCTACAGCACGGAGACGGCCCGCTATGCCCTGAGTGTGGCAGGCCAGGTGCTGCCACCCGACTACCTGGTCTCTGAGGGGGATGCGTCCATGCTGGCCCAGCAGACTGTGATGTTGCGTGAAAGCCGGCGCTTTGGCGGCCCCATTGGGCAGTTGGCGCTGGCGGTGAACCGGGGTGACACCTTGCGGGCCCTGCAGTGTCTTCGCGAGGACCGCAGTGGGGCCTTGCGTGCCTTGACCAGTGCCACCCCTGCTGATGTGCTGCTCCTGGCTGTCCGCGGGCGCGAGGGGGCTGCGGCCAGTTATGCGGCCTACGCGGGCACGCTGACCAATCGTCCACCGCCTGGCGATGCGGATGCGCATGAAAGCTGGGTGGCGGCCGTGTTGAAGGCCTTTGACCGTTTTCGCCTGTTGTGTGCCGTGCGTGATGGTGATTGGGGCACAACTGGCCTCAATCTGCGGGTGGAAAAGGCACTGAGCGAAGCAGGGCTCTTGCAGCCCAAGGGCGAGTGGTACGTCGGTCGGCCCATCATGATCACCCGCAACGATGCCAACCTCGGCGTGTTCAATGGCGATATCGGTGTGGTGTTGCCTTCACCTGTCGCCGGTGCCGGTTTGCGTGCCTATTTCATGGATGGGCCGGTGGTGCGGTCGGTGGGCGTCAGTCGCCTGGCCCATGTGGAAACGGCGTTTGCAATGACCGTACACAAGAGCCAGGGGTCCGAGTTTGAGCACACCGTGCTGGTGTTGCCACCGCACGGGGCCAGTGTGCTCAACCGCGAGTTGGTCTACACCGGTATCACGCGGGCCAGGCAGGCCTTCACGCTGGTGGCGCCGCAATCCGGCTTGCTGGAGGCCGCCGTGCAGCAGCCCACGCGGCGCGCCAGTGGTCTGTTGAGCCTGCTGGCGTCGTGATCGTCAGGCATCAATTGCGTGCTTCACCGCTCAGCCAGGCTGCCCGGATGTCCCTGCCGCAGGCGATCGACTTGAAGTAGGGCTTCTCGGCCGGATCGCTGGACGTGGCGCCATCCAGCGATGCGCGTGCCACGATGCCGTAGAAGCGGCGGTGGGCATCGATCCAGGGGTAAAAGCCGAAAGCGCCTGGGCTGCTGAACGACCCGTCGCCCACCTTGGGGTCACTTTCCACCCAGTGGCCCAGCGAGTACTGCCATTGCTCCGTGGTGGGCAAAGGGGTCTTGACGGCCTGACTGGGGCACACACTGGGGTTGGTGCACACCGCGTGGCTGCCCAGCAGCTTGCCCATTTGCAGGTTCTGCGTGATCAGACCACGTAGAAAGACAGCATAGTCGGCCGCTGTGCTGTTGATGCCGCCAGCCAGTTGCGGTTGGGTGTAGTTGATGGCCCAGTTGCTGCCCAATGGGCTCAGACCGGCCTTGATGGCGCGGGTCAGCCCGTCGTTGTCGAGCGAGCCCAGGCCCATCTGCTGGGTGGCATGGGTCTGCATGTGGCCGCCCCCGTAGCTGAACAGCCCGATGGCCTCGTCATCACGCTCGCCATGGTGGTTGATGAGGCTGGACGCGCATTCGGCCACGGTCTGTCCGCGCAAACAGGTTCGAAAGCCGGTGTAGCCACTGCGGAAGTTGAGGAACTGGATGTCGGCCTCACTGAGCTTGCCCTGGCGGCGTTCGGCGACGTAGGCCCCATAGACCCACTTTGAGGCGGATGCAATCGGCATGGCGGTATGGGCGTCGGGTGCCTTGCGGCCAACCTGGCCGGATGCCAGCATGGTCTGGCCATTGCCGATCTCCCAGTAGAAGGGCTGGGCGGCCACGCAACTGGCGGCATGGTTGGCCGTGGCGGTGGCTGCGGCCACTCTTTGCGGCGCTGTGATCAACTCGGTGTCGGCGGACCAGCACGTCGCTGCAAACAGGCTGGATGTGACGGACACCATGAGAAGGCGTGACACTTGGGGCGCAGTGGTCATGATGGTCCTCCCTGTGTTTTCTTGGTGATCAGACGGTGTGGCGCTGGCCGGTTTTACTTGCCGGAGGGGCAGGTGATGGTGGCCCCCGACGAGTCGAAGCAGGTGGTTGTGCGCGTGCGCCCGGTGTCCTTGTTGTAGGAGGAGGTGCTTTCGACGCTGTTGCCGGTCGTGGAACTGGTCGCCGAGGTGGTGCGTTGCTGGGTCACATTGCCGCTGGCGTCTTTGGTGGCGTTGCCCTGGCTGTCGATGGTGCCTTTGGCGCCAGTGGCGGACATGCCGCTTTGGTGCGTTGCCGAGCCATCAGCGGCACGGGTGTTGCGCGCACCCCGACGGAAGCTTCCTCCTGCAGCGCCTTGCACTGCGGCGCCGCGGGTGGCCGAAACATTGCCTTCGCCGTCGGTGACCACGCGCGAGCCCCGCACAGCACTGCCGGCTTCACCTGCATGGGCAGCGCCAAACACCCGTGTCTGACCGCCTTCTGCGTTGTCATGGACGGCGCGCAGCCGGCCTGCCTGGGCAGGCAAAGCGACGGCGATCAGGATGGCGCCAGCCAGGCCGGCCCAGTTGGTCAACTGCGTGTGGGGAATGCGGTGTGTCATGTTGGTGCTCCGTGTGGCTTGAGTGGATGGGTCCACTGTGCCTGGCAGATGTCACCGATGTATGGCATGCCCGGCCGACTTGATGTCGATGTATGAGCAGGCACCGGGCTTTGTCATGATTTGTCATGAATTCCGTCCTGCTGGGCCGAGGCGAGCGCCTGGTTTCCCTATGATGCGCTCCATGAGCGATGCGCCCCGTATCCTGATTGTTGATGACGAAGCCGAGTTGCGCGCCTTGCTGGAGCGCTACCTGAGCGAGCAAGGCCTGGCTGTCCGTGCGGTAGCCGATGCGGCTGCGGCAGAGCGCCTGCTGAGCCGGGAGCACTTCGATGTGCTCGTGCTGGACGTGATGATGCCGGGCGAGGATGGCCTGTCCCTGTGTCGCCGCCTGCGGGCCTTGGGCGAGACGATTCCCATTCTGATGTTGACCGCGCGGGGTGATCCGGTGGACCGCATCGTCGGGCTGGAAATGGGCGCTGACGACTACCTGCCCAAGCCGTTCAACCCGCGGGAGTTGCTGGCCCGGCTGCAGGCCATGGTGCGCAGGCAGCGGATGTTGGGCCTGCACGCCGGCCCGGCCGGCGATGCGCCTATCAACTTTGGCTCTTACACCTTGCTCGTGGCCGAGCGGCGCCTGGAGCGTGCCGGGCAGGATCTGCCGCTGACTAGTGGCGAGTTCGGCTTGCTGCTTGCGCTGGCAAGCCACCCCAACAGGCCGCTCGGGCGAGAGAAGCTGATCGAGCTGACCCGGGGGCGTGAGCACGAGGCCACCGACCGCAGCATTGACGTGCAGGTGATGCGTCTGCGCAAGCTGATCGAAGAGGATCCCGCGACCCCCAGGCACATCAAGACGGTGTGGGGCGTGGGTTATGTGTTTGTGCCACAGCCTGACTCGGAATGAGGAGCGCCTGATGAACTGGTGGCCCCGTTCGCTTTTTTATCGAAACTTGCTCCTTTTTGTGGGGCTGATTCTGCTTGGCCAACTGGCCAGCGCGATCCTGTTGCGTGAGGCCGTCGTCAAGCCCCGCGTAGCCTTGGCTGCACAGACCACGTCTCGGCATGTGTTGGCGGTTGCCAGGGGCCTTGGCGCCATGGCGCCGGCTGGTCGACAAGACTTTGTGGACCGCTATAACGCGCAGGCGCGCCCATTGGATGCCGATGATGCGCAGGACCCCACGGATGAAGAACGCCACCTGACCCCGCTGGAGCGTCAGTTCGTGCAGCAGGTGTCAAGCCAGTTGCGTGCACAGGGGGCGGAAGTGCTGTGGCGACGCGAGCAGGGAGGGGTCATGGCCGTGCGGCTGATCGTCGATGGCGTGCCTTACTGGGTTGTGATGCCCGGTCTGATCCCTGCGCATTCGGTTTCGCCTGGTTGGCTGGTTGGCAGCGCAGGCACGGCGTTGCTCGCCATTTTCGGCGCGTGGCTCATCCAGCGCCGCATCAATCGCCCTTTGCAGGATCTGGTGGGCGCTGCCAGGGCACTGGGCAGTGGAGAGCAGCCTCCACAGTTGCCGACCGATGGCCCCACCGAAATCGCCACGGTCTCTCAGGCCTTCAATGACATGGTGAATGGCCTGTTGGCGCACGAGCAAGAGCGGGTGGTGATGCTGGCAGGTCTGTCGCACGACTTGCGTACGCCGTTGACCAAAATGCGCCTGGTCTCCGAAATGTTGTCCGGCCAAGGCGATCCGGCCTTGCTGAGCAGCTTGAACCGCAATATTGACACCCTGGACGGTTTGCTGGGGCAGTTTCTGGACTTCACCCGGGCCAGTCAGGTCGGCGGCTGGGGCGCCGAGGAGTTGGCCGATGTCGATCTGAACGACCTGGTGGCTGATGTGGTGCAGGTGTGTTCCGGGCAAACAGCTGGACAGCCTGACGTGCATTGTGATCTGGCAGGGTTGGCGCCACAGAAGTTGCCGATTCACACCATACGGCGCATCGTCTTGAACCTGCTGAACAATGCGCAGCGCCATGGCGCACCACCCATCGAAGTGGCAACGGGCCCGGCTGGTTCGGGTTGGTGGCTGGAGGTGCGTGACCGTGGTCCCGGTCTGGCCGAAGACCAGTGTGAAGCCCTGAAGGCCCCCTTTGCGAGGGGCGATGCCGCGCGTGGCGAGGTCACTGGTGCGGGGCTGGGGTTGGCCATTGTCGATCGCATGGCGCAGGCCTATGGTGCGGCCTTTGAGTTGTTGCCGCGTGAGGGCGGCGGCCTGATCGCTCGCCTGCACTGGAGCCCCGACCGCCGGCAGGGCTAAGCGGCCAGCCGTATACTTGGCGAGCCGGCTGTCAGGTCGGCGCGTCTTCAGGGCGGGGTGAAATTCCCCACCGGCGGTAGGCAGGGCTTGTCTCTGCGAGCCCGCGAGCGCTGCCAGGGCTCCCGCCTTGGCAGGTCAGCAGACCCGGTCCAATGCCGGGGCCGACGGTCACAGTCCGGATGAAAGAAGGCGTCGAGATCAGCCGCACCTCCAGTCAGGTGCAGCTGCGCTTTGCGCATCCCTGAAACGTCTCTGAGTGCATTTTGTTGGAGCGTTTCATGTCCATTGACCTTTCCTTGCGTTATCCCGCCGTGGCAGCAGCCGTGGCCGCCATCCGTTCCGGTCGACCTGTTGTGGTGACCGATGACCCCGACCGAGAAGACGAGGCCGACCTTGTCATGGCGGCCGATCACATGAGCGTGCCCTGGATGGCGCGTTTCATCCATGACTGCAGCGGCATCGTCTGCCTGTGTCTGGACCACGAAACAGCCGACCGGCTGGAGCTGGCGCCCATGGTGGGCAGCAACACAAGTCGCCATGGCACGCCGTTTACCGTGACGATTGAAGCGCGCCACGGGGTGACCACGGGGGTGTCGGCCGCTGACCGCGTGACCACCATTCGCGCCGCAGTGGCAAAAGACGCCAAGCCGTCAGATCTGGTGCGACCTGGGCACATCTTTCCGCTGCGCGCGCATCCCGAGCGCGTGCTGGGTCGTCGCGGCCACACGGAAGCCACGGTTCGCCTGGCTGAACTGGCCGGTTTGCGGCCGGCCGGGGTGCTGTGCGAGTTGATGAACCCCGACGGCACGATGATGCGTGGTCAGCAGGTGCGCGACTACGCCGAGGTGCATGGGCTGCCGCTCGTGTCGGTCGCCGAGCTGGCTGCCCACATGCAGGCCGAGCGCGAACTCAGTCTGCAGCAAGCGGCCTGAGTGCCTCGCTGAGCCCTTGAGGTTCAGCCTTTGAGCACGGCCCCGGTGGCGTCGATCACACGGATGTCCACCGGGATGGCGGCACGCACGCTTTGCGTGACAACGCAGAAGTCTTCGAACTGGGCCAGGATGCGCTCCAGCATGGTGATCTGGCTGGCGGCAACACCGAGATGCAAGTCGACTGCGATGTGCTGAATGCGCATCCGGTTGTCTTGGTTGCGACCCATGGTGGTGGTGGCCACAGCACGCAAGGGCTCAGGCTGGTTCTTGAACTTGCGCATGGCAAACAACAGGCTGGCCGACAGACAGTTGGCCACCGCTGTGGTGAGCATGCGCGATGGATTGGGGCCGGCATCCCCACCCAGGGGGGCGTTCTCGTCTGTGATCAGAGCGGGCACAGCGGGGTTGTCGAAGTGAACTTCGAAGCGGTAATCCGCCTGTTCCCGCAGTTCGATCGTGAAGTTTGGACTGTCCATAGGGTGGGGTGCGGGTTTTACTTCTTCATGCCGCAGGTGTTGACGCCGAAGATGGAGTATGCCGGGCAGATGCGCAGCAGGCCGGTGGCCAGCGGCACGATGCCGATGTAACCCCAGACACCCACGGTGCCGGTGGCTGCCAGTGCGATCAGGGCCACACCAGCGACGATGCGAACAATGCGGTCTGCGCCGCCAACGTTAGGGGACATGGAAGTACTCCTTCAGGTTTGAGGTCAATGAAAAATCAGGATCCGCCGCGGCGGATGTCGCGTTGCAGGCGCAGGGCCAAGCCGCCCACGCCGCCGCCATTGGCAACGCAGTTGTAACCCAACTGCTGCAGGATTGAACAGGCCATGGCGGATCGGCCACCGGCCTGGCAGTACATGACGATCGGGGTCGACTTGTCGGGCACGATCTGCTCAATGCGGGCAGCAACGGTTTCGAGCGGCAAATTGAAGGCGCCGTCAACGTGCCCGCTCTGGAATTCCATAGGGGAGCGCACATCGATCAGCATGGCGTGCTCCGGCATGTCTTCAGGCTGGCCTTGCAGGGCGCTTTTGATGCGGTCTAACCAGTTCATGGCTGTTGATCTTCCAGTCGGTGAATGCCCATCGCCTTGAGCACATATTTCTCATAGATGGGTTCCGATGTACCTGTCTTCATCTTGTACATGAAGTATTTTTCAAAGGCGATCTTGCCCAGGTGAACCCATTTGCCTTTTTTGAACCAGTTGACATTGCGTGGCGGGATCTGGGGCAGGGCCACGAAGGCAGCACCGGTATCGCCCATGTCGGCCAGGCAGATGGCATTCCAGCTGCCCTTGGCGGTGGCGGGTTCGCCTGCGAGGTCGGCTGAGATGTTGTGGACAATGGCCGTGACCATGGTTTCGATCATGTAACCCGTCTTGGGGGCACCCGTGGCGACCGGGGTCACCTCGACCGGCGGAATGGCCACGCAGACACCTGCCGAGAATATGTTGCGGTACTTCTTGCTGCGCTGATATTCGTCAATCAGCACGAAACCCCGGGGGTTGCACAAGCCCTCCACGGCAGCCACCGGGTCCACGCCTTTGAACGAAGGCAGCATCATGCTGAACTTGAAGGGCAGCTCATGCTCTTTCCTCACCTGACCCAGGTCGTCCATCTCGGTCACGAACATCTTGCCGGCTTCGACCTTGGTCACCTTGGCATTGGTGATCCACTTGATGTCGTTGTTGCGCAGTTCGCTTTCCAACATGGATTTGGAGTCGCCCACCCCGCCTAACCCCAGGTGACCGATATACGGCTCGCTGGTCACATAGGTCATGGGAACCTTGTTGCGCAGCTTGCGACGTCGCAGGTCGGTGTTGAAGACAAAGGCGAACTCGTATGCCGGACCGAAGCACGACGCACCCGGCATGGCGCCAATGATGGCTGGGCCGGGGTCCTTCAGGAAGGCTTCGTAATCGGCGAAAGCCTTTTCGGCATGGTCCACGGTGCAGATGGAGTGGGTGTGGCCGCCGTGCGGGCCTGCACCTGATACTTCGTCAAATGCCAGTTTTGGACCAGTCGTGATGACCAGATAGTCGTAGGCCAGTCGGCTGCCGTCATTCAACTCAAGGGCGCTGTGCTCGGCGTCGATGCGTGTCACAGGCTGGGCCACGAAGTTGATGCCCTTGCGCTCGAGGTGCGGGCGAATCGGGAAGGTGATGTCACCACGCTCTCGCCAACCCACAGCCACCCAGGGGTTGGACGGTACGAACTGGAAGTAGTCCACGGCATTGACCACGGTGATCTTGTGTGGCGCGCCCAGCTTGGCCCGCAACTCATAGGCCGCAGGCATGCCGCCTGTTCCCGCTCCAAGTACGACGATGTGTGCCATGGCTTGTCTCCTGATGGCGTTGTGGAAACCGATTGCGTGAATCTCAGGGCTTGCTGTGAGATGCCGACAGCATCTCCAGTGTTTGTTCGTTGAGCTGTCCTTCCAGCGCTGCCAGTCGCAGCTGGTCCATGAGGTAGGTGACGCGCGCCTGCAGTACGGTCAGCTCCGCCTGAGCGGCATCGTTCTCGGCATTGAGCAGGTCCAGGGTGGTCCGGTGTCCCACACCATGGCCCACGCGGGTCGCATCAAGCCGAGACTGGCTGGCCGTGCGGGCCTGTTCCAGGGCAGCAATGCGTTGGGCCCCCACCGTCAGACCCAGCCATGCAGCACGGGTCTGTTGGGCCACTTGCTGGCGGGTGAGTTCGAGGTCTGCCTGCGCCTTGTCTGCCAGGCGCAACGATTCTTCCTGGCGCGCGCTGCGGTATCCGCCGGTGAACAGCGGTATGGTCAGTTGCACACCGATCATGCGCTTGTTGGCGGAATTGCTGGCATCGCCAAAGTCGCCACTGCCGCTCAGACGCTCCCGGCCGATCTGTGCCACCAGGTCCAGACTGGTGCTGCCAACCGGGCTGTGCTTGGCCACTTCCTCGCGGCTGGATGCCAGGTTGACCTGTTGCAGCCGCAACATTGGGTTGTTGGACTGGGTGCTGCTCAGGGCCGTGTCCAGCGCCGGCAAATCTGCCACCGTGGTGGCTGACGGTGCCCGAGGCTGCAAGTCCTTGGCGGACAGACCGGTCAGATCGGCCAGAGCCACGTCGCGCATCTGCAGATCGGACTGCGCGGCCAGCACCTGCGCCGAGATACCTTGGGCCCGCGCCCGCGCTTCGTGCGTGTCGGTGACTGGCACGTCGCCCAGCTTGAAGCGGTCCTCGACCTCGGTCAAGGTTTTGTCCACGGCCGTTTGCTGACGCTGGAGCACATCCAGGGTGGCGCTCGCCAAGACAACGTCGTAGTAGCGCTGCGCCGTGCGCAAGATGAGCGCCTGCTGGGCATCCTGCCACTGCAGGTCGGCCGCGTCGGCAGCCAGATCAAGCTGGCGGCTTTGTGCCAAGCGCTCGCGGTTGATCAGGGGCTGCCGGGCCGACAGGGCCCAATCGGTTGCGGTTCCGTGGGTGATGGAGGTGTTGAACGAGACATTTTCCGTCTTCGAGAAACCGACGTCAGGGGCCGCAAACTGTGCGCCGTCGGTCGTGGTTTCGTTGCCCATATAGGCAACCGAGCCAGTCAGCTGCACATTGGGGCGCCACAGCGAGCGGGCCTGGTCTCTTCGAGTGGCACCGGCACCGTGTGCGGCTTGAGCGGCGGCGTATTCCGGGTCATGCTGTTGCGCGGCTCGCCACGCATCGAGCAAGGTGCCAGCCTGTGCCCAGTTGCTGCACAGCGTCAGTGCGATGGCGGTGACAAGAAGGCGTTGTTTCATCTCGCAAATCTCCTTCAAGCGATGTGCTGGCGGATCCAGGTCATCAACTGGTTGGCTGGAACTGCACCAGACAGCCGGGCCACCTCGTGGCCGTGCTTGAACAGAATCAGGGTCGGGATGCTGCGTATGGCATAGGTGGTACTGGCTTGAGGGGCTGCATCGGTGTCCACCTTCACGAAGCGCACCATGGGCATTTGCTGTGCGGCTGCCGCAAAGTGGGGGGCCATTGACTTGCAGGGGCCGCACCAGTCTGCCCAGAAGTCCACCAGAACAGGCAGCTCGGTGCCTTTCAGATAAGCGGGCAGATGTGCCTCGCTGACTGCGGACGGATGGCTAGCCATGAGCTCGGCACCACAACGCCCGCAGACCGGCTGGTCTTGCAGACGTTCCTCAGGCACGCGGTTGGTAGCGGCGCAGTGGGGGCAGGCGAGATGCATGGCGGGGTCTCCTCGGTCGAACGAGTGGGTGGTCGGGTGTTCAGCAGCCAGGACGAACGCCGAACTTGCGCAGCAGGGTTTCCATCAGGCACCACTTGGTGAAGCCGCTTTGCAGCAGGTTGACACCGACAAAGGCGGTGAAGGCCAGCCACCATTGGCTGACAAAGATGGGGCTGCCGGGGATGCCCAGCGCCAGGGACAGCAGAACGAAGGAGCCTGCGACGACGCGCACGATTTGCCAGGAAGTCATGTTCACTCTCCTTGATGGGTGATGGCGGCCAGACGGTGGTGGTAGGCCGAGTAGTAAAGCAGTGGGATCACCACCAGCGTGAGCACGGTGGAGACGAAGATCCCGAAAATCAATGAGATGGCGAGACCGTTGAAGATCGGGTCATCGAGGATGAAGAAGGCGCCGAGCATGGCAGCCAGCCCGGTCAGCATGATGGGTTGGGCCCGAGTGATGGCCGAGCTGATGACGGCCTGCTTGAAGTCGACGCCCGCCTTGACCTGCAGGTTGATGAAGTCGACCAGCAGGATGGAGTTGCGCACGATGATCCCGGCCAGGGCGATCATCCCGATCATGGATGTGGCCGTGTATTGCGCACCGAGCAGGGCATGCCCGGGCATCACGCCGATGATGGTCAGCGGGATGGGCGCCATGATGATCAAGGGCGTCAGGTAGGAGCCAAACTGGGCCACCACCAGCAGATAGATCAGGATCAGACCAACCGCATAGGCTGCGCCCATGTCACGGAAGGTTTCATAGGTGATCTGCCATTCGCCGTCCCACTTGATGGCGTAGCCACGGTAGGCGTCGTCCGGCTGGCGGATGAAGTATTCCTCCAGCTTGCCACCATCTGGGGTCTGGATGGCGGCCAGTGCGCTGCGCATGCCAAACATGCCGTACAAGGGGCTGTCTACATGACCGGCCATGTCGCCGGTCACGAAGGTCACAGGCAGCAGGTCCTTGTGGATGCTCGGTTGTTCGCGCAGCGAATCGGTCACGGTCACCAGCTCGCGGATGGGCACGATGCGGCCTTGGGCGTTGCGTACCCCCAGTTGCAGCAGCGTATCGAGGCTGCCTTGCTGCTCTGGTGGCAACTGGATCAAGGCCGCTGCGGGGTACTTCGACTCATCATGCAGGTAGGTGGTGGCTTCGCCTGCCAGACCAGCCCGCAGAGTCGAGACAATCAGTGCTTGAGGAATGCCCAGGGCTGCGGCCTTGCTGCGATCGACCAGCAACAGTGTGCGCGGCGCAGCGGCAATCGAGGTGTCATCCACATCGACCACGCCTTGCGTGCGGCTGAAAACCGTGCGAACAGCCTTCGCGACAGCCAGGCGACCATCGGCTTCCGGACCATAGACTTCAGCGACGATCGGGGCCAGTACGGGTGGGCCGGGCGGCACTTCCACCACTTTCACATTGGCGCCATAGCGCAGCCCGATGGCTTGCAGGGCAGGGCGCACCCGTGTGGCGATGGCGTGGCTTTGCTCCTTGCGGTGATGCTTATCGACCAGGTTGACCTGGATGTCACCCACGTCGCCGCCACTGCGCAGGTAGTACTGGCGCACCAGCCCGTTGAAGTTGATGGGCGAGGCGGTGCCGGCGTAGGCCTGGAAATCCGTCACCTCCGGCACGTCACGCAGGTAGTTGCCGAGTTCGCGCATCATGGCAGCCGTCTTCTCGACTGGGGTGCCTGCGGGCATGTCGACCACCACCTGGAACTCCGACTTGTTGTCGAACGGCAGCATCTTCAGCAGCACCAGGCCCGCCACAGGCAGGGCCATCGAGATGGCGATCAACCCAGCGACACCCAGCCCCAGAAAGTTGCGGTTGCGGGCGCCTCGCTGCTCGTCCAGCAGCGGGGTGAAAATGCGCTGGAAAACCGGGCCGATCTTGCCAGCCAGCCCTTCGTGATGAGAGGGCACCTTGGACATCCACAGGCGCGACAACCACGGTGTCACGATGAAGGCGACAGCCAGCGACAGCAGCATGCCCATGCTGGCGTTGATGGGGATAGGGCTCATGTAGGGGCCCATCAAGCCACTCACGAAGGCCATGGGCAGCAGCGCGGCGATCACCGTCAGGGTGGCCAGGATGGTGGGGCCACCCACCTCGTCAACCGCGCCCGGAATGATCTCCGTTAGCGACTTGCCAGGATGCAGTTGCTGGTGACGGTGGATGTTTTCCACCACCACGATGGCGTCGTCCACCAGGATGCCGATCGAGAAGATCAGGGCAAACAGCGAAACGCGGTTGAGCGTGAAACCCCAAGCCCACGAAGCAAACAGCGTGACCGTCAAGGTCAGGATCACGGCGCTGCCCACGATGGCGGCTTCACGGCGGCCCAAGGCCAGAAACACGAGGGCGACCACCGACGCGGTGGCAAACAGCAGTTTCTGAATGAGCTTTTGGGCCTTGTCGTTGGCGGTGGCACCGTAGTTGCGCGTTTCAGCCACGCGCACGTCTTGCGGGATGACCGTGTTTTTCAGGGCGTCAACGCGCGCCATCAAGGCATTGGCCACATCAATGGCGTTCTCGCCGGGTTTCTTGGTCACGGCAATCGTGACGGCGGGGTAATCGCCAGCGGGCACGGCTGAAGCAGCTTCCGCACTGGCTTTGGCCGTGGTGCCATGCCACACATACCTGGCTGGCGGCAGGGGGCCATCTTCTACCCGCGCGACATCCTGCAGGTGAACGGGTTTGCCGGCTTGCACACCGACAAGGAGCTCACCGACATCACGCGCATCCTTCAGGAAGGGCCCCGCTTCGACTGCCACAGTGCGGTTGCCCGAGATCAGATCGCCGACCGGCAGACCCATGTTGGCTGATTGCAGCGCCATGCGCAGATCGGCTACCGTGACACCTGTGCTGTTGAGCCGGGCCGGATCGATTTCAACCATGATGGCGCGGCCCGGTCCACCCAGGGTGGTGACTTCACGGGTGCCTTTAACACGTTTGAGATCCGCTTCGATGCTGTGTGCCACACGTTCAAGATCGAACGCACCCGTGTTCGGGTTGGTGCTGAACAGCGTCAGTGCCACGATGGGCACATCATCAATGCCCTTTGGCTTGACGATGGGCTCCATGACACCCAAACCACGCGGCAACCAGTCGGTGTTGTCGCGCAAGGTGTCGTGCAGACGGACCAGGGCTTCCGTGCGGGTCACGCCGACCTTGAACTGAACGGTCAGGATGGCAACGCCAGTGCGGGACATCGACGTGACATGCTCGACCCCTGTCATTTGCGACAACACCTGCTCGGCAGGGGTCGACACCATCTGCTCCACATCCTTGGTGGACGCGCCGGGGAAGGGCACGATGACATTGGCCATCGTGACGTCGATTTGCGGCTCTTCTTCGCGGGGTGTCACCATTACCGCGAAGAGACCCAACAGCAGTGCGACCAGCGCCAGCAAGGGCGTGATCTGGGCTTTCTGAAAGAAGGCCGCAATGCGACCGGACATGCCGAGTTGGTCCTTCATGACGACGCCTCCGCTCAGCGTGACCGTGCCGCAGCCTGGGGCTCGGTGGCCACACGCTCGCCAGCAGATACGCCTGACAGGATTTCAACCAGGCCACCCGACTGCGAGCCCGTGCGTACCTGGCGCATCATGGGTTTGCCATCGCTGTTGACAACGTACACGGCGCTCACCTCGGCCCGTTTGAACACGGCTTTGGCGGGCACATACAGGCGAGCAGGTTGCGCCTCCTGTCCTTGTGCCGGCAACCATGCGCGCGCGAACATGCCGGGCGTCACACCCTGGGTGCCTGCAGCGAGGTCCATGCGGACCTGCACGGTATGTGTTGCAGGATCAACCGTCGGGAGCACCTGAATGCGGCTGGGGGTGAGCCAGACAGCTCCGCCTTGGGTACCGGCAGGCAGTTCGACCTTGGCACCATCTGTCGACACCGCGAGTGGCGCGGCAGACTGTGGCACGGCGGCCGTCACGCGCATGGCTTTCGGGTCGTATACCGTCATCAGCGGTCTGCCAGGCATGGCCATGTCGCCCAGGACAACGGGAACATCCGCCACGACACCGTCATAGGGGGCCTTGATGACAAAGTAGCCCGACTGGGTCCTGGCTGCGCCAGCCTGGGCCAGTTGCGCCTTGACCTGTGCCTGAGTGGCTTGGTATTGCGCTTCTGCGCGGTCCAGTGCACTCTGGCTGATGTACTGCTTTTGATACAACTGCCGCTGGCGTTCCACTTCCTTGGTCGCGACATTCAGTTGTGCCTTCGCAGCCTGAACCTGAGCTTCGCTGGCCGATGCGTTCTGGTTGGCAGCCTGGGCATCGATGCGCAGCAGCACTTGCCCGGCCTTGACGTGGTCGCCGGTTTTGACGTCAATGGCGGTGATGGCGCCAGGCACCTGAGCAGCCACCATGGTTTGGCGCACGGCTTCAACCACGCCATCAAAGCCCACTTGCTTGCCCTGCTGACTCGATTTCACGGGGGCAGTGGTCAAGCCCTGTGCCTGAACCAAAGCAGGCGCAAAGCTGGTCAAGCCCATCAGGCTCAGGGTGAGGATGCTGGTCCGGGTACGTGACAGGCTCACGGCAATCTCCTTGATGTCGCCAAGCTCACTCGCAAGGGGTGGTGTCAGCGAGTTGTTTGCTGTATTATTAACTAAACAGCTAAATAGTCAATAAGCCAATTGACTAATCCGTGCAGATGGAAGGACGTTCGGGCATCATGACGACCTTACCCGATCAAGTGTGTTCCAGCATGAAGAGTTTGCCCCCCGAGGCCCTGGTGCAGGTGGCGTCGTATTTCCAGGCGCTGTCTGAGCCCACCCGGCTTCAGATCCTGAACCTGCTGCGCTCAGGCGAGCGCAATGTGGGTGAGCTCGCGCAAGCATGCGGATACACCTCGGCCAACATCTCCAGGCATCTGTCGATGTTGACCAAGCATGGTCTGGTGGCGAAGGAGGCGCGTGGTACAGCGGTGTACTACCGCATTGCCGACGACTCGGTCTACGCGTTGTGTGACTTGGTGTGCGGCAATCTGGCGCGCCATTTCGAAGACGCAGCGCGCCAGCGCAATGTGTTCATCCAGCCGGAGTGAACGAATGCGTCACGCACGCAGGGTCTGGGTCAGACAGTCTGCTTGTGTGGCAATGGCTGCCGGCAAGGGCTTGTTGCCAGCCAATACGGCGTGGATATAAGCGGCGGTTGTCGCCGCATCAAATTGTTCGGGCAGGTCTGGCAGGGTGGTCAACACGCCTTCTTCCGGCGCACGCGACAAGGCAGCATGGCGCTCACCATCGACAAACACCTCGAAACGAGGCTGTCTGCGGGCATCGGCCACGGGTTCGCCTTCGGTGCCGCGCATGAGCAGGGCTGTCGCGCCCACATGCTGCAGATAGCTCGTCAGTGAGTCTGCGTACTCGGGGTGAGTATGGTTGACCACCCGAACAGCGCGTTGCCCGGGGGCAACTGGTATGGGGCTCAGCAACTTGGCGACTGTGTGACCAGGGTTGCGCAGGCCGATGGTCCAGCGGACGTCCAGCAGACGGGCCAACCCCGGGCACAGGGTGGCGGTATCCATGAAGACGGGCCGACCTGCCTGCCATGCCTGTTCCACATCGGCAGCCGTCGATGCCTGGGGCCAGCCCAGGGCCGCAAACACCTCGGCTGTGGTCACCCGCGTGGGGTCTTTTTTCATGCCATGCACCAGCACGCGCACCCCTCGTCGGGCCAGCTCGGCCGCGAGCAAAGCGGTCAGGTTGGGCAACTTGCGTGCGCCGTTGTAGCTTGGCAGGATCACCACGCCATCGGCAGCCAGGGGCAGGCTGATGCAGCGTTCGTGGACAGCGCGGACGAAGCCATCGAGCTCCTCGGCCGACTCTCCTTTGATACGCATGGCCAGACAGAAGGCACCCACCTCAAGGTCGGTCACCTTGCCGTCCAGCACCTGGGTAAACAGATCGTAGGCCTGGTCGGCAGACAGGGGGCGGGCGCCTTCCTTGCCTCGGCCAACCACCTTGATGTAGGCAGCAATGCTCATGGTCAGTTTTCGCAGAGTTGCCTGATTATCAAGGTGACTGGCTCAAGCAGCCTCTTTGGCCGGATGAAGCTTGATCAATTTCTTCAGTTCCGGCACGCATGAACCGCAGTTGGTGCCGCACTTGAGTTCGCTTTGCAGCGTGGCCAGACGTTGATCCGCGCTGCCATGGCAGAACTCCAATGTGCTGATGATCACGGGCTCCGTCACATTGAAGCAGGTGCAGACCTGACGCCCTCGAGACGCCGTGGCCACCGGTGGCGAGGCACCCGGCACGAGCAGGGCACGCCCAAATTCGTCCGCAGGTTGTGCATCCTGCAGCAGTGGGCGAATCCATGCTTCGGCGCTGATGTCACCTGTCAGCAGGAACGCCTCCAGCATCTGGCCGTCGTCGGTCTGGTGCAGGCGCATGGTGCGGCGTTGCCCTGCAGCGGGGTCATCGTAGACCAGCAGGTCTGGGCCAGCGATGCCCAGCAGGCCTTCAATGCGCTTGACCAGGGCGGGTGCTGCAGGCGTGGCAGATGCGGCCCGGAACAGCACGCCGACGACCTGGTGGGCATCCGACTCGCGCCCGAAAGGTACACAACTCGCAAACGAGAAGCTCGGCATCAGGTTGCGCAAGTCGTTCTGCACACGCAGGGCTTCGTCCTTGGGCAACCAGGCCAAACCAACCAGACGCCACGGCAGGTCCGCCTTGGCAATGGTGACAGCTGCATTTTTCAGCTCAGGTTGGCGCGATTTGGCACAGGTCAAAGGCAGCGTCAGGGTATTGACGCCGCAGCGCACTTGCCCTTGGGCATCGTGCCCTCCCAGAAACTCCTGGCCCCAGTGCATGGCCATGAAGGATTGCATGGGGGCGATGGCATCGCTGGGCTGTGCCGTGACCACGATATCGCCACGTCGTGCAGTGACCTGAACCAGATCACCGGCGGCAATGCCTAGGCGGGCCATGTCTTCGGCGTTCATGTCGATCACAGGCTCGCTGACATGGCCGAACAGGCGTCCCAGATTGCCCGTGCGGCTCATGCCGTGCCATTGGTCACGCAAGCGCCCTGTGTTCAGCGCGAACGGAAAGTCTGCGCTCCGCTCTTCCGCCAGGGACTGGAGCGCCACTGCAGCAAACTGAGCCTTGCCGCTCGAGGTGGGGTAGACCCCATCGGCATACAGCCGCAGGCGACCTTGCGTGGCACCTTCCGGCATGGGCCACTGCTGGGGCCCTTGGCCTTCCAGTATGTCGTAGCTCAGGCCTGTGATGTCGAGGTCACGGCCTCGGGTCGACTCGCGGTGCTCGTTCCAGATGGTCTCGGGCTTGTCATAGTTGAACAGCGACTCCACCCCCGGGAGGTAGTGGCGAGTGAGGTCCGGCATGGCGATCTCCAGCCGTCGCGCAAAGTCGCTGAGGATGTCCCAGTCATGGCGTGCCTCGCCCAGCGGGGGCAGGGCGGGGCGCACCCGGCTGATGCGGCGTTCCGAGTTGGTCACCGTGCCATCTTTTTCACCCCAGGTGGTGGCAGGCAGCAGCACGTCCGCGTAGGCACAGGTGGCTGTGGTCGCAAAGGCTTCCTGCACAACCACGAACTCAGCGGTTTCCAGCGCCTGGCGAATCATGTGCTGATCAGGCATCGACTGCGCCGGGTTGGTGCAGGCTATCCACAATGCCTTGATCTCACCACGGGCCGCAGCCTGGAACATTTCAACGGCGGTTTTGCCCGGTTTGGCAGGCACGTCGCGCACCTTCCATAGCGCAGCGACTTCAGCGCGGTGCTCGGGCTTGCTCAGGTCCCGGTGGGCGCTCAGCAGGTTGGCCATGCCGCCCACTTCGCGGCCACCCATGGCATTGGGCTGACCTGTGAGCGAGAAGGGGCCTGCACCTGGCTTGCCAATCTGCCCTGTGGCCAGGTGCAGGTTGATCAACGCCGCGTTCTTGTGTGTGCCACTGGTGCTCTGGTTGAGCCCCTGGCAGTACAGCGACAAGGTGGGGGTCGATCGGCCAAACCAGCGGGCGGCCTGGATCAGGTCATCTCGGGCAATGCCGCACACTTGAGCCACCGTCTCGGGGTCATAGTCGCGTACAAGGGCTTCCAGCGCATCAAACCCTTCCGTGTGCCGGGCTATGTAGGCGCGGTCCACCAAACCTTCTGCCAGCAGAATGTGCAGCATGCCGTGGAACAGCGCGATGTCGGTGCCAGGCTGAATTGGCAGGTGCAGGTCGGCCACTTCGGCTGTTTCCGTCCGACGGGGGTCAACCACGATGAGCTTCATCGAGGGATTGGCCTCGCGGGCAGCTTCAATCCGACGGAACAGGATCGGGTGGGCGTAGGCGGTGTTGGAGCCCGCAATGAAGATGGTTTGCGCGTGGTCGAAATCTTCGTAGCAGGCCGGTGGCGCATCTGAGCCCAGCGTGATCTTGTAGCCGGCGACTGCACTGCTCATGCACAGGCGGGAGTTGGTGTCGACGTTGTTGGTGCCAATCAGGCCTTTGACGACCTTGTTGAGGACGTAATAGTCCTCCGTCAGCAACTGGCCTGCGCCATAGAAACCAACTGCACTGGGGCCGTGTTCACGGATGATGGCCGCAAAGCGGGCCGTGACCTCGGCCATGGCCTCATCCCATGAAATGGCCTCAGGCTGGCCGCCACGGGTATCCCGGCGCATGGGCGAAACCAGTCGATTCTGCTTCTGGATGGACTCCGCAGCAGTCAGGTGCAGCGTGCTGCCCTTGGTACACAGCCTGCCGAAATTGGCCGGGTGATCAGGGTCACCCTTGATATTGATGATGCGTCCCGCAGAGGACTCGATCAGAACCCCGCAACCCGTCCCGCAGTAGGGGCAGGTGGCGCGCGTTTCGGTTGTGCCGATCGAACTCATGGGTGTCCTTTTAACGTGGGTTTCTCAGCGAGCGGGCCGCCTCGTCGTGCGGGCAGCCCTGTGTTGTCGTTTGATCGGGATATCAGGCCAGTTTGCTGTACAGGCTGGTGACCTGATCCATCAACTGCAAGATGTTTTCGCTGGTGGAGAACACCTCGGCAGCGCGACGCGAAGCGCTGCTGCTGGGGTCGTTCAGCCGGTTCAGTGCATTGTCAAAGAAGATCCATTGCTGGCTGGCAATACCCAGTTCCTGTTTGATGGCATTGGTGGCTTCTGGTGCGTTGCTGAGCGTCTGCAGGGCTGTTGAAAACTCCTGGCGGGCGGTGCTGAGCTCCTTGGCTGCCTCTGGCACATTCACACCCCAACTTTGGCTCAGGTAATACTTGGCCGTGCGTTGCGACAGCATCCGTTGGCGGCCAGCCAGGTTCACCAGATGGCCCGAGCTCTTGCCCGACACCTGCTCGAGTTGAACGGTTCCTTGTTGTGCCAGTTTCAGCACCTTGGTGTCGAGTTGGATCAGGCGGTTGGCGTTGGCCTTGTCCGGGGCCGAACCAACCAATGCCGTCTTGAACTCGCTCCACACCTGATCGAGCTCTGTGTAGGTGTTTTTGATGGCATCGCTCGGGGCATAGACCTTCAGCTCTACCAACTGGCGGTCAAACAGGGCCATCGAATCATTGAGCACCTTTTCCGCGCGGGTCGCCTCGATACCTTGCCCCATGGCCAGCCAGGCCTTGGCCATCCGTTGTGACAGCATGCGCTGCCGACCTGCCTTGTTGATGGCCTCGTTGATGCTGTTGATGCCGGCCAGAGCTGGCAGGGCTGGGACGATCAGAACGCTTCCCAGTGCGGCCTTGAGCACGCCGCGACGCGACAGGTTGAACTGCATGATTGACTTCCTTTTACTCAGCGGTTTTGTGATTCAGTGCACGGGCTCGTGGGCCAAGAGCTTCTGGACCGGGTCCTGATGGACCTCTGTGGGCCAGATCTCATCCAGACATTCCTGGATGATCGGTCTGCAGGTGGCGCAGCCACATGGCGTGCGCCAGCCCAGCATGATGCGAACTTCGGAAGCGCTGTGCAGCGCCTTGTCCCTGATGGCGCTGCGAAGTGCGCCCTCGGACAGGCTGGTGCAGCCGCACAGTGCGGGCTCAGTCAGTTCATCACTGGCCTGCGTGGCCAGTTCCAGCAATTTGTCGACTACCCCGGCACACGAGCCGCAGCCTGTCGACGCCTTGGTGTGGGCGGAGATCTCCTCGCGGGTCATGAGCCCATGCTGATCGATGGCCGTGCAGATGGTGCCTTTCGTGACCCCGGCACAGCGGCAGACCTCGTCGTCAGCCTGGAGCGTCAAGGCCTGGCGCAGGTGCTCTGCTTCCGTGTCGTTCTGGGTCGGCTCACCAAACATCAACTGGTTGCGGAGCTCGGAAATGTCCCGCCCTTCGCGAATCAGGTGGAAGTAATAGCTGCCGTCGACGGTGTCGCCGTACAGACACGCACCCACCAGCTTGTTGCCCTTGAGGACCAGTTTTTTGTAGACGTGGGAGAACGGGTCCGACAGGGTGATCGACTCCGTATCTGCATTCCCCATGAAATCGCCTGCCGAGAACAGATCGATCCCGGTTACTTTCAATTTGGTCGATACCTGCGAGCCGACATAGCGACCAATCCCGTAGAGAGCCAGGTGGTTGGCGCACACCTTGGCCTGATCGTAGAGCGGCGCAACCAGACCATACGCAATGCCACGGTGGGCAGCACATTCGCCCACGGCATAGACGCGCGGGTCGGTCACGGTCTGCATGGTGTCGGTGACCACAATCCCCCGGTTGCACAGCACGCCGGCCTTTTCAGCCAGGGTCGTATTCGGGCGGATGCCTGCAGCCATCACGACCAGGTCAGCAGGTATTTCCAGGCCATCTTTGAAGCGCACTGCCGCAACTTGGCCACTGGCATTGCCAATCAGGGACTCTGTCTGGGCGTTCAAAAGGAACTGCAGACCGCGCTCTTCAAGTGAGGCCTGCAGCATCTTGCCGGCCACCTCGTCGAGCTGTCGCTCCATCAGCCACGGGCCGATGTGCACGACGGTCACATTCATGCCGCGGACCTTCAGACCGTTGGCAGCCTCCAGGCCCAACACACCACCACCGATCACCACCGCATGGGTATGCGTTTGTGCGGCCTCGATCATCTTGTTGGTGTCGGCGATGTCTCGGTAGGCGATGACTCCGTTGAGCTCCTTGCCTGGTACCGGCAGGATGAAGGGAAATGACCCGGTGGCCAGCAGCAGGCGGTCGTACTCTGCCGTGGTGCCATCTTCGGCGGTCACGACGCGCTTCACACGGTCGACGCTGACAATCTTCTTGCCGAGATGCAGGCGAATGCCGTGTTCCTCGTACCAACTGACCGGGTTGAGGATGATCTCGTCGATGGTCTGCTCGCCAGCCAGGACGGGCGACAGCATGATCCGGTTGTAATTGGGGTGAGGCTCGGCACCGAAGACGGTGATCTCATAGAGATCTGGTGCGACCTTGAGCAGTTCCTCAAGTGTGCGCACGCCGGCCATGCCATTGCCCACCATTACCAGGCGCATCTTCTTCATGGCGAAACTCCGCAGCGGGATATCGAAATAGTTATGCGCGATATCAAGCAAGAACGAGGCCAAATATGAGTCTTGCGCACCATATTGGGATCCTGTCCGAATTGCTAGGCCATTGCTTGTTTGTCGGCCAGCAAATTGCTTCTGTCTTGCACCTCCGGGCGGCAACGCACGCTCGTGGTGCATAAAACGATACGCTGAGAACGGTTGATCACATGAGTTTTGACATGGACGTGGGGTTTGCCAGCGAGCAAGGCCCCCGCGACAGGCTGGAAGATTTCGCCGATGTGGTGCGGCCTGCGCCCCACGAGGAGGCGTGGGGGGTGTTGGCCGCTGTGGCCGATGGCGTGTCTACCGGCGGCCTCGGTCTGGAGGCGGCCCAGAGTTCCGTGCTGGGGCTCCTGTCCGATTACTACGCGACCCCCGCCACCTGGGACACCTCGGTGGCGCTGGACCGTCTGATCGGTGCGCAAAATGATTGGTTGCTCGATCACAATCGCCGCCGTCAGGGTTTGAGCGGCCAGCAAGGGGCGGCGGCCATGACCACGCTCACGGCCCTGGTGTTGCGTGGGCACGGGTACACCGTGGCACACGTCGGCGACAGCCGCGCTTACCTGATCCGCGGTGGCGAGTGCGTGCAACTGACCACCGACCACACGCTCGGCCAGGGTGAGTTTCAAAACGGACTCACGCGGGCACTGGGGCTGGATGTGGGGGTGCGCATCGACTATGTCGATGGCGACCTGCAGATAGGCGATGTCTTCGTCCTGACCTCAGACGGGGTGCATGGGTACCTGAAGCGCAAGCAGCTTCTGGCCTTGGCCAGCCAGGATGATGCAGCCAGAGCCAGCCGTGATCTGGTATCGGCCGCATTGGCCAGTGGTGGGCGAGACAATGCCACGGCATTGGTCATCCGGATCAAGGGGCTGGCTTCGGCACAACTGGAGGATGCCGAGCGCCGTGGGCGGCAGCTGCCGGTTCCTTCGAGGTTGCAGGCTGGCGACCTGATTGACGGCTATCGGGTCAGAGATGCCGTGTTCAGCAACGGTGTGCACCGCTTGTACCGTGTGGAGGATGAGCGGACGGGCGGCCTGTTCGCCCTCAAGACCCTCCACGAATCACGTGCCAGTGACCCGGAAGAGCGCAGCATGCTGGCCCACGAAGCCTGGCTTGGGGCCCGGGTGACCGAGCGTGATGCCGTCGGCCTGGTCAAGGTCGTGGAGCCTGCGGCGCCCAGCGCCTTCTACGCCTTGTTTGAATGGCATGCGGGCCGGAGTCTGGCCGACTTGCTGGCTGCGGAGGAGCGTTTTGATGTGCCCTATATCGTGGCTGCGATGCAGGTCATCACCCGTGCGGTCGGTCGGCTTCATCAGCACGGCGTCATCCACCGCGACATCAAGCCCGACAACTTGCATCTGGGTGACGACGGGCATTGGCGGCTGCTGGACCTGGGGGTGGCCTTGTCGGGCAAGGAGCCAGCAGCACTGAGGGAGTTGCATGCCGGTACGCCCAGCTACATGAACCCTGAGCAGTGGAGCGATGATCCAGTCAAGGCGAAGGTCAGCAGTCAGAGTGACTTGTTCGCCCTGGGCGTGACGCTCTACCAGTGGTTGACCGGGCGCTTGCCCTATGGCGAGGTGGAGCCCTATCAGACAGGGCGGTATCGCCGCGATCCCATCGCACCCTCGCGCCTGCGTCCGGATGTGCCGATCTGGCTCGACAACATTGTGCTGAAGGCCGTCGCTCGTGATCCGGTGCAGCGCTTCGAGACTGCTGAAGAAATGCTCCTGGCACTTGATCGAGGCGCATCTCGCCCCTTGCTTGCGCCGCTGGCCAGCCCGCTCCTGGCGCGCGACCCTGCTGCTGTCTGGAAGATCGGCTTGGGCTTGTCTGTGCTGGTCAATGTGTTGCTTGTCTACTGGCTGCTTTTCTTGCCCAAGGTGTGAGGGCCTTGTTAATAAAAAAAGGGCGACCCCAGGGTCGCCCTTTTGCATGGAACCGGCGTTGGCCTCAGCGGCCTTGGTAGGCGGCTGCCGTGGCACCGGTGGTGCGGGCGCGGCCACCCTTTTCGGCCCAGGTGCGGGTCCAGCGGATTTGCATCACACGCAGCATCAGCAGGACGATCACCCCCAGCGCAGCAAACGCCAGGAAGCCGTAGAAATAGGTGCCAAAGTGCTGTTTGGATTGCCCCATCGCATTGGGAATGAAGCCGCCACCCAGGGCACCCAGCTCCCCGATCATGGAGCCGGCCACCGCAGTGGTCAGCGGCCAGCGCAGCGGCACCAGCTGGAACAGGGCACCATTACCTGCGCCGAGCGCACCAAAGCAGAACATGAACAGCAGGGTCGTCAGGGCCAGTTGCTCGCCCATCGTGCCGCAAATGACGAGGGACACGATCACCATCGCCAGCACGGCGGTCAGTGCGTTCACGCCACCCCAGCGGTCCGACATCCAGCCGCCGACCACGCGCGTGGCGGAGCCCATCAGTGTGGCCAGCATGGTGAGTTGCCCGGCTTCCACCTTGGTGACCTTGAACTGGTCATAGAAATAGGTGGGCAGGAAGTTGGCCAGACCAATGAAGCCACCGAATGTGATCACGTAGATCAGGCTGAAAGCCCAGCCATCTTTTTCGAACAGGCAGGCAATGTGTTCGCGGAAGGTCTGATGTTCGCGGTCAGGCGGCTCCTTGGCTGCAATCGCCATCACGATCATCGGGATCACCATCGTGAAGGCGGCCAGACCGTACACAGTCTGCCAGCCAAACTTGGCTGCCAGCGGCGGGGCGAACAACACCGCCAGCACCGTGCCACTATTACCAGCACCGGCAATGCCCATCGCCAGGCCCTTGTACTTGGGTGGAAACCAGCCCGAGCCCAGCGACAGGGCGATACCGAAGCTGCCGCCGGCGATGCCCAGCAGGACGCCCATGGTGATCACGGTGTCCAGTGAGTTCACGAAGAAGTAGCCATATGCCAGGGCCAGGATGATCAGGCCCATCTCCACCAGAGCTGCGCTCTTGCGGCCAATGTATTGCGAGAGGATGCCCAGGGGGAAGCGCATCAGGGCGCCGGCCAGAATGGGTACCGACACCATGAAGCCTTTTTGCGCGGGGCTCAGGTGAAATGTTTCACTGATGAACGGTGCCATGGCGCCGTTCAACACCCAGATGGCAAAGGTGAAGTCGAAGTACAGGAATGAAGCGAACAAAGTCGGGGCATGACCCGACTTCAGAAAGGTCTTGAAGTTACTCATCGATGTCCTCAGCGTGTTGGCGCACCTACTTGGTGTGCGCTTGATTTGCATCGATGAATAAGCAAACTTTATGCCCGAAACGGGTGCGATGCACCAATGTGAATCTTGCTGACATCAGGGTGCATCGGGGGTAAACGCTCGCCAATCTGTGACAATCACGCCTGCACATCAGGAGATTTCATGAGCATCAAGTCAGACCGCTGGATTCGTCGCATGGCCGAAGAGCACGGCATGATCGAGCCGTTTGAGCCGGGCCAGATTCGCCATTCGGCAGATGGTCAGAAGATCGTCAGCTATGGCACTTCCAGCTATGGCTATGACATCCGTTGTGCACCCGAGTTCAAGGTGTTCACGAACATCCACTCGACCGTGGTGGACCCCAAGAATTTCGACGAAAAGAGCTTTGTCGATATCCACAGCGATGTGTGCATCATCCCGCCCAACAGCTTTGCACTGGCGCGCACCGTCGAGTATTTCCGCATTCCGCGCAATGTGCTGACCATCTGTCTGGGCAAGAGCACGTATGCGCGTTGCGGCATCATCGTCAACGTGACACCGTTCGAGCCTGAGTGGGAGGGGTATGTCACCCTCGAGTTCAGCAACACCACGCCGTTGCCCGCCAAGATCTATGCGGGCGAGGGCTGTGCGCAGGTCCTGTTCTTTGAAAGCGATGAGGTCTGCGAGACCAGTTACAAGGATCGCGGCGGCAAATACCAGGGCCAAATCGGTGTGACTTTGCCTAAGACCTGATGATCATCTGACTTCTGTGTGATTTCACCCGTTAAAAAGCCGCAAATGAGCGTCTTTTTGGCGGTCACGTGCTGTCCGCTCAGTACCGGGTGATTACGTTCGGTTACGATTGGCGCATCAGCGTGAGGTACCGGCAGGTACCGGAACACTGCTCACTGCAAATCGGGCAAATCGATCTGCGTACATGTTGAGTGTGCGCTGCGCGGCACGGTCCGTGTGCCGCGAAGAGGGCGGGGTGGGCAGTCGCGCCGCGAATCGTGCCCAATCCTGGTTTGTCTTCGTCATGCGTCGTCCCCTGCAGTCACCCGCTCTTGTCAACGCGTTCTTCGATAGTCTTCGTCCTGAACAGCGAGACACGGCTCAAGCCATTCAGCAGGCGATCCTGTCTGCTGCGCCACAGCTTCGTCAGGAAGTGAAGTGGGGCAATCTGTGCTTTGTCAATGACCGCGACAATGTCATGGCGATCGTCCTGTACAACAAGAACGCCCATCTGCAGATTTTCAACGGGGTGCTCTTGTTGAGCGACTTCCCCGAGCTGGAGGGGGCAGGCCGCGGTATGCGGCACCTCAAGATGCGGTATCGGCAGGCGGTGGACGAGCAGTTGATCAAGGATCTCACCACAGCATGCCTGAGGGCCTGGGGGCGTTGACACTGCCCGTGGGGTTATTGGCGCAAGCCGTGCGTAAGACACGGCTGGCTTCATAGAATGGTCGCATACTTCTGCCATGACCATGCATCTCCTCAATGCCGATCTCCACTGCCACTCGAACGTTTCCGACGGGACGCTCACGCCTGAGCAGCTCGCGGAGCGCGCGCGTCTCAATGGTGTCGATCTGTGGGCGTTGACGGACCATGATGAGGTGGGTGGCGTCCAGCGGGCCAGGGCGGCTGCGGCTGCGCAGGGCATGCTGTTCCTGTCTGGCTCCGAGGTGTCCGTGACCTTTGCTGGCAAGACGGTTCACATCGTCGGGCTTGGGTTTGACCCATATGACGAGGCTTTGCAGCGTGGTCTGGAGCACACCCGCGGCGGACGTGAGCGCCGGGCACGCGAGATGAGTGATGACCTGGCCAGGGTCGGTATCAAAGGGGCCTATGAAGGGGCGTTGCGCTATGTGGGCAATCCGGACCTGATCTCGCGTACCCATTTCGCGCGCTATCTGGTTGAAACCGGTGTGTGCAGTGAGACGCATGAGGTGTTCCGCCGCTTCCTGACGGAAGGCAAGCCAGGCTATGTCGAACACCGTTGGGCGACCTTGTCCGATGCCGTTGGCTGGATCGTCGGTGCCGGCGGCGTCGCCATCATTGCCCACCCAGGGCGATACGATTTCACGCCCAACGAGGAGTACGCGCTCTTCACCGAGTTCAAGGCATTGGGCGGGCAGGGGGTTGAAGTGGTTACCGGCAGCCACACGGCTTCGGAATACGTGAAGTACGCCGACATGGCCTGTGAGTTTGATCTGCTGGCCTCGCGTGGATCCGACTTCCATGACCCGGGTGAAAGCCACATTGACCTCGGGCGTTTGCCTGACTTGCCTGGTCGTGTCACCCCCGTATGGGAAGCGCTCGAACAGCGCATCCTGCACCCCTGAGCCAGGAAAACAACGCCGGCTTTGGGTGAGAGGTGTAGTCTCAAGCCATGGCTCAATATTTCGAAGTTCATCCGGTTCAACCGCAACAGCGTCTGCTCAAGCAGGCTGCGGAATTGATCCACAAGGGTGGTGTGCTGGCCATCCCGACCGACTCCAGCTATGCGCTGGTTTGCCATCTGGATGACAAGGCCGCTGTGGATGCGCTGAGGCGCATCAAGGGGGTTGATGAGCGTCACCTGCTCAGTCTCCTGTGTCGGGACCTCTCCGAGCTGGCCAGTTATGCGATCGTCGACAACAAGCAATATCGCTTGCTCAAGCTGGGCACACCGGGGCCTTATGCGTTCGTGCTGGAGGCCACCAAGGAAGTGCCGCGGCGGGTATCGCATCCATCGCGGCGCACCATAGGTCTGCGTGTGCCCGAGCACCCCGTGACGCAGGCGCTGCTGGAGATCCTCGGGCAACCTTTGCTGGCTTCGACGCTGATCATGCCGGGTGAGGAAGACCCCCTCAATGACCCGCAGGAGATCCGCGCGCGGCTGGAAAAGCTGGTGCAGGGCATCATCGATGCGGGTGCGTGTCCGGCTCAGCCTTGTACCGTGCTCGACCTCTGCGGGCCTGAGCCCGAATTGATCCGTCAGGGGCGGGGCTCACTCGACAGACTGGGGCTGGCCTGACGGCTGTTGGCTGGTGTTGTCTCGACAAGCAGCCTGACCCACTCTGGGTCAAAACCCAGGTGCCAGGTTTGTCTCACGCGCAGCAGCGGCACCCCTGGCGAACCCTGAACCGCATAGTCGTGCTGGCACCGCTGCTGGCTCTCGATGGGGCACTCCTGCCATGGGATGGCATGGGTTGTCAGCCAGCGTTTGGCTCGAGCGCAGAAGGGGCAGTCTGCGGTTGTGTAGATCACGATGTCGCCGGGTTGCACGCTGCGTTGCAAGGCGCGAATCGTGTCCCGCTCCTGCCACCAAGACCAGCCTTGGCTGAGGCACCAGGTGCTCAGGATCAGTGCGGCGAGCACCCACCACTGGCGCATTGGTCGGGTGTTTCGGGCCACGTTGGGCTCAGTGGTCGCGGTGCGGATCAGGCGCTTGGGCCGGCTTTGGCAGCCTTTTGGCCCAGTTTGCTTTCCTGACCAGCCAGCAGCTTGCGGATGTTGGCTTCATGGCGCCAGATCAGCAGGGCGCTCATGATGATGACACCGATGGTCATGCTGTTGAATCCCCAACCGAGATACTGGATGACGGGTGCGGCCAGAGACGCAGTGAGGGCAGCCAGCGAAGAGTAGCGAAACGCCACGGCCATCACGATCCAGACCAGTAAAACGAGGCCACCCAGTGCCGGCGCAAAACCCAGCAGGACGCCTGCTGCGGTCGCGACGCCCTTGCCGCCCTCGAACTTGAAGAAAACCGGCCACAGGTGGCCAATGAACGCGCCCAGGCCGACGACGGTAGCCAGTGTCACGTTGCCATGGAGTTGCATCACCGCGAAAACGGGCAGATAGCCCTTGAGTGCATCGAACAGCAAGGTCAGGACTGCTGCGCCTTTGTTGCCGGAGCGCAGCACATTGGTCGCACCAGGGTTGCCCGAACCATAGGTACGGGGGTCATCCAGGCCAAACAGGCGGCTGACGATCACGGCAAACGAGAGCGAGCCGATCAGGTAGGCCACGACAGCGCCAATGACCAGCAGGAGTTGAGGGGCGAACGAGTGAGTAGCTTCCATCTGAAAATCCGGGGCAGGGCGCCAGATCGGCGCCAACAACAACAGGGCGCCAGTGTAGTGGCACCCGAATCGGTGGCACATGGGTTTATCCCATGGTTTCGTTTGTGAAGTATTGCCCACAATCGCCGCCTTGGTCCTTATGCCGAGAGCCGATTCATGATCAGTATTCAACGCGCAAAATTCTGGCAACACGCCTGGTTCGCTGCCCTGGTGGGTGGCGCCGTGGTCGGCCTGCTCGTCTGGTGGCTGCAGACGCATGCGGACACAGGCTCAGGCAATGTGCTTGTGACCAGCGGCGCGGCGGGGCCATCTTCAACCGCCGAATCGGCCCCGGGGGCTGGTCGGCTTGACCCTGTCGTGCTGTCGGATGGCCGGCCGTCGGACTTCACGGCCGAAGAATGGCGAGCCTTGAAGGAGGCCTCAGCCAGCGAGGCACGACCTGAGGCCGAGTTGCAGCGCCTGCTTACTTATGTCCGGTTTCAGAAGCGGTTTGCGCTTTGGCAGTCCTTGAAAGACTCGGCGGATGTGGCTCAGAGGCGTGCGTTGGCCCAGCAGTTGCTGAACGATCTGCCACAACGGCTGGCTCAGGCCGAGGTGACTGGGGGAGAGGCTGAAATGCTGGCGGCTGCACTCATCAGTGACGTCGAGCCCGACGAGGCTGCCCGGCGCCAGCGCATGGATGCCTACCGATCAACGCTGCTGGAGGCGGTGCCGCAGCCAGATAAGGCTCAAACTGATCGCGAGGCACGCCAATTGGCTGAATACAAACGCAGAGAAGCCGCCATCGTGGCTGAATGGCAGGCGCGCCCGGTCGGCATGCGTGATCAGGCTGCGCTGGAGCAGTCACTGGAAGATGCACGCAGGGCGATTTATCGAAGCGATGCACGTTGACGTTTTACGACGGTGATATGGGGTGCCAGGTCGATAGAATCGGCCTGTGATGTTTCCAATCAGTTCGACACTCCTGCAACGCTGCTTGACGGGCCTGCTCATCGCAGGCCTTTTGGCTTTGGTGTGGGTGAATTCTTCCGTGCTGTTGCCGTTCCTGCTGAGCTTCATCCTGGCGTATGTGCTCAAGCCTCTGATCGAACGCTCGGTAGACAAGCGTGTACCCAGGGCCCTGGCCATAGCCGTGTGGCTATGTCTGGCCTTGCTGCTGACGCTGGTTGTGGTCTTGCTGCTGGTGCCGATCGTGTCTCAGTTGGTGCCCATGCTGCGCAGCCAGGTGCCGCCGTTGCTGGAGCGGCTGTGGGCTGTGCTGGCCCCCTGGCTCATGCAATGGGGGGTGCATCTGCCCGCCTCCATGGCCGAGGCGCGTGTCGTGGTGATGCCCTGGGTGGCGGATCACGCAGGGCAGTGGGCTTCAGCGTTCCTTGATTCCTTCTTGTCAGGAAGCAGCAACATCATGGCCGTGCTGGGCAACCTGGTCCTGGTGCCCATGCTGGCCTTCTATTGGTTGCTTGATTGGAGTCGCCTGACCCAGTTGGGGTGGGGCCTGTTGCCACCACGCTGGCGCCCTGGTTTGTCTGACGTGCTCGATGAGTGCGATGACGTGATGGGCCAGTACCTGAGAGGGCAGTTGCTGGTGATGCTGGTGCTCGCCATGTTCTACAGCGTGGGCCTGGCACTTTGCGGGTTCCATCTTGCCTTGCCGATTGGCGTGTTCACCGGCTTGGCTGTGTGCATTCCCTACCTGGGCTTTGGCGTCGGGCTGGTACTGGCCTTGCTCAGTGGGGTGCTGCAGTTCAGTGCGGCAGGCGGCGCTTTGCTGCAGCCTGTCCTGTCTGTCGCCGTGGTGTATGGCCTGGGGCAGGTCCTGGAAGGCTTTTTTCTGACGCCTCGCCTGGTGGGTGAGCGAATTGGCCTGCACCCGCTCGCTGTGATTTTTTTCTTGATGCTGTTCGGGCAATGGTTTGGCTTTGTGGGCGTGCTGGTGGCGCTGCCCGTCAGCGCCTTGCTGGTGGTGCTGGGGCGTCGTGCCTTGATGATTTACCGCGCCAGCTTTTTGTACCAACGGGCCAGTGACTCGGTGCAGGACTGACCGTCATGATGGTGTCGTCTGTGGCGCAAGGCATGCGCCAGATCCCGCTTGATCTCGGACCGGTTTCCCTGCCGGGCCTGGATGATTTTCTGCCTGATGGCAACGGGCAATTGCTGGACTGGCTGCGACGCTGGCCGCAAGGGGGGGATGAGTCGAGCACAGGCCGCTTGCCTTCAGCCTACCTCTGGGGCGCTGCAGGTGCAGGCAAGACCCACTTGCTGCGTGCCATGGTGCCTCGCGCCTTGGCCATGGGCTATGGCGTGATCTGGATCAGTGGTCAGGGCTGCCAGATGTGGGACGCCGATGACCCCATGGCGCCGTCGCTGGCTCTGATGGACGACTGCGAGCAACTTGATGAACAGATGCAGCACCTTGCGTTCAATCTCTTCATCGAATGGGCGGCTGGCTCGGGTGGCGGCGCGCAAGGTGGGGGTGTATCCATCATTGCAGCCGGTCATGTTCCGCCAGTTGATCTGCCCGTGCGCGATGATCTGCGTACCCGGCTAGGATGGGGGCAGATCTTTGCTGTGTCCGCGCTGGGTGAGGACGGTGTGCGCACCGTCTTGCAGGCCGAGGCACAACGCAGAGGGATGGCACTGGCTGACGGGGTGGTGTCCTACCTGTTGAGCCATTACAGCCGTGATCTGGCTTTTTTGATGGGCCTGCTGGACCGCCTTGACCGATTTGCTCTGGCTGAGCACCGTACCGTGACCGTGCCCCTGCTCAAGCAGATGCTGGCACTGGAGAACCCATGAATCTTTGCCTTTTTGACCTCGACCACACGCTCTTGCCGCTGGATTCGGACCACGAGTTTGGTGAATTTCTCATTCGCATCGGGCTGGCAGACCCTGTGAGCTACCGTTCGCGCAATGACGGGTTCTACCGTCAGTATGTCGAAGGCACGCTGAAACTGTCCGAGTACATCGAGTTCACCACCAGCATCTGGCGTCAGTTGACCCCAGTCGAGCAGCAGGCCCTGCAGGCGCGCTTCATGGATGAGGTTATCGTGCCTGCCATCCAGCCGCAAGCAGTGTCGTTGGTGCGGCAACATGAGTCACAGGGCGATCTGGTGGCCATTGTGACGGCCACGAACGAATTCGTGACCCGACCCATTGCCCAGGCTTTTGGTGTGCCGGAATTGCTGGCTGTCCGACTCGTCAGGGATAGCATGGGGCGGGTGACGGGTGAAATTGATGGCGTTCCGTCCTTCCGTGAGGGCAAAATCACACGTGTGGAACAATGGCTGGCTGAGCGCCAGCTGAAGCTGGGTGATTTCCAGCGGGTCAGCTTCTATAGCGACTCGCCCAACGACCTGCCTTTGCTGGAACTGGCCAGCGACCCGGTTGCCACCAATCCCAGCCCTGCGCTGGAAGCCATCGCCACAGACCGTGGCTGGCGCATTCTTCGTCTGTTTGCATGATCAAGACACTGATTCACAAGATCCTGGGCAAGAGCCAGGGCAAGACCGCCCGTGCTGGCGGTAAGCCGGCGGCCTCGCGGGCGACATCGCGCATTCCGGTGGGCAAGCGGGTGGAAGTTCCAGCCAGCGAGCATGGCATTGACCCTCGGCTGGTGGACGACCGCGCCCGCAAGGTGGTCGAGACGCTTCAAAACGCGGGTTACGAGGCCTACATCGTGGGCGGTGCCGTCCGCGACCTGCTGGTTGGTTTACGCCCCAAGGATTTCGACGTGGCGACCAACGCCACGCCCGAGCAGGTCAAGGGCCTGTTCCGGCGCGCCTTCATCATCGGGCGACGCTTCCGCATCGTGCACGTGGTCTTTGGCCGGGGGCGCGAGAACGAGGTCATCGAAGTCTCCACCTTCCGGGCCTACCTGGATGCTGATGCAGCCGAGCAGGTGAGTGGCAACGAAAAGACGTCCAAGCATGATCTGGCGGGCAAATCCCATGTGGTGGATGCCAGTGGCCGTGTGCTGCGCGACAACGTCTGGGGCCCTCAGGATCAGGATGCGGCCCGTCGCGACTTCACCATCAATGCCATGTATTACGACCCCACGACCCAGATCGTGGTGGACTATCACGGTGGCATCAAGGATGCCAAGAAGCGTGTGATCCGCATGATCGGCGTGCCAGACGTGCGCTATCGCGAAGACCCGGTGCGCATCATCCGCGTGGTGCGCTTTGCGGCCAAGCTGGGCTTTGAGCTTGAAGCCAAGACACGTGAACCGCTGCAGGAGATGGCCGCGCTGTTGGCCAATGTGCCGCAGTCGCGCATGTTTGACGAGATGATCAAGCTGCTCCAGACAGGGCATGCCCAGGCGTCGCTTGACCAGTTGCAGAAGCTGGGCCTCGACCGCGGCGTTTTCCCGATTCTGGATGCCGTGTTCGACGAAACGCGCCGTCACCCAGGGCGAGATCAGTTCGTGCGCCTGGCCTTGAATGACACAGATCGACGTGTCGCCGAAGGCAAGCCGGTGGCACCCAGTTTCCTCCTCGCTTGTCTGCTGTGGCATGACGTGCTCGATCACTGGAAGCGCAATGTGGCGGCAGGAGAGCCCAATTTCCCGGCATTGCAAACGGCCATCGACACGGTTTTCAACGCCCGTATAGGCGACATTTCTGGTCGAGGCAAGCTGGCGGCCGACATGCGCGAGATCTGGAGCATGCAGCCTCGCTTCGAAAAGCGTGTGGGCAGTGGCCCTTTAACCCTGGTCGAGCAGCCCCGGTTCCGCGCTGGCTTCGACTTCCTGCGTCTGCGTGCGCAGTCGGGTGAAATCGAGACCCAACTGTCGACCTGGTGGGAAGCGTTTTCGATGGCGGACATGCCAGAGCGGCGTGATCTGATGGAGCAGGCCCGCAACCAGGAGTCGGCGCGTCGGGTGCAGGCAGCGCGTCGACCTGCCGCGGTTGCCGCGACACCGTCTGATGAGGACGCTGTGGATTCCACCGCGCCTGCCGCCAAGAAGCGTCGTCGGCGTCGCCGCAAGCCGACCGAGGGCGGGGCAGATCCTCGTCCGATCGGGGGTGATGCGGGTGAGTGAGTGTTTTTCTGCCGGCCCCGCCCGTTTTCGTGCCTACGTCGCCTTGGGTGCCAATCTGGGCGCCACCTACGACAACCTCCGCCTGGCACTGGTCGAACTGGATGAGCTGCCCTGGACATCCCTGGAAGGGGTGTCGTCGTTCTACGTGACCAAACCGGTGGGCACCGACGGGCCAGACTATCTGAATGCCGTTGCCGCCGTACAGACCGCCATGGGGCCGCACGAGTTGCTGTCGGCGCTGCTGAGCATCGAGTTGATGCATGGCCGCGAGCGGCCGAAGCCTCTGGCACCGCGTACGCTGGACCTGGATTTGCTGTGGATGGCCGGAGCCGAGCGCGATACGCCGGCTCTGTCTTTGCCTCATCCGCGCATGAACCAGCGGGCGTTTGTGCTGGAGCCATTGGCCGAATTGCTGGCTCAATTGCCACCCGAAAAGACCGATCCAGTGCTGCCTGATGCCGCTTATCGCGCGAAATTGGCAGTTGAGCAAGGCATTTCTCTGGAATAACACTGAAAATCGGGGTAGAATCGCAGGCTTTGTTGGTGGGTCAATTCGAGTTTGATGCCAAAACATCTGACCGATTGATGCATGCGCGCAGGCGGTACACCTCGTGGGGCAATGCCCGTTTCCTCCGCGGAAACCGGGAACGGGCCCTGGCCCGGGTGGTCTGCAACCGGCAGCATGCGCAAGGCACGTCAAGTGTCATCGACCCAGTGAATGCATTCATACAGAAAGTGAACCGTACATGACGACCATCCGTGTCAAGGAAAATGAACCGTTTGACGTGGCCCTGCGCCGCTTCAAGCGCACCATCGAAAAGCTGGGTCTGCTGACCGAACTGCGCGCCCGCGAGTTCTATGAAAAGCCGACTTCTGAGCGCAAGCGCAAGAAGGCCGCTGCCGTCAAGCGTCACTACAAGCGCGTGCGCAGCATGCAGCTGCCCAAGAAGCTGTACTGATCAGCTTCTTTGTTCCAGCCGGTGCGGCGCAAGCCCCGGCCTGAAACTGACAACAAGCCCGCGCGGGGACGCCCAAGCGGGCTTTGTCTTTTGTAAATCTCTTTTGCACCCATCACTGGAGTCACCATGAGCCTCAAAGAACGCATCACCGATGACATGAAGAACGCCATGCGCGCCAAGGAAGCCGAGCGCCTGGGCACGATCCGCATGCTGCTGGCAGCCATGAAGCAAAAGGAAGTCGATGAGCGTGTGGAACTCGATGACGCCATGATCGTCAGCATCGTCGACAAACTGATCAAGCAACGCAAGGACGCTGCCCAACAGTACGAGGCGGGTGGCCGAGCTGACCTCGCTGACAAGGAAAAGAGCGAGATGGCCATCCTGGAGGTGTATCTGCCTCAGCGGATGAGTGCCGAAGAGGTGGCTGACGCCGTCAAGGCCATCGTGACCGAGATGGGTGCAACCGGCCCTGGCGACATGGGCAAGGTGATGGGCGTGGTCAAGCAGCGTCTGGCTGGGAAGGCCGACATGGGGCAGGTGTCTGCCGCCGTCAAGGCAGCCCTGGCTGGCTGATATGTGGTGGGCAGGGGTATTGCGATGCCGTGCCCCTGCGAACTGCTAGGCTAGCACCCATTGTGTTTATTCGGAAAATGACTCGATCATGAGCAACATCACCTTGCAGCCCATCGCCCCTGACGTGTATGCCGCACCGCAACTGACCCCGGAAGCGATGGCAGCGGCCGCCGAAGCAGGGTTCAAGGCCGTCATCAACAACCGGCCTGATGCCGAAGGTGGTCCGGATCAGCCGACCAGCGCCGCCATTGAGGCAGCAGCGCGTGCGGCAGGCCTGGCTTACGCCCACCTGCCCGTGCAGGGCGGCTACCAGTCGCCCGAAGAGATCGCCCAATGCGCAGCCTTGCTCAAGGAGCTGCCGCGCCCCTTGCTGATGTTCTGCCGCAGTGGTGCACGTTCGACCAAGTTGTACATGCAGGCACTGGCCCTGGACAACTGAGTCGAAGCAGATCGCCGAGCTCAGTGGCCGGCGATCTTCATGTCCTCGATCAGGATCGAGCCGACCGTCTTGCTGCCATAGGTGTACTCGTCGGCGCCCACGGCCACGATCTGCTGGAACATGTTCTTCAGGTTGCTGGCGATGGTGATCTCTTCCACGGGGAAGACGATCTCGCCGTTTTCCACCCAGTAGCCGGCCGCACCGCGGGAGTAGTCGCCCGTCACGTAGTTGACGCCCTGGCCCATCAACTCCGTCACGAAGAGGCCGCAGTGCAGCTTCTTGAGCATGGCCTTGAGGTTGTCCTTCGGGTTGGTCAGGCGGCTTTGCAACACCAGATTCTGTGAGCCGCCGGCGTGCCCGGTCGTCTGCATGCCCAACTTGCGGGCAGAGTAGCTGGACAGGAAATAGCCCTGCACCACGCCATTTTTCACGACCTTGCGCTTGCGGGTGACCACGCCCTCATCGTCAAAGGGCGCGCTGCCCTTGCCTTTGAGGATATGGGGGTCTTCAACGATGTTGATGTGTGTGGGCAGTACCTGCTGGCCCAGGCTGTCGTGCAGGAAGGTGGCTTTGCGGTAGAGTGCGCCGCCGCTGGTGGCTTGCACATAAGCGCCAAGCAGGCCGGCCGCCAGGGGCGACTCGAACAGCACGGGCACTTCGCAGGTGGCGATCTTGCGGGCCTTCAGACGTGCGAGGGCCCGTTCGGCGGCATAGCGACCGATGGCCTCTGGCTTGGACAGGTCCTTGGCTGATCGCTCTGACGAATACCAGAAGTCACGCTGCATGTCGTTGCCACGCCCGGCAATGGGTGAGACCGACAGGGAGTGGCGGGATGAGGCGTAGCCGCCACGGAAGCCGCGGGTATTGCCTGCAAAAAAGTGGGACTGTTGTGCCGAAACGGAGGCGCCTTCCGAGTTGGTGATGCGGCGATCGACTCCGAGGGCGGCCGCTTCGCAGCGGCGGGCGAGTTCCGCGGCATCGCCTGCGTCAATGTGCCAGGGGTGGAAGAGGTCCAGGTCTTTGCGGGCGGCACGGCCCAGCGCCAGGTCTTCGACTTCAGGCAGGCCGGCTGCGGGGTCTTCCGCCGTGTAGCGGGCGATGTCGTAGGCCGCGCGCACGGTCTGCTCCAGTGCGGCGGGAGAAAAGTCGGAGGTGCTGGCATTGCCGCGGCGTTGGCCGATGTACACCGACACGCCGATCGATTTGTCGCGGTTGCGCTCGACGTTTTCCAGCTTCTGTTTGCGCACCGACACCGACAGGCCCATGCCCTCGGATACTTCGGCCGCCGCATCGGTGGCGCCGAGCTTGCGGGCCAGATGCAGGGTGTCTTCGATCAGTTGCTGAAACTGCTCCTGCGTGTGCGCGAAACCGTGGTTGGCAGAGGCGGATGTCGACTTGGAGGATTTGTTGGCGGCCATTGATGCGTGTCGCGTCGATGAAGACAAAAGAGGAGGTGCGAACTCGTATCATAGCGAGGACATGAATCACGACCAGAATACTCACCCCGACGATGAAGTCGACGCGAACGGTTACAGCCGTCCCAGCAAGTCCCAACGCAAGCGTGACAGCCACGAATTGCAGTCCATGGGCCAGACGCTGGTGACGATGCCCAAGAGCCGCGTCGACGCCATTGAGATGCCAGAACTGCTGCGTGAAGCGCTGGATGCCTACCGCCGGACCAAATCCCACGAAGGGCGCCGCCGCCAGATGCAGTACATCGGCAAGCTCATGCGCAGTGCCGACCCACAGCCCATCAAGGACGCGATTGCAGCGTTCGAGCTGGGGCATGCACGCAACGCCCTGGCATTGCACGACGCCGAGCGCTGGCGCGCCGAGCTGATTGCCAGTGACGATGCCCTGACGCGCTGGATCGGCGATTTCCCTGGCACCGACATCCAGGCCTTGCGTGCATTGATTCGCAATGCGCGCAAGGACGCCGCTGCCGAGCCCGAAAAGCGCAGTGGACGCGGCTTTCGCGAGTTGTTCCAGTTCGTCAAACAGCACATTGAAGGGCCCGAGGAGGACGACCACGAGGGCATGGAAGACGGCGACGAGGACGAGGCATGAGCACGGAGCTGGAAACCGTTCAGATTGGTGTGGTGTCGATTTCGGATCGCGCCAGCACGGGTGTGTATGAAGACAAAGGTCTGCCAGCCCTGCAGAGCTGGCTGGGGCGTGCGGTTCGCAACCCCATCGAGTGGGTGCCCAGGCTGATTCCGGATGAGCGAGACGGCATTGCAGCCACCTTGCGTGAACTGGTGGACGAGCAAGGTTGCCACCTGGTGCTGACCACCGGTGGAACTGGCCCGTCGCCCCGTGATGTCACGCCCGAGGCGACCCTGGACGTGGCAGACAAGGAAATGCCGGGCTTTGGTGAGCAAATGCGCCAGATCAGCCTGCGTTTCGTGCCGACGGCGATCCTCTCTCGCCAGACCGCCGTGATCCGCAAGCAATCGCTGATTCTGAATTTGCCCGGGCAACCGAAGTCGATTGCCGAGACGCTGGAAGGACTGCGTGATGCTGAAGGGCGCTCGATCGTGCCGGGCATCTTTGCAGCGGTGCCGTATTGCATCGACCTGATTGGCGGCCCTTACATCGAAACGGACGGCGTGGTGTGCGCTGCCTTCCGTCCCAAGTCGGCGCAGCGCGTTGTGCAGGCCTGAATGCCTTCAGGCTGGTTGTGCGGCGTCAATGATGGCCTGCGCAACCTGTTGACGCAGCCACACATTGGTGGGGTCTGCGTCGGCGCTGGCGTGCCAGTAGAGGTGAACATCCAGCTCCGGCGGGCTGCTGATCGGAAACGGTTCGATGCGCAAGCCCAGTTGCTTTTGCAGCATGCGGGCGTAGTACTCCGGGATCGTCAGCAGCAGATCTGTCTGGCTGACCACGCGGCAAGCCGCAAAGTAATGGTGGCAGCGCAGACCCACCCGTCGCCGCATGCCCAGGCGACTGAGTTCGAAGTCTTCCAGACCCAGCCCCTTGCGGCGGGATGACACCAGAATGTGGTTGGCATCCAGGTAGGCCGGCAACGTGAGCGGCCCGGCTTCCAGCTGGGGGTGCCCGTGACGGGCCACCACCACGAGGCGCTCCAGCATCAGGCGCGTGTGCTGAATATCTGCCTCGACGGGCAGTGCCACATCGAGCACCAGGTCAACCCGGTTCCCGCGCAGGCTGGCCGCCATCTCATGTCGTTCCATCCGGATGCTGGTGACGGTGACCTTGGGGGCGCTGCGCTGCAAATTGGCCAGCAGGCCGGGCAGGATCATCGCTTCCACCACATCCGACATGCCAATCACGAAGCTGCGCTCTGCCTGTTCTGGCGCAAAGTCTGTTGGGCCTTTGAGGCCGCTTTGCAGGCTGTTGAGTGCGCTGCGCACGGATGGGGCCAGTGTGCGGGCGTAGGCTGTGGGCACCATGCGACGCCCTTCCCGCGTAAACAGGGGGTCGCCGAGGTGGTCACGCAGGCGCGCCAGGGCGTGGCTGACAGCTGGCTGACTCAGGTTCAGCTTGAGTGCGGCTTGCGTCAGCGAGGCCTCGTGGTAGATGGTGTCAAACACCAGAAATAGATTGAGATCAAGCTTGCTCAAATTCATGGTGAGAATATAAAAGAATTCAAACAATTCATTTGATTCATTGCTGAAGGCTTTTCTACACTCGCCGCTGTTCAGAGGCCAGATGGCCTCGGGATGCGCTTACCCATACAGAAAAGGAAACGACGTTCATGACGCAACAACTCGCTCCCGTTGAAGGCGCCGGCCCGGTTCGCAAGGGTGAAGAACTGGATGCCGTGGCTGTGGCCCATTACCTGAAGGGGCAGGGCCTGCTGGCTGATACGGTGCCTGAGGTGTATCAGTTTTCTGGTGGTGCTTCCAACCTGACCTATCTGCTGCGCTTTCCTTCACAAGACATGATCCTGCGCCGTCCGCCGCTGGGTCACATTGCCAAGTCGCAACACGACATGGCCCGCGAGGCGCACATCATGAAGGCGTTGCTGCCGGTCTACCCATGGGTGCCGCAGGTCTATGCCATCTGCGAAGACGAAGAGGTGATCGGCGCGCCTTTCTACGTGATGGAGCGTCTCGATGGCGCCATCCCGCGCCGTGATCTGCCACCTGAGCTCGGTCTGGATGCGGACAAGACCCGCCAGCTGTGCCTGAATGTGCTCGACAAGCTGATTGCCCTGCACATGGTGGACCCCAAGACCTGTGGCCTCGACAACCTGGGCAAGGGCGAAGGCTATGTCGCACGCCAGATTGAAGGCTGGACGAAGCGCTACCGTGCAGCGCGCACGCAGGACGTGCCGGACATGGAGTCCGTGATGGCCTGGCTGGCAGCCAAGCAGCCGCAGGGTGAAGTCGCCATCAGGCTGATTCACAACGATTTCCGTTTCGACAACGTGGTACTGAACCCTGCCGACCCGACCCATGTGATCGGTGTGCTGGATTGGGAAATGGCCACCCTGGGTGACCCCCTCATGGATCTGGGCAGTTCGCTGGCCTACTGGGTGCAGGCCGATGATGATCCGGTCTTCCAGCAAAGCCGCCGTCAGCCCACCAATGCCCCCGGCATGCTGACCCGTGACGAGGTGATCGCCTATTACGGCGAACGCACCGGGCTGAGTGTGGCCAATTTCGACTTCTACATCGTCTACGGCCTGTTCCGTCTGGCAGGCATCGCCCAGCAGATCTACAAGCGCTACAGCGAGGGCAACGCGAAAAACCCGGCCTTTGCTTCGTTCGGCTTCTTTGTGAACTACCTGGGCAAGCGCTGCGAAGAGACCATCGCGCGCTCGGCTCTGTGATCGTTTTTGAGTAAGGATGTTTGATGACTTCGACTGCAGCTTCGACGTTTGACCTGACCGGCAAGGTCGCCCTGGTAACCGGCTCAAGCCGTGGCATTGGTGAAGCCATTGCCCGCCTGCTGGCGCTCCATGGTGCCCATGTGATTATTTCCAGCCGCAAGGCCGAGCCGTGTGAGGCAGTGGCTGCATCGATCCGCGAAGCGGGTGGCAAGGCCTCCGTGCTGGCCTGCCATGTGGGTGAGATGGAGCAGATCGATGCCGTGTTTGCCGCGGTCGAGCAGCAGTTCGGTCGCCTGGACATCCTGGTCAACAACGCTGCCACCAACCCTTACTTCGGGCACATCACCGACACCGACCTGTCGGCCTTCCAGAAGACCGTGGATGTCAACATCCGTGGCTACTTCTTCATGTGCTCCAAGGGTGCCAAGCTGATGGCCAAGAATGGTGGGGGTTCGATCATCAACATCGCTTCGGTCAACGGCGTCATTCCTGGCATGGCGCAGGGCATCTACTCCATCACCAAGGCGGCCGTGATCTCCATGACGCACGCCTTCGCCAAGGAGTGTGCACCGATGAAGGTGCGTGTGAACGCCATCCTGCCGGGCGCCACCGACACGAAGTTCGCATCAGCGTTGACCACCAACGACGCCATTTTGAAGATGGTGATGGCGCATACACCGATGAACCGTGTGGCCGATCCGTCTGAAATGGCCGGCGCAGCGCTGTACCTGGCCAGCGATGCAGCGAGCTACACCACGGGCACCTGCCTGAATGTGGATGGCGGCTACCTGCTGGGTTGAGCTGATGTTGTCAGCCAGCCAGTGAAAAGGGCCCCGAGGGGCCCTTTGTCTTGTGTGGCACGCCCAGGTGCCGCGATCCTCACTTGACCAACTGGTTCATGCCTTCGGCGTCGAAGTCTTCGGTCTTGCGTGCGTCGCAAGGCATGCAGCCGCGGGCGTCGTCGCTGTTGGCGGCATTGGCCAGCTTTTCAATGGCCTGCCAGATCAATGTGATCTGATGCTCGTGGGTCGATGCGTTGTCGATCAGACCGCGCAGAGCCTGGGCCAGTGGGTCATCGCCTTCGGTGACACCATAGGCAGAGAACCCCATGCGGGCGGCCACCGCTTCCCGTTCCGCCTGCTTTTCATCCATCACCGTTTTCTTGGCGACGATGATGCGGGCGGGGTTGCCTACCGCCGTGGCGCCATCTGGAACCGGCTTGGTGACCACCGCGTTTGAACCAACACGGGCACCGTCTCCCACCGTGAAGCCGCCCAGCACCTGCGCGTTCGCGCCAACGATGACACCCTTGCCGAGCGTGGGGTGGCGCTTCGAGCCTTTGGTCAGCGAGGTGCCGCCCAGGGTGACGCCCTGGTAGATCGTGCAGTCGTCGCCGATCTCGGCCGTCTCGCCAATGACGACACCCATGCCGTGATCAATGAATACGCGTCGGCCGATTTGTGCGCCCGGGTGAATTTCAATGCCGGTGAGAAACCGAGCCCAGTGAGAGATCCAGCGACCCAGCCATTTCAAGCCATGTGTCCAGCACCAGTAAGCGGCCCGGTGCATCGAAAGGGCATGCAGGCCGGGATAACAGGTGAGGACCTCCCAGGCCGAGCGGGCGGCAGGATCACGTTCAAGGATGCAGCGGATGTCTTCTCTCAGACGGGCGAAGAACATGGGCGGTGTCTCTATTTATTGTTGTCTTGGGTGCCCGAGTTTACCGGTCAGGCAAAGACCCGTCTGTCGGTGCGGCAGCACTTGGGTTGGGGTGGCGAGGTGTCGCTTCCAGCATGTGCTTGGCCACGCCGCGCAGGATGTGGATTTCTTCCTGCCGGAGTTGCGCCCGGTTGAACAACTGGTTGAGTCGTGGCATCAGCTTCTTGGGCGCACTGGGGTCCAGGAAACCCAGGTGGATCAGTGCCTTTTCCCAGTGTGACAGCAGACCCTGCACGGCGCCGCCATCGGCCAGATCCGGTTCGGCCGTGCGGGCCTCCACCGTGAAACCTCCCAGGGCCTGGCGCCACTCGTAGGCCAGCAACTGCACGGCCTGGGACAGGTTCAGCGATCCATACCCAGGGTTGGTGGGGATGCTCATCACTGCATGGCATCGGTACACATCTTCATTGGCCATGCCATAGCGTTCGCTGCCAAAGACCAGGCCGACACGATGGCGAGGCGCGTGCTCAGCGAGGGCTGCGAAGCCGCTGCGGGGCGTCAGGGTAGGGGGGCCAAAGTCGCGCGGCGTCATGGCCGTGCCAATGGCGTAGGTGATGCCATCAAGTGCCTCTTCGAGCGTGTCGACGATGCGGGCACGGGTCAGGATATCGGCGGCACCACTGGCCATGGCCACGGTCTCCTCCTGGCTCAGCACATCTGCAAAACGCGGGCGCACCAACACCAGATCCGAAAAACCCATGACCTTCATGGCGCGTGCTGTCGAGCCGACATTGCCAGGGTGGCTGGTGCCAATCAGGATGAAACGTGTGGGGTCGGGCGTGATGGCATCAACGGTCGTCATGACTTCAACAATGTCCGCTAAATCCTTCATGCGCTTGAGAGATTCAGCCGAAATGGATAGAATCCGCAATTCTCCTCGCTCTTTGGTCATCGTTGCGCGTCTTTTTGCTTGTTCCGAGCCGGTTTGCGTCCGTCTGGCCGCCGGTGTTGGTGTACAAGTGCCTCTTTGTGCCATCCAGTGCCATTTGTCCGTCCCATCTGACGTTCCCAAGGTCTAGTCATGTCCCAAGCCCTGCATCCCATGCTCAATATCGCCATCAAGGCTGCCCGCGCAGCTGGAGCGATCATCAACCGGGCATCGCTCGATGTGGAGCGCCTGACCATCACGGCCAAGTCGCACAATGATTTCGTGACCGAAGTAGACCAGGCAGCAGAAGACGCGATCATCTCGACCATCCTGGAAGCCTATCCAGGGCACGGCATCCTGGCCGAAGAGTCGGGCAACACCCAGGGCGCCAAAGACAGCGACTTCGTCTGGATCATCGATCCTCTCGACGGCACCACCAATTTCATCCATGGCTTCCCGGTCTATGCCGTGTCGATTGCTCTGGCTTTCCGCGGTCAGGTGCAGCAGGCTGTGGTGTATGACCCCAGCCGCAATGACCTGTTCTATGCATCGAAGGGCCGCGGCGCCTACATGAACGACCGCCGCATCCGCGTGTCCAAGCGTTCGCGCATGCTCGAAGCCCTGATCGGCACGGGCTTCCCTTTCCGCAAGGGCGACAACTTCCAGCGCTACATGAAGATGTTCGAAGAAGTGATGGTGCAATGCGCCGGCGTGCGTCGCCCGGGTGCCGCCTCGCTGGACCTCTGCTACGTGGCCGCCGGTTTCTATGACGGCTTCTTCGAGACCGGCTTGAGCCCTTGGGATGTCGCCGCAGGCTCGCTGATCATCACTGAGGCCGGTGGCCTGGTGGGCAACTTCACGGGTGAGGCTGACTTCCTGTATCGCCGCGAACTGGTGGCGGGCTCGCCGCGTATCTACGGTCAACTGGTCAAGACCTTGACGCAGTACAGCACCATGCCTGAACAGTTGGCTGCCGAAGCTGCAGAGCAGACCGATGCCGACGGCGAAACGCCGGAAGCGGCATTGAGCAAGGCTGCTGCAGCCGACGAGGGTCAGCCCAAGCCGACTCGCACCCGCATCAAGGTCACCCCGCGTGGTGGCGACGCCCCGTTCTGATCACTGAACCCGGCGCCCCGCGCCTGTTTTCCACATGACGCAGCCCATCAAGGAGCAAGCCGCTCCTGATCTCAGTGCGCACACCCCCATGATGCAGCAGTACCTGCGCATCAAGCATGAGCACCCGGATACCCTGGTGTTCTACCGCATGGGGGATTTTTACGAGCTGTTCTTCGACGATGCGCGCAAGGCCAACCGCCTGATCGACATCACATTGACCACCCGTGGCCAATCGGCCGGGGAGCCCGTGGTGATGGCTGGCGTGCCTGTTCACGCCGTCGAAACCTACCTGGCCAAGCTCATTCGCCTTGGCGAGTCCGTGGCGATTTGCGAGCAGGTGGGTGAGGTGGGCGCCAGCAAGGGCCCGGTCGAGCGCAAGGTCGTGCGGGTGGTCACCCCGGGTACGCTGACCGATTCGGAATTGCTGTCCGAGCGGGCAGATGCCTTGCTGCTGGCCGTTGTGGTGGAAAAGCGCGGTCGCGCCGATGCGCCCGGCCGTTGTGGCCTGGCCTGGCTGGGTTTGTCCAGTGGGCGGCTGGGCTTGAGTGAGTGTGCAGAGCGCGAGCTGCCGGGCTGGCTGGCGCGTCTGCAGCCGGCAGAAGTGCTCTTTGATCGGGACAAGGCCCCGGCGGGTTTGCAACAAGCCCTGGGCCTGTCTCGCACGGCGCTCACGTCGCGCCCGAGCTGGCAGTTCGATGGTGGCCTTGGGCAGCGCAAGCTGTGCGAGCAACTTGGGGTGGCCGGTCTGCAGGGCTTCAACGCCCAGGATCTGACCCTCGGCCATGCGGCTGCAGCGGCCTTGCTGACGTACGCCGAACACACGCAGGGCAGGGCGCTGTCGCACGTGGCCAGTCTGGATGTGCCGCGCTCAAGCGACCTGCTGGAGTTGCCGCCGGCCACCATGCGCAATCTGGAGCTGACGCAAACCCTGCGCGGCGAAGATGCGCCAACCTTGCTGTCGCTGCTGGACACCTGTCGCACCGGCATGGGCAGCCGCACGCTGCGCCAGTGGGTCACCCATCCGCCGCGCGACCGACGTCTGGCATCCGAGCGCCACGATGCGCTCATCAACCTGCTGCAACCTCCGTCGCCAGAGCAGGGTTTTGACGCTTTGCGTGAAGCCCTGCGCAACCTCAGTGATGTCGAGCGCATCACGGCCCGCATCGCCCTGCGTCAGGTTCGTCCGCGTGAGCTCGCAGGGCTGCGCGATACCTTGCTGGGGCTGCCAACGCTGCGCCTGAGCGTGCCAGGCGCCCGGTCAACTGACCAGGCCTGCCCGCTGCTGGAGCGTTTGCATGCGGCGCTGCAGCCCGACGCGGACATCGCGCTGCGCCTGCAGCAAACCTTGGCTGAAACGCCGGCGGTGCTGCTGCGCGACGGTGGCGTCATCGCCACGGGCTTTGATGCAGACCTGGATGAGTTGCGTGGCATTGCGCAGAACTGCGACGCCTTCCTGCTCGACCTGGAGGCGCGTGAGCGAACCCGCACAGGCATCAGCAACCTGCGGGTTCAATTCAACAAGGTGCACGGGTTCTACATCGAGGTCTCTGCGGGCCAGGTCGACAAGGTCCCCATGGACTACCAGCGTCGCCAGACTCTGAAAAACGCCGAGCGCTTCATCACGCCCGAGTTGAAGGCGTTTGAAGACAAGGCCTTGTCGGCGCAAGAGCGTTCGCTGGCGCGTGAGAAGTGGCTCTACGAGCAACTGATCGATGTGTTGCAGCCGCATCTGTCTGCCTTGAGTGCCCTGGCGCGAGCCCTGGCTTCGCTGGACGCCCTGGCCGCCCTGGCCGAGCGCGCCTCCACGCTGGGCTGGGTACGCCCGGAGTTCGTCAACCATCCCTGCATCGACATTGAAAAGGGGCGTCACCCGGTGGTCGAGGCGCGCTTGCTGGAAACCTCCGGCACCGCGTTCATGCCCAACGACTGCCGGCTGGATGCCAATCACCGCATGCTGGTCATCACCGGCCCGAACATGGGCGGTAAGTCGACCTTCATGCGCCAGGTGGCCCTGATCGTGTTGCTGGCGGCCATGGGCTCTTTTGTGCCGGCTGCATCCTGTCGACTGGGGCCGATCGATGCCATCCACACCCGCATCGGAGCGGCTGATGACCTGGCCAATGCGCAGTCGACCTTCATGATGGAGATGACCGAGGCGGCTTCCATCGTGCACGGTGCAAGCGAGCATTCGCTGGTCCTGATGGATGAAATCGGGCGGGGCACGTCGACCTTCGATGGCTTGGCTCTGGCCGGTGCCATTGCCAGCCATCTGCATGACCGCAACAAGGCCTTCACCCTGTTTGCGACCCACTATTTCGAGCTGACAGCCTTGCCCGAAAAACACCCCCGCGCACTCAATGTGCATGTGGGGGTGGCCGAGTCGGGTGACGACATCGTCTTCCTGCACGAGTTGCAGCCTGGCCCCGCCAGTCGCAGCTATGGTGTGCAGGTGGCCCGACTGGCCGGCATGCCACACCCCATCATCCGTCAGGCTCGCGCCACGCTGGAGGCGCTGGAAGCCCAACAGCGGCACGCCGAAGACCAGATCGACCTGTTTGCTGCGGCCGAGCATGCTGATGTCGTGCTGCCCGCCTCGGCAGGTGTCGACATGCCATCGGCTTCGGGCCCCGCCATGACGGATGCAGAGGCTGAGACGCTGAGCTTGCTGGCCAGCATCGATCCTGATACCTTGACCCCACGCGAGGCCCTGGATGCCTTGTATCGACTCAAAACGGTGATTTCATCATGACCTACTGCGTGGCCATGCGCCTCAATGCCGGCCTGGTTTTCCTGTCTGATTCACGAACCAATGCTGGCATGGACCAGATCAGCACCTTCCGCAAGATGACGGTGTATGAAAAGCCCGGTGACCGGGTCATGGTGTTGCTGTCGGCGGGCAATCTGGCCATCACCCAGGCGGTCAAGCAGTTGCTCGGCCACGAATCCATCGAGGGGCCGGATGGCGAAGAAATCACCATCTGGAACGCCCGCAGCATGTTCGACTGTGCCCGCATCGTGGGCAGTGCCGTGCGCAAGGTTCACGCGCGTGACGCCGATGCGCTCAAGAAGCATGGCATCGACTTCAACTGCAGCCTGATTCTGGGTGGACAGATCAAGGGCGAGACCATGCGCCTGTTCAACATCTATGCCGCCGGCAACTTCGTCGAAGCGGGCATTGATGGGGTCTGCTACTTCCAGATTGGTGAGTCGAAGTACGGCAAGCCCGTGATCGACCGCGTGGTCACGCCGAATACGCCGCTGCAGGAAGCCGCCAAGTGCGCCCTGATCTCGATGGACTCGACCCTGAAGTCGAACCTGTCGGTCGGGCTGCCGCTGGATCTGATGGTCTACGAGGCTGACACGCTGAAGGTGGACAAGCTGATCAACATCGATGACAGCAATGCCTACTTCCGCATGATCCGCAGCAGCTGGGGGCAGCGTCTGCGCGATGTGTTCGACTCGATTCCCGAGCCGACCTGGGGACACGCCGAGGGTGATCTGCAGCCCAACACGGCACCACGCCAGCATCAGGCCATGAACCCGCTGGTGCGGATCGCCGGCCCTGACGCCTGATCAGCCCGCTGAGGGTTTTTTCTTCCGCCCGCCGATCGTCCATGCGCGCGGGTGGGGCTCGAATCCGATCTTCGGGTAGTAGTCGTTGGCGGCGGGGGCGGCGAGCAGGATCAGCATGCACTCAGGCCAGAGACGCTGGCGTGTCTCATCAATGAGGCGTCGGCCAATGCCCTGTTTCTGGTATGCCTCGTCGACGGCCAGATCCGACAGGTACGCCGCATAGCTGAAATCCGTCATGGTGCGTGCAATGCCCACCAATTGATGGCCGTCCCACGCAGTCACGATCAAGTTGGCGTTGTCCAGCATGCACTGGAACACATCAGGCCGATCCACAGGGCGTCGCTCGCCCAGGCTGGTGCGTTTGTAAAGTGCGATGACCGTATCGACATCAAGTGGCGCGTCGTCGCGGTAAGTCAGTCTGTCGTTCATCATGTTTGCGCTGTTTTCGGACATTTTGCGCCAGTGGCATCCCTGCGCTCCGCCTATAATGCCGCTTTACCAACGCAGCGTCCGGCGTGAACCGCCAACGCAACCGCGCAATGACCAAGTTTGTCTTCGTCACCGGCGGGGTGGTGTCCTCTCTCGGTAAGGGCATCTCCGCCGCGTCTCTGGCTGCCATTCTCGAATCGCGTGGCCTGAATGTCACCCTCATCAAGCTGGATCCGTACATCAACGTTGATCCGGGCACGATGTCTCCCTTCCAGCACGGCGAAGTGTTCGTCACCGACGATGGTGCCGAAACCGATCTGGACCTGGGCCACTACGAGCGTTTCATCACCACCCGGATGAAGCGCACCAACAACTTCACCACCGGCCAGATCTACAAGAGCGTGCTCGAGAAGGAGCGCCGTGGTGATTACCTGGGCAAGACGGTTCAGGTCATCCCGCACATCACCAACGAAATCCAGGACTTCATCCGCCGTGGCGCCGGTGTCGGTACGCCTGAGGCTGTGGATGTGGCGATCGTGGAAATCGGTGGCACGGTTGGTGACATCGAGTCGCTGCCCTTCCTGGAAGCCGTGCGTCAGATGAGCCTGAAGCAGGGCGCCGGCAACGCGGCCTTCGTGCACCTGACCTATGTGCCGTTCATTGCGGCCGCTGGCGAGTTGAAGACCAAGCCGACCCAGCACACGGTGCAGAAGCTGCGCGAAATCGGTATCCAGCCCGATGCGCTGCTGTGCCGTGCTGACCGCCGCATCCCGGAAGACGAGGCCGAAAAGATCTCTTTGTTCACTAACGTGTCATCTTCTGGTGTGATCTCCGTGTGGGATGCCGACACCATTTACAAGGTGCCACGCATGCTGCACGAGCAAGGCCTGGACGATCTGATCTGCGCCAAGCTGCAACTGCAGACCAAACCAGCCGACCTGTCGCGCTGGGACAAGCTGGTCTATGAGGTCGAACACCCGAAGGGCACGGTGCGCATCGCCATGTGCGGCAAGTACACCGACCTGTCGGATTCGTACAAGTCGCTCAACGAAGCCCTGCGTCACGCCGGCATCCACAACCATGTCCGCGTGGACATCAGCTATGTGGATTCCGAAACACTGACGCCCGAAACCGTCTCGTCGCTTGCACAGTTCGACGCCATCCTGGTGCCGGGCGGCTTCGGCAAGCGTGGCGTGGAAGGCAAGATCTGTGCTGCGCAGTTCGCGCGTGAAAACGGCATTCCCTACCTGGGCATCTGCCTGGGTATGCAGGTGGCCACCATCGAATACGCACGCCACAAGGCTGGCCTGACCGATGCCAACTCGACCGAGTTCGAGCCCGGTTGCCCGCACCCGGTGATCGCGCTGATCGACGAGTGGCTGGACGCCGATGGCACCGTGCAAAAGCGCGACGCCTCGTCCGACCTGGGTGGCACGATGCGCCTGGGTGCTCAGAGCTCCGACGTGAAGCCCGGCACCATTGCCCATGACATCTATGGCCCGGTTGTGACCGAGCGTCACCGTCACCGCTACGAAGCCAACGAGCGTTACCTCGACAAGCTGCAACAAGCCGGTCTGGTCATCTCGGCCATCACCCAGCGTGAAAAGCTCACCGAGATGATCGAGTTGCCCAAGACGGTTCACCCTTGGTACGTTGGTGTGCAGTTCCACCCCGAGTTCAAGTCGACGCCGTGGGATGGCCATCCGCTGTTCACTGCTTACATCAAGGCTGCCCTGGACCACCAGGCTGCAACCAAGGAAGCCTGATCTATGAAACTCTGTGGATTCGACGTTGGTCTTGAGCACCCGTTCTTCCTGATTGCCGGCCCCTGCGTGGTCGAGTCGGAACAACTGCAGATGGACACCGCCGGTACGCTCAAGGAAATCACGAGCGAGTTGGGCATTCCTTTCATCTTCAAGTCGAGCTACGACAAGGCCAACCGGTCTTCCGGTACCTCCTTCCGTGGCCCTGGCATGGAAAAGGGGCTGGAGATCCTGGCCAAGGTGAAGCGCGAGCTGAATGTCCCCATCCTGACGGACGTCCACTCGGAGGCCGAGATCCCGGCTGTAGCGGCCGTGGTCGATGTGCTGCAGACGCCTGCTTTCCTGTGCCGCCAGACCGACTTCATCCACGCGGTTGCCCAGTGTGGCAAGCCCGTGAACATCAAGAAGGGGCAGTTCCTGGCCCCTGGCGACATGAAGAACGTCATCGACAAGGCCCGTGCTGCTGCACGTGCTGCCGGTCTGAACGACGACAACTTCATGGCCTGCGAGCGTGGGGCCAGCTTTGGCTACAACAACCTGGTGTCCGACATGCGCTCGCTGGCGATCATGCGGGAAACCAATGCCCCGGTGGTGTTCGACGTGACCCACTCGGTGCAATTGCCGGGCGGGCAGGGCACCTCCTCGGGTGGTCAGCGCGAGTTCGTGCCCGTGCTGGCACGTGCCGGTGTGGCCGTGGGCGTCGCCGGTCTCTTCATGGAGACCCACCCGGATCCCGCCTGCGCCCTGTCGGACGGCCCCAACGCCGTGCCGCTCAAGCACATGAAGGCCTTGCTGTCCACGCTGGTCGAGCTGGATCGCATCACCAAGAAGAACGGCTTCCTCGAGTCGAACTTCAACTGAATCGCCTGAAGAATTCTTTTCAACATTAAACCGTTTGAGGACTAACTGATGAGCGCCATCGTTGACATCATCGGCCGCGAAGTGATTGACAGCCGCGGTAACCCCACCGTCGAATGCGACGTTCTGCTGGAAAGCGGCGTCATGGGCCGTGCTGCCGTGCCGTCTGGTGCTTCCACTGGTTCGCGTGAAGCGATCGAACTGCGTGATGGCGACAAGAGCCGTTACCTGGGCAAGGGCGTGCTGAAGGCCGTTGAGCACATCAACACCGAGATCGCCGAAGCCGTGCTGGGCCTGGATGCTTCCGAGCAAGCCTTCCTGGACAAGACCTTGATCGAACTCGACGGCACCGACAACAAGGGCCGCCTGGGTGCCAACGCCATCCTGGCCGTGTCCATGGCTGTGGCTCGTGCTGCTGCTGAAGAAGCTGGCATCCCGCTGTACCGTTACTTCGGTGGCATGGGCGCCGTGCAGATGCCTGTTCCGATGATGAACGTCATCAACGGCGGTGCACACGCCAACAACAACCTGGACCTGCAAGAGTTCATGATCCTGCCCGTGGGCGCACCTTCGTTCCGCGAAGCGCTGCGTTACGGCGCTGAAGTGTTCCACGCGCTGAAGAAGATCATCCATGACAAGGGCATGTCCACGGCCGTGGGCGACGAAGGCGGTTTCGCGCCTTCTGTGGCCAGCCACGAAGCCGCCATCCAGCTGATCCTGGAAGCCATCGAAAAGGCTGGCTATGTCGCCGGTGAACAGATCGCCCTGGGCCTGGACTGCGCTGCCTCCGAGTTCTACAAGGACGGCAAGTACCACCTGGAAGGCGAAGGCCTGACCCTGACCGCCGAGGAGTGGACCAACATCCTGGCCACCTGGTGCGACAAGTACCCCATCATCTCGATCGAAGACGCCATGGCTGAAGGCGATTGGGAAGGCTGGGCGCACCTGACCGAGCGTCTGGGCAAGCAGGTTCAGCTGGTGGGTGACGACCTGTTCGTGACCAACACCAAGATCCTGAAGGAAGGCATTGACAAGAACATTGCCAACTCCATCCTCATCAAGATCAACCAGATCGGCACCCTGAGCGAAACATTCGCTGCCATCGAAATGGCCAAGCGCGCCGGTTACACCGCGGTGATCTCGCACCGCTCGGGTGAAACCGAAGACAACACCATCTCCGACATCGCCGTCGGCCTGAACGCTGGTCAGATCAAGACCGGCTCGATGAGCCGTTCGGACCGCATGAGCAAGTACAACCAGCTCCTGCGTATCGAAGAAGATCTGGGTGGCGTGGCCGTGTACCCGGGCCGCAGCGCCTTCTACAACCTGCGCTGATGCAGCGCAGCTACGCGGGGACGCTGCTCCCCGTGTCTGGTGCAGAGAAGCCGTCCTGGTGTCAACAGGGCGGCTTTTTTTTGCCTGTATGCTGTGTCGACCTCGAATGATTGCAGGGATGTCATGCTGACAAGACGCGCCTTGATGAGTGTTGCAGCCATGCTGCCCATGTCCCTGGGTGGGTTAGCCCTCGCAGCCGCCCAGCCTGCAGCAGGGGCACTGGATGTGGCCAGGCTGAAAGAGGGCTACCGCCTGCGCATCCAGCGCATCCTGGCGGGCGGCGTCATGCCCTATGTCGACATCGAGAGCTCCTGCAATGCGGGCAAGCTCGATCTGGATGACCTGGCCAAGGCCATGGATGACTGCCAGATCGGCCTGATGGCCTTGTCGGCAGACATCGGGCAGGGCGCATTTGAGCGTGGCGTGCGTTATGAAGATCTGAACACCCGCTTGCTGCAGCACTATCCGGATCGATTCATACCGGTGGGCAACGGTGGGCAGGGGCCCGCCTTGATGGAGGCCACGGAAGCCTTCGAGGCCGGTGAGGAAAAAGCCATCGCTGATGGGAGTGTGCTGCTTCTCGGTGAATACGAGTTTCGCCATTACCCGTCTCCGCGCCAGGCCAAGCGAGGGGATCTGGACCGCGATGTGAATGTGCCGCTGGACGGCCCGATCGGCCACTGGCTGTTTGCGTTGAGCGAACGTACCGGCATGGCATTCCAGATTCACTATGAGGTGGAAGACACCTTGCTGCCGGTTATCGAGAAAATGCTGACCCAATATCCCAGGGCCAGGGTGATCTGGTGTCACCTCGCCCAGGTGCGCTATATCGAGCGTGCCGCCTCCTATTCGGCGACCTATGTCGAGTCATTGATCCGGCGTTTTCCCCATCTCATGTTCGACACGGCGTTCGGTGATGCCACATCGCGTTACCCGCTCAGCCAGCAGTTGCATGCGCGCATCTGGGGTGATGGCGGTGGGCTCAAGCCAGAGTGGCTGGATCTGATCGTGGCCCATCCGGATCGCTTTCTGTCTGCGCTGGACCTGGGTGGCGATCGTCTCAACCGCATCCACGAATACGATGCCAAGCACCGCCTGTTCCTGCGTTGCCTGCCGGGTGATGTGCAGCATCAGGTCGCTTATCGCAATGCCTGGCGGCTGTTGTTCAACGAAGAGTTCGCCTGAGGAGCCATCGTGAGCGTGCCCCCGCTGGTGATGCCGTCTCTCAAGGATGTGGCCAGTCATGTACTGCGCTGGCTCGTCAATTTGCGCCGAGCGGGTGTGGCTCGCCAGGAGGCCAGCCTGCAGGCCGTGAACAAGGTGGTGGTTCTGGCGCGCAAGACGGCGGCCTATGCACGTGGCCTCGCGGACGGCCACCGGCACGTGGACATCGAAGCCGAACTGGCCGCCAGTTGGGCTGAATTGGGCTTCGAGCTGGAAGGGCTTGGTTTGCAGGCGCTGGCCAAGAAATGCGATGTCACGTCACGCTATTGGGCCAACCCATCACAGTTCCAGCCCGGTTTCCTGGATCAGGCGGACATCCGGCTCGATACGGTCGAGCGCGAGGCGAGGGCGTTGGCTGTGAAGGTGCGCAGCGGTCGCGCGCCTTGAACGCAAGATTTGCTGCCTGACAGGGTATCGGCCAGTGTTTCTCGGTTGATAATCGATTCATGCGTCTTGTCACCATCGTCCTTGTGGCTCTGCTGGCCGTTGTCCATGCCGAACTCTGGTTTGGCAAGGGTGGTGTGCCGCGGGTGATGAGTTTGCGGGGCAAGCTGGAGCAACAGCAAAAAGCGAATGCCCAGGCCGAGTCTGACAACGAGCAACTCGCTGCCGAGGTCCGAGACCTGCAGGAAGGCCTGGAGATGGTCGAAGAAAAGGCCCGCATGGAGCTCGGCATGGTCAAGCCCGATGAAATTTACGTGCAATTGACCAACCAGCTGCCGCAAGGGCAGTCGGTCACCAGCGCGACCCCGCCTGCTTCGCAGTGAAGCACGTTGTGCTGGTGGCGCCGGGCAACGTCTCGCCACCATGTGGGCTTGCCAGATTGCACGAGATGCTGAATCTGCCCTCTGACATGGTCAGCTTGAGTGTGGTCCCCGTGAATACCTTCGGGCCAGCTTCATTGCCGAGTGAGGTGTTGCTGGTGTTGTTGCTCGAATCGGGCTTGGGGGAGGGCGCTGATGCCCTTGATGACCTGCGGCATACCCTGATTCAGCAGGGAACCCCATTCATGTCTCTCCATGATGTGACGGATGCGGACTTGAACCTGGCTGCAGATGCCATCCGCCATGCCGTGACGCTGGAACAGCGGCGTGCCGCGCAGGCCGGGCGCCCCCGATGGCGATGGGTGTGCGAGAAGTGCGATGACGGTGACTGCGAGCAGCATTGGATGTTGCCCCGACCATGATCGATACCATGCAGCCGCGCTTGCCGGTTCTATGGCGTGACGAACACCTCGTGGCCGTGCACAAGCCCGCCGGTTGGCTGGTGCACCGCACCGGCTTGGATGCCCACGAGACGCGGTTTGTCGTTCAGACCTTGCGGGACCAGCTGGGTCAGCATGTGTTTCCGGTTCATCGCCTCGACAAAGGGACATCTGGCGTGCTGGTGATGGGCTTGAATCCCATCGCAGCCAGGGCGTTGACCGCCATGTTTGAGACACGGCAGGTCAGCAAGCGTTACATCGCCATGGTGCGAGGGTGGACGCCGCGGCAATGGTCGGTTGACCATGCGCTCAAACCCGATGACGCGCCAGAAGACGCCCCTGCTCAGCCAGCGTTGACCGCGTTCAGACGTCTGGCAACGCTGTCCCTGCCCATCCCGGTCGATCGATACCCGACAACCCGGGCGTCACTGGTCGAAGCTTGGCCTGAGACTGGGCGGAGGCACCAGATCAGGCGGCACCTCAAACATGTGGCGCACCCGATCATTGGCGATGCCACCCATGGCAAAGGGCCGATCAACCGCTGGTGGGCGCAGCACCTGGGTGCTCAGCGCCTGTGGTTGCATGCGCTGGCATTGAGTCTGCCGCACCCTGTGTCCGGCCAGATGCTGAGCCTGACGTCCCCACTGGTGGGGCTGAACGGCGTCTCGGACAACCCGAGCCCCGTGCTCAATCAGGATTGGGCAGCCTTGTTGCGCTCCCAGCCATGGCAGTGGGATGAGCCCCCTGCAGCAGCTTCACTGCAGACGTGAGGTGCCCGGTGGCAGCGCCATGTCGTCTGTCATCAATTCAGCCACATCGACCGAGTCGAAGGTGTAGCGCTCACCGCAGAAGTCGCAGCCGACTTCGATCTTCTGCTGTTCTTGCAGGATGCTTTCCAACTCTTCGCTGCCCAGGCTTTGCAGCATGCTGCTGACGCGCTCACGCGAGCACGAACAGGCGAAATGAGGCCCTTCCTCGCCACCTTGTACTGGAAAGCGCAGGATGTCCTCTTCCCAGAAGAGACGGTGCAGCACGGTCTCCGCATCCAGCGTCAACAGTTCTTCCCGGGTCAGGCTGGCTGCCAGGTGTGCAATGCGGTTGTAGGACTCGTTGAGCTCGGCCTCATCGTCGACGCCCTGACCGGCCAGGTTGCCTTCACCTTCGAGCGGCAGGCGTTGGATCAGCAAGCCGGCAGCTACCTCATCGTTGGCAGCCAGAATCAGACGGGTTTCCAGTTGCTCGGACTTCAGCATGTAGTGCTCAAGCGCAGCGCTCAGTTCCTTGAAAGGCTGGTGGTTGTCATCGCTGAGTGGCACGACGCCCTGGTAGGGCTGCTGTCCCGGCAGGCGGTCTTGCGGGTCCAGCGTGATGGCGCATCGACCTTGGCCGTGCACATTCACCAGCTCGTCGAGCGGCAGGCGGCCTGAATCGGTCGAAGGCAGTTCGCCGGTGATCTTGGCGGTGGTGCGAAAACCCATGCGGTGGTCCGCCTCGGCCACGGCCACCTTGGTGGGGCCATCCCCAAACACCTGCAGAATCAAAGACCCATTGAACTTGATGTTGGCCTGCATCAGCACCGACGCGGCGGCCATCTCGCCCAACAGCACCCGCACGGGCGCCTCAAATGGCTCATCCGATCCTTCGCGACGGCGCAGAACCTCCTGCCAACCATCCGTCAGCCGAACCAGCATGCCGCGCACAGGCAAGCCTTCAAACAGAAACTTGTGCAATTCACTCATGTCATTCTTTCGGGGTGTCCACGCGGATCAGGTCGGTCTTGTATTGACCTGACTTCTGGACGTATACGGCTGTACCCATCTGCATGCGGGCCAGCTCCATCTCGGTCAAGGGGCGCACGGCTTTGGCCGGGCTGCCCAGGATCAGCATGCCTTCGGTGTCAAAGACCTTGCCTTCGGTGACCAGCGCACCTGCGCCAACCAGACAGTTCTTGCCGATGATCGCGCCATTGAGCACCACGGCCTGAATGCCAACCAGAGCACCGTCGCAGATGGTGCAGCCATGCAGCATGGCCTGATGCCCCACGGTCACGTCCTCACCAATGGTCAGGGGGAAGCCCACATCGGTATGCAGCACCGAAGACTCCTGCACGTTCGAGCGGGCGCCAATGCGAATCGGCTCGTTGTCACCGCGGGCCGTCACGTGAGACCACACGCTGGCGTTTTCACCCAGGATGACCTCACCAATCAAGTCGGCTGAATCCGCCACGTAAGCGCTGGCGTCAACCTGGGGAGCTTTGTCCTTGATGCGATAGAGGGCCATGTGATGTCTCGATGTGGTTTTGCGGCAGAGGGGTGCCCGATTCTAGAGGCGCACGCGGCATCAGGCAGGAACAGGTCCTATGATTGAGCCGATTGACACATTTGTACAGGGGCGCACCCCTGGGTAGGAGCACGCATGAAAACGATTGGTGACAAGCTCGATGCCTTCACAGTTGTGGGCGTCAAGCCGGGTTTCAATGAGCATGAAGAACATGGCCATTCGGCTTTCGAGACCATCACCGAGGCCAGCTTCCCGGGCAAGTGGAAGGTGATCTATTTCTACCCGAAGGATTTCACATTCGTCTGCCCGACCGAGATCGCGGAATTTGATCGTCTGACGAAGGACTTCGCTGACCATGATGCGGTCTTGCTGGGTGGCAACACCGACAATGAGTTCTGCAAGCTGGCGTGGCGCCGTGATCAGCCCATGCTCAACAAATTGGGGCACTACAGCTTTGCCGACGTGAAGGGCAGCCTGGTTGACCAGTTGGGCATCCGCGATGCTGCAGCCGGTGTGGCGTTGCGTGCCACCTTCATCGTGGATGCGGCCAACGTCATCCAGCATGTGTCCGTGAACCCGCTGAAGGTGGGCCGTAATCCGCAGGAAATCCTGCGCATTCTCGATGCCCTGCAAACCGAAGAGTTGTGTGCCTGTAATCGCCCACTGGGCGGTGATACGCTTTGAGCGGCTGGCCGGAAGGAGTGAGGTAGCACCATGCTGTTTCTGCTGTCACCAGCCAAAAGCCTGGATTACGAGTCAGCCCCGACGACGGACAAGCACACCTTGCCCCTGTTCGTCGAAGAGGCAGCCAGCCTGATCGAGGTCTTGCGGCCCTATTCGCCAGCACAGATTGCATCGTTGATGGATCTGAGCGATGCCTTGTCTCAGTTGAATGTGGCGCGGTACGCTGCCTGGAGCCCTGAATTCACGTCAGCCAATAGCAAGCAGGCCATCCTGGCCTTCAATGGTGATGTGTACGAAGGGCTGGATGCAGGCTCACTCAAGCAGGGTGACCTCGATTGGGCTCAAGGACACATCCGCATGCTCAGTGGTTTGTATGGCATCTTGCGTCCGCTGGACTGGATGCAGCCCTATCGACTGGAGATGGGAACCAAACTGCCCAATCCGCGCGGCAAGGATTTGTATGCCTGGTGGGGTGACACCTTGGCTGAGTACCTTGATCGTGAATTGGCAGAGCAGGGGGATGACGTGATCATCAACCTGGCGTCTCAGGAGTATTTCAAGTCTGTCAATCGCAAGGCGCTGAAGGCGCGTGTGGTCGAGTGCGTGTTTGAAGACTGGAAGGGCGGAGCCTGGAAGGTGATCAGCTTTCATGCCAAGCGTGCTCGCGGCTTGATGGCCCGGCATGCGATCCTGCGTAAAGCCAAAAAGGTGGATGACCTGCGAGGGTTTAACGCCGAGGGCTATGAGATCGATGAGCAGGCATCAACGGCCGATCGACTGGTTTTCCGTCGGCGACAACCCTGATTTGATGGCACGACAGTCCCAACGAAAATTTTTTTGATTTTTTGCAATCGCGCTGTCAACCATTGGTTAGTCGGACGCGTTGAACCATCACAGGCTTGGCAAACAGCCTTGTCTGACAACCCATCTTCCTTTCTCTGGAGTCATCCATGAAAAAACTGATCGCCGCTCTGATTGCTTCGATGTTCGCTATTGGCGCTTTCGCCGCTGAAACCGCTGCTTCTGCTCCTGAAGCTGCTGCTTCCGCTCCCGTGAAGGCCAAGGCTGCCAAGAAGAAGGTTGTGAAGAAGGCCAAGGCCAAGGCTGCAGCCGCTTCTGAAGCCGCTTCGAAGTAATCGACGCTTCAAGGTGATCGCGGGTAGGCACTTCGGTGCCGCCCGCCAACAAAAAACCCGGCCTGGCCGGGTTTTTTGTTTTGGAGACGAACTGATCAATCAGTTTTTGCCGCGGTTTGACGGTGGGCGTCCTTGGCCTCCGCCACCAGGGCGACCGTTGCCAGAGCCTGGCTTGCGTGGTGCGGCATGGCCGCCACCCTGGCGTGGGCGACCCTGATTCGCGTGACGGGGCGCACCGCCACCGCCGGTCGGGCCTTTGCCCTTTCCTGCGCCGGGGGCACCAATCAGCATCCGACGACCCAGTTGAATCGGTTCAGGTTTGGCGTGGGGGTCTGGCTCGAATCCGGCCACCACTTCACGCGGAATCTGTCGCTTGATCAGTTTCTCGATGTCGGCCAGGAAGCCCTCTTCATCGATACAGACCAGCGAAACCGCTTCACCCTCTGCCCCGGCACGACCGGTGCGACCAATGCGGTGCACATAGTCTTCCGGCACGTTGGGCAGCTCGAAGTTCACGACGTGCGGCAGTTGATCAATGTCGATCCCGCGCGCAGCAATGTCGGTCGCAACCAGCACTTGCAGTGCACCGGACTTGAAGTCCGCCAATGCCCGGGTGCGGGCACTCTGGCTCTTGTTGCCATGGATGGCCATGGCCGTCACACCTTGCTTCACAAGGTACTCGACCAGGCGGTTTGCCCCATGCTTCATGCGGGTGAAGACCAGCACCTGATGCCAGTTCTGAGACTGGATCAAATGGGTCAGCAGTTCTTTCTTCTTGTCGCGGTCAACCGGATGGATCTTCTGGGCGATGGTGTCTGCCGTCGCGTTGCGACGCGCGACCTCAATCACCTTCGGCTGATTCAACAGACGCTGGGCCAGCGCCTTGATGTCATCTGAGAAAGTTGCGGAAAACAGCAGGCTCTGTTTCTTGGCCGGGACGATGGCCAGCACCCGCTTGATGTCATGGATGAAGCCCATGTCGAGCATGCGGTCGGCTTCATCCAGCACAAAGTACTCGATCTGACTGAGGTCAACCGTGCCTTGCTGATGATGGTCGAGCAGGCGGCCAGGCGTGGCAACCAGGATGTCCACACCACGGCGCAGGGCATCGATTTGAGGGTTCATGCCCACGCCCCCGAACATCACCATCGACTTCAGCGGCAGGTACTTGCCATAGGTGCGCACGCTTTCCTCCACCTGTGCCGCCAGCTCTCTGGTCGGGGTCAGGATCAGTGCGCGCACCGGGCGCTTCGTGTTGGGTGCACGAGGAGGGGCTGAAGCCGCCAGCTGGTGCAAGAGGGGTAAGGTGAAACCGGCTGTTTTGCCCGTTCCAGTTTGTGCTCCGGCAAGAAGGTCTCCACCGTTCAGCACGGCCGGGATGGCTTGCTTCTGGATGGGGGTGGGCGAGGTGTAACCCGCCTCTGCGATGGCCTTGAGAATGGGTTCTGCAAGACCTAATGATTCAAATGACATGACTGCGGGCCCAAAAGGGTGTGTCGACAACACTCGCTTTTCCAGGGCCGGGAGGCGAGTCAACCGGGGTCAGTACTAAACCAACGGATTAATGGTAAACGTTGGTTGAGCTAATCCAATCAATTGTATGGCGTAGAAGAGATCGAATTGCCTGAAGGTCGGCAACACACCACGGTTGGGGGTCTCATTTTGTATCAATGTGTATCGGTTGCGCGCCAAACAATTTCCCGCGCGATCCTGCCCCGCGATCAAGCCCGCCTAGAATCAGCGTATGACTTCGATGGTTCTTGCCCGTAAATACCGCCCCCAGAGTTTTGAGGCCATGGTTGGCCAGGGGCATGTGGTTCAGGCGCTCAGCAATGCGCTGACGCAGCAGCGTTTGCATCACGCCTACCTGTTTACCGGCACGCGCGGTGTTGGCAAGACCACGGTGTCGCGGATTCTGGCCAAGTCGCTGAATTGTGTTGGTCCTGAAGGGACAGGTGGGATCACCGCTCATCCATGCGGTCAGTGCCAGCCCTGTCGTGACATCGACTCGGGGCGGTTTGTTGATTACGTCGAGCTGGATGCAGCGTCGAACCGGGGCGTGGAGGAGATCTCCCAGTTGCTGGATCAGGCGGTGTACAAGCCGGTTGTCGGGCGCTTCAAGGTCTACATGATCGATGAAGTCCACATGCTGACCAATCACGCCTTCAACGCGATGTTGAAGACGCTGGAGGAACCGCCGGAGTACCTGAAGTTCGTGCTCGCCACGACCGACCCGCAGAAGGTGCCGGTCACGGTGCTGTCGCGTTGTCTGCAGTTCAATTTGCGGCCCATGGCTGTGCAGACCGTGCTTGAGCACCTGCAAACCGTGCTGGCGGCCGAGCAGATCTCATTCGAACAACCTGCCTTGGCCTTGCTTGCGCGTGCGGCGCGTGGGTCAATGCGAGATGCGCTGTCCTTGACCGATCAAGCCATCGCGTTCGGCGGTGGTGAGTTGCATGAGCAGACGGTGCGTCAGATGCTGGGAGCGGTTGACCGCCAGCATGTGCAGCGCATCATTGAGGCTGTGGCGTCAGGCGATGGCGCGGGGTTGGTCGCCGCAGTCGACACATTGCGTCAACTGGGTCTGTCAGCGTCAGGCACGCTCGAGGAACTGGCTGCGGCACTGCAGCGCATGGCGGTGGTTCAGGCTGTGCCTCAGGCATTCGGTGCCGATGATCCCGATGCCCCCCTGTGGAGCGAGCTGGCTGGTTTGTTGGCGCCGGACGAGACACAGCTCTTTTACAGCCTGGCCTTGCAGGGGCGTGCTGAGTTGGCTTTGTCGCCGGACGAGTACAGCGGCTTGCTGATGTTGTTGTTGAGACTGCTGGCATTCAAGCCCGGTAGTGGAGCAGGGAGCAATCTACCCCCAAAAGCTGAGGGCTCGGCAGCGCGTCGTGCGGTTGCCGAGCCAACAGCATTGACTGTGGCATCGGCTGTGCCGGTGGCTACACCACCCAGGCAAACGGTGCGCGAAGTGGTTGCCGCAGCGGCGTCGGTCCAGCGGCATGAACAGGACCGATCCACTGCTGCACGCCCTGTGCCCTCTGCCGAACCACCTCCCTGGGATGATTTGCCAGTGGAAGCCTACGATGAGGAGTCTCCTCAGTTGGCAGGCTTGCCTGAGCCCGTGGTGGATGAGCCTGTTTTGGCCGAGCCTGCTCCACGTGTTGCAGAGATGCCCCACGCGCCTGAGTCGGCCCCACCCATTCCAGAGTTGCCGGCCAATGCCGAGGCGGATCGTTGGACCGCTGTGGTGCAGGCTTTGTGCGACAAGGGTTTGATCACGGCCTTGGTGCGTGAGTTGGCCATGCAGGCGCAGTGCTTGAGTTTCAAGGAAGGCCCCGAGGGCAGTGCCTGGCGTTTGCGTGTCGAGCGTGACAGCCTGCGCGGGGATGGGCACCGAGACAGGTTGACGGCCGCACTGGGCCAGCTTCTGGGACAGCCGGCACGGGTTGACCTGGAGGCTGGGGCGGTGCGTGACACGCCGGCCATCCGTGATCAATTGGCCCGCCAGCGTCGCCAGCGCGCTGCCGAGGATCTGATTCAGCGTGACGACCTGGTTGTTTCGCTGTTGAATCAATACCCGGGGGCACGAGTGGTACCGGGCTCCATCCGGCCTGTGTGATGTCAAAGCGCCGTGTTAGCGGCGACAATCTTGGTTTGAGAATACAAAGGAGTTCCCATGCTCAAAGGACAACTGGCCGGGCTGATGAAGCAGGCTCAGCAGATGCAGGACAACCTCAAGAAGGCCCAAGATGAGTTGGGGCAGGTTGAGGTTGAGGGCCAATCCGGCGCTGGCCTGGTGAAGGTGCTGATGACCTGCAAGAACGACGTCAAGCGTGTCACGATCGATCCCAGCCTGCTGGCTGACGACAAGGACATGCTGGAAGATCTGGTCGCTGCTGCTTTCAATGATGCTGTGCGCCGTGCCGAGGCCACATCCCAAGAGCGCATGAGCAAGCTGACTGCCGGCATGCCGCTGCCTCCTGGCATGAAGTTCCCGTTCTGATCATCAGGATGTCATGGCCGATCCTGCTGTCGAAGCGCTGATCGATGCATTGCGCTGTCTGCCTGGTGTCGGGCAGAAGTCGGCGCAGCGCATGGCTTTTCACCTTTTGCAGCATGATCGCCCTGGGGCTGAAAAGCTGGCGTTGGCCCTGCAAGGGGCTGTGGCTGACATTGGCCACTGTGAGCGCTGCCATACCTTCAGTCGAGCGGCTGTGTGTGATCTTTGCAGCGACCCCGCGCGCGATCAGACCTTGCTGTGTGTGGTCGAAACGCCAGCAGATCAAGCCGCGCTGGAGCGCACTGGCAGCTACAAAGGGCTGTATTTCGTGCTGATGGGGCGCCTGAGCCCCCTGGATGGCATTGGCGTGCGCGACATTGGCATCTCAGCCTTGTTGCAGCGGGCCGCCGATGGCGTGGTGAAGGAAGTGATCCTGGCCACCAACTTCAATGTTGAGGGTGAAACCACTGCGCATGTGTTGGGGGAAGCCCTGAAGCAGCGTGGTTTGAAAGTGACGCGTCTGGCTCGGGGTGTTCCCGTAGGCAGCGAGTTGGAGTACGTGGATCTCGGTACCATCGCACACGCGTTCATGGATCGACGTTGATCCGTGGGCTTGTGTTCGATACAGGTATGCCCCGGGAGGGGAGGAGATTTCAATGACGATCGCGAACTGGTGTGTGCTGGCGGCATGTGTGTTGCCCGTTGTGACGATGGGCATGGCCAAGGCCAGTGTGGGCATGAAGTCCCGCAAGAATGCCGCTGGTTACGACAACAGCAACCCTCGGGCTTGGGCGACCCACCTCACGGGCTGGCAGGCACGAGCCAACGCCGCGCAGTCCAATGGGTTTGAGGCTTTGCCTCTCTTCATCGCTGCCGTGGTGCTGGCTCAACAGGCTCATGCCGATCAATCGCGCATCGACACGCTGGCGATGGCCTTCATCGGTATTCGCCTCGTTTACATCGCCATGTACCTGATGGATCTGGCTACCCTGCGTAGCCTGGTCTGGGCAGCAGGTTTCGCCGTGTGCATCGGCATTTTGTCGCTGGCCTGATCCGCACAAAAAGAAACGGGGCGCAAGGCCCCGTTAGCAGGTTGGCTGGTCAAGCTACCATCAGCGGGCGCTGGCCACCCTGACCCGGTTGGTGCGGCCAGAAGATTTGGCATTGCTGGCCACGCGGGTTTTGGCGCTCGACTTCTTGTCGCTCGAGCGGTCAGCCACCTTGGTTGTGGTCGCTTTGCGGCTCGACTTGGTGTCGGCCTTGGCTACCACCTTGCTGTCCTTGACGCGATCAGCCTTGGCGGCCTTGCCGCTGCTCCTCTTGTTGCTACTCTTGTCGTCATCGGCTGCTGCCATGCGGGTCGGCTCGACACGCTTGCCTGCCGGGACATAGACCACGACGGCATCACCCTTGCGAAGCCGTGCACTGCTGGATGTATGGTTCCACTGGGCCAATTGAGCAACCGACACTTTGTAGCGCTTTGCAATCGAGGCCATCGTGTCGCGCTTGCCTGCTGTCAGACTCACCTTGCGCAGGGGCGGCACATCGGGGGCCAACGCCATGGTGGCGTTGTCGGCCACGTCTTCAGGCACGTCGCGGGCCAGTTCACCACTGCGATGCACCAGCAGCGTTGAACCTGCCTTGACCAGCATCTTGGGCGGGATGTTGTTGATCTGGCGAAGCTCGGCTTCGCTCATGTCGACCTTGTCGGCAGCCTCAGCCACCTTCATGGTGCGTGGCACAACCCAGGCTGTCCAGGTTGCCAGCAGGCCTTTGTGCTGGCTCAGGTTCTGCACGAACAGGCTGGCGTTGTCGTAAGGCAGCAGCAGTTGTGGCGTACCGGCAGCCAGAATCACCGGCTTGTTCATCGAGGGGTTCAGCGCCTTGAAGTCGGCTACCGGGATGCCGGCCAGCTTGGCCGCCACGGGCACATCCATGTCGCGCTGGATGGGCACGCTCACGAAATAAGGGTGGTTGGCAATGGTCGGCAGCTTCAGGCCATAGTTGTCCGGTGCCATCACGATGTTGCGTACGGCGTGCAACTTGGGCACATAGTTGCGCGTCTCAGCCGGCATGTTGAGGCTGAGGTAGTCGGTCGGCAGGCCAGCCTTCAGGTTGCGGTTGATGGCGCGTTGCACATTGCCTTCGCCCCAGTTGTAGGCAGCCAGGGCCAAGCTCCAGTCACCAAACTGGCGGTACAGGCGTTGCAGGTAGTCCAGTGCGGCACGGGTGGATGCCAGGACGTCCCGGCGGTCGTCGCGGAACATGTTCTGTTTCAGCTCGAAGTCCTTGCCGGTAGCAGGCATGAACTGCCAGATGCCAGAAGCGCGGGCAATCGAGTTGGCGTGCGGGTTGAACGCGCTTTCCACGAAGGGCAACAGCGCCAGTTCGGTGGGCATCTGGCGCTTCTCGGTTTCCTGAACCACGTAGTAGAGATAGCGGCTGGCGCGCTCGGTCATGCGCAACACATAGTCCGGGCGGTCGGCATACCAGCGGGTATGGTCAGCCACCAGCGGCGAGTCGAGGTCTTCCATTCGGAAGCCTTCTCGCATGCGGCCCCACAGGTCAGCTCGTGCGGACTGATCGTTGAGGTTCAGCTTGTCATCGGGCTCAAGCGGGTCGGTGATCGGTCCGACTGCATCACGCTGATCATCGTCGAGCGGTGCTGAGACATTGGGCGTGTTGAGATACGTGCCAGATGGCGTGCGGCTCGACAGGGTCGTGCTCAGTGCACCAGCGGAGGTGATGACACTGTTGCTGGCGGTGGTGATCTGAGGCTTGCGCATGCCGCTGCCGGCGACAAGGCTGTTGCTGGTCGGGGTGGGGGCGGCACAGCCAGCCATCACCAGGGAGCCAATCACGGTGGAACACAGGCCCAGCCTGCGCATGGCGCCAGCTGCTGGGGCAAGGGTGAAGAGACGGGTCTTCGATACGCGGTGGTCAATGCTCATGCTTGGTACGTGTTTTTCCACTGACGCAGCGCGGTGAAGACAGACAATGCGTCGTTCTCCATGGCGCCGTGCTGGCGGGCATTGGCCATCACCTGCGCTTGATCGCAGCGCAGGAAAGGATTGATGGCGCGTTCGGTTTGAATGGTGGATGGCAGGGTAGGCACCCCTGCCTGTCTGCGTTGGAGGCACTGCTGCTCATACGCGGCCAGGACCGTGTTCGAGGGTTCGACAGTGCGGGCGAAGCGCAGATTGGACAAAGTGTATTCGTGCGTACAACACACCAGGGTGTTGGCCGGCAGTGAGCTGAAACGACTCAGCGAGTGAAACAGTTGCGGAGCCGTGCCGTCAAAAATGCGGCCGCATCCGGCGGAGAAAAGGGTGTCACCGCAGAAGAGCAGCGGAGCACCAAATGCACTGATCGACTTGTGGTCGTGCAGCACATAACTGATATGGTCTGAAGTGTGGCCCGGTGTGTGCCATACGTCAAGCTTGACGCCGCACGCATCGACCACATCACCTTCGGTGACACCATGGGTGATGCCATCTGCTTGAGCATTCAACGGGCCGAAAACGGGGCCGTTGAGCAATGATCGCAATGACTTGATGCCTGCGATGTGATCAGCGTGCCGATGGGTCACTAGAATGGCGACCAATTCGAGACCGTCTTGCTGCAATACCTTTTCAACTGGCGACGCTTCTCCCGGATCGATCACGAGGGCCCGATGGCCATCATCGATCATCCAGATGTAGTTGTCAGTGAGGGCGGGTACGGCGCGTAGCTTCATGTCCAAAGTTGCCCCGATTATAGAGTTGCATCCATGGTTGGCCATGCCGCCAGGACAAGCTTTGCTTGAATGGGAGCAAGGGGAAATGGACCGCATGGTGGCCGATGTCTTTGGCTTCCATGCGCTGCAACTCGGGCTACCGGAACTGGATGCCTTGCGTACCAACCGCATGCAGCACCGCTGGCTGGCACTGGATGCGGCCTATCAGGGTTGGGTGCCGCCCATCGTGAACGCGGGTGGCAGTGATGAGGGCCCTGCGGATGTGAGTTTGCGCTGTGACTTCGAGGCGTTGCCGTTCCCTTCGCAAAGCCTGGATCTGGTGGTGTTGCCACATGCCCTTGAATTGGCGCAGGACCCCCACCACACCTTGCGTGAGGTGGCGCGTGTGCTCGTGCCAGGGGGCAGAGTAGTGATTGCCGGATTCAATCCTGTCAGCCTCTGGGGGCTGCGGCAACGGGTGGGTCGTTGGGGTAACAAGCAGGCGATGGTGTTGCCGCAAGGTGAGTTCATCGGCTACTGGCGCTTGCGTGACTGGTTGCGTCTGCTGGATCTCGAAGTAGAGGCCGGACACTTCGGTGTGTACCGGCCGATGTTGAACAGCGAAGCCTGGTGGTCTCGCCTGCAGTGGCTGGAGCCTCTGGGGGCTCGATGGTGGCCGGTTCTGGGGGCCGTCTATTTCCTGACGGCCGTCAAGCGTGTGCCAGGCATGCGCTTGATGAGCAAGCCTCGCAAAGCGCGTGTGCCTGCGACGTCGGCTCCGGCAGTGGCGACGAACAGGCAGCGTCGGGTGAGACTCGATGATCAGGTTGAATGAAAGTTGAATGGCATGAGTGAATCAGCGTTGCCCTCCGTGGTTGCCTATACGGATGGGGCATGCAAAGGCAATCCTGGCCCCGGTGGCTGGGGCGTCTGGATGGTCAGTGGGGCCCATGAGAAGGAAATGTGGGGTGGGGAGTCTTCGACGACCAACAACCGCATGGAGCTGACGGCCGTGATCCAGGTCCTGACTGTCCTGAAAAAGCGCTGCAAGGTGGTGATCTACACGGACAGCGAGTACGTGCGCAAGGGCATCACCGAATGGATCATCAACTGGAAGCGTCGCGGCTGGAAAACGGCCGACAACAAGCCTGTCAAGAACGCAGACCTGTGGCAGAAACTGGAAGCAGCCGAAGCGGCGCACTCGGTTGAGTGGCGTTGGGTCAAGGGGCACGCCGGCGACCCTGGCAATGAGCGAGCCGATGCCCTGGCCAACAGAGGGGCTGCAGAGGCTGGCCGCTGAAGCTGGATCAAGTGGCCTCAGGCCAGGATCAATACCATGCTCAGCTTGTCGAAGTATTGGACCTGGCTGCCGCGCCCAACCAGCTTGATCGCATGCGGCATGACGCCGCAAGGCTGGAAGCCCGCGCGTTCATAGACACGAATGGCTGATGTGCTGGAGGTGCTCACCTTCAGTGTGATCTGTTCCAGGCCGAGGGCTTTGCGTGATTCCTCAATGCAGGCTTTGACCAGCAGTTCTGCCAAGCCCTTTCCGCGGTGATCGGGGCGGACGACCATGCCGTTGAGCTCGGCACTGTGGCGGAGCTTTTGCAGCGACTGCCGTTCCAGTGCCAGGGCGGCTACCAGTTCACGGCCAGACCAGGCGCCCAGCATGAATGTCCCGCCCAGGGGTTCACTCAGACCAAGCCGGCCAATGAAGCTCTCTGGCGGGCGGGCGTGTTCGCTTTCGAAGTCGTTGTCGAAGGCGTCCGGGTGGAGGCGGAGGCCCTCATCGCGCAGTGTCTTGTAGGCACTCAGGTCGGCAGGCCCCATGCGGCCAATATGGATGCTGGACGAATCATGCCTGTCCATGCAATACCTCGGGTGTGTTGACGTTCAAAAACGCGGAAGGGTCAGGGAAGGATACCCCGATCCAGCGCTGCCTTTGAATCCACACGCCGACCCGGCGCTCACCATTTCGGACATCTGCCTCAAGTGATGCCTGGCAGCGACGGTGAATCAGGACACAGACCCAGTGGTGACGGGTGGAGCCATCAGGTTCGATGGTGACGGGGACGACCACATCGAGGTCCTGCGCCTGTTGTGCCTCCCGGAGGCGCTGAACGAGGTCCGTCGGCAAATGGGGCGTGTCGCAAGAGGCGCACATGAGCAGCTCTGCGTCGGTGTGGCGCAGTGCTGTGACAAAGCCCGCCAGGGGGCCTTGGAAGCTGCCCAGATCGGTGTCGTCGCCCAGGACGCATGCTGGCAGACCGTGCTGGCGCATCAGGTCTTTGTAGCGATCCTGGTTGCGGTTCGCATTGATGGTGATGCTGTCGACCTGCGGTGCCAGGCGAGCCAGAAGGCGTGATGCCAATGGCTCGCCATGCATGGCGATGAGGCCTTTGTCCTGATGGCCCATCCGGCGCCCTTCGCCTCCGCACAGCAGCCAGCCAGCTACGGAGGGCATCATCGCCTTATCCACCGATGTAGCTCATCTCGATGCGCTCGATGGCGCCTTGGTGCGAGGAACGAAGCTCGGAGTATCGGTCTGCGCGCGCGCTCCAGAGGTGATGGATGCCGGCCTGGATGGTCTGGTTGTCAGCGCCACCTCGCAACAGCGCGCGCAAGTCATGTCCTTGCGTGGCAAACAGGCAGCTGTAAAGCCGGCCATCGGTTGACAGGCGCAGGCGATTGCAGGCCCCACAGAACGCGTTGGTGACACTGGAGATGAAACCGATCGAGCCCTGGCCGTCTGCGTAAGCCCATCGCTGGGCGGTGTCGCTGATCTGGCGCGGGGCAATGGGCTCGAGTGCCCAATGGTTGGCAATCAACTGCCGGATCTCGTCGGATGGCAGCACTTGTGCCATGTTCCATCCATTGGTCGAGCCGACGTCCATGAACTCGATGAAACGCAACTCGATGCCAGTGCCGCGGAAGTGGCGCGCCATCGGAATGATCTGATGATCGTTGACGCCCTTCTGGACCACCATGTTGACCTTGATCGGCCCAAGTCCGGCTGCCTGGGCCGCCTCGATGCCGCGCAGGACATCTGCTACGGGGAAGTCGGCGTCGTTCATGCGCCTGAACACCGCATCGTCCAGCGCATCCAGGCTGACGGTGACGCGTTTGAGCCCCGCGTCCTTCAAGGCCTGGGCCTTCTTGGCGAGGGCGGAGCCATTGGTGGTCAGAGTCAGTTCCGGGGTCGTGCCATCGATGGTCTGCAAGCCGCTGAGTTGCGCCACCAGCATTTCAAGGTGCTTGCGTAGCAGGGGCTCACCGCCAGTCAAGCGGAGTTTGCGCACCCCCAGTTGCATGAAGATCGAGGCAGTCCGGGTGATCTCTTCAAAGGACAGCAGTTCGCTATGCGGCAGGAATTCGTGATCCGACGCAAAGATATGCCGCGGCATGCAGTAACTGCAGCGGAAATTGCAGCGATCAGTGACCGAGATACGCAAGTCGTGAAGTGGCCTGCCCAATGTGTCGGTGGGCAGGGCACTGGCAGGCAGCGCGTCAGCAGGGGCTTGAATCGGAAGGGTGCGGGGGCGAGGTGCCTTCAGCGCGTCTTTGACCTGCGCCAGAGGGACCACAATTGGCTCACTCATATCCTCAATTGTGCTTGATTGAGGCTGGTGCAAGACTGCGGGCAACCGCAATCAGGGTGTGGAATTGCCGCTGTTCGACGTACGACCTGTGCTGGGCGGGTTGCTCAGCATGGCGCTCACCATCTGCGGGGCGCGGCGTGCGCCGTCAAAGCGCTTTTGCCAGTAGCTGTCGCGCATGTCTTCCACGCGGACTTCGCTGCCCGTACGAGGCGAATGAATGAACTTGTTACCGCCAATGTAGATGCCAACGTGAGAGAAGGTGTGCTTCAGGGTGTTGAAGAACACCAGATCGCCCGGCTTCAGCTCTGACTGGTTGTTGACAGGCACGAGGTCAGGCGAGTTGGCTTGTTCGGCTGCGCGGCGCGGCAGCACCAGACCAATGCTGTTTTCGAAGACATGACGGGTGAAGCCGCTGCAGTCGAAACCGGTCTCCGGCGAATTGCCGCCACGGCGGTAGGGGACGCCGAGGAAATTCATGGCGCTGAGCACCAGATCTGAAGCCATTTCACTGGCGCGGTCACGAACCTGCTGGGCCAGTTCGACCACGGGCTTGGTGTCCATCAGGCCTTTTTCCTGCAGGAAGCGGCTGATGGGGTCGGCATTTTCACTGACGGCCGGTCGAGGCTGGACGTTTTGTGCGTGTGCAGACGGGCTGATCAGAGCGATAGCCAGGGCGGTCATCACGCAGGCAACCACACCCTTGCCCAGGGCAGTGGTCTGGTTTGATCGGCGGTGAAGGCGCGAAGCGCGTTGTTCTGGTGTCAGGTCAGTCAACAGCATGGGGCGCAAGCGTAGGTCAGATGGCGCATGCCGTCAACCCAATAGATGCGTACAAATGTTAAGGTTAACACTGATTTGGCCTCTTGGCTCAGGGTAATTGCGGGGAATATGTGGCGTATCTTGTTGATCCCCAGGAATTGACCTGCCTCAATAACCCCATCGCTGGGTATTTCTATGCTGCTTTGAGCCATGGTTTCCGCGTACGGATTGTCGGCTAGCCGGTGGCGAGCGCGGAGATCGTGCTTGGCATTTGTTTTCGCAGATGCCTGATATTGATCAGGCCATGGAAAATGTACGCCGGGAAAATGGAGTTCTGTTCTTGATCTGAATGGCGTGCCGTACACCGATCAAGTTTTGTGATGACCTATTGATGAATAACGCAATGACATCTGCTTACCCCCATCTGAACGCGAACGAGCTGTCTGTGCTGAAGGCTGCCTTGCAAACACGGCTCGACGATTTGTTGGCCAAGGATGCAGAGTTGCGCGGTCGCCTGGCCGATGAGGAGTCCGCCACGTCGAACACCTTTGTGGCGGGGGGCGAGGGCGCCATGTCGGATGAGTCTGACGAGGAGGTGCTCGCCCTGATGCACCACGAACAGATGGAAGTGGCGGCGCTCAAGCAGGCTTTGCAGCGCTTTGATGCAGGCCAATATGGCTGGTGCACATCTTGTGGCGAGGCCATTTCAGCGCAGCGCCTGCAGGCTGTGCCAGAGGCAGCGCTGTGCCTGGATTGCAAGTCTGCCGCCGAGAAGCGGCACGCGCCTGCCTGAATTTTGAAGGGGAGGCTTGAAGCAGCGGCCTCAGCTGAGGCCGGCTGCCTGTGTGAGTGACTCGATCTGTTCGCTGATTTCCAACCAACGCATCTCGAGTTCTTCCACCTCATCGCTGACGGCTTTCAGGCGCTTGCCCATGTCGGCACGATCTGCTGGAGTCAAGACGGGGTTGCCAAGCGCTTCGGTCAGTTCGTCCCGCTCGGTTGTCGCCGTATCCATGCGGGTTTCGACCCGCTTGAGTTCGGCTTTGTGGGGCTTGAGCTGGTCTTGCAGTCGAATGCGGGCCTGTTGCAAAGCCTTGCGGTCTTCGCGAGATGGTTCCTTGGGTTTGGCGTCGGTGTCGTCAGAACGTGTCTGAGCGGCATCGTCTCTGGCTTGCTTCAGTGCTTGCGCTGCCAGGCGGTTTTGGTCCTGCAGCCATCGCTGGTAGTCGTCCAGGTCGCCATCGAAAGTGCTGACCTGGCCTTTGGCCACCAGCCAGAACTCGTCGCAGACTTCGCGCAGCAGGGCGCGGTCATGACTGACCAGCATGACGGTGCCTTCAAATTCGTTGAGGGCCAGGCTCAGGGCCTCGCGGGTGGTGAGATCCAGGTGGTTGGTGGGTTCGTCCAGCAGCAGCAGGTTGGGGCGCTGCCATACGACCAGTGCGAGCACCAGCCGTGCCTTTTCTCCGCCACTGAATTGGCCCACGGGCTGCATGACCATGTCGCCCGTGAATCGGAACCGGCCCAGGAAGTCGCGCAGTTCCTGTTCGCGCGCTTGCGGGTTGATCTGCTTGGCCAGCCGGATCATGTGGGCCAGCGGGCCTTCGTCGGGCCGCAGGACGTCCAGTTCCTGCTGGGCAAAGTAGCCAATGCTCAGCCCTTTGCCCTCGGTGACCTGGCCGGAGATCAGCGGCAGGCTGTGGGCCAGCGTTTTGACAAAGGTGGACTTGCCCTGGCCGTTGGCACCGAGGATGCCGATGCGCTGCCCCGGCAGGACCGACCGGTTGATGCCCGTCACGATGGTCAGCGGCGATTGGCCGTCCCGCGTGTATCCGCAGCTGAGGTCCTTGATGGACAGCATGGGGTTGGGCATGCTGGCCGGCTCGGGGAACTCGAACTCGAAGTCGCTGGCGGTGAGCACGGGGGCGAGCTTTTCCATGCGCTCCAGGGCCTTGACTCGGCTTTGTGCCTGACGGGCCTTGGTGGCCTTCGCCTTGAAGCGGTCAATGAAGCGCTGCAGGTGGGCAATGCGATCCTGCTGTTTCTCGTATGCGGCCTGATGCTGCGTCAGCCGTTCGGCCCGCAGGGCCTCAAAGGCCGTGTAGCCACCGGTGTAGCGGGTCAGCTTGCCTTCATCCAGGTGGAGCGTGACTTTCGTGGTGGCATCCAGAAACTCACGGTCGTGGCTGATGATGATCAAGGTGCCTTCATAGCGCTGCAGCCAGCCTTCGAGCCAGACCAGTGCATCCAGGTCCAAGTGGTTGGTGGGTTCGTCCAGCAGCAGCAGTTGCGAGGGGCACATCAGCGCGCGCGCCAGTTGCAGGCGCATGCGCCAGCCGCCCGAAAAACTGTTGACGGGGGCGTCGAGCTGGTCGCTGCGAAACCCCAGGCCCAGCAACAAGGATTGGGCTCGGGCACTGGCGTCGAAGTGGCCCACATCAGCCAGTCGAGCGTGGGCCTCACCAATGGCGTGGCCATCGCCTGCCTGCTCGGCCTCGGCGAGCAGGGAGCGGGCCTGCATCAGGCGGGTATCCCCCTGGAGCACAAACTCTGTCGCGGGGTCGTCTGTCTCCGGCATGTTTTGCGAGACTTCGCCCAGACCGCCTGGCTGCAGCCAGCTTGGTGGGATTTCGACGTCGCCGCCATCCGGGTGCAGGCGGCCGGCGAGGAGTGCAAACAGGGACGACTTGCCTGCGCCATTGCGGCCAATGAGACCTACTTTTTCGCCAGGGTGAAGGGTGGCGCTGGCCTGGTCGAGCACGGGTTTGACGCCGCGTCGCAGGGAAACATTCTTGAGGACGATCATGGAGCAAGCAGCAAGGCGTCGCGCGTGACCAGCAGCAGCTGGTCTGCACCAGCCGATGTGTCCAGCCAGGTCACGGCCAATTCGGGGAAGGCGCGTTCGAAGTGGGCGCGCTCGTTGCCAATTTCCAGAACGAGCACGGCGTCCGGGCCCATGTGACGGTCAGGGTCGGCGCGCAAGGCTGAAAACAGGGCGCGTGTGAAGTCCATGCCGTCCTCGCCTGAGGCCAGCGCAAGTTCAGGCTCTGCGCGGTATTCGGCAGGCAAGGCCTGCATGGACTGAGCATTCACATAGGGCGGGTTGCACAGGATCAGGTCATACGGGCCTTGTGCCTGCGCCAGTCCATCGCTGTGGACCAGCGTGATGCGTTCGCTCAACGCATGCCGCTCGACATTGATGCGAGCCACTTCCAACGCGTCGGTGCTGATGTCGATCGCATCGACCGCCACATCCGGGTAGGCCATGGCGGCCAGCACGGCCAGGCTGCCGTTGCCGGTGCAAAGGTCGAGTACCTTGTGAGTCTGGTCGCTCAACCAGGCATCGATGCTGCCGTCTGCCAGCACCTCGGCGATGAAGGAGCGTGGCACGATCACCCGCTCGTCCACATAGAACGACACGCCTTGCAGCCAGGCCTCATGAGTGAGGTAGGCCGCCGGCTTGCGGGTGCGGATGCGTTCTTCGATGAGGGCTTGCACCTCGGGTACCAGGGCATCTGAGACCGTGTCTTGTGCGTGCAGGTCCAGGCCATCGAGGGCGAGGCCCAGTTTCCACAGCACGAGCCACGCGGCCTCGTCGAACGCATTGGTGGTGCCGTGCCCAAAAGCGACACCCGCCTCGGTGAGGCGGGTGCTGGCTTGTTCGATCAGTTCAATGACGGTCACGTCAACAGCCTTTCAAGGGTGCCCCGGTAGATGTCTTTCAGGGGCTCGATGTCTGCCACGGCGACATGCTCATCAATTTTGTGGATGGACGCATTGACGGGGCCGAACTCGACCACCTGCGGACAGATCTGTGCGATGAACCGACCGTCCGAGGTGCCGCCCGTCGTCGAGAGCTCGGTCTCGATGCCGGTGGTGGCCTTGATGGCGTCGGCCATGGCGTCTACCAGGGGGCCGCGGCGGGTGAGGAAGGGGCGACCGCCCAGTGTCCAGTCAATCTGGAATTCAAGCTGGTGGCGCGTCAGCACCTCTTCCAGCCGGGCTTGCAGCCCTTCCGGGGTGGACTCGGTCGAGAAGCGGAAGTTGAAGTCGATGACCAGTTCGCCAGGGATCACATTGTTGGCGCCGGTACCGGCATGGATGTTCGACATCTGCCAGCTCGTTGGGGGGAAGTGGTCATTGCCTTCGTCCCACACGATGGCCGTGAGCTCGGCCAGAGCCGGTGCGGCCTGGTGAATGGGGTTGCGTGCCAGGTGCGGGTAGGCAATGTGGCCTTGAATGCCTTTTACCCTCAGCTTGCCGGACAGGGAGCCGCGTCGCCCGTTCTTGATCATGTCGCCGACGGACTTGACCGAGGTCGGTTCACCCACGATGCAGGCATCCAGGCGTTCACCGCGAGACTGCAGCCACTCGCATACCTTCACGGTGCCATCAACCGAGGGGCCTTCTTCGTCGCTGGTCAGCAGGAATGCGATGCTGCCGGCGTGGCCCGGGTGTCCGGATACGAACTCCTCGCTGGCAACCACCATGGCAGCCAGCGACGTCTTCATGTCTGCGGCGCCGCGCCCATACAGCATGCCGTCACGGAAGGTCGGGGCAAAGGGCAGGCTGGTCCATTGGTCGACCGGGCCGGTGGGCACCACATCGGTATGGCCAGCAAACACCAGCACAGGGGTGCCGTTGGCATGGCCCGCACCGCGCTTGATGGCCCACAGATTGGTCACCGGCGCATCAGCAGGACCGAAGGTGAGGGTGTGGCATTCAAAGCCGATGGCCTTCAGGCGATCGGCGATCAAGGTCTGGCAGCCGCCATCTTCCGGTGTGACGGAAGGACGGGCAATCAGCGCCTCGGTCAGGCGCAAGGTGGCACTCATGATGGATCAGAAGCGGGTCGAAGAGAAACCGCCGGTTTGCTCGTTGTTCACGTCGAGCGTGATGTCGGTGAAAGACGGCCCTTCGTCGATTTCTTCGACTTTCGGGGGCGCCTTCGATGTGTTGTACAGGTCGTTTTCCAGTCGCCACATCAGGTTGGTCGGCGAGTCGGCAAAAGCCAGGCCTTCGTCGCGGGTGATATGGCCTTCGGCAATGAGGCGTGCAAGGTCCTGCTCGAAGGTTTGAGAGCCTTCGGTCATGGACTTTTCCATCGCTTCCTTCACGGCGGGGAAGTCACCCTTTTCGATCAGCTCGGACACGAGCTTGGTGTTGAGCAGCACTTCGACGGCTGGCACGCGTCCGCCGCTGATCGACTTGACCAGACGCTGGGACACGATGGCCTTCAGGCCCGATGAGAGGTCACTCAGCAAAGCCGGGCGCGATTCCGGTGTGTAGAACGACAGGATACGGCCGAGTGCGTGGTAGCTGTTGTTGGCGTGCAGGGTTGACAACACGAGGTGACCAGACAGGGCGTATGACAGGGCCATGGTCATGGTTTCGCGGTCGCGGATTTCGCCGATCAGGATGCAGTCCGGGGCCTGGCGCAGCGCATTGCGCAGGCCGACTTGCAGCGAGACCGTGTCACGCCCCACTTCACGTTGATTGACCACCGACTTCTTGTTGCTGAACAGGAATTCAATGGGGTCTTCGATCGTCAGGATGTGGCCGGTCATGCGCTGGTTGCGCTGCTCCAGCATGGCCGCCAGCGTGGTGCTCTTGCCGGTGCCGGTCGCACCGGCCAGGATGATCAGGCCGCGCTTTTCCTGCACGAGATTGGACAGCACCTCTGGCAGGTTGAGCGTATCCAGGTTGGGGATGTCGCTTGGAATGTAGCGGAACACCGCCGCGATAGAGCCGCGCTGCTTGAATGCGCTCAGACGGAACACCGCCACACCCGGAATGTTGATCCCGATGTTGAGTTCACCCGTGTCGTCAAGCTCTTCCAACTGGGTCGGTGTCAGCATTTCTGCCAGCAGTTGACGCGGCTGAGATGGCTTGAGCGGCTGGTCGGTCAACTGCAGGATCTGACCATTGATCTTGATGAGGATGGGCGTATTGGCAGAAAGGAAAACGTCCGAGGCCTTCTTTTCGGCCATGAGGCGCAACACGCGCTCCAGATTCCCGTCGCTCATCAAGTGTCTCCCTGGTCAGATGATGGATGGCTGGGCTCGCCTCAGGCGCCGCGCAGCAGATCGTTGATGCTGGTCTTGGAGCGGGTCTGGGCGTCCACGCGCTTGACGATGACGGCGCAGTACAGAGAGTACTTGCCATCAGCGGAAGGCAGGTTGCCCGACACGACCACGGAGCCCGCGGGGATGCGGCCGTAGCTGACTTCACCTGTGGTGCGGTCATAGATCTTGGTCGACTGGCCGATGTACACGCCCATCGAGATCACCGAGTTCTCTTCGACGATGACACCTTCGACCACTTCCGAGCGCGCGCCGATGAAGCAGTTGTCTTCGATGATGGTGGGGTTGGCCTGCAAGGGTTCCAGCACGCCGCCAATGCCCACGCCACCCGACAGGTGGACGTTCTTGCCGATCTGGGCGCACGACCCCACGGTGGCCCAGGTGTCGACCATGGTGCCTTCATCGACGTAGGCGCCGATGTTCACGTAAGAGGGCATCAGGATGACGTTCTTGGCCTGGAAGCTGCCGCGGCGGGCCACGGCGGGCGGCACCACGCGCACGCCGGTGGCGGCCAGTTGTTCGGCGCTCATGCTGGCGTACTTGGTCGGGACCTTGTCAAAGAACTGCAGGTCGCCTTGACCCATGGGCACGTTGTCGTTCAGGCGGAAGCTCAGCAGCACAGCCTTCTTCACCCATTGGTGCGTCACCCAGTTGCCGTCGATCTTCTCGGCCACACGCAGCTTGCCAGTGTCGAGCTGGTCGATGATGTGGTTGACGGCGTCACGGATTTCAGCGGGAGCCTGGGCGGCGGACAGCGAGGTGCGTTGTTCCCATGCGTTGTCGATGACGGTTTGGAGTGCGTTGCTCATGCTTGAAATGATGTTCAGAAAAGAAATCAGAAAGACTGGATGAAGGCGCGGATGCGCTCGGCGGCCTCGACGCATTCGTCGACGCCCGCCACCAGTGCCATGCGGACCCGGCCAGCGCCGGGGTTGATGCCGTGCGCCGGGCGAGCCAGGTAACTGCCTGGCAGAACGGCCACATTGTATTGAGCGAGCAGCTCCTTGGCGAACCACTCGTCGCTGCCGTTTCCACATTTGTCCGGAACACCGGCCCAAAGGTAGAAGCCGGCGTCAGGCAGGGCCACATCCATGACCGAGGCCAGAATGGGTGTGACCCGCTCGAACTTGAGTCGATACTGTGCTCGGTTTTCCACCACGTGGGCTTCGTCGCTCCACGCAGCGATGCTGGCTCGCTGGATGGCGGGCCCCATGGCGCTACCGTGGTAGGTGCGGTAGAGCAGGAAGGACTTCATCAGCTTGGCATCGCCCGCCACAAAACCCGAGCGCATGCCAGGCACGTTGGAACGTTTGGACAAGCTGGTGAGCGAAATCAGATTGTGGAAATCGGTTCGCCCCAGCTTCTGGGCTGCTTCGAGGCCACCCAGCGGGGCAGCGTCCGGGCCTTCACGGAAATAGATTTCCGAGTAGCACTCGTCGGCGGCGATGACAAAGCCGTGGCGGTCGCTCAGTTCGAACAGGCGCGCCCATTCTTCCAGCGGCATCACCGCGCCGGTCGGGTTACCCGGCGAACAGACATACAGCAGTTGCGTGCGGGCCCAGACTTCGTCGCCAATGCTGCTCCAGTCGGCCGCAAAATTGCGCCGGGGGTCTGAGTTGGCGAAAACCACCTGGGCGCCGGCCAGCAAGGCTGCCCCTTCGTAGATTTGATAGAAAGGGTTGGGGCACACCACCACGGGGCCGCCCTGGTCCAGGTGCTGTGTGGGGTCGATCACCGTTTGCGCCAGGGCAAACAGCGCCTCGCGCGAGCCATTGACCGGCAGGATCTGCGTGGCGGGGTCGAGCTGGATGCCGTAGCGGCGGGCCACCCAGCTTGCGCAGGCTTCACGCAAGGCCGGTTCACCAGCCGTGGCCGGGTAATTGGCCAGGCCGCCGAGGGCGTCGGTCAAGGCTTGCTTGATGAACGCCGGGGTGGGGTGCTTGGGCTCGCCAATGCCCAGGCTGATGGGCCGATAGGCCGGATTGGGCGTCACGCCCGCGGTGAGCGCCTTGAGACGCTCGAACGGGTAGGGCTGAAGTTTGGTCAACAACGGGTTCATATGCGGTGCATTATCCCTGCCCGGGGCGAGGCCCCTTGGGCAGATAACGTTCGTCGGTATAGGTCAGCAGCCACTCAGGCTTGAATGCCACGAAGATCGAGGTCAGCATGCCGGTGGCAATGCCTTCCCCCCAGCCCAGCAGCCAGTGGCTGAGCAACCAATCGCCTTCAGACAGGTGGGCCGGCACGTAGCCCAGCAGCAGGGCCAGGATGGTTGACAGGCTGACCGACAGGACCGTCGCGATGAAGGCGCGCCCCAGGATGTAGACGAACAGGTGCTTGGGCAACCAGCGGCGCACAGCCAGACCAATGCCCAGGGCGATGGTGGCCGGCAGCACGCCCATCCAGATGGTCTGGGAGACGATGGCGTCAGCGCGGTCTACCAGGCTGGAGAGCAACTCCAGGAAGGAGTGTGGCGGTTCGAGGCCTTTATGCCGAGCCAGCAGCAGGTCAGCCGTCGAGGCCAGGATGCTCACGGGCCAGAGGCTCACCACGGCCATGGGCCAGCCAAACATCAACACCAGCAGACAGGCGCCAGACAGATGAATGGGCATGGCGGCCGGCAGCAGGGTTTTGGTCCACCAACTCCAGGGCAGCACGGCCATGGCAAACAGCCAGGGGTTTTGCAGCTCGCGGCGCTGCCATACCTGCCAGGGCTTGAAGACCAGTGCCACCGCCAGTGTCATGGCAGCGAAAGCCCACTCGAAGGTGGTCAGGCCAGCAGGAATGTCGACAGCGTCCATGTGCGTTCAGCCCTTGGGCTGCGCCGAATGATCAGCCCAGCAGGCCGGTTTCGGCATTGTGCTCCGGCAGGTCCACCTTGGGTTGGGGTTTCCAGCCCTTCTTGCGGTGGTCGACCACGACATTGGTATAGATGCCACCACGCACGTACCACTTGGCGGTGATGCGCAGGTAACGCGGCTGGATGGCCTTGACGATGTCATCGAGGATGTCGTTGGTGACCTTCTCGTGGAAAGCGCCGTCGTTGCGGTAGCTCCACATGTACATCTTGAGGCTCTTCAGTTCAACGCACAGCTTGTCGGCAATGCAATCGATGGTGAAGTGGGCGAAGTCAGGCTGGCCGGTCAGCGGGCAGAAACAGGTGAACTCGGGCACCTGAAACTGGATCACATAGTCACGCTGAGGCGCCGGGTTGGGGAACACGTCCAGCGTGCGAGACGGGGCCGACGGGGGTGTGGCAGGCTTGGCGCGTTCTCCCACGGCCAGCTTCGGGGCGGCGGTCGTCTTGGTGGTGCGGGCGGTAGGAGCTTTCTTGGCCATGTTGAATGCGCAAAGGTATGGAGTTAACTACAGAACTCGCGATGCTATCATCCCTGGCTCAAGTTGGCGCGCTGTGATGTGCGTTTGGCTATATGAATCAATGACTTAGTCGTCTCTGACCGTCCAACGCAAGCATGCGCCTGAATTCGATCAAGCTGTCCGGCTTCAAGTCATTCGCCGAACCGACCCATTTTCACCTGCCAGGTCAGCTGGTCGGGGTGGTGGGGCCCAATGGTTGCGGCAAGTCGAACATCATGGACGCCGTACGGTGGGTGCTGGGTGAATCCAAGGCATCCGAACTGCGCGGCGAGTCCATGCAGGACGTCATCTTCAACGGCTCGGGCAACCGCAAGCCGGCCAGCCGTGCCAGCGTGGAGCTGGTGTTCAGCAATGAAGAGGGCCGCGCCGGTGGCCAGTGGAACCAGTTCACTGAAATCGCCGTCAAGCGGGTGCTGACCCGTGATGGCACGTCCAGCTACTTCATCAACAACCAGCCGGTGCGTCGTCGCGACGTGCAGGATGTGTTCCTGGGCACCGGGCTGGGCCCGCGGGCTTACGCCATCATTGGCCAGGGCACGATCAGCCGCATCATCGAGTCGAAGCCGGAAGAGCTGCGCCTGTTTCTGGAGGAGGCGGCCGGGGTTTCCAAATACAAGGAACGTCGCCGCGAGACGGAAAACCGCCTCAAGGACACGCGCGAGAACCTGACCCGCGTGGAAGACATCCTGCGTGAGCTCAATGCCAATCTGGAAAAGCTGGAGCGCCAAGCCGAAGTGGCCACGCGTTACAACGGCTTGCAGGAGCAGGGCACGCTGAAGTTGCATCAGCTGTGGTTCCTGAAGCACCGTGATGCGTCGACCGAAGAGTCGCGGATCAAGCAGGCCATGCTGGAAGCCACGAATGCGCTGGAGGCCCGTCTGGCCGAGTTGCGCCACGTCGAGGCGCAGTTGGAGCAGGTGCGGCAGGCCCACTACACGGCCAGCGACGAGCTGCACACCGCGCAAGGTGCCCTGGCCGAGGCCAATCTGGAAGTGAGTCGGCTTGAAGAGCGCATTCGCTACGTGGCCGAGGGCCGCCAGAAGGTTGAGCAGCGGCTGGCCGAAATCAGGACCCAGAACGACCAGTGGCAAGGGCGCAAGCAAGCTGCCCTGGATGAGCTGGAGCAGCTGGCCGAGAAAATGGCCATCGCCGAAGAGCAGGCTGAAATCCTGGCTGCACAGGCCGAGGAGCTGTCTGCCAACCTGCCGACCTACGAGGACACCGTGCGCGCGGCGACCCAGCGGGCCAATGAGCAGCGCGGCGCAGCCAGCCAGGTGCAACAGCAAATCCAGTTGCTGGCGGCCGAGTCGCGCAACATCGATGACCAGTCTCGTCAGCTGAATCTGCGGCGTGAGCGTCTGGCCAGCGAGAAACAGGGCTTGGCTGTCCCTGACGAGATGCGCCTGACTGATCTCAAGCGTCAGCTGGAGGCGTCTCAGGAGTCGCTGGCCATTGCCGAGGCACAGTTGGGCGAGCTCACCGACTCCGTGCCGATGCTTGATGACGGACGAAAGCTGCAACAGGCACAGGCCAATACGGAGACAGCGCGCCACGCCGAACTGGCTGCGCGCCTGGAAGCCTTGCGTGCCTTGCAGGACAAGGTGCAGACGGAAGGCAAGCTCAAGCCGTGGCTGGCCAAGCATGGGCTTGAAAGCCTGTCTGGCCTGTGGACGCGGCTCCACATTGAGCAGGGCTGGGAAAACGCCCTGGAGTCGGCACTGCGCGAACGCTTGTCTGCGTTGGAAGTGGGCCGTGTCGAAACGGTGCGGGCGTTCGAACATGACGCGCCGCCGGCCAAGCTGGCGTTTTTCACCGTGCCGTTTGGGCAGCCTGGCTCGACCTCACATCAGACCTTGCCTCGTCTGGCTGACCTGCTGCGGCTGAACGATGCCGGTCTCAAGACCTTGCTGTCAGACTGGCTGGAAGGGGTCTACACCGCATCGTCGATGGAAGAGGCGCTGGCCAACCGCAGCAAGCTGACCCATGGCGAGGTCATCATGACCCGCGCCGGGCATGCGGTGAGCCAGTTTGCCGTCAGTTTCTACGCACCCGATTCGGAGCAGGCCGGCATGCTGGCGCGTGCGCAAGAAATTGAAAACCTGGAAAAGCAGGTGCGTGCACAGGCCATGATGGCCGACGATGCCCGGGCCTCGCTGGTGCGCGCTGAAGCCGCGTATGCCGACGCGGCACAGCGGCTGGCCACGGTGCGCCGTGACACGTCGGAGCAGCAGCAGCGTCAGCATCATCTGCAGGTGGAAGTGCTGAGCCTCTCGCAGCAGGCGCAGCAGGCCCAGATGCGGCACGAGCAGATTGCCGGTGAGTTGGCAGAAATCGATGGGCAGCTTGAAGAGTTGAGCGAGCGCCGCGCCACGGGCGAGGCGCGCTTCGAAGAGCTGGACCTGGCGCTGGCAGATGCGCAGGAAAAGCACGCTCAGCTGGAAGAAGCCGTCATCGAAGCCGAGCGCAAGCTCAATCAGGCGCGTGAGCAGGCACGTGCGCTCGAGCGTCAGGCCCAGGAGGCTCAATTCAGTGCGCGGACCATGTCTGCCAGACGTGGCGAATTGCAGCGCAGCATTGAAACGGCCGATCAGCAATTGGTGGCCAATGACGCGACGGTGGTCAGCCTGCAGGAAGAGCAGGCCCGCCTCACGGAGGCCGCAGCGGGCACGGGGCTGGACGAGGCCCTGGCGGTCAAGCTGGAGAAAGAGCGCCTGCTGGGTGAGACGCGCAGCCGCTACGACGACTTGTCCGCCCAATTGCGCCGAGCCGATGAGCAGCGTCTGGAGTTCGAGCGCAGTCTGCAGCCTTTGCGCGATCAGATCACGCGCCTCCAGCTTGAAGAGCAGGCCGCTGCCTTGGGCGGTGCCCAGTTCATGGAGCAGCTGACCGCCGCCGGCGTCAACCTGGAAGCCCTGGCGGCCCAGATTGAGCAGGACGGGGTGAAGCTGTATGGCCTGCAGACCGAGATCGACCGCATTCAGCGGGAAATCAACTCTTTGGGTGCCGTCAACCTGGCGGCGCTGGAAGAGTTGACTGCTGCACGCGAGCGCAAGGGCTTCCTCGACTCGCAGTCCGCCGACCTGAACGACGCCATCCAGACGCTGGAAGATGCGATCCACAAGATCGATCTGGAAACCCGCGATCTGTTGGGCGGCACCTTCAACACGGTCAACGAACACTTTGGTCGCATGTTCCCCAGCCTGTTCGGTGGGGGCTCGGCCAAGCTGGTCATGACCGGCGACGAAATCCTGGACTCGGGGGTGCAGGTCATGGCCCATCCCCCGGGCAAGAAAAACAGCACCATCCACCTTCTGTCCGGCGGCGAAAAGGCCTTGACGGCCATCGCCCTGGTGTTTGCGATCTTCCAGCTCAATCCGGCACCGTTCTGCCTGCTGGACGAGGTCGATGCACCGCTGGACGACGCCAACACCGAGCGTTACGCCAAGCTGGTCAAGAGCATGTCGGCCGGCACGCAGTTCCTGTTCATCTCGCACAACAAGATCGCCATGGAAATGGCCGAGCAGTTGATCGGGGTGACAATGCAGGAGCAGGGCGTCTCGCGTATCGTGGCGGTCGACATGGAGGCGGCTTTCTCGCTGGCCCAGCAGGCAGCCTGAACGACACCGGAAACATCCAATGAATCATTCCCTGACCCTTTATCTTGCGATTCTTGGCGGCATCGTTCTCGCAGCGGTGATTGCACACGGCACCTGGATCGCCCGCAAGACCGCAGCCCGTCAGCCCAAACGTGCCATCCACGAGCCCGTGCCGGGGGGCATTGATTCGGCCTTGGCAGACACCGTGCCCAACGAAGATGCGGTCAACATGGGCGAGCGACTCACTCCGCCCACGCTGAAGGCGCCTCCGCCGGTCAAGCGCAACCAGCCTCGGCTGGATGCATTGATTGATGCCATTGCGACCATCACACTCGAGTCACCCACCACCGGCGACCACATCCTGGCGCATGTGCCGCCTACGCGCCGCGCCGGCAGCAAGCCATTCATGGTAGAGGGGCTGCGTGTTGATTGTGGCGAATGGGAAGCCCCTCAGCCTGGCGTGATGTACAAGGAAATCCAGGCGGGCGTGCTGCTGGCCAACCGCACGGGCGGCCTCAACGAAATCGAATATTCCGAGTTCGTGCAGAAGGTGCAGGCGTTTGCCGATGCGCTAGGCGCTGCGGTGGAATTCCCCGACATGCTCGATGTGGTCCAGCGCGCCAAGGAGCTGGATGGCTTTGCCAGTGCCCATGATGCCCAGTTGGCCTTGCGCCTGTATGGCAAGGGCAGCGCCTGGTCGGTCGGTTATGTGCAGCAGCAGGCTGCACGCCATGGATTCGTGCCAGGCGCATTGCCCGGTCGTTTTGTGCTGCCTGCAGCTGAAGAAGGCGCACCACCTGTGTTGAGCCTGCAGTACGACGCGCAGGCTGCATTTGCCGAAAGTGAAGACCAGGCCACCTTGCGTGAGCTGGTCCTCGCATTTGATGTGCCCCAGACTGCTGCCGATCAGGCGCCTTTCAAGGCCTGGTGTGCTGCCGGCGAGGTGTTGGCCATGAGCCTGGATGCCGTGATGGTGGACGATCAGGGGCAGCCCTTCTCGCCAGCGGCATTCGCTTCCATCGAGTCAGAGTTGCAGCGTTTGTACGAGGCGCTGGCTGCGCGTGATCTGGCGGCCGGGTCGGCCGCAACGCGTCGCTTGTTCAGCTGAGTCGAGGTTCCACCATGTCGCAGAACGACCTGTTCGGCGCAGCAGGCGAGCTGCCTGCTGGTGATGTAGCCCGCGCCGCCGAATTGCGCCGCACCCTGCAGCACCACGCGCATCTGTATTACACGCTGGACGCGCCCGAGATTCCCGATGCGGAATATGACCGCTTGTTTCGGGAACTGCAGGCGCTGGAAGAGGCGCATCCCTCCTTGCGCACACCGGATTCGCCGACACAGCGTGTGCTCGGTCAGGTGCTGAATGGGTTCGAGCCGGTTCGCCATGTGGTGCCGATGCTGTCCATCCGCACGGAAACCGATACGGAAGCCTCTGGTGCCGAGGCCTTCGACGCACGGGTGCGCCGCGAGTTGGACCTGGGTGACGCCGCTCCAGCGGTCGAATATGCAGCCGAGCTGAAGTTCGATGGCCTGGCCATCAACCTGCGTTATGAGCAGGGCGTGCTGGTCCAGGCGGCCACGCGCGGTGATGGTGAAGTCGGTGAGAACGTCACGCAGAACATCCGCACCATCGGGCAGATTCCATTGCGCTTGCACGGAGCTGAACCTGCCGTGCTGGAGGTGCGTGGTGAGGTCTACATGCGCCGCGACGACTTCGATGCCCTCAATGAGCGGCAGCGGGAAAAGGGCGACAAGACCTTTGTCAACCCGCGCAACGCGGCGGCTGGTGCCGTGCGGCAGCTTGATCCGGCCATTGCTGCGCAGCGTCCGCTGAGCTTTTTTGCTTACGGCCTCGGTGAAGTACAGGGCTGGGATGTGCCGGCCACGCACAGCGGTTTGCTGGATGCGCTGTCGGCCATGGGCTTGCCAGTCTGTACCGAGCGCACTGTAGCGCGGGGCGCAGCAGAGCTGGTGGCTTTTCACCAGGCCGTGGGTGCGCGCCGTGACAGCCTGCCTTTTGACATTGATGGCGTCGTCTACAAGGTCAACTCGCGCGCCTTGCAAGAACAACTGGGCTTCGTTACCCGCGAGCCGCGTTGGGCCGTCGCACACAAATATCCAGCGCAGGAACAGCTGACCCAGGTTGAGGCGATCGACATCCAGGTCGGCCGCACGGGCAAGCTCACGCCTGTTGCGCGGCTCAAGCCCGTGTTCGTTGGTGGGGTCACCGTGACCAATGCCACCTTGCACAACCTGTTCGAGTTGCGGCGCAAAGGGGTGCGGGTCGGTGACACGGTGATCGTGCGTCGTGCTGGTGATGTGATTCCAGAAGTGGTCGGCGTCGTGCCGGGCGTCCGGCCTGCCTATGTGCCCAACTTCCGCATGCCTTCCAGCTGCCCGGTGTGTGGCAGCGCGGTGGTGCGCGAGCCCGGTGAGATGAACCATCGCTGCTCGGGCGGGCTGTTCTGCGCCGCGCAACGCAAGCAGGCTATTTTGCATTTCGCGCAGCGCAGGGCGGTCGAGGTCGAGGGCCTGGGTGAAAAGCTGGTTGATCAGTTGGTCGAAGGAGGGCTGGTCAAGACGCTGCCCGATCTGTATCGACTCGACGTGGCCACCTTGGCCGGCCTGGATCGCATGGCTGAAAAGAGTGCCCTGAACATCGTCCATGCGCTGGAAAAGAGCAAGCAGACCACCTTGCCGCGCTTCTTGTTCGGACTGGGTATTCGCCACGTTGGCGAGGCCACCGCCAAGGATCTGGCGCGCCACTTTGGCAAGCTGGACGCCATCATGGATGCGGACGAGGCAGCGCTGCTGCAAGTCAATGATGTGGGCCCGGTGGTGGCGCAGAGCATCCACACCTTCTTTGCCCAGCCCCATAACCGCGAGGTGGTGCAAGATCTGCGTCAGGTCGGGCTTCAGTGGGCCGAACATGAGCCCAGTAGCGTGGCCGATCAAGCCCTGCCGCTGGCGGGCAAGACCCTGGTGCTGACCGGCACCTTGCCCACCATGGGGCGGGAGGAGGCCAAGGCCCTGATCGAAGCCGCTGGTGGCAAGGTGGCCGGCTCGGTGTCCAAGAAGACGAGCTATGTGGTGGCTGGTGCCGAAGCGGGCAGCAAGCTCGACAAGGCGCAAGAACTGGGGGTGACCATCCTGGATGAGGATGGCCTCAAGCTGCTCCTGGCTTCCCAGCCTTGAGTGCGGCGAGCCGACCGTTCAGACGTCTGTTCGAGACGAGGGCAGGGCGTGCTGTTTCAGCAGTTCCAGGGGGATGACATCGAGCGCCCGCTCGTTGGTCGACTCCAGCACGACCGGGGGCGCGAACCCCGCTTCATAGGCTTCCAGCCAGCGTGAGGCGCACAAGCACCAGCGGTCGCCTGGTTGAAGCCCCTTGAAGCGGTATTCGGGGTACGGGGTCGAAAGGTCATTGCCAGCCTGGGCCGAGTAGGCCAGGAAATCGGCCGTGGCCTTGATGCAGACCACGTGCAGCCCCAGGTCGTCTTGGCGTGTGCGACAGCAGCCATCGCGAAAGAAACCTGTCAGCGGATCAAAGGAGCAGGCCCGCAAGGGGCCGCCCAATACGTTTCTGCCTGAAGTCAGTTCGATCGCCATGGGTGCCTCTCGTATGCCAGGTCAAGGAGCCGGGGGCGCCTTTTTCAGCAAGGTCATCGCGGTACCGATGAGCGCGGAAACCTCGCTCATGTTGCCGGGCACGATCATGGTGTTGTTCTTCTGGGCGAGCTGGGCGTAGGCATCCACCGCTTTCTCTGCCACCTTCAGATTGACCGCTTCAGGCCCACCCGGCTGGTTGATGGCATCGGCAATCTTGCGGATGGCGGCCGCAGTGGCTTCTGCCACGGAGGTGATGGCCGCGGCCTGGCCTTCGGCCTTGTTGATCTCGGCCTGCTTCAGACCCTCCGACTTGGCGATGAATGCCTCGCGTTCGCCTGTGGCCAGGTTGATCTGCTCCAGCTTGCGACCCTCGGACTCGGCGATGCGGGCGCGCTTGTCCCGCTCGGCTGTGATCTGTTGTTGCATGGAGCGCAGGATTTCTGCCGGCGGGGTCAGATCCTTGATCTCGTAGCGCAGCACCTTCACCCCCCAGTTCAGGGCGGCTTCGTCGAGTGCCGACACCACGGCGGCATTGATCGCATCGCGCTCTTCAAAGGTCCGGTCCAGCTCCATGCGCCCGATGACACTGCGCAGCGTGGTTTGGGCCAACTGCGTGATGGCTACCACGTAGTTCGAGGTGCCATAGCTGGCGCGCATCGGGTCGGTCACCTGGAAGTACAGGATGCCGTCGACCTGCAACTGGGTGTTGTCCTTGGTGATACAGACCTGGCTGGGCACGTCCAGCGGAATTTCCTTGAGTGAATGCTTGTAGGCGATGCGGTCAACAAAGGGCATCAGGAAACGCAGGCCAGGGCCGAGGGTGATGAAGTACTTCCCGAGGCGCTCAACCACCCAGCCGTTCTGCTGGGGAACAACCTTGACCGACTTGCTGATGAAAATGACCACAATGGCCGCGATGACGATGGCGATTTCCATGGTGTTTCAGACTTTTTCCAAAATGAGTTGATTGGCGTCGACAGCCGCGATCCGGTAGCTGCCGGATTCGGGGTGGCCATCGCCTTGAAAGCGGGCCTGCCATTCCGTGCCGCGGTAGCGCACGTGGGCTGTTCGCTCGGCGCTCCAGTGCGAGACATGCACGGTCTGGCCGATATCGAGCGCATCGGGGTTGGCTGAGGCGGTGGTGGCCGTTGTGCCTCGGCCCCTCATGCGCAGGTACCAACTGGTGACGGCACCGCCGCCCACCACGGCTGCAGCCACAATTTGTGCCGTCAGCGGGAAGCCCGCATGGGCGAGCAGGGCGCCTGCGCCTGCACCGAGTGCCAGCATCAACAGATAGAAGGTGCCAGACAGCAACTCCAGCCCTACCAGACAACCAGCCAGAATCCACCAGAGTGACGACTGACTCATGGATCAAACTCCCTTCTTGTGCCGGGGCAGTGTAGACCGGATTGGGGCGGGTCGCCATATTCGTGCCAGAGGCCAAAAAAGTTGTGGCGGCTGTCAAGAAATCTGACCCCAAGTACCCCTACACTTCGCGATCTTTGGACATTCCGACCATTTGCTGCTGAGGGTCTGTCGCCATGCTGCGTTTCCACTTCCCCATCGTCATCATCGACGAGGATTTCCGCTCCGAGAACACCTCGGGTCTGGGCATCCGTGCCCTGGCTGATGCCATCACCAAGGAGGGCGTCGAGGTGCTGGGCGTGACCGGCTACGGCGACCTGGCCCAGTTCGCCCAGCAGCAAAGCCGCGCCAGCGCTTTCATCCTGTCGATCGACGACGAAGAATTCACGCCCGGCCCCGAGCTCGACCCGGCTGTGCTGAACCTGCGCAAGTTCATTGAAGAGATCCGCTTCAAGAACGCCGACATCCCCATCTACCTGTATGGTGAGACACGCACCTCGGAGCACATCCCTAACGACATCCTGCGCGAGTTGCATGGCTTCATCCACATGTTCGAGGACACCCCCGAATTCGTGGCGCGTCACATCATCCGCGAAGCCAAGAGCTATCTGGACGGCCTGGCGCCTCCGTTCTTCAAGGCATTGATGGACTATGCCCAGGACGGCTCCTACTCGTGGCACTGCCCCGGTCACTCGGGCGGCGTCGCCTTCCTGAAGAGCCCGGTGGGCCAGATGTTCCACCAGTTCTATGGCGAGAACATGCTGCGCGCCGACGTGTGCAACGCCGTGGAAGAGCTGGGCCAGTTGCTGGACCATACCGGCCCCGTGGCCGAGTCGGAAAAGAACGCCGCCCGCATCTTCAATGCGGACCACTGCTTCTTTGTCACCAACGGCACCTCTACTTCCAACAAGATGGTGTGGCACCACACCGTGGCCCCCGGCGACATCGTCGTGGTGGACCGCAACTGCCACAAGTCCATCCTGCACAGCATCATCATGACCGGGGCCATCCCCGTGTTCCTGACGCCCACGCGTAACCACTACGGCATCATCGGCCCCATCCCCAAGAGCGAGTTCGAGCCCGCGACCATTCGCAAGAAGATCGCCAACAACCCGCTGCTCAAGGGCGTCGATCCCAAGAAGGCCAAGCCCCGCATCCTGACGCTGACGCAGAGCACCTACGACGGCGTGCTCTACAACACCGAGACCATCAAGGGCATGCTCGACGGCTGGATCGACAACCTGCACTTTGATGAAGCCTGGTTGCCGCACGCCGCCTTCCACAAGTTCTATGGCCTGTATCACGCCATGGGCAAGGGCCGTGCGCGCCCCAAGGATGCAGTGGTGTACGCCACGCAGTCCATCCACAAGCTGCTGGCCGGCATCTCGCAGGCCTCGCACGTGCTGGTGCAAGACTCGCAAAACGTGCCGCTCGACCGTAACCTCTTCAACGAGGCTTACCTGATGCACACCTCCACCTCGCCGCAGTACGCCATCATCGCGTCGTGCGACGTGGCCGCAGCCATGATGGAGCCCCCAGGTGGTACCGCCCTGGTGGAGGAGTCCATCAAGGAAGCGCTGGACTTCCGCCGCGCCATGCGCAAGGTGGACAAGGAATACGGCAAGGACTGGTGGTTCAAGGTCTGGGGGCCGGACAAACTGGTCTCCGAAGACATCGGCAAGCCCAGCGACTGGGTATTGAAGGCCAACGAAAAGTGGCACGGCTTCGGCAACCTGGCCGAAGGCTTCAACATGCTCGACCCGATCAAGTCGACCATCATCACCCCGGGCCTGGACGTGTCGGGCAAGTTTGCCAAGACGGGTATCCCGGCGTCCATCGTGACCAAGTACCTGGCCGAGCACGGCGTGGTGGTCGAGAAGACCGGCCTGTACAGCTTCTTCATCATGTTCACCATCGGCATCACCAAGGGCCGCTGGAACACCATGCTGACGGCGCTGCAGCAGTTCAAGGACGACTACGACAAGAACGCGCCGCTGTGGCGCATGCTGCCGGACTTCTGCAAGAAGAATCCGAAGTACGAGCGCATGGGCCTGCGCGATCTGTGCCAGAGCGTGCACGAAGCCTATGCCAAGGGTGACATTGCCCGTCTGACAACCGATGTGTACCTGTCTGGCCTGGAGCCTGGCATGAAGCCGTCGGACGCCTACGCCTGCATCGCCCGTCGCCAGACCGAGCGTGTGGACATCGACGACCTGGAAGGCCGCATCACCACCGCGCTGCTGACGCCTTACCCACCCGGCATCCCGCTGCTGATCCCTGGTGAGCGCTTCAACAAGAAGATCGTGGACTTCCTGAAGTTCAACCGTGACTTCAACGAAGCCTTCCCCGGCTTCGCTACCGATGTGCACGGCCTGGTGGCCGAAGAGTTGCCCAACGGTGGCAAGCGCTACTACGTGGACTGTGTGGCCAAGTCGGCAGAATAAGCCGCAACGGCTTCACCCATGAAAAAGACCGGCCTGGAGCCGGTCTTTTTGTTGGCCCGCACGATTGTGCGACGCTGGCTCAGTCTGCGAGATCTGGCTCGAAGAACACCCAGCGCACAGTGGGGAAAGCCTCTCTGAAACCCTTTTCGACGCGGTTGATAGCGTGGATCAGGCCCTCCTCGCTGCCCGTCAGGTGCATGCGGGCCTTGATCGACACCATGATGTCGTTACCGAGTTGCTGGGTCAGCAGGTTGTAGAGCTGCGCGACTTCGGGCTGCGAGGTCAGGAAGGTGCGCATGCGCTCCAGTTCGGCGGGCTCCGCACTTTGTCCCACCAGCAAGGCCTTGACTTCAGCGCCCACCAGAAAGGCGACGAGTACCAACAGGCTGCCAATGGCAATGGAGCCCACGGCATCCCACATGGGGTTGCCTGTGACGATGGCCAGCAGGATGAAGCCCAGCGCCATGGCCAAGCCGCCCAAGGCAGCGATGTCCTCACCAACGACAACCAGCAATTCGCTTTGGCGCGTGGTGCGGAACCAGTGCCACAAAGACCCGCCATTGAGCCCCTTGCGGACTTCGCCCAGAGCTCCCCACAGCGACATGCCTTCGGCCACCACGCCAAAAGCCAGGATGGCTACGGCCACCCAGGCATATTGCAGGGGTTCGGTGCTGTGCAGCTTGTGCACGCCTTCGTAGATGGAGAACAGGCCGCCCATGCTGAAGAGCATCAGGGCCACGATGAAGCTCCAGAAATAGCTGGCTTTGCCGTGGCCGAGCGGGTGGTCCGGGCTGGCCGGTCGTTTGGCCTCTTTCATGCCCCACAACAACAGCGCCTGGTTGCCACAGTCTGCATAGGAGTGGATGGCCTCGGCCATCATGGACGAGGACCCCGTGAACGCGGCACCAGCGGTCTTGGAGATGGCGATCGCGAAGTTGGCGCCGAGGGCGTACAGGATCGACTTGAGCGAATTGGAATGACCAGACATGGCGATGGCAGGGGGATACAGACGAGGGTGCCCGCATGGTAGCGGGCAGGCGTGAACGCTCGAAGACAGCCTGTCAGGCTGCGTTGGGCGCAGGCGCGACTTTAACCCGTAGACTGAGCCCGCCGGCTTGACGTCCGCTGTCGTTCCCCAAAGGAAGCCGGTTCGGCTGACCCTTGAAGCTGTTGCGCAGGTTCTGGATCAATGGCTCCAGCCGGTCGGCATCGGCAATGTGTTCGCGGTGGCGATCCAGCGCGATACCGGCCATTTCTGCCCACTTCGCATTGCGCCATTTCTGGGCGAGCGAAATCAGCTCGGTCACGGCAAAGCGGTGCTGGCCAGCCAGTGCCTGCGAGAGTGCGGCCTGAACGGCCGTTTGGGCTTCGCTCAGGATGTTCTGTATGCGGGCCTGTTGCTCCGGGCGCTCGGCTGATGCGGCCAGCATCAAGGTGGCCGCGGCCTTGTTGCCACTGAATCGCCAGCTGAGCTTCTCGACCCAGTCGCTGCATGGCGGGGCGGCGGCCAATTCGGGACTGATGCGCGCCAGCAGGCTCAGCAGGTTGCACGCGGCCTCCACATCCAGGTCATCGGCATCCAGTTGTTCTGCCAGCTTCTGCAGTGTCGATGGCAGCAGTTCGGATTTTTGCTCGGCCACCAGGCACAGCGTGCGGCCGACTTCCACCATGCGTTGAATCCGGGCACTGTCAGGCTGGTTCTGCAAAGCGGCATCGAGTGCGCTCAATGTGCGACGCAGCCCCTTGGTGTCTTTGGCATCCATGCGCATGAAGGCCAGCAACATGAGGCTTTGCTGGTCAAACATCTTCGAGCCGTTGCCGAGCGTGGCCGCCCGCTCCAGTGGGCGCACGGCTTCTGCCTTGTCGCCGGCATAGAACGATGCCGCACCATGCCGCACGCAGCGGCTGATCGATGCCGGGGTGATGTCCCAGGCGCGCTTGAGCGAATCACGGGCTTGCGCGAGTTCGCCTTGTTCGATCTCCAGGTTGCCCAGCATGTCGTGCCCCTCGGCGAAATCGGGGTGCTCTTTCACGAGGTTGTGCAGCAGGCGGCGCGCCATCGGAGTTTGCTGGCTGTCGACATAGGTGCGGGCCATGCCCAGTTGAGCCCAGGCCAGGCGAGGGTGCTGGTCCAGCACCTTCTGGTAGAGCGCCTGGGCTTCCTTGACGTGCCCTTGGCGCGCCAGCAGGTCGCCCCCTATGCGGGCGGCATACAGGGCATAGCTTTTCCCGCCCACGAAGCGTTGTACGCACAGCCTGGCTGCGTGGCCAAAGTCACCTGCCTCGATGGCAGAGAAGATGTCCTTGAGGGCCATCTTGCGTTGCCTGGCGTGCAGCAGGCGGTCGCCCAGGGAGTTGGCCGTGTAGGGTTTGATCAGGTAGCCATCCAGCGCCGCTTCGGCGGCTTCTGCCACCTTGTTGTAGCTGGCTTCACTGGTCACCATCAGAAAGGTGGTGGCGTAGGGCAGGAGGTTGGCGCGCCGCAGGTCATCCAGCAGGTCCTGGCCGCTGTAGGCCTCGTCCTCGAAGTGGTATTCACATAGCACGAAGTCGTAGGTCTGCCGCTCCAGTGCCACGCGGGCATCTTGGGGGCGTCTGGCCTGCACCACATTGCCCACACCCAGGTCGCGCAACTGCGAGGCCAGGATGCTGCGCGACACATTGCCGTCGTCAACGATCAGAGCCTTGCAGTTTTCAACGCCTTCGTACAAGTAGGGCATGGATCAGCGGTGTCCTTTTTTATGAATGTCGGCAGATTGGCAGCCAATCTTGAATAGACACCAGTTGATGGGGTGTTACTCAAGAAAAAAGCGACCCGGGTGGGTCGCTTTTTTGTATTGCGGAAGCATCACTTGAAGATGTTCTTCACGCGGTCGGTCCAGCTCTTTGAGTTCGGGGAGTGTTTCTCCCCCCCTTTCTTGAAGGACTCATCGAGCTCCTTGAGCAGCTTGCGCTGGTGCTCGGTCAGCTTCACGGGGGTCTCTACAGCAATGTGGCAGTAGAGGTCGCCGTGGTGGCTGGAGCGGATGCCCTTGATGCCCTTGCCGCGCAGACGGAAGGTCTTGCCGTGCTGCGTGCCTTCGGGGATATCGATCTCCGCCTTGCCACCCAGTGTAGGCACCTCAACCGAGCCACCCAGGGCGGCTGTGGTCAAGGGCACCGGCACCGTGCAGTGCAGGTCGTCACCATCGCGCTCGAAGATATCGTGCGGACGGATGCGGATCTCGATGTACAGGTCACCTGCGGGGCCGCCATTGGTGCCCGGCTCGCCGTTACCGGCCGAGCGGATGCGCATGCCTTCGTTGATACCGGCCGGGATCTTGACTTCCAGGGTTTTCTGCTTCTTGACGCGGCCTTGGCCGTGGCAGTGCGTGCAGGGATCCGGGATGACCTTGCCGGTGCCGTGACAGTGGGGGCAGGTTTGCTGCACGCTGAAAAAGCCCTGGCGCATGTGCACCGTGCCCGAGCCGTTACAGGTCGTACAGGTCTTGGCGCTGGTGCCTGGCTTGGCGCCTGAGCCATGGCAGTGCTCGCATTCATCCCAGGAGGGAATGCGGATCTGCGTGTCCTTGCCATGTGCGGCTTCTTCCAGCGTGATCTCCATGGCGTACGACAGGTCGCTGCCACGGTAGACCTGCGGACCACCGCCGCGGCGACCACCGCCACCGGCAGCGCCGAAGATGTCGCCGAAGATGTCGCCAAAGGCGTCTGCAAAGCCACCAAAGCCTTCTGCGCCACCGCGGCCTGCACCCATATTGGGGTCAACGCCGGCATGGCCGAACTGGTCGTAGGCCTGGCGCTTTTGCGCGTCCGAGAGCATCTCGTAGGCCTCTTTGACCTCCTTGAACTTCTCTTCGGCTTCCTTGGCCTTGTCCCCCTGATTGCGGTCAGGGTGGTACTTCATGGCCAGTTTGCGGTAGGCCTTCTTGATCTCGTCGTCGGTGGCCGTCTTGGCCACCCCGAGCACTTCATAAAAATCGCGTTTCGCCATGTTGTTTCCAGGCTGAACTGCAAAGGCACAGGTGTGCGAGAGAAGCTCTCACACGACCTGTGCCCGAGGTGATGCGGCAGGCCGCGATCAGTCCTTCTTGACTTCCTTGAACTCGGCGTCGACCACGTTGTCGTCGGCCGGCTTGGCATCCGATGCACCGCCCGGCGCAGCGCCTTCAGCGGCACCGCCAGCAGCCTGAGCGGCTTGCATGTCGGCGTACATCTTCTCACCCAGCTTCTGGCTGGCGGTCATCAGGGCATTGGTCTTGGCCTCGATCTCGTCCTTGGAGTCGCCCTTGATGGCTTCTTCCACTTCCTTGATCGCAGCTTCGATCTTGTCCTTCTCGCCGGCTTCCAGCTTGTCACCGTATTCGGTCAGCGACTTGCGCACGCTGTGAACCATGGCATCGCCCTGGTTCTTGGCCTGCACCAGCTCGACCTTCTTGTGGTCTTCCGCTGCGTTCAGCTCGGCGTCCTTCACCATCTTCTGGATTTCGTCCTCGGTCAGACCCGAGTTGGCCTTGATGGTGATCTTGTTTTCCTTGCCGGTGCCCTTGTCCTTGGCGCTCACGTGCAGGATGCCGTTGGCGTCGATGTCGAAGGTCACTTCAATTTGCGGGACACCACGCGGTGCGGGCGGGATGCCTTCCAGGTTGAATTCGCCCAGCATCTTGTTGCCCGAAGCCATTTCACGCTCACCCTGGAACACCTTGATGGTCACGGCCGGCTGGCTGTCGTCAGCGGTCGAGAACACCTGCGAGTGCTTGGTCGGGATGGTCGTGTTCTTGCCGATCATCTTGGTCATGACGCCGCCCATGGTTTCGATACCCAGGGACAGCGGAGTCACGTCCAGCAGCAGCACGTCGGTACGGTCACCGGCCAGCACCTGACCTTGCACGGCAGCGCCCACGGCCACGGCTTCGTCAGGGTTCACGTCCTTGCGCGGATCCTTGCCGAAGAACTCCTTGACCTTTTCCTGCACCTTGGGCATGCGGGTCATGCCACCGACCAGGATCACGTCATCGATGTCGCCCACGCTCACGCCGGCATCCTTGATGGCGGTGCGGCAAGGGGCAATCGTGCGCTCGATCAGGTCTTCGACCAGGCTTTCCAGCTTGGCGCGGGTCAGCTTGATGTTCAGGTGCTTCGGACCAGTGGCGTCAGCGGTGATGTAAGGCAGGTTGACGTCGGTCTGCGACGAGTTCGACAGCTCGATCTTGGCCTTTTCAGCAGCTTCCTTCAGGCGTTGCAGTGCCAGCACGTCCTTGGTCAGGTCGACACCGGATTCCTTCTTGAACTCGGTGATGATGAAGTCGATGATGCGTTGGTCAAAGTCTTCGCCACCCAGGAAGGTGTCGCCGTTGGTCGACAGCACTTCGAACTGCTTTTCGCCGTCCACATCGGCGATTTCGATGATCGAGATATCGAACGTACCACCGCCAAGGTCATACACCGCGATTTTGCGGTCGCCCTTGCCAGCCTTGTCCAGCCCGAAAGCCAGCGCAGCGGCAGTCGGTTCGTTGATGATGCGCTTGACTTCCAGGCCCGCGATACGACCCGCATCTTTGGTGGCTTGCCGTTGTGCATCGTTGAAGTAAGCGGGCACGGTGATGACGGCCTCGGTGACTTCTTCACCCAGGTAGTCTTCAGCGGTCTTCTTCATCTTGCGCAGCACTTCTGCCGACACCTGGGGAGGAGCCAGTTTCTTGCCACGCACTTCCACCCAGGCATCGCCGTTGTCGGCCGCTGCGATGGTGTAGGGCATCAGATCGATGTCCTTTTGAACTTCCTTCTCAGTGAACTTGCGGCCGATCAGGCGCTTCACCGCGTACAGGGTGTTCTTGGGGTTCGTCACCGCCTGGCGCTTGGCCGAGGCGCCCACCAGAATCTCGCCGTCTTCTTGATAAGCGATGATGGAAGGAGTAGTACGAGCGCCTTCGCTGTTCTCGATGACCTTGGTGGTGTTGCCTTCCATGATGGCCACGCACGAGTTCGTGGTGCCCAGGTCAATACCGATGATCTTGCCCATTTTGTGTAGCTCCTTGGAAACTTGAAACCGATTGCTTGGTTATCTGGGTTGTTTTTTGCAGGTTTCAAGGCCTTTTTGGCCTGATTTCTGCGATTTTTTAATGTCGGCTTATTTCGGTGCAGCCACGGTGACCAGCGCCGGACGCAGCACGCGGTCCGAGATCAGGTAGCCCTTTTGCAGCACGCCCACCACGGTGTTGGCTTCCTGGTCGGCCGGAACCATGCTGATGGCCTGGTGCTGGTGGGGGTCGAACTTGGCGCCAGCGGCGGGGTCAATCACGATGACCTTGTTGCGCTCCAGGGCGGCCGTCAGCTGACGCAGGGTGGCCTGCACGCCTTCCAGCACGGTCTCGACCGGGGTGTCAGGCTTGGCTTGCTGGCTGGCCAGTGCCGCTTCCAGGCTGTCCTTGACGGGCAGCAGGCTGTCTGCAAACGATTCGACCGCGAATTTGCGGGCCTTGCTGATTTCTTCTTCGGCACGGCGGCGGATGTTTTCGGCTTCGGCCTTGGCACGCAGGTAGGCGTCAGACACCTCGGCGTGCTTGGCCTGCAGCTCGGCGAGTTGCTGTTCAACGCTGGTTGCGGCGGTGTCCGGTGCCGAAGCGGCGGCAGCGGTGTCGGGGGTCTCGGCGTTGTTGGGCATGTCGCTCATGATGTGAAAAATGGTAAGAGTCCATCAAAACCCTGCAGATATCAGGGCTCAGGTCTGGGTTTCAAGGGGGTGGACGAAAAATTATTCGTCGAGCCCGGCGCTCCAGCGGTTCCAGTCGGCCAACTGGCGCCGGTCGCGCTTGGTTGGTCGGCCTTGCTCGATCGCCAAGGCGGGTTCGGCCGCCAGGCGACGTGCTTCTGCGTGCTGTTCCCGGCGCAGCAGGCTGTCGGCCGTTTCCTCGTACAAAGTCTGGGCGACCGGGGCCGGACCACGGATGTGGCTGATGGCCCGGACCATGATCGTGCGGGTGAGGGCACCCTGGCGGATGTCCACACGATCGCCGACCTTCAGTTCGCGAGAAGGTTTGGCCGGGGTTTCATTGACCTGGACACGGCCTTTGTCGATTTCGTCGGCTGCGAGGCTGCGTGTTTTGTAAAAGCGGGCAGCCCAAAGCCATTTGTCCAGTCGTAAACGGTCGCTCATCGAGGCGCGGAGTAAGTCGGAAGCCGGAATGTCCGCCAGTGTACTCAGCCTTCGGCCTGCGCTGCGTCCTGGCGGTTGCGCGTCACCGCACGCGACACCATGCGGGCCGGGTCAAGTGCTTCGCGCAAGTCTGCTTCGATCGGGCTCGGGCAGCCCGTGACCCAGGACGCCAGCAGCTCGGCGGCCAGTGCGGCCCAGGTGATGCCACGCGAGCCGAGCCCGCCCATGAGGTACACGCCGCCGCTGGAGGTGGTCAGGCGTGGCACGAACCGAGGCTGGTCCAGGCGCTTGGCGCGACCGGATGCATCGGTCGGGCAGGGGGCCAATGGCAGGGCGCCCACATAGGGCAGGCGGTCTGGCGTGGCTGCCCGCCAGCCAACCCGTCCAAACAGCTCTGCACCCAGGGTTGACGAGGCCGCATCGGGCAGCTCGGGCAAGCCGGTGCAGCCGATGCGCTCTGCCTGGCGGAGGTTGTGCAGGTGGTCTGCCGTGCGGATGGCGGGTTCGGCATCGTGGGACTGCGTGGTCGCACCACACAGCAGCCTGCCTTCGCGCAGGCCCAGCACATAACCCGCACCGGCAATCGGCAGGCGGGGCGTGGGGGCGTCCAAGGCGGTGATCTGCCCTCTGATGCTGGACATGGGCAAGGTGGCTGCACCCGGCAGGCCGGCAGCCATGCTGGCCGTGCGGGTTCCGCAGGCCAGGACCAGCGTGGGTGCCGCGGCAACCGTCTGCCCCGAGGTGTCGATCACATCCCACAGATCAGGCTGATCCGGGTTGGCATTCAGGGCGTCGATCTCGGTGTTGAACAGCGTGGTGACGTCACCTTGCCCTCGTGCCTCACGCAAAAACCAGTTGGCCAGCCCGGCAGGGTGCAGCCAGCCACCTTGTGCAAACAGCCACCCCCCGCTGGGCACGGCCAGGCCGGTAGCAGACTGCGCTGCCTCTGCACTGAGCCAGCGCACGTAGTCTGCCGGCAAGCCAAGGCGGTCAAGCAAGGCGTGCGCATCGTCGGCTGAGGTCTTGCCGTCCAGCCGCAGCAGGCCTTCGACCAAACCAGTCAACTCGCCACGGCTGACCAAGGGTGCCGCTATCGCTGCCGTGCGCAAGGCTGCGGCCCGGTAGGCCCGTGCATGGATGCCATCTTCGCCATGCAAGATGGCATGAAAAAGGCCGCCAGGGTTGCCGGAAGCGGCCTGGGCCACATCCGTTTCCGCCTCGACCAGCGTGCAGCGCCAGCCCTGTCGTGTGAGCGACCAGGCCGCGGCACAACCAGCCAGACCGGCGCCGAGAATGACGGCGTGGCGCTGGGGTTGCGGCACCTCATCGGCACGCAGGCCGCCGGGTGGCGGTGGGGCGATGTGGCGAGGGCTGTATGTGGCGCGGGTGATGTCCCGCTTGCCGCCAATGCCGGCCACTTTCTCGGCCACGAAACCGGCCTTGCTCAGGCCGTCACGCACGCCTCGCGCCACGCTCCACGTCGCGGCGGTGGCATGGGGTGCAGCCAGTCGGCCCAGCCGGCTGATCAGGTGCTCGTCCCACATCTCGGGGTTCTTGGCGGGGGCGAACCCGTCCAGATAGAAAGCATCCGCCTTCACCACGAGTTGAGGCAGCACCTCGGCAATGTCACCCAGTGCCAACAGCAAGGTCACATCCCCCAGCGCCGAGTGTTCTAAGTGCAGGGTGTGCATGCCCGGCGTCAGCACAGGCCAGGCATCGTGCAAGGCCTGAGCCAGTTGGCGGTGCCCTGGCTCGGCTTCGGCTTCAGGGGGCGGCTGATCCAGCCCATGCACCCGCGCCAGATCAGCCCGGGTCAGGGGGTGTTTTTCGACCGAGATGAATGTCAGCCGCTTCGGGCGTTGGGGGTCTGCCCGCCAGCTCGCCCATGTGGCCATGAAGTTGTTGCCCAGGCCAAACCCGGTTTCCAGTATGACGAAACTGTCTCGCCGAGCCCACCGCTCAGGCAACCCGTTGCCAGCCATGAAGACATACCGGGCCTGCTTCCATGCACCCCATGTCGGGTGGTACACATCTCCATAAAGCGGCGAATAGGGAACGCCGCCAGCCTGACCTGAGGGGCATTCCCCCAGGCTTGCCGGTGTCAAGCTCATGTTTGCGAAATCAGGTACGACTCAAGAACCAGGGCAGGGCTTACTGGGCAACCCAGCCACCATCCACGTTCCAGGCCACGCCGCGGATGTTGTCTGCGGCCGGTGAACACAGGAAGACCGCGAGGTCGCCCAGTTGCTGCGGCGTGACGAATTGCAGCGACGGCTGCTTTTCGCCCAACAAGCCCTTTTGAGCCTCTTCCACGGTGATGCCTTCACGCTCGGCGCGGGCATCGATCTGCTTTTGCACCAGGGGGGTCAACACCCAGCCCGGGCAGATGGCATTGGCCGTCACCCCGGTGGTGGCCGTTTCCAGTGCCACAGACTTGGTAAAGCCCACCAGACCGTGCTTGGCTGCCACATAGGCTGACTTGCCGGCAGACGCCACCAGGCCATGGGCCGATGCCAGGTTGATCACCCGGCCCCAGTTCTTGGCGCGCATGGACGGAATGGCCAGGCGGGTGGTATGAAAGGCCGAGCTCAGGTTGATGGCGATGATCGCGTCCCACTTCTCGGGCGGGAAGTCTTCCACGTTGGCCACAAACTGGATGCCGGCGTTGTTCACCAGGATGTCCACACCACCGAAGTCAGCTGCGGCATATGCCATCATGGCTTCGATCTCGGCGGGTTTGCTCATGTCGGCGCCGTGGTAGCCCACCTTGATGGCATGGGCTTTCGCTGCCGCCAGCACTTCTGCCTTGGGCGCGTCGACGTCACCAAAGCCATTGAGAATGATGTTGGCCCCTTGAGCCGCCAACTGGCATGCAATGCCCAGACCGATACCGCTGGTTGATCCCGTCACGAGGGCAGTTTTTCCGTTCAACATCCAAGGCCTCCTGTCGCAAGAAGAAACACAATGTCGTTGAGGACCATTATCTGCCGAGGTTTCGCATGAGCAGCATTGCACCGCACAAATCCATCGCACCAACGTTGCATAGGGTGACCTGCCAGGGCGCCAGCCGTTCCGGGCAGCCCACGCACGAGATGGCGTACTGGTCTTGGGGTGACCCGGCCAACCCGCGCATCCTCATGTGCGTGCATGGCCTCAGCCGACAAGGGCGTGATTTCGACGCATTGGCCCAGTCACTGTCTGACACTTATAGAGTCGTCTGCCCTGACGTGGTGGGGCGCGGCCACTCAGACTGGCTGGCCGACCCGGCGGCCTACCAGGTGTTCACCTACGTGGGTGACATGGTGGCCCTGGTGCAGCAGTTGCGTGCCGAATTGAAGCGCGATGACCCCCTTGAAATCGATTGGGTCGGCACGTCGATGGGGGGCTTGATCGGCCTGGGCTTTTCCACCTTGCCACCCCAGGTGTCCGGTGCCCGCCTGCGCAAGTTTGTGCTCAACGATGTCGGGCCCCGCTTGCGCCTGGAGGCCTTGCTGCGCATTGGTGACTACCTCGGCAAGCCGGTGAGCTTCTCGTCCGAGCAGGAAGCAGCCGACTACCTTTGGAGCATCTCGACCGGCTTTGGCCCCCACACCGCCGAACAATGGCTCAACCTGTCGCGCCCCTTGCTGCGGCGGTCTGCCGACGGGGCAAAGTGGGTGTTGCATTACGACCCCGACATCGCCGCGCCGTTCCGAGGCATGACAGCAGAAGCCGCCGCTGGTGGCGAGGCTGCGCTCTGGCAGGTATACGATGCGCTGACCTGTGAGGTGCTGTTGCTGCGAGGCAAGCAGTCTGATCTGCTGGACGCCGACACAGCGCAGGCCATGACAGCCCGAGGGCCCAAGGCCCGGTTGATAGAGTTTGATGGGGTGGGGCATGCACCCACCCTCATCGCCGATGATCAGATCACGGCGATACGAGATTTTCTTTTGCCATGAAGACTTCCGCCCTGGAGTCACCGCACGCCACCATTGTCGAGTTGGTCGATCTGGACCTGCCCGAAGGTGAAGCCGGTGACCTCGCCAACCTTCGGCAAGCCCGAGAGGAAGGGTTGGCACGCGCACGTGATTTCGCAGCGCCCTTGCTGGACGGCCAGCACATCGATTCCGGTGAGCCTGCTCTGGCCCATGCCGATGGCGTGTCATTGATCCTGCACGGCATCGGTGCGCCCCCGTCCTTGCGTGCGGTGGCCTACCTGGTCTATGCCAGCGCCTTCCTGAAGCAGCCTGATGAGGTGATCGCCCGTGCCTTCGGGGCGGACGCCGCGCACCTGGCTGCCCATGCCCGCAAGCTGGTCCAGATTCAGCGCAATGCCCGAGACATGCTGGGCGACGAGGGCCTGGGGCCCTTGAATGCCGAGCAGGTCGAACGCATTCGCAAGATGTTGCTGGCTTTCTCGCGTGATTTGCGTGTGGTGCTGCTGCGCCTGGCATCGCGGCTGCAGACCTTGCGCCACTTTGCAGAAACCAAGCAGCCGTGCCCCAAGGCCCTGGCGCGCGAGGCCATGCAGGTGTTTGCGCCGCTCGCCAACCGCCTGGGGATCTGGCAGATCAAGTGGGAGCTGGAGGACCTCTCTTTTCGCTTCCTCATGCCGGACACCTACCGGTCGATTGCCCGCTCGCTGGATGAAAAGCGCATCGAACGCGAGCGCAATGTCGAGCATGCGCGGCAAACCCTGGCTCAGGCGCTGGCCAGCTCTGGTATCGAAGCAACCGTTCAGGGGCGCCCCAAGCACCTCTACAGCATCTGGAAGAAGATGCAGGGCAAGAGCCTGACCATCGAGCGGGTGTTCGATTTGCGGGCGCTGCGCGTCATCGTGAGCGATGTGCCCGCCTGCTATGCAGCCTTGAGCCGGGTGCATGAGCTATGGCAGCCGATGCCTGAAGAGTTCTCGGACTACATTGCGCGCCCCAAGCCCAATGGCTATCAGTCCTTGCACACTGTGGTGCAAGACGAGCAGGGGCGGCCCATCGAGATCCAGATTCGCACGCAGGCCATGCACGATCACGCCGAAAGCGGGGTGGCTGCACATTGGGCCTACAAGGAAGCTGGAACCAAGGGCTATGCCGGCGTGCAGGCTGCGGGCGAGTTCGAGTCTCGGGTGGCAGAAGCCCGCAAGACGGTGTTGAGGCAACTGCTGGCCTGGGAACGAGACCTCGCCGCCGCAGACGACCAATACCAGGGGCAGGGCGGGGCGGGGCATGGTCTGTTTGACGACCGCATCTATGTCTTCACGCCAGACGGCAAGATCATTGACTTGCCGGCCGGCGCCACGCCGATTGATTTCGCCTATGCCTTGCACACCGACCTGGGCCACCGCTGCCGCGGGGCGCGGGTCGATGGCGCCATGGTCACGCTCAACACCTCCTTGCTCAGCGGCCAGACGGTTGAAGTGGTGGCTGCCAAAGAGGGCGGGCCTTCGCTGGACTGGCTCAACGCCGAACAAGGCTATCTGCGCAGCCCCCGTGCGCGTGCCAAGGTTCGGGCCTGGTTCAATGCCCTGGCCCAGCAGGCCACCATTGCGCGTGGGCGGGATGCCGTCGAGCGCCTGCTGCAGCGTGAGGGCAAGACATCGGTCAAGCTGGAGTCGCTGGCCGACATGCTGGGCTTCCGCAATGCCGATGCCTTGTTTGAAGTGGTTGGCAAGGATGAGTTTTCGCTGCGCAACATCGAGCAGGTGTTGCGCCCGAGTGCGCCTGAGCAAACCGCAGATGAGCTGATTGCCCAACGCCTGGCTCGCACAGAGCAAGAGGCGGCTGCCAGCCGAGGCAAGGAAGGGCGCGGCGTGCTCGTGGTGGGGGTGGACTCGCTGCTCACGCAACTGGCGCGCTGCTGCCGGCCTGCGCCGCCCGATGCGATTGGTGGCTATGTCACCCGTGGCAAGGGCGTCGCCGTGCATAGGCGAGAGTGCAGCAACTTCCGCCAGATGGCCCACCAGCACCCCGAGCGCGTGATTGCGGTGGAATGGGGCAAGCAAGCCATGGGCGATGACGCCAGCTATGCGGTCGACGTGCTGATTGAAGGCCATGACCGACCAGGCCTGCTGCGTGACGTGTGTGATGTGTTTGCGCAGGGCAAGACCCATGTGAAGGCCATGCACAGCCAGAGCCACCACGACGAGATCACCATCACCCTGACGGTGCAGACCGCTGACACCAGCAAACTGGCCTCGTTGCTGTCGCGTGTTGCTCAGGTGCACGGAATTGCAAAAATTCGAAGGAAGTAGACAAAACCCAAAAAATAGTGCTACATTATTGGTCTTGCAGGCGCGTAGCTCAGCTGGTTAGAGCACCACCTTGACATGGTGGGGGTCGGAGGTTCGAGTCCTCTCGCGCCTACCAACTGCATGGGAACCGGTAAGTCGGAAACGACTTACCGGTTTTTCTTTTTGTGCCAAGCACCAACCCCGTCCGCCGAGATCTGGCGAGGCGGGGTTATTTTTTTGCCGTACCCGAACGGCTTGACTTGGGCGATGCGGCCGACTATCTTGCTCGAACAGCTTGTTACTGAACCAACAAGTGACGCATAACCTGGGAGGAATGGCCGTTGAAGAGCCAAAAACCAATGCGCGACAAGCACTTAGGCCCTGACGTGGTTAATGGGTTAGGCCTCACTTTGCGCCTGAAACCACTTTGTTATGCGTCAGTTTTGACGTCTAAATTATGTTAGGCAGCAACAAGCAACCGCCGAGCTATTCGCTCTGCAATGAAATTCTGATCGGAGAAAACCCAATGCCCGCAGCTTTTTCGTCAGCACTTTACTATCCATATATAGACATAAAAGACGAACGCTGGCTGCGAAGCGCAGCACTGTTCTGGGACTCCATCCGAACGATTGTTCCGGTATCCCACAGGGATCCTTACTCTAACGACTTCGCTCGAATTCTCTGCGACGAAGGGGTGCTTGAGCCCGTTCGCGTTTCGTCGGACATGGAAGAGGTTGAGGAGCTAACCGAAAGAGTTCTCGACTATCTGACTGACCCAGCCTCCGTAGGCGTCATGTTCAACACTGATAAGAATCCAACACGCCGGATTCATCCGGAGAAAATGTCGCACGAATTGCGAGAGTTTGCTCATATACATCCGGATAAATTGCCATACATGATCCGCTCAGAACTGGAACGTGGACTTCACGATGATGGCTGGTTTCACGTAGCCCCTGGGTTCGCAAATTTCTACATGACACTACTCGCGTCCCAGCTTGCACAGCGGTTGGGCTTGGGACTGGTCACTGAGTCATCAGCAGCAGACCAATTGGCAATTGCCGTGGGCAAGGGAAAACCACTCGGTGCCTCCAATAGCAGGCGCGTTGGTCGTCATTTTGATGCATTTGGCCCAAGGCGGTCATTGCCAACAGAGGTCGCACCCAGCTTACTTATTGACCTTATGGTTCAAGGCATATCCTTGCCAGAACATCTCTCCGCAAAGGAAATACTCAAGTTCAAGAGAGATCACCAAGAAGAACTGTCTCTATTCAGGAAAGAGGTTGCACGCCTTACAACAGACCTACCCAAAGATGTACCTGTGGAGGCACTGAGGCAAGCCGTATCTGATCAGTATCAAGCAAGTGTCTTACCAGCCATGCGCAGCCTTCGCGAGTCATTGAGAGCCCAGGGCTGGGAGGCTGGGCTAAATGGCTTGCTCAAGGTGTCATTCTTCTCGGCTGCACCAACTTCGGCTGCAATCCTTGCAGGCATCCCTAGCTCCGTTGCGTTGCTCGCAGGCGCAGGCGTTTCACTTACAGCGTCTGCTGTGATGCTGGCAAATCAACGACGGAGAACTAGACTTGAAAGTCCGTACTCCTATTTGCTTTCAATGGAGCGTCAGTGGTGATGGATCTGCGGTTGACTAGGCATTTTCATGTCGCTGCCTAACTGTACGTTCAACGCGGACGCCACTACAGGCCATGCCTTCGGCATTTTCATGGCCTGTAGCGGTACCCTCCGCGCTTCGCGCTCCGGCGCCGGTTAACTTTGGCTACAAGGGCTTCCCCATCTGTCAAGCAAAACCATCCCCGGGTGATTCGCCGAAGGCGATTCACCTGGAATATTCAAAACCACAAAAAGCCAATACAGGGATCAGACGCGCAGATATCAACCAAGG
>NZ_JAYRDZ010000003.1:0-403891 GCF_041909175.1 Aquabacterium sp. | reverse complement strand
TGATGGGGCCACTTGGTAATGTCCCGCCCGCAGAGTTCGAGGCAAACTACCACCAACAACGCGCTGGTCAGGCCGCGACCGTCTGACTTAAACCAACTGGCCTCTGCGAAACCCGGGGCGCTTCAAATCGGCGCCAAGGCAGTGTTGGGCTTGCCGGCGCGGATCAGGACAGCCACCACACCCAATTGACCAGATGCGGTCTTGTGGACCAGGTGCGCCACCATGGGGTAGCGCTTGCCATTGAAAGCCTCTTCACTGGGCGCATGAAAATGGAACTGAAGAAGATCGTAGGTTTGGTCGCCAACGGTCAGCTTGCTGCCTGCCGGCACGTTCACCTGCACGGTATGGCCATTGTTCCAGATGACGGGCGCGCCGGCCTTGTAGTCAAACTGAAGCGCAGGCAACGCCACCTTGTCAGTTTTGACGATGTCGACAGGGCTCTGATGCTGCCCCAGCGCACATTCCTTGAATGCCGGGTCAACCTCGGCCCAATGGGATGCGCCGTGCTCACCTTTGTACTCCCAGTGGGCAGCCATGGCCTGCTGGCTCGCTAGCCCAGCCATCACGGATACGGCCATCAACGAGCGAGAAATGAGGGTAGAGATCATGGGCGTCCTCAGCCTTTCGGCTTGTTTTTTGGGACAACCATGATATTCCCCTCGATCATCTCTGATCAAGCGCAAAGGGGCGCACGAAGGCGCCCCCGTGGCGAAATACCGCTTCAGTGCACGGTGCGCCCGAACTGGAACTCGCCAGACGCATCCACCTGGACGGGGATCACATCCTTCGGTCCGAACTTGCCTTGCAGGATCAGCTTGGACAGCGGATTCTCGATGCGCTGCTGGATGGCGCGCTTGAGTGGGCGCGCCCCGAACACCGGGTCGAAACCGACCTTGGCGAGTTCGGCCAAGGCTTCGGGCGACACGTCGAGCTTCATGTCCATCTGCGTCAAGCGCGCATCCAGCGACTTGAGCTGGATCTTCGCGATCGACTCGATGTGGGCCTGATCCAGTGCGTGGAACACGACCACTTCATCGATCCGATTCAGGAACTCGGGACGGAAGTGCTGCTTGACCTCACCCCAGACTGCATCCTTGATGTCCTCGGCCGGCTGCCCTGCCATCTGCATGATGTGGTGCGAACCCAGGTTCGAGGTCATCACGATCACCGTGTTCTTGAAGTCCACCGTGCGGCCTTGGCCATCGGTCAGGCGACCGTCGTCGAGCACCTGCAGCAGCACGTTGAAGACATCAGGGTGGGCCTTTTCGACTTCGTCGAGCAGCACCACGCTGTACGGCTTGCGGCGCACGGCTTCGGTCAGGGTGCCGCCCTCTTCATAGCCCACGTACCCCGGAGGGGCGCCAATCAGGCGGCTCACCGAGTGCTTTTCCATGAACTCGCTCATGTCGATGCGGATGAGGTGCTCCTCGCTGTCGAACAGGAAGCCGGCCAGCGCCTTGCACAGCTCGGTCTTGCCCACGCCCGTGGGGCCCAGGAACAGGAAAGAGCCATAGGGGCGGTTCGGATCAGACAGGCCGGCACGTGAGCGACGGATGGCATCGGACACGGCCACAATGGCCTCGTCCTGACCCACCACACGCTCGTGCAGCTTGTCTTCCATGGTCAGCAGCTTGTCGCGCTCGCCCTGCATCAGCTTGGACACGGGAATGCCGGTGGCACGCGCCACCACTTCGGCGATTTCCTCGGCGCCCACCTGGGTGCGCAGCAACTGCGGCTTGTCGCCAGCCTTGCCCTTGGCAGACTCTTTTTCCTGGGCATCCTTGAGGCGCTTTTCCAGCTCAGGCAGCTTGCCGTACTGGAGCTCGGCCACCTTGTTGAAGTCCCCCTTGCGCTTGAACTCCTCGATCTGGAACTTGATCTTGTCGATCTCTTCCTTGACCGTGGCTGAACCTTGGGCCTGGGCTTTTTCTGCCTTCCAGATGTCTTCGAGGTCGGCGTATTCCTTTTGCAGCTTGGCGATTTCTTCGTTGATCAGCTCGAAGCGCTTTTGCGATGCCTCGTCACGCTCACGCTTGACGGCCTCGCGCTCGATCTTCAGCTGGATCAGGCGACGGTCCAGGCGATCCAGCGCCTCGGGCTTGGAGTCGATCTCGATCTTGATCTTGGCAGCGGCCTCGTCGATCAGGTCGATGGCCTTGTCAGGCAGGAAGCGATCGGTGATGTAGCGGTTGGAGAGCTCGGCCGCCGCCACAATGGCCGGGTCGGTGATCTCGACGCCATGGTGCACTTCGTACTTTTCCTGCAAGCCACGCAGGATGGCGATGGTGGCCTCGACGGTCGGTTCACCCACGAGGATCTTCTGGAAACGGCGCTCCAGCGCGGCATCCTTTTCGATGTACTTGCGGTATTCGTCGAGCGTGGTGGCGCCAATGCAGTGCAACTCGCCGCGCGCCAGGGCGGGCTTGAGCATGTTGCCGGCATCCATGGCACCGTCGGCCTTGCCGGCGCCCACCATGGTGTGGATCTCGTCGATGAACATGATGGTCTGGCCTTCGTCCTTGGCCACTTCCTTGAGCACGTTCTTCAGACGTTCTTCGAAGTCGCCACGGTACTTGGCCCCGGCCAGCAGCGCAGCCATGTCCAGCACCAGCACGCGCTTGTTCTTGAGCGAGTCAGGCACCTCACCGGAGACGATGCGCTGAGCCAGACCTTCCACGATGGCAGTCTTGCCCACACCCGGCTCACCGATGAGCACGGGGTTGTTCTTGGAGCGACGCTGCAGCACCTGAATGGCACGGCGAATTTCTTCGTCACGGCCGATGACCGGGTCGAGTTTGCCGGCCTGAGCGCGCTCAGTCAGGTCCAGGGTGTATTTCTTCAGGGCCTCACGCTGGCCTTCGGCTTCGGGGTTGTCCACCTTCTGATCTCCACGAACAGCTTTGACAGCGGCTTCCAGCGATTTGCGGTTCAGACCAAAATCGCGAGCCTGTACGGCCGTGTCACCCTTGTGATCGGCCAGCGCCAGCAGGAACATCTCACTGGCAATATAGGGGTCACCTGCCTTGTGGGCTTCTTTTTCGGCGCCTTGCAGGAGGCTGATGAGGTCGCGACCGGCTTGCACCTGTTCGCCGCCTTGCACCTGCGGCAGCTTGTCGAGCTGTTTTTCCAGCGCCGAGATCAGGCCTGGCACCTTGACGCCCGCTCGCTCAAGCAGCGCACGCGGGCCTTCTTCCTGCTGCAGCATGGCCAGCAGCAGGTGAGACGGTTCGATATAGGGGTTGTCGCGCGTCACCGCCAGGCTCTGAGCCTCGGTCAGCGCTTCCTGAAATTTCGTCGTGAGTTTGTCGAGTCGCATGAGCACTCCTCAAAAGGGAGGCCCCAGATCAGTTGGGGCCGATTGCTCATGCAGATGGGGCGGGCCATCGAGATTTCAAGACACCCGAGTGCTTGATAGAGGTCAAGCAAAGGGCATCAAGCCTGAATGACCACCCGATTGCGCCCTTGGCGCTTGGCCTCGTAGAGGTGGGCATCGGCCTGGCTGATGTCCTGATCCAATGAGCGATGTGGCTCGTGCAGGCTGACACCGATCGACACGGTCACGCGAACCTTGCCGAATTTCGTTGAACACAATGCATTTTCAACCAGTGCGCGCAAACGTTCGGCCGCGGCAGCCGCCTCAGGCTGACTCTGCACAGGCAGCAGCACGATGAACTCTTCGCCGCCGTACCGCGACAGCAAGGCGTCGGGCCGCAGCCGCTCCCGGATCACCTGGGTCACGTGCCTCAGGACATCGTCACCCACCTGATGACCAAACTCGTCGTTGACCTGTTTGAAATGGTCGATATCGAGCATCAGGACAGCCAGCATGCTCGGGCGATGGGCCTGCAAGGCGAGCATGCGCTCACCCAGCTCACGCAAGCCCCGCCGGGACAAAGCCCCTGTCAAGTCATCTGACAGGGCTCGGGCACGCAACTGCTGGGACAGACGCTCGTTGATGATGGCAAATACCACGGAGGCCACCGACAGCGGCAACAGCGCCAGGGCCACCCCGCTCCAGGGGCGCAGCCACGCTGGGCTGTGCAGCCAGTCTGGCGGATATGGCCCCCCTGTTGTGAAGGCATAGCCGGCCACAATCACCCAATGCAAGGCAAACAGCCCCGCCACCACCAGCAGGGACAACTCACTCGGACTGACTCGGGCACTGCGCAAAATAAGCCAGCCCTGGTCCAGCAGCAAGGCCAGACTGACCGCGCAAAACACCAAGGCCAGGCACTGGACGTAATACCCGTCAGACGCCCAGGCAGCTGACCACAAGGCCAATCCGATCAACCAGATGACGACCCGCCCGAACCACGGTGCGGTACGGCGGCCATTCAGCTGGCGAAACGCCCAAGCCAGCAAGCCCAGGCCCATGCCTGCGAGCCCGATGGCGCCTTTCGTGACCATCGGGAGCCAAGCGACGGGCGTGAACATGATCAAGGCCAGCCCGCTCAGGCAGAGAAACGCTCTGCGATACAAGCCCAGCGCATAGGCTACACGGTGCTGATCGGTCTGGATATGCGCGATCAGCCCCCAGCCGACCAAGGAGCCCACACCGGCCAGGACATAACAGCTGGGAATATCGATGGCGAGCATGAGCCTGTCAGGGTGAAGAAACGTTGCCGGACTGAACGCCCGGCAATGTACCCCAACGAGCCAGCGCTTCATCGTCGCTGGCCTTGGCTTCCACCCATCGTTTTCCCTCGGCAGAGATCTCTTTTTTCCAGAATGGCGCCTGGGTCTTCAACCAGTCCATCAAAAATTCACATCCTGAAAATGCCTGGCCGCGGTGGCCGCTGGCTGTCACCACCAGCACGATCTGAGAACCAACTGGCAGCAGGCCCACACGGTGGATCACCCGCACCGCGCGCAGATCGAAGCGCCGACAAGCCTCATCGATCATGGCCTCGATGGAGGACTCGGTCATGCCAGGGTAGTGCTCCAACTCCAGCGCGGAAGGCTGCCCTTGCGGGTTGTCCAGCCACTCACGCACCGTACCGATGAAACTCACAACGGCCCCGATCTGGTCATCCTGAGCCCGAAGCGCAGCCACCTCGGCCGAGACGTCAAAGTCAGCCGTCTGGATGCTGACACGCGGCAGTGTCTGGTCGATCCCCATCTCAGCCACCGGTAACAGGCGGGAAGAACGCCACCTCGGCGCCATCAGGCAAGGCTTCGTCGGCGTGACACATGAACTGGTTGCACGCAGCGCGCAGCGGGATGGACAGATCCAGCGCCTCGGCATGACGCGCCGATCGTGCGATCAGCCAGGACCGCAATTGTCCAACTGTCCGAGGGCAGTCAGGGGCATCGTCTGCCCATGACAATGACTCACCGGTGCCCAGGGCTTCGCGCACCTGAGCAAAATAACGTACTTCGACTTTCATCGATGATTCCTCAGTCCTGTCGCTGGGACGCGGCCGGCTGCAACCATTCGGTCAGCGGCACATATGGAACTGCATCCCCGGACTTGACCGTCATGCCAGGCGCCAGGTCAACCAGACCATCCGCCCAGACAGCCGAGGTCAACACACCGGAGCCCTGATTGGGGTACAGGCTGAGCCCACCCTCGGCATTGCGGCGCACGCGGATGAACTCGCGGCGCTTGTCTGCCTTGGGCCACTCAAAATCAGCCCGAGCCGGGGTGGCTACCGGCAGCTTCCAGCCTTCTCCGGACAACAGGCCCAGAACGGGTCGCACCAGCAACAGGAAGGTCACGAAACTGGCGACCGGGTTACCCGGCAACCCAAAATAAAACGCATGGCTGCCATCGGTACGGCGGATGCGCCCGTAAACAAAGGGCTTGCCTGGCTTGATGGCCAAGGGCCAGAAGTGCAACTCACCTTCCGCTTCCACGGCAGCTTTGAGGTGATCCTCTTCCCCCACCGAGACACCGCCGCTTGTCACAATGACGTCGTGCTGTTCGGCCGCTTCACGCAAGCGCGCGCGGGTGGTCGCCAGGTCATCTGGCACGATACCCAGATCGGCATGATCAGCACCCGTGGCCTGGATCAGCCCGCGCAGCGTGTGGCGGTTGGAGTTGTAGATCGCCCCAGGTGGCAAGGGCTTGCCGGGCATCACCAGCTCATTGCCAGTTGTCAGCACCGCCACCCGAGGGCGGCGGTAGACCGACAGGGTATCGGCCCCGACCGAGGCCGCCACACCCAATGCTGCCGGTGTCAAGCGCACACCATCACGCAGCACGACCTGCCCAGAGCCAATGTCTTCGCCGCATCGGCGGATGTTTTGCCCAAGCTTTGGCACAACGGCAAAGCGCACACCTTCCGGAGTGACATCGGTCTGCTCCTGCATGATGACCGCGTCGGCACCCGGAGGAACTGGCGCCCCGGTGAAGATGCGGGCACAGGTGCCGGGGGCCACCACAGCGCCCACCTGCCCGGCGGCAATGCGTTGCGCCTGGGGCAGCACCACGCCTTCGGAGGGCAGATCGGCACAACGCACCGCATAGCCATCCATGGCGCTGTTGTCTGCGGGCGGCACATTGACACCCGACACCAGCTTGTGAGCCAGTACACGGCCAAGGGCGTCGAAGCTGTCCACCTGCTCACTTTGCAAGACGTGGCCGGCCGGTTGGCCAGCCACATGGGCATAGACCACCGCATGGAGCGAGGCCAAAGCCTCATCCAGCGGCAACAGGGGCTTGGGCGCTGGCTTGGTCATGTCTCAACTCAGTCCTGGCAGTGGCGCACCACGTAGCTCTTCACCATCTCGGTATCAGCCGGCAGCACCGTGAAGCGCTTGGGCAAGTCTTCCAGTCCGTCGAGGCCCGCAATCCAGTGCGGACGCTCGGGCAAGCGACCCGTGGCTTCCTGAATGGTCTCGGCAAACTTCGCTGGCAGCGCGGTTTCCAGCACCAGCATGGTCACACCGGGTTTGACGTGCTCACGGGCCACCTTCAGACCATCGGCCGTGTGGGTGTCGATCATCAGACCGAAGCGATCAAAGGTGTCCTTGATGGTGACCAGACGGTCGCTGTGCTTGCTGCTGCCGGACACGAAACCATACTGCGCGATGCGGGCGAACTCTTCCGGCGACACCTGGAACACCCCGCGTTGCTCGACCTCGTCCTTGAACAGGAACTTGGTACGAGCGGCATCGCGACCGAGCAGATCGAACATGAAGCGCTCGAAGTTCGACGCCTTGGAGATGTCCATCGACGGCGATGAGGTCTCGTAGGTCTCGGCGCTGCCGCGCACGCGGTAGGTGCCGGTGCGGAAGAATTCGTCGAGCACGTTGTTTTCGTTGGTAGCCACCACGAGCTGGTCCACCGGCAAACCCATCATGCGGGCCACGTGACCGGCACAGACGTTGCCGAAGTTGCCAGACGGCACCGTGAAGCTGACCTTCTCGGCATTGGACTGGGTGGCGTAGAAGTAACCAGCGAAGTAGTAGACAACCTGGGCCAGCAGACGGGCCCAGTTGATCGAGTTGACCGTGCCGATCTTGTACTTGCGCTTGAAGTCGAGGTCGTTGGAGACGGCCTTGACGATGTCCTGACAGTCGTCGAACACGCCTTCGACGGCAATGTTGTGGATGTTCGGGTCTTGCAGGCTGAACATCTGGGCCTGCTGGAAGGGACTCATGCGGCCATGCGGCGACAGCATGAACACCCGCACGCCCTTTTTGCCACGCATGGCGTATTCGGCCGCGCTACCGGTGTCGCCCGAAGTGGCGCCCAGTATGTTGAGTTGCTCGCCACGGCGACCCAGTTCATATTCGAACAGGTTGCCCAACAGCTGCATGGCCATGTCCTTGAAGGCCAGCGTGGGGCCATTGGACAAGGCCTCCAGAGCCAGACCAGGCTCCAGCGGCTTCAGCGGGGTGATTTCGTCAAAGCCATACACCGACTTGTTGTAGGTGCGGGCCGTGATGTCCTTCAGGTCAGCAGCCGGGATGTCGTCGATGTAGAGCGACAGGATCTCGAACGCCAGCTCGGCGTAAGACAAGCCGCGCCACTTGGCGAGCGTGGCGGCATCTACCTTGGGGTAGGACACGGGCAGATAGAGGCCGCCGTCCGGCGCCAGGCCCTCGAGCAGGATCTCGGAAAAGCTGCGCTGGGTTTGATCGCCGCGGGTGCTGATGTACTTCATGCCAGCTCTTCCTTGCGCAGCTTGACAATCGGAGCGAGCACCGTCGGCAGCGACTGCATGGCGGCGATGGCCAGGTTCATGCGGCCTTCCACAGTTTCGTGGGTCAGGATGATCAGATCGGTCTGGCTGCCTTCGCTAACCTCATCGGCCTCACGCTGGATGACCGCATCGATGCTGATGCCCTGCTCAGCCAGGATGCCCGTGATCTTGGCCAGTACACCAGCCTTGTCGGCCACGCGCAGGCGCAAGTAGAACGAGGTCACGACTTCGTCGAGCGACAGGATGGGCAGGGTCGACATGGCATCAGGCTGGAAGGCCAGCGCCGGCACGCGCGAAGCAGCCGGTGCGACGATCTGGCGGGCGATGTCCACCAGGTCGGCCACCACTGCGGAAGCGGTGGGCTCAGAGCCCGCACCCTTGCCGTAGTACATGGTGGTGCCCACGGCATCGCCTTGCACCAGCACGGCGTTCATGGCGCCTTCCACATTGGCGATCAGGCGCTTCATCGGCACCAGCGTGGGATGGGTGCGCAGCTCCACACCGTTGTCGCGGCGACGGGCAATGCCCAGCAACTTGATGCGGTAGCCCAGTTGCTCAGCGTACTTGATGTCGGTGGCGGACAGCTTGGTGATGCCTTCCACGTGCGCTTTATCGAACTGCACGGGAATACCGAATGCAATGGCGCTCAGCAGCGTGGCCTTGTGCGCCGCGTCCACCCCTTCGATGTCGAAGGTCGGGTCGGCTTCGGCGTAGCCCAGTCGCTGAGCTTCTTTCAACACCACATCGAAGTCCAGGCCCTTGTCACGCATTTCGGACAGGATGAAGTTGGTTGTGCCGTTGATGATGCCGGCCACCCACTGGATCTGGTTGGCAGTCAAGCCTTCACGCAGGGCCTTGATGATGGGAATGCCACCGGCCACGGCGGCTTCAAACGCCACCATCACACCCTTTTCGCGGGCAGCAGCGAAGATTTCCGTGCCGTGCACAGCCAGCAGGGCCTTGTTGGCCGTGACCACGTGCTTGCCGGCCGCAATGGCTTCCAGCACCAGCGCCTTGGCAATGCCGTAGCCACCGATGAGCTCGACCACCACGTCGATATCCGGATTGGCGATCACGTCGCGCGCATCGGCCACCACTTGGGCGGCATCGCCGACGATTTCCTTGGCGCGAGCGGTGTTCAGATCAGCCACCATGCTGATCTGAATGCCACGACCAGCGCGGCGACGGATTTCTTCCTGGTTGCGGGTCAGAACGGTAAACGTGCCGCTGCCAACAGTGCCGATGCCCAGCAGGCCGACGCGAACAGGTTTTTGGTTGTCTTGGCTCATGAGATGGTGAAGCTTCTAGAAATCAGGAAGAGTGGCGTTTGCGGTAGCCGTCGAGGAAGCGGGCAATGCGACCGATGGCTTCGGTCAGGTCATCGCTGTTGGGCAGGAAGACCAGGCGGAAGTGATCCGGGTGCGGCCAGTTGAAGCCGGTGCCCTGCACGATCAGCACCTTTTCTTCGGCCAGCAGCTCGTATGCAAACTGCTGGTCGTCGGTGATGGGGTACATCTTGGGATCAAGCCGCGGGAACATGTAGAGCGTGCCCTTGGGCTTGACCACGCTGACGCCTGGAATCTGCGACAGCAACTCGTAGGCGAGGTCACGCTGGCGGCACAGGCGCCCCGAGGGCACGACCAGATCCTTGATACTCTGATAACCGCCCAGCGCCGTCTGGATGGCCAACTGGCCCGGCGTATTAGCGCACAGGCGCATGGAGGCCAGCATGTTCAGGCCTTCGATGTAGTCCTTGACGTGGCGCTTTTCGCCGGACACCACCATCCAGCCAGCACGGTAGCCGCAGGAGCGGTAGTTCTTGCTCAGGCCGTTGAAGGTGACGAAGCAGACGTCATCGGCCAGCGAGGCCATGCTGGTGTGCACATTGCCGTCGTAGAGCGTCTTGTCATAGATTTCATCGGCGAAGACGATCAGTTCATGCTCGCGGGCAATCTCGATGATGCCCTTGAGGATGTTTTCCGGGTACAGCGCACCAGTCGGGTTGTTCGGGTTGATGACAACGATGGCCTTGGTATGCGGCGTGATCTTGGCGCGGATGTCGTCCAGATCCGGGTTCCATTCGTTCTGCTCGTCGCACATGTAGTGGACCGGGCGGCCACCCGACAAGGACACCACAGCGGTGTACAGCGGGTAATCAGGCGCCGGCAGCAGCACTTCATCGCCATCGTTGAGCAGCGCATTGAACGCCATGGCGATCAACTCGGACGCGCCATTGCCCAGATAGACGTCGTCTACCGACACGCCCTTGATGCCTTTTTCCTGGCAATAGTGCACCACGGCCTTGCGCGGCGCGAACAGGCCTTTGGAATCGGTGTAGCCAGCGGCGTTGGGCAGGTTGCGGATCATGTCCTGCACGATCTCGTCAGGCGGCTCCAGCCCGAACACGGCGAGGTTGCCGATGTTGAGCTTGATGATCTTCTGCCCCTCGTCTTCCATCTGGCGCGCCTTTTCCAGCACAGGCCCGCGGATGTCATAACAAACGTTGGCTAGCTTGCTGGATTTGGCAATCGGCTTCAAAACAATGTCTCCGTACAGGAAAAGATGGCCTGGAGAGGCCAAAGATAGAATTTAACCACAGCCCCTACCCCTCAGCCCCATGAAACTCCACGCAGACCGTGCCGAAGGCGTGAACATCATCAACGCCTACACGAATGAGAGCATCTCCATCAACGGCCAGCCCCATGTGGGCAGCGTGATCGTGCCCCCCACCGGCACCCCGGTGGCATGGGGGCCTGCCTCACTGGAGGACCTGACCGAGGCACACTTCGCCCAATTGGTGGCCTTGCAACCCGAAGTGGTGATTTTCGGCAGCGGCACGCGCCTGCGATTTGCCCCGCCCGCCCTGCTGGGCGCCCTGATGAAGGCGCGCATCGGCATTGAAACCATGGACACCCCGGCCGCCTGCCGCACTTACAACATCCTGGTCGGCGAAGGGCGACGTGTGGTCGCTGCCCTGCTGACCACGACCTGACCCCCACCCGTTCACATGGGGGAAACAACGCTTCAGTTATGGAACAAGCCAATCCCACTTTATAATCGCAGGTTGTTCAAGCAGGCTGATCACTCGTAAACACATGACACCCGCCCTCAACAAACCGCTGCCCGAAATTGAAGCTGTCGCCACGGGTGGAGTGAAATTCACACCGCAGGCCTTCATCGGCCAGACCGTCGTGCTGTTTTTCTACCCCAAGGATCACACCCCGGGGTGTACCACCGAAGCCATGCAATTCCGTGACAAGCACAAGGAATTCGTCAAGGCTGGCGCTGTGGTGTTCGGGGTTTCACGCGACAACCTGGCCTCGCACGACAAGTTCAAGGGTAACCTCGAACTGCCCTACGAACTGATTGCTGACACGGAAGAAAAGATGTGTCACATGTTCGGCGTGGTCAAAAACAAGATCATGTACGGCAAGAAGGTCAAAGGCATCGAACGCAGCACCTTCCTCATCGATGCCACCGGCGTTCTGCGTGAAGAATGGCGTGGCGTGAAGGTGGCCGGCCACGTCGATGACGTGCTGACTGCCGTGAAATCGCTGAAGCAAGAAGCCGCCTGATAGCCCATCAGCTCGGTTCCAGGAGCGCCTTCGGGCGCTCTTTTCATTTGGTGAAGCCACGGGTGTTGCACGACGTCGACACCTGCTTTCTGCGGGCATGGAGTATGCATAATGAGCTTCATGCATCTGAGCTTTTCCCGACTCAGTCCAGTTTCCGAACCCCGACAGGCTGACTTCTCCCTGTCCGTTCAGTGTGAGGCCGCACGGTACGCTGTGCGGCCTTTTTGTTTGTGCCTTTCCTTGATCGGAAAACACCATGCCTCTTCCCAAGCCACCTGCCAAAAGAGCTGACATGCTGAGTGCCGAGGACTTCACGTCCCAGCCCAAACCAGCCAAGACCGCTGGGCGCACAGGTGCCTCGGCGTCGGCCAAGACAAGCAGCCCACCCGTTCTCGAACTGGTGAGCAAAGAACCGGTCAAGACCCTTGCCCCCGTGGCAGAACCTGCTGTCGTCAAACCGGCTGTGTCGAAGAAGACCCGCACCACACCGGTTCGCGCCGAGAAAACGGTTGAGGCGCCTGCTGCACCTGCTGTGGCACCGGCCACCGCGCCTCAACTCACCACATCGGGCCCGACGCGCCGCCGCAAGGGCCCGGCAGGCCCGGTCAAGCTGTTCGTGCTCGACACCAACGTGCTGCTGCACGACCCGATGTCGCTGTTCCGCTTCGAAGAGCACGACATCTATCTGCCGATGATCACGCTCGAAGAGCTGGACGGCCACAAGAAGGGCATGACCGAAGTGGCGCGCAATGCCCGCCAGGTCAGCCGTGAACTGGACGCCCTGGCGGCCGACATGAGCCACCGCTCCCAGTCGGATCCGCACGAAGGCATCGAACTGGCCAAGACCGGCCACAAGGAAGCCGGCGGCAAGCTGTACTTCCAGACCGTCGGGTTGGATGTGCAATTGCCAACGGGTCTGCCGCAAGGCAAGGCCGACAACCAGATCCTGGGTGTGGTGCAGGCCCTGCGTGACCAGCACCCTGGCCGCGAAGTGAGCCTGGTGTCGAAAGACATCAACATGCGCATCAAGGCTCGCGCCCTGGGTCTGCCGGCTGAAGACTACTTCAACGACAAGGCACTGGAAGACGGCGACCTGCTCTACACGGGTGTCATGGCCCTGCCGGCCGATTTCTGGGAGCGCCACGCCAAGGGCATGGAAAGCTGGCAGCAAAACGGCTCGACCTACTACCGCATCAGCGGCCCCACGGTCCCTGCCCTGCTGGTCAACCAGTTTGTCTACTTCGAGTCGCCCGGTGCCACCCCCTGGTATGGCAAGGTGGCCGAGATCACCGGCAAAACCGCGGTGCTGCGCACCCTGAAGGACTACAGCAACCTGAAGAACTCGGTGTGGGGCGTGACGGCACGCAACCGCGAGCAGAACTTCGCGCTCAACCTGCTGATGGACCCGGAATGCGACTTCGTGACGCTGACTGGCTCGGCCGGTACCGGCAAAACCCTGATGACGCTGGCTTCGGCCCTGAGCCAGGTACTTGACGAGCGCCGTTACACCGAGATCATCGTCACCCGGGTGACGGTGCCGGTGGGTGAAGACATCGGCTTCCTGCCGGGCACGGAAGAAGAGAAGATGTCGCCCTGGATGGGCGCGCTGGACGACAACCTGGAAGTCCTGGCACGCAGCGACAACAGTGCTGGCGAGTGGGGCCGTGCCGCCACCAACGAGTTGGTGCGCAGCAAGATCAAGATCAAGAGCCTGAACTTCATGCGCGGGCGCACCTTCCTGAACAAGATCGTGATCATCGACGAGGCGCAAAACCTCACGCCCAAACAGATGAAGACCCTGATCACGCGCGCAGGCCCAGGCACCAAGATCATCTGCCTGGGCAACCTGGCTCAGATCGACACGCCTTATCTGACTGAAGGCAGCTCGGGCCTGACCTATGCCGTCGACAAGTTCAAGGGTTGGCCGCACAGCGGGCACGTCACGCTGGCACGCGGCGAGCGCTCACGCCTGGCCGACTACGCCTCGGAAGTGCTCTGAGTCCGTCACACCCCACAACAAAAAGGCCGGGACTCCCCCGGCCTTTTTTCATGCGGATGGCACAGAGCCCGCCATTCAAGCCCGCTCGAACACCGCCATGCTTTCAACGTGCGCGGTATGGGGGAACATGTTCACTGCACCGGCGGCCACGCAACGGTAGCCCCCTTGATGCACCAGCAAGCCGGCATCACGTGCCAGCGTGCCCGGGTTGCAGCTGACGTAGACAATGCGCTGGGGTGGCACCCAGTCTGGCACCAGGCTGGGATCCTGATGCAGATCAGCCACGGCTTTGGCCAGCGCAAATGCCCCTTCCCGTGGCGGATCGACCAGCCATTTGTCCGCATGACCGTAGCTGGCCAATTCCTGCGGGGTGATTTCGAACAGGTTACGAGCCACGAAACTGGTGCGCTCAGCCAAGCCGTTGAAGCGGGCGTTTTCACGCGAGCGCGCCACCAGCTGCTCGCTGCCTTCGATGCCCAGCACCTCACGCGCCTGGGTAGCCAGCGGCAAGGTGAAATTGCCAAGACCACAGAACCAGTCAATGACGCGCTCTTGTGACTGCACACCCAGCAAGCGCAGGGCACGCCCCACCAACACCTGGTTGATGGCATGGTTCACCTGTGTGAAGTCAGTCGGCTTGAACGGCATGGTGACGCCGAACTCGGGCAATTGGTAATCCAGCCCAGGCGCGTCAGCATCGAGCGGCGCCACGGTGTCCGGCCCCTTGGGCTGCAACCACCAGGCAATCGGAAAGCGCCCATCCTGCCAGGTGCTGTGCTCAGCGGCAAAGTCACGCAGCTTCTGGATGTCGCCGGCGCCCAATGGCTCGAGGTGACGCAGAACCAGCGCGGTCACCTGCGAGCCCACCGCTACCTCGATCTGCGGCAGGCGATCACGCTCGGCCATCGAACCGATCAACTGACGCAAGGGCATCAGCAGGCGGGACACGTGAGGCGGCAGGATTTCGCACGAGCGGATGTCCGCCACATAGCGGGACTTGCGTTCGTGAAAGCCCACCAGCACGGTGTCCTTCTTGGCCACATAGCGCACCGACAAACGGGCGCGGTAGCGGTAGCCCCAAGCGGGCCCTTCAATCGGGCGCAGCAAGGTTTCAGGCTTGACCTTGCCCAGATGCCAGAGGTTGTCTTCCAGCACGCGCTGTTTGACAGCCACCTGGGCTGAGGCCTGGAAATGCTGCATCTTGCAGCCGCCACACAGACCAAAAAACTCGCACTGAGGGCGCACCCGCTGGGCACTTTCACAGCGCATCTCGGTGATGCTGGCCTGCTCCCAGTTATTCTTGCGACGGCTCACCTGCACACGCACTTCTTCGCCGGGCAGCGCGCCTTCGATGAAGACGACCTTGCCATCGGCACGGTGCGCCACACCCTGGGCTTCCAGATCCAGGGACTCTACTTTCAGCCATTCCTCACCAGGAGGAACCGGCACCTCGGGGGATGCATTCGTTTCACTCATCCCCCGATTGTCGCAGGACCCGCCTGCGAAAAATCAGCGCGAAGGCAACTGACGTGCAGGATCAACCGGCTTGCCCTGCTTGCGGATCTCGAAGTGCAACTGCACGCGATCTGCATCAGTCGAGCCCATTTCAGCGATTTTCTGCCCCTTGCGCACGGTCTGGTCTTCCTTGACGAGCAAGGTCTGGTTGTGCGCGTAAGCGGTCAGGTAGTCCGCGTTGTGCTTGATGATGATGAGGTTGCCATAGCCGCGCAAGCCAGAACCGGCATACACGACGCGACCATCGGCCGCAGCAAAGATCGGGTCCCCCGCCTTGCCGCCAATGACCAGACCCTTGCGCTTGCCTTCTTCGAAGTTGCCAATGATGGGCCCGCTGGCCGGCCATTGCCAGTTCGGCTCGTCGGCATCGCGCGCCGGGGTGTCCTTGGTGTCAGACGATGCACTGGACGAGGATGCAGCCGCACTACTGGCCGCAGACGCCGACGAGGCACTGGAGCTGCTGCCTGCGGGCTTGCTGGCCGCTGAAGCTGGCTTGCTCGACGAGTCGACCGTGCGGGCCTCGATGCGAGGCGATGCAATCGCCTTGGTACCCGACGAAGAGCTGGACGCCGACGCCTCGGAGGCAGGCGCCACGACACGCAGTACCTGGCCCACCTCGATCAGATTGGGATTGTCCAGACTGTTCCAGCTGGCCAGGTCTCGCCAGTTCTGGCCTGTTTCAAGACTGATGCGGATGAGCGTGTCGCCCGGTTTGACCGTGTAATAACCAGGCTTGCCAGCGTTTTCGGCGCCTGGTGGCAGACGGTTCGGAGCGGACGAGCTGCCACCGGCAGCCTTGGATCGGTCTTCAACAGGCGCGCGGTGAGTTTGGGATGCGCAGCCCGCCAGCGCCAGCAAGACAGCGGCGCTCATCAACAACCTGGAATTCGACATGTTGTGCATTGTGAGCATTCAGGTGATGCCCGATTTTAGAGGTACAAACAGCACGGCACCGGATACGGTCTGCTCCAGACGCCCATCTGCGTGGCGGTCCACGACCGTCAACACCTGCCCGGCTCCACCGGGGTGCGCCGTCGGCGCGACCAGCCTGCCACCGGGTGCAAGCTGATCAAGCCAGGCCTGAGGCAACTGGGACCCGCCGGCCGCAGCAATGATGGTGTCGTAAGGCGCCTGAGGCGGATGCCCGAGCATGCCATCACCATACACCAGACGGACGTCCGGCCATCCAGGCTCGTTGCGTCGCAAGGTATCAATGTTCTGCCGCGCCTTCAGATGCAGATCGCGCAGCCGCTCGACGGACACCACCTGCCGGGCCATGAGCGCCAGCAAAGAGGCCTGGTAACCACAGCCTGTGCCGATTTCAAGGCAGCTGCCCAATGGCTTGCCCTGGTCCAATTGAACGCGCAAGCCGGGGCGAGCGCACAGCAAAGCCACCATCGCCCCGACCACAGAGGGTTTGGAGATGGTCTGCCCCAGACCGATGGGCAGGCTGGTATCTTCGTAGGCCTGGTTGACCAGCGCCGTGTCCACGAACAGGTGTCGCGGCAAACGGGCAAAGGCATCCAGCACCAGGGGGTGGGACAGGCCATCCGCCCGCAAACGCTCGACCATGCGACGGCGCACATGTATCGAGTCCAGGCCCACGCCTTGGGGCGTCTGCCCCCCCTGCACCCGACGCTCACGCTCCACCGCCTGCAGGTGTGCTTGCGGGCGCAGCAACTCCCGCGGGGCTGCCGGTTTGGGGGCCGATGCAACCTGATCCAGCCGCAAGGGAAACCGGCCGCCTTTGCGAGGGTTGCCGTGTTCGCTCATGGCTTACCCAACCATTGCTGCCAACCTGGCAACCCGGCGTGGTGGGTCATGTCGACCTGCAATGGGGTGATGGACACGCCACCGGCACGGGTGACCTGGAAATCGGTGCCCTCGCCGTCATCACGGACCTCGCCCGCGGGCCCGATCCAGTAGATGGGTTCGCCTCGGGGGTTGGTTTGCGCAATGGCGGGAAAGCTCGCATGACGCCGACCCAGGCGGGTGATCTGCCAGGGAGCCTGATCCAAGTCAGGCAGTGGCGGCATGTTGACGTTGAGCAGCCAGGGACTGCTTGCTGGCGGGCTGGCCAGCACCGACTCGACAATGCGACGGGCCACACGTGCAGCGGCGTCCAGATGTGCCCAGCCTTTGTCCGTCAGGGAAAACGCGATTGCGGGGATGCCAAACAGGAAACCCTCGGTTGCTGCGGCCACCGTGCCAGAGTACAGGGTGTCATCACCCATGTTGGCGCCGTTGTTGATGCCGGACAAGACCAAATCTGGCTTGGGAATCAGCCCGGAAGTCAGGGCCAGATGAACGCTGTCTGACGGCGTGCCTGTCACGAAACGGAAGCCGTTGGCGGCCTTGTGAACCGTCAAGGGCTGGTGCAGAGTCAGCGAATTGGACGTGCCGCTGGCATTGCGTTCAGGCGCAAAGACATGGAGCGTGCCCAGGCCTTCGCAGGCCTTGACCAGGGCTTCAATGCCGGGAGCCAGGTACCCGTCGTCGTTGGCAATCAGGATGTGCATGAGCTTGATTGTAGAAGCGCCCCCCTAAGCCTGGGAGCCATTTAGGCCATTTCACCGCATTGACGCGCAGAAACTGGATAATCCCGCTAAGTTTGCCTCCACCTCGGGTGAGGCCCCCGTTCATCCACCACCATCTGCGCTGTCCGCTTTCGGGAGCTCACCCCATGGCCGTCAAGGTTCTCATCCTCGAAGACAACCCCGTTGCCCGGGGATTCCTGTGCCGTGTGGTGAAGGAAAGTTTCAGTGATATCAGCAGCATCACCGAGGCAGGAGATCTGGAAGCCGCACGTCGCTTGCTGGGCCACACCGCTGGCGGCCGGCCCGCCCGCGCGGATGACCCGTATCAACTGATCCTGGTCGACCTGGAGTTGCCAGATGGCAGCGGCTTGGAGTTGCTGCAGGAGTTGTCCCAATACCCCGCCACGCGGATCGTGACCACCTTGTACTCGGACGATGAGCACCTGTTCCCTGCACTGCAATGTGGCGCAGATGGCTACCTGCTCAAGGAGGACCGCTTCGAGGTGCTGGTAGAGGAACTGCAAAAAATTGTCCGAGGCCAACCGCCCCTGTCCCCTGCGATTGCGCGGAGGCTGCTGACCCACTTCCGAACAGCCGACCCGCAGTTGCCGTCGGCCAGCATGGCGGCTCCGGTGAATCCACCACAACCAGCCCCGCAGCCAGACTACGAGCGGCTGACGCCGCGCGAGAGTGAGGTACTGACCTACCTCAGCAAGGGCTTCACCATCAAGGAAATTGCATCTCTGATGGGCATCAAGTGGTTCACGGTGAATGACCACATCAAGTCGATCTACAAGAAGCTGAACGTCTCCAGCCGAGCCGAAGCTGCCGTACTGGCCAGCAAGCAAGGGCTGGTCTGAGCAGGGGAGCAGCCATGGCTGCCGCAGACTCAACACCCTACAGTGCGGGAACCTTGCCTACCCTCGACGAGGTTCTGAGAGGCAAGCAGGAGTTACCCAAGTGGATGGGCTGGCGGCTGCGCCTGCTCGTGGTGGCGGTGCTCACCGGGTGTGCGGCAGTGTTCCTGGCTGCTCACTGGTTGACCAGCCAGCCTCGCCTGCCCTTGACATTGAAGCCTACAGCAAACGGCCAAGTTCGCATTCAGACCGTCGACAACCCCGCACTGCAGCGGCTGGAAGGTCATCTCGTCGAAGCCATTCGCGTCACCATCCCGGCCGTGGATGAGGAGCCTGTGACGCTGGCTGCCGCCATCGACGTGCTGGCACTGCATCGCTCGTCCTACTGGATCAGCTCTCCACAGGCCCGTGCACGCTTCACCACCCTGCACGAGGCCATCAACCGGGTCAGTCAGGCCGCAGCATCCAACCAGGTGCTGCTCCAATTAGGGCTGGTTGACACACCTGACGAACCCATTGTGCTGCAACGTCGGGGGTGGTCCGGCCTGAACCCCCTGTTCTGGCTGCTCGCCCTGCTGGCCTTGACACTCTTTTCGGTTGGGTGGGTGGTGGTGCTCGCCGGACCGCAGTGGCGGAATGTCGCGTTCTTCATTCTCACAATGTGTCAGGCGACACAGTTGATGTTCATCGCGGTTGAGCACAACCTCGACATTTTCCTGCCTGACTGGTTCATTCCCCTGGACGCATCCGTGCGTGCCGTGATGGACGCCATCAGTGCCGGCGCTATTGTGCAAATTGCCATGCTGCACCCTCGCAAGGTGCAAAACTGGCCATGGGTGATTGCGGGCGGCTGGGTCACAGCAGCCGTCATGGCCTGGCTCAGCATGGGCCTGCCCTCTCAGGGAAGCTGGTTGTGGGTTCATGGTGGAGGCATTGCGATCGGTTTGATCACGCTCTGGCTGCTGCATCGATCACTGAAAGTGAACCCCCACCCCTTCACGCTGATCCTGCAACGCTTCGGGCTGATTTCATTGGGCACCTGGTGCCTGTTGCTTCTGTCTGTCTCGATGGGCAGCACCCGGCCCGACATGCAACTCAATATCGCCACGTACGGGGTGATGACGTGGCATGTGTTTTTTGCCTCCGAGTTGCTCCTGGCCCCCTATCTGTCCAGATCGAAGCGCATTCTTCAGGAGTTTTCGATGCTGGCTGCATCGAGTACCGTGGCCGCCTCCATGGATCTGCTCTTCGTGGCCGTGTTTTCTCTGGGGCAGTTCACCTCGATGACACTGTCTCTGTTTCTGGCGTTTGGCAGCTACGTCAGTGTTCGCCGCTGGTTGATCAGCCGCATGCCCGGACGAGATCCGATCACCATGGAGCGGCTGTTCGAGCGGCTCTACCGCATCGCCCGAGAGCTCGAAGCACACCCGGACCGTCTGCCGCCGTTGTTGCTCGGCCTCATGCAGGAGCTGTTTGAACCGCTCGATACCGCCGTGGTCAGGGGCAAACTGGCGCAGGCCGAGTTGCGCGGCAATGGCTCCGTGCTGCTGATGCCCATGCCGTCGTTGCGCAATGCATCCCATGTCGACGAGATCCTGCTGCTCAAGCATGCGGGCAAAGGCCTGAGGCTGTTCACCTCGGAAGACGCACGACTGGCAGACCGGGTCATCGACCAACTGGGGCGCGCGCTCAACTTCGACCAAGCTGTGGAACAAGGCCGCTCAGAGGAGCGCTTGCGCATTGCACAAGACCTGCATGACGACATCGGCGCCCGACTGCTGACGCTGATGTACCAGGCGCCCAACTCGGGCATAGAGGAGTACATCCGCCACACCCTGCAGGATCTCAAGACGCTGACCCGCGGTCTGGCGGCTCAAAGCCATACGCTCAACGAGGCGGCGGGCGAGTGGAAGCGCGACCTGAGTCAGCGACTGAGCTCGGTGCACTGCGAGCTGGTATGGCAAATGGCCATAGACCACGATGTCACCCTCACGATGGTGCAGTGGTCAGCGCTGACCCGGATCCTGCGCGAGCTGGTGAACAACACCATCAGCCACGCCAAGGCAAAACAGGTGCGCGTAGACCTGCAGTTTCAGGATGATTGCCTGACCCTGAGCGTATCGGACAACGGTGTGGGTAGCGCCCCGCAGAACTGGTCACACGGACTGGGCCTGGGCGGCGTTCGCAAGCGCGTCAAGCAATTGGGGGGAATCGTCGTCTGGCAGGACGCACAACCCAAAGGCATACGTTGCGAGGTCAAGGTGCCCGCGTTTTCACTGTGCCCGGTGAATGCGCCGCTGACACACGGCAACTGATCTCTGCCGGCTCAGCTTTCCCACTGCGGTGTATTGCGCAACACCTCGTCCAGTGTGGTCAGGCCCTCGGCCACCTTCATGACCCCGGACAGACGCAGCGGCCTCAAGCCTTCCTGCGCCGCAGTCTGACGCAGCTTCGCCATGTCCACCGTGGGATGCATGGCCGCACGCATGGCGTCCGAAACAGGCAACATCTCGTACAGCCCCACCCGCCCCTTGAAGCCAGTCATGCGGCAATCCAGGCAGCCCACGGGCTTGTAAGGGTGCAAGGTGCCGTTCATGCGCCAGGGCTTGATGGCGTCAGCCATGGTCTCGGATGACAAGGCATCATCCGGCTGCCGGCACGATGGACACAGGGTCCGCACCAGACGCTGGGCCAGCACGCCGATCACGGTTGCACTGATCAGATACGGCGCCACGCCAATGTCGGTCAGCCGGGTGATGGCCGAGACCGCATCGTTGGTGTGCAGTGTGGAGAACACCAGGTGGCCGGTGAGCGCGGCCTGGATGGCCATTTCGGCGGTTTCCAGATCCCGGATCTCGCCGATCATGATGATGTCGGGGTCTTGCCGCATCAAGGCGCGCAAACCCTCCGCGAAATTGAGGTCGATGGCAGGCTGCACCTGCGTCTGGTTGAACGAGGGCTCGATCATTTCGATCGGGTCTTCCACCGTGCAGACATTGACCTCTTCAGTCGCCAGTCGCTTGAGGGTGGAGTACAGCGTGGTGGTCTTGCCCGAACCGGTTGGCCCGGTCACCAGGATGATGCCGTGCGGCCGCGAGACCAGTTGCTCCCAGATCTGCTGCTCGGACTGCGCAAAGCCCAGCGCTTCAAGCGATTTGACCGTGTTGTCCGGGTCGAAAATCCGCATCACCAGCTTTTCGCCAAAGGCGGTCGGCATGGTCGACAAGCGCATTTCCACCTCGTCACCACCGGGGTTGCGGGTCTTGATGCGGCCATCCAGCGGCCGGCGCTTCTCGACCACATCCATGCGCCCAAGCAATTTGATGCGCGCGGTCATGGCCTGCATCACCGACAGCGGCACCTGGTAGACGGTATGCAACACGCCATCAATCCGGAAACGGATGGCGCCCATTTCGCGACGGGGCTCGATGTGGATGTCGGAAGCCCGCTGGTCAAAGGCGTACTGCCACAACCAGTCCACCACCTGAATGATGCCCTGGTCATTGGCATCGAGCTGTCGATTGGTGCGCCCCAGTTCGACCAGTTGCTCGAAGTTGTGCGCCACGGTGTCCCCGGTGCGCTTGTTGGCCTCGCGCACCGAGCGTGCGAGGGTGTAGAACTCGGTGCGGAAGCGCTGGAGATCAAGCGGACTGGCAACAGCCAGCTTCACCGTCTTTTTGGTGTGGGCGAGGATTTCATCCAGCCAGTCGACATCAAGCGGCTCGCAGGTGGCAATGGTGATTTCGGTGAGCCCGACCTGCACCGGCAGCGCCTTGCGCCGCTCGGCATAGGTGATCGACATGACTTCTGACACCCGGGCCACGTCGACCTTGAGGGGGTCGATGCGCAGGTAGGGCAAGCCCAGGTGAGTTGCCAACCACTCGGTCAGGGGCTCCAGCTCCAGCACCGCTCCATTGTCGGCACGCTTGAGGCCCATGGCAGCCAGGCGAACCAGCGGATGCTGGGCGCTGTCCCCCGCGGCAAAGCGCTGCGCCACGCGCTCGGCCTCCTTCGCCGGAATCAACCCGTCAGCAACCAGCCAGGCCAGCAGGTGCTTCCAGTCCAGTGGCCCTTTGGGCAGACTGGCACGACGGGAATGAGGCTGGGCTTGGGCAGCGAAAGACGAGGAAGCGGCGGTCATGTCGAGGCGGTACGCTGAGCGGGCTGAAACGTGGACAGAAGCTTGACCCATTTTGGCGCAGGTAATTGATAGCGCGCCTGTAAAGTTTCCGCACGTTGAAGCAGCGTCTCTCGGTCTGGCAAGTCAAAGCCCTTCCAGGCCAGCACGATGGTGTTGCCGTCTGTCGTCGGCTTCAGTCTGGCGACTCGGTGTTCGCCAAAAGCAGCCTGGATGCGCGCGGCACTGCGGTCAAAACTGGCGTCTCGGCCAAACAGGTTGACGGTCATGACGCCGCCATCATCGAGCACCCGCCAGCACGCCTGGTAAAACGACTCATCATCCAGCACCGGGCTGGCAGCTTCGTGATCGTAAAGATCGATGCACACGGCGTCCGCACTGGCCACATGGGCATCGTTGTTCACATAGCGTGCGGCGTCAGCCTGGATGACACTCAGGCGCTCGTCATCCTCCGGCAGATGAAACCAGTTTCGGCATACAGCAATCACTTGCGGATTGATCTCCACCGCCGTGGTCGGCAGCCGCAAGACGCTGTGGCAATACTTGGTGATGGCTGCTGCGCCCAAGCCCAGTTGCAGGCAGCGGGTCTCCGCCAATGACACGGGATCTCGCAACAGAAGCCACGACATCATGCGCTGGATGTACTCAAGCTCCAGCTTCTGAGGCTGGCGAATTCGCATGGCCCCCTGGATCCAGGGTGTTTCGAGGTGGAGGTAGCGCACGCCACGTTCTTCGGAGATCGTGGCATCAGGCAAGGTAGGTCGGCGTTTCACGCAGGCGAGTGTGGCACAGTCGCGGGCATGGTTCGCACTTCATCCCGCAACACCCTTGCGCCGCGCCTGCAGGGCTTGGCTCCGGTGTGGGGGCCCCATGCCCGACTGCTCATTCTGGGCAGCTTTCCCAGCGTGGCTTCTTTGGCTGCGCAGCAGTACTACGCCCACCCGCGCAATCAATTCTGGCCACTGCTGTCAGCCATCTGGGGGCTGACTGGTGAACAGGCCTTGAGCAACCTGCCCTATGCGCAGCGATTGCCCGTGGTGCAAGCCCATGGGGTGGCCATCTGGGACGTCTATGCGAACTGCCGACGAGAAGGCAGCCTCGACACGGCCATCGAGGCCGCCGAGTTGAATGATCTGGCAGGCCTCATCGCCCAAACGCCCAGTCTGCGCGCCATTGCGCACAACGGCGGCGAATCCGCACGGCACATGAAAATCACCAGCGCCCTGGGTTTGCCCGTGTACAAGCTGCCATCTTCGAGCCCGGCCAATGCAACATGGTCATTCGAACGCAAGCTGCAAGCCTGGCGCGCCGTTTTCAGCATGGCCGGAGTCGCGTCATGAGGCATGTCATGCATCGCCTGAGGCACAACATAGAGGCCCAACTACTGTGGCCATTGGGCCTCTCGATGAGCGCGCTATGGGGGTTTCTGCTGCTCGCCAACGAAGCCCTTACTGGCGAAACACATGCGGCCGATGCGTGGGTTTTACGCTGGTGTCGCACGGCGGGCACTGAGGGTGGTGCCTGGGGGCCCACCTGGTTACCCGACGTGATGCGGGACATCACGGCCCTCGGCAGCCCGACCGTATTGATCTTGTTGGGCACCATGGTGTGGGGTTACCTGTTGATGACCAAACAGCATCGCATGGCCTGGCTGGCAGCGGCATCTTGTCTAGGTGGCTGGGCTACCAGCCATGCGCTCAAGGGGGTATTCATGCGGGCACGCCCTGCCCTCGACTTCCATGGCACGCTGGCTGAAGGCTACAGTTTCCCAAGTGGTCACGCCATGATGTCAGCCATTGTGTTCCTGACCCTGGCCACCTTGATCGCGCGGCTGGCACCTCGCACCAGTTTGCGTGTTTATGCCATCCTGATTGCTGTCCTATTGAGTGTGCTGGTCGGCCTGTCCCGCGTCTATCTCGGTGTGCACTGGGCCTCTGACGTGGTGGCCGGCTGGGTCGCTGGCGTAGCCTGGGCCTTGCTGGTATGGGCGCTGGCCCACCGCCTGCACATCGGTCAGGAAGACAGCCGCTGAACAACGGGACGCAAACGTGGCAAAGCCGCCAGCGCGTTGGCCATGGTCTGTGCCTCGGTTTGCGCCAGGCTCCAGCCTCGCAAGGTGGCCAGCGTCTCAGCGATCCGGGGCAATTCGACAGGTTCGTTGCGACTACGCTCGCCTGCCGAGCGCTGTTCGGCCGTTTTATAAAGCCAATGCGGCGGGATGTCCGGCGCATCGGTTTCCAACACGATCGCGTCCTCTGGCAGATCCGTAGCCAGACGACGGATCTGCTGAGCGCGCTCAAACGTCATCGCGCCGCCAAACCCCAGCTTGAACCCCAACTCCATGAAAGTCCGTGCCTGCTGGTGGCTGCCATTGAAGGCGTGGGCGATGCCTCCAGGCACAGGCCGCCCCTCATCGCGGCAGCGGCGGAGTTGCTTGAGCAAAGCGTCGGCACTGCGTCGCACATGCAGGATGACAGGCAGGCCATGACGGGCTGCCAGTTCCAGTTGAGCACCATACAGGCGCTCCTGCAGGGCCAGCGATGCAGGCGTCTGCAAGGCAGGCACAAAGAAATCCAGGCCAATTTCTCCCACGGCCACCAGCCGTGGGTCATCACGCCAGCGGGTCAGGTGCTCGTCGAGCATGGCCAGCGCATCGTCAGCCGACATGTCATGCACAAACAGCGGGTGAATACCCAAGGCATAGGTCAGCCCGAACATGTCTGCGGCAGCACGGACCGTTGCAAACGTCGAGGGCGTGACCGCCGGCACCACCATCATGCCCACACCAGCCTGTCGGGCGCGGCTGACCACCTCGGCGCGATCTGCGTCGAATTCAGGGGCGTCCAGGTGGCAATGGGTATCGATCCACATCGTGATGCCCCCTGCGCTCAAACCTCGGAACTGAGCCTTCCCCGCACCAGATGCAGTCTGGCATCGCAGCGTTGAGCCAGACTGTCATCATGGGTCACCAGCACGAACGAGGTGCCCTGCTCGCGGGCCAGATCCAGCATCAGCTCGAATACGCCATCAGCAGTGACACGATCCAGGTTACCCGTGGGCTCGTCGGCCAGCACGCAGGCCGGCTGCGTCACCAGTGCACGCGCCACTGCAACACGTTGGCGCTCGCCACCGGACAATTCGGCTGGGCGATGCTGACTACGCGGCGCCAACCCTACCTTGTCCAGCATGCGTTGCGCCTGCTGCTGAGCCTCAGCCAAGGGCATGCGCCGAATCAACAGGGGCATGGCCACGTTGTCCAGCGCTGAGAATTCAGGCAACAAGTGGTGGAATTGGTAGATGAACCCCAGGTGCTGGTTGCGCCAGACGCCCTGCTCGGCCGCGCTCATGCCAGACAGGTCGCGCCCCATCAGTTCAACACGCCCGGTAGTGGGCGCATCCAGCCCACCCAGCAGGTGCAGCAAGGTGCTCTTGCCAGAGCCTGAAGCCCCCACTACAGCCAGAGTCTGACCACGCTCGACGCGCAGATCCACCCCTTGCAGCACGGTGACGTCGAGCACACCCTCTTGAAAGCGTTTGGACAGGCCCTGGGCGAGCAACACCGCAGGTTGAAAGTGTTCAGGCATCATCATCCGTCAGATATTGAGTGCCCAGGCAATGACGTTCTTGGCGATGAAGCCGATCATGCCCAGCCCCAGCACCAGCATCAGCACGAAGGTGCCCATCTTGCCCGCCTTGGACTCACGCGCCAGCTGGAAGATGATGAAAAACATGTAGAGGATGAACGCCCCTACACCAAACGTGACCCCGAAGTGGGAGATCTGCTCTTCTGTCAAACCAAACATGCGATGTTCCTCGACTCATTCGTAGCGCAGGGCTTCCGCGGGCTGCACGCGGCTGGCACGCCAGCTCGGGTAGACCGTGGCCGCAAAAGCCAGCACCAGGGAAATCAGGGCGATGGGCAGGATGTCGCCGGCCTGCGGGTCGCTGGGCATCTTGCTGATCAAATAGACACTGCCAGGCAGCAAGTTGACACCCAGCAGATGCTCGATGAAGGGCACGATCTGCCCCAAATTGAAGGCCACCAGCAAGCCCAGCGCCAGCCCCCCCAGTGTGCCCATGATGCCGGAGAGTGCCCCCTGCACCATGAAGATACCCATGATGGAGGCGGGTGAGGCCCCCAGTGTGCGCAAGATGGCGATGTCCGCACGCTTGTCGGTCACCGTCATCACCAGGGTGGACACCAGGTTGAACGCTGCCACCGCCACGATCAGCGTGAGGATGATGAACATCATGCGCTTTTCGATCTGCACGGCCTCGAACCAGTTGCGGTTGGTCTGCGTCCAGTCGCGCACGAACACACCGGCCCCTAGTGATTCGGACAACTGCGCGGCCACAGCCCGGGCCGCCTGGGCATCATTGAGTTTGAGTTGCACAGCCGTGATGCCCCCCGTTCGGAACAAACGAGCCGCATCTTCGGCATGCATCAGCACCATGCCCGAGTCGTATTCATAGTGGCCTGCCTCGAACAGACCTACCACCGTCATCTGCTTCACCCGTGGCACCACACCAGCCGGCGTCACTTGGCCGGAGGGGGCAACCAAGGTGATCGGGTCACCCTCTCGCACGCCCAGTGTGCGGGCCAACTCGACCCCGATCACCACGCCCCAACTGCCCGGCGTCAAGCGCTGCAGAACGGGCTGGAGCCGTGCCGCCAGCGGGGTCACAGCCGCCTCTTCCGCAGGCACGATGCCCCGGACCATGGCGCCACGCATGTCTTCACCGCGGGCGATCAAAGCCTGGGCCGGCACGAAGGGTGCCGCACCAACCACAGCAGGGTTCTGCCTCGCCTTGGCGGCCAATGCCTGCCAGTTTTCCAGGGGAGCACCACCGGCGTCGTAGATCTCGATGTGCGCGATGACCGACAGCATGCGGTCTCGCACTTCCTTCTGGAAGCCGTTCATCACCGACAGCACAATGATGAGAGCCGCCACCCCCAGGCCGATGCCGAGCACAGACACGCCAGAGATGAAGGATATGAAGCCATTGCGGCGCGCACCACGGCCCGCACGCGTATAGCGCCAGCCGATTCGCCATTCATAAGGGAGATTCATGGTGCCGGAAGTGTACCCACTGGATAATCACGCCTGTCGACTGTCCGGTTTCTCATTGAGAACCTTTTCGCGTCTTTGAAAGCACCCACCGTGCATGTGATCCTGCCTTTTGCAGCCAGCCTGGCCGAACCTTGCCAGCAAGCGCTGCCCCAACTCGACCGCGCAGAGCACCTGAGCAACCTGCGTTTTCTGCTGGCCCATCTGAAACCAGACACGCCCATCGGAACCGATGAATACGCGCTGTCAATGCCCCATGAACGCATCCTGGCCGAGCAACTGGGGTGGCAGGCGCTCGACGACGGCTGCCTGCCCTGGGCGGCCTGGCAGGCACGACAGACGGGGATCGAGGTAGCCCAGCAGGCCTGGGGCGTGCTGACCCCATGCCACTGGCTGATGGGGCGCGACAGCCTCACCATGCTCGACCCGGACGAGTTGCATCTGCACGAAAGCGAGTCGCACACCCTGCTGGAAGCCATTCGCCCGTGGTTCGAAGAGGAAGGCTGGACGTTGCACTACCAGTCTCCCACCTGCTGGTTGGCTTCGCATGAGAGCCTGCGTGATCTGCCAACGGCCTCGCTGGATCGGGTCATCGGCCGCAACCCCGATGTCTGGCTGCCAGAACACCCCAACGCACGCCTCGTCAAGCGTCTGCAAAACGAGGTGCAGATGCTGATGTACCAGCACCCGCTCAACGACCAGCGCGCGGCCGCAGGTCAACTGCCCGTCAATTCCTTCTGGCTCAGTGGCACGGGCGCTCTGCCTGCAGGCACGCCAAGCTCGTTGCCAGCGACGACACGGCTGGACGATGCCTTGCGCACGCCTTTGCTGGCCACCAACATGGCAGACTGGCTGGCGGCCTGGGAACGACTCGACGCCACGGTGCTGGCTGATGCGCGCCTGGCACTGGAGGCTGGCCAACCGGTGACGCTGAGCCTGTGTGGCGAACGCCATGCGGCGAGCTGGGAGGCCGGCAGAACGATGAATCCTGCTGCACGAGTCGGCGACTGGCTCAAGCATTTGCTGGGCATCAGCCCCATCCCCCTGCTGTCAGCCCAGTTGGCTGCGCTGTGAGCGCCACATGAAATTCGCACCCCGAGAGATCCCGCCACGTTCAGCCTGGGCTCTGGAGCAGTCAGGTATCCACCCCCTGCTGGCTCGGCTGTATGCGGCCCGCGGCATCCGCTCAGCTGACGAGTTGGATGACACCCCGTCCCGCCTGTTGCCGCCCACCCAGTTGAAAGGTGCACAGGAAGCTGCCTTGCTGCTGGCCGACGCGTTGGCTGCTGGCGACAAGCTGTGCGTGGTCGCCGATTACGACTGTGACGGTGCAACGGCCTGCGCCGTGGCCTTGCGTGGCCTGAAAATGCTGGGCGCCCGCCCTGGGCAACTGAGTTATGTGGTGCCTGACCGCGCCATCCATGGCTATGGATTGACGCCCCCTATCGTGGACTTGGTGGCAGCCAAGCAGGCCAAGGTGCTCATCACGGTGGACAACGGCATGGCCAGCCATGAAGCAGTCAAGCGGGCTCAGGCTTTGGGCATTCGCGTGATCATCACCGACCACCACCTTCCGGTGGTGCGCGACGATGGACAGGTTGACCTGCCCAGCGCCGACGTCATCGTCAACCCGAACCAGCCTGGCTGCCCCTTTCCCAGCAAGGCCCTGGTGGGGGTGGGCGTGATGTTCTACGTGCTGCTGGCCATGCGTGCCGAGTTGCGGAAGCGAGGCGCATTCGACGCACAAAGTCAGCCCCGCATCGATGCCCTGCTCGACCTTGTCGCACTGGGCACCATCGCCGACGTGGGGCGGCTTGACGAGAACAACCGCCGACTGGTCAGCCTGGGGCTCAAACGCATTCGCAGCGGACGCATGCAGCCCGGCATCGCTGCCCTGTACCAGGCAGCGGGCCGCGATCCCACCCGTGCCAGCAGCCAGGACTTCGGCTTCGCCCTGGGACCTCGTGTGAATGCGGCCGGCCGCCTGGCCGAGATGGGCTTGGGCATCGAATGCCTGATCACCGATGACCCGGATCGGGCTCGCCAATGGGCCCAGCAGCTCGACAGCATCAACCGCGAGCGGCGCGAGCTTGAATCGGGCATGCGCGAGCAAGCGGAAGCCATGCTCGACTCCCTGCTGCCAGAAGGCGAGCCACCTGCGGCGATTTCGATCTTTGACCCGGAGTTCCATGAAGGCGTGGTCGGTATCGTGGCATCGCGCCTCAAGGACCGCCTGCACCGCCCCACCTTCGTTTTTGCACTGGGTCAGGACGGGCTGCTCAAGGGGTCCGGTCGATCCATTGCCGGATTCCATCTGCGCGATGCGCTTGATCTGCTCGGCAAACGGCACCCTGGTCTGCTCAAACGCTTTGGTGGCCACGCCATGGCGGCAGGTTGCACCATTGCAGAAGAAGACTTCGAGACCTTCGAGCACGCCATGCAGTCGATTGCAGAAGCGGGCCTCGACGCGCATTTGCTGGCACGGCAACTGGACACCGACGGCCCGCTGGCAACCGAGTGGTTCACGCCAGAAGGTGCTGCACTGCTGGATCAGGCGGTGTGGGGGCCCGGCTTTGATGCACCCGTGTTCAGCGACGAGGTCCAGGTGGTGGGCCAGCGTCTGGTAGGGTCAGGCCACATGAAACTGACCTTGCGGGTGCAGGGGCAGGTGCGTGATGGCATCTGGTTCGGCCGGACCATGCCGCTGCCGGAGACAGCCCGGCTCGCCTATCGGATCAGCCTGGATGAGTTCCAGGGCCGTCAGCGCGTACAGGTGATGGTGGAAGGGATGGCAGAGGATCAGGGCTGATAGCCCTTGATCCCGAAAGCGCCGCTGCGCCCCGACAGGCCACCATAGGCTGATGGGCTTTCTGTCTGTGGCAGCAAGACGCTCAGGGTGCGCTCGATGGAACCCGCTGCGCGGTGCACCGTCTGCTGCTGCCCCATGACCCGCGCCTGCGCCAACAGCAGGCGTTGACGCAATTCAGGCGTCATGGGTGACTTGCCGTCACGCGAAGCATGGCGAAAGACCACAACCGCGTCGGCCAGAGCCTTGTGAAGCGCCTGAGAGCTGGCTTCGATTGCACCAGGATCATGGGCTGAAAAAGCCGCATCCAGTGCCTGCAGTCCCAGCTCAATGGCTGAGACGGCCGCACTCAAATCCACCGCAGGCATGAAGGCACTGGCCATATCAGAACAACAGGTCAGTGACGTTCAAGCAACTCGCGTGAATTGGCGATGAGCTTATCAGCGATGGCTTCTGGGCTGATCTGGTAGCTACCGTCTTCGATGGACTGTTTGACCGAGGCGACCTTGTCCGAATCGAACGTGGGGTCTACCGTGGTCATCAGGGTCGTGGCAGCAGATGACAAGGTCACCTTCGCGCTGGACGACACGCCGCCTTCGAGCGAAGTCGTCTGCCCCGACGTTTTGGTCGAGGTTGCGCTTTCAGTCTTGGCGCCAGAGGTCCCGCCTATGGCTTTGTCAGTAGGATTGCCGATCTTCATGATGTACTCCTTCACCTCGGCAGATACCGAGTGGTCACATCCGCGATATCGACGCGGTCACGATCAACTTTAATGCCAAACAGCGATGCCCCCATGTTCCGGGGGGATAAGTGACTGGAAATCCACGTCATAAAACGATCTCCACTCGCCGCTCACCCACAGGCTCGCCACACACAGTACGGCCATTCTCTACGCGAATCCGGGCACATTGACCTTCGTCACCCGGCGTCAGTGCCGTGCCTTCAGACACCACAGAAAAGCCCTGACCCTTCACAGTCAGGGAAACGATGTCACCAACTGAAAACCAGCGCCGAGCCTTCACATCCGACTCACGCAAACTTTGTCCGACTTGGACGGAACGAGACACCATCCGCCCCACCACAGATGCCATATCGGTCACAGCGGGCGAAGATGAAGCAGCCAAATCGACTCGCGCCATGGCCACGTCACCCTGGTTGATGGGTTCGCCGGGACGCAAGGCAACCACGGGCACCACGGCTTGCCCCCAGACCTTGACGGTCACAGGCCAGAACACATTCCAGCGGACCGGTCCTTGCACACAGCGCAGACCGACCCGGGTCTGCCCCCACAGTCGCATGCCTGTTGGCAGGTACGCCTCGGTCTTTTCACATGGTGCCAATTTCAGGCGATGGTCCAACTCACCGAGCACGACCTCCACCTGAAAGCCTTTCGCACCATTGTTACCAACGCTTTCAACCTTCGATGAGGCCACCAACCCCTCAACGCGGTGACGAAGTTCGTTCGCATCGGCTGTGAGTTGCTGCGCATGGGCGCGCTGGGCGAAAAGGGCCGCGCCACCACAGACCAGCAACCAGATCAGGCCACTGCATACCGCCGACCACAGTTGGCCCGCATCGACACCCCACGAGTCGAGCCTGCTCGGCTGACGCAGTGGCGATGGAACCTGTTCCAGCGATGAATGGATGGGCGTACGCATGATGCACACACTGTAAGCAGCACAGCCCACAGTCAGATACAGGAAATGCGCCGAGAAAGGGGCGCTTATCCGGCTCATGTTTGGCGCTCGGAGGTTCACCATCCCTTCCAAGCTGCGTTGAGGTGTCGACAGCGACAGGCGCAGCGAACAGGAGCCGGAGGGCCGCCATGCTGAACCGCATCACCGATACATTGAATTTCCAGACCGAAGCCCTGGTGCTGCGGTCCGAGCGTCAGCGCGTGATCGCCAGCAACATCGCCAACGCAGACACACCCGGCTACCAGGCTCGTGACTTCGACTTCTCCAAGGCATTGCGTGCGGCCACGGGGCAGTCATCCAGCGCACAGACAGGTCTGCCAACTTCATCGGTGCAACTGGCCACATCGAGCAACGGCCACATGGGCCTCAACGGCACCTCGGTCGACTCACGCACCCAGCCAGAACTGAATTACGCAGCCAATGCCCAGACGAACCTGGACCGCAACACCGTCGACATGGATCGGGAGCGCGCCACCTTCGTTGACAACACCGTGCGTTTCGAAGCGACGCTGCGATTCCTCAACGGTCAGATCAAGACCCTCAACACCGCCATCACGGGGCAGTAAGGAAGGCATAGATCATGTCCATGTTCAATATCTTCAATGTCGCAGGCAGCGCCGTCAGCGCCCAGTCCCAGCGACTCAATGTGGTGGCATCCAACCTGGCCAATGCCGACACGGTCGCTGGCCCCGATGGCAGCGCCTACAAGGCGCGCCAGGTGGTGTTCTCCACCACACCCATGGGCGATGCCGGCACCGCGGGGGTCACGGTCAGCAAGGTCACGGAAGACAACTCGCCCGGGCGCCGCGCACTGGAGCCCAACCACCCGCAAGCGGATGCGGATGGCTATGTGACCTACAGCAACGTGAATCCGGTCGAAGAGATGGTCAACATGATCTCGGCCTCACGCTCCTATCAGAACAACATCGAAGTCATGAACACGGCCAAGAGCCTGTTGATGAAGACCCTGCAACTTGGCCAAGGCTCCTGACCTGAGGAAGCATCACCATGACCACCACCACCTCCGTCACTGACAACTCGGTCATTTCGAAGCTGAACAGCAAGAGTTCGACCACCACCAATGCCACGGACACCACGGCCACGTCCGATCGCTTTCTGAAGTTGCTGGTCACCCAGTTGCAAAACCAGGACCCGCTCAACCCGATGGACAACGCACAGGTCACCAGCCAGATGGCTCAGATCAACACGGTGACCGGTATCGAGAAGCTCAACACCACCATGAGCGGCATGACCGACTCATTCAGCCAGATGCAAATCCTCCAGGGCGCCAGCCTGGTGGGCCATCAGGTGCTGCTGGAAGGAAACAAGCTGGCAGTCGACACCAGCCAGGGCATTGGCGTGGGTGCAGTCGATCTCAGCGGTTCGGCCAGCAGCGTGAAGATTCAGATCCTCGATGGGTCAGGTTCGGTGATCGACACCGTCGACGAGGGAGCACTGGAAAAAGGTCGACACAGCTTCCAGTGGACAGTCCCGTCCAGCGTGGATGCCAGCAAGCTGACCTTCAAGGTCGTGGCCGCCAACGGCAGCACGGCCGTCTCCAACACGCCCCTGATGGTCGACACCGTCAATGCCGTCAGCAACTCCGACGGCACGCTGAACCTCGAACTCACCAACAGCGGCACCACCGCTTACAGCAAGGTCAAGGCCATTGCCTGAACCGAGCCCCACGTCACCCTATCCGTCGCCGCACCCTGAAAGGACAACATCATGGGCTTCCAGCAAGGTCTCTCCGGTCTGAATGTGTCTTCCAAGAACCTGGAAGTGATTGGCAACAACATCGCCAACAGCAACACCTATGGTGCCAAGACGGCCCGAGCCGAATTCGCCGACATGTACGCAGCGGCACTGAACGGTTCGGGCTCGAACAACATCGGGATTGGTGCAATGGTCGGTGCCGTGGCCCAGCAGTTCACCCAAGGGAACATCACCACCACGGAAAACCCGATGGACCTGGCGGTCAACGGCAACGGCTTCTTCCAGGTCCAGGATGACCGCAATCAGACTTACTACACCCGCAACGGGCAGTTCAAGATCGACCGCGACGGCTACATCGTGAACAACTCAGGTCACTCGCTGCTCGGATTTCAGGCCGACTCGACTGGCACGATCACCAACACCAGTGAAATGGTGCCGCTGCAGCTCACGACAGGGGGCATTTCGCCCCAGCAATCCAGCAAAGTTACCCTGGAAATGAACCTGAAGTCGACCGCCAACACGCTGAGTACAGCCATCGACTTCTCTGACGCGTCCACCTACAGCTACACCACCTCGCAGACCGTCTATGACGTGAAAGGGCAACCCGTTGGTCTGGGCTACTACTACCAGAAGACCGGCGATGACTCCTGGGACATGTATGTCACAGCCAACGGCACATCGATCCAGACTGATGGCAGCGGCAACCCCATGAAAGTGGCCACCATCAACTTCCCGGCCACAGGCGGTACTGCCACCGACCTGACCAACGGCAGCCCGGTAGCGGGTGACCCTGGCACCATCACCACCTACGATGCCAGCGGCAATGCCACCGGAACGTCTTCGACGGGGTCATTCACCCTGCCTGATATTCCTTCTGTGACCGTGTCGAGCACGACGTCCAGCGCCACCCCCTCGACCACTGAGGTGATCAGCGGCATCACGATGGACTTCTCGAACTCGACCGAATACGGCTCGAACTTCTCGGTCACCAACATGTCGCAAGACGGCTACGCCCCTGGCGACCTCTCCAGCATCACCGTCGACTCCTCCGGCGTGGTGCTGGCCCGCTACTCGAACGGGCAGTCCAAACCGGCAGGGCAAATCGTGATGGCCAGCTTCCGTAACCCGCAAGGGCTGCAGCCCATCGGCAACAACGAGTGGCAAGCCACCTATGCATCGAATGCCGCCGTGACGGGCACACCCGGCACCGGCAATCTGGGCTTGCTGCAGTCTGGCGCACTGGAAGAGTCCAACGTCGACCTGACCGGTGAACTGGTGAACATGATGGTGGCCCAGCGCATGTACCAGGCCAACGCGCAGACCATCAAGACGGAAGACCAGGTCATGCAGACCCTGGTGAACATCCGCTGATCGGTGAGTACGGAATAACAGGAGAGCGTCATGGACCGCATGATTTACCTCGGGATGTCGGGCGCCAAGATGGACATGCAGCGCCAGGAAGTGCTGGCCAACAACCTGGCCAACGTGAGCACCACGGGCTTTCGGGCCGAGCTTCAGGCCATCCGGGCTGTCCCAGTACGGGGTGATGGCGCCAGCACCCGCGTCTATTCGCTTGAGACCACCGTGGGCTACGACGATGCTGCCGGATCCATCACGGTCACCGGCCAACCCCTCGATGTGGCCATGCAGGGCAAGTCGTGGTTGACCGTATCGGCGCTGGACGGGACCGAGGCCTACACGCGTTTTGGTGCCCTGACGGTGGCTGCCGACGGCACCCTGATGACACAGAACGGTCTGCCCGTCATGGGGGACGGCGGCCCCATCAACATCCCGGCCAACACGCAGCCCACGATTGCCGAAGACGGCACCATCACTGCCAGGCAGTCCAACGGCAAGATGACCCAGGTCGGCAAGCTCAAGCTGGTCACCCCGGAAGGCAAACTCAACCGCGGCGACGATGGCTTGTTCCGCAGCCCGGATGGCGATCTGAGCGCGGACCCGAATGCCCGCCTGCAGGACGGTGCCCTGGAGGGCTCCAACGTCAACCCGATCGAAACCATGATCAGCATGATTGCGGCCGGCCGTCAGTTCGAGACGCAGATGAAATTGCTGCAGACCGCCGAAAGCAACGAAAAGTCCGCCAGCCAACTGCTGTCGACCAATGGCTGATTACAGCCATCTGACTGACCCACATTAAGGAGCAAGGCCATGATGCGTTCACTCTGGATTGCGAAGTCGGGCATGGAAGCCCAACAGACGCAGATGGACCACATTTCCAACAACCTGGCCAACAGCTCGACCAACGGCTACAAGCGCTCGCATGCCGTGTTCGAGGATCTGATGTACCAGACCCTGCGTCAGGGTGGCGCCAGCAGCTCAGAGCAGACGCAGTTGCCCACCGGCCTGCAAGTGGGCCTGGGTGTGCGCCCCGTTGCCACCAGCCGCCAGTTCACGCAAGGCACGCTCACGCAAACCGATAGCCAGCTTGATGTGGCCATCAACGGCAATGGTTTCTTCCAGATCACCATGCCTGACGGGACCACGGCCTATACCCGCGATGGCTCATTCCAGGTTGACAATCAGGGCCAGATCGTCACCAACAACGGCTATCTGCTGCAACCGGGCCTGACGGTTCCCACCAACGCCAAGAGCGTGACCATTGCGAACGATGGCACGGTGACCGCCACCATCTCGGGACAAACCGACCCGCAGACCCTCGGGCAAATCCAGCTCGCCACTTTCATCAATCCGGCCGGCCTCGACCCCAAAGGGCAGAACCTGTTTGCGGAAACTGCCGCGTCGGGTCAACCACAGACCGCGAACCCCGGTACTGACAACTTCGGCATCCTGTCGCAAGGTTTTGTGGAGTCGTCCAACGTGAACGTGGTGCAGGAACTCATCACCATGATCCAGTCGCAACGCGTGTACGAACTCAACTCGAAGGCCATCCAGACCTCCGATCAGATGCTGCAACGCCTGGGACAACTGTGATGAACACACTGCGCACCCTCACCTTCTGTGCTGTCGCTTCCGGCGTCTTGCTGAGCGGCTGCTCCGTCATCCCGACCTACGCCAAGGTGGATGTACTGGAACCCACGCAGGCCCGACCTTCGGCTGCCGCGCTGGTTCCAGCGGGCAATGGGTCGCTGTTTCAGCCTGCAGGCTATCGGCCCATGTACGAAACACACAGGGCGCGCCTGGTGGGCGACATCATCACCGTGAACATTTCAGAAAACATCGCTGCCAAGCAGAAATCAACCTCGAACATCGAGAAGGTGGACAGCGTCGGTGTCACGGCCAATACACTGCCCTTCCTCAATGCTGTGCAGGTTGCCAAGGCCAATGCAGACGTCAAGACGTCCAACAAATTCGACGGCAAAGGCACCACCGAGTCAGCCCACAATTTCTCAGGAACGATCACGACCACGGTCATTGAGGTGCTGCCCAACGGACACCTGATCATTTCTGGCGAAAAACAGATCGGTGTGAATGCCAACGTGGAAATGCTGCGCTTCTCCGGCCAAATCGACCCGATGACCATCCAGCCAGGCAACACGGTGGCCTCCAACCAGATTGCCAACGTCAGAATCGAGCAGCGAGGGCGCGGCGGCCAAGCCGACGCTCAGGAAATAGGCTGGTTAGCTCACTTCTTTTTGAGCGTTCTGCCGATCTAAAGATCGCGAGAATGAGGTCGAACCCCCATCGGATTTGGCCTCATGAACACCACCGACAGACTCATCAAACTGCTGATCGCACTGGCTTTTGCAGCTGCTTCCGCAGCGCTGTGGTGGCCAGTCGAGAGCCGTGCCGAACGCATCAAGGAAGTCGCCACAGTACAGGGCATACGCTCAAACCAATTGGTTGGCTATGGTCTGGTGGTGGGCCTGGATGGAACGGGTGACCAGACCACCCAGACGCCGTTCACGACCCAGAGTCTCAATGCCATGCTGCAACAGCTTGGCATCAATGTGCCATCTGGCACCACCATGCAGCCCAAGAATGTGGCTGCGGTACTGGTAACCGCTACCCTGCCGCCCTTCGCACAACCCGGTCAAGCCATTGACGTCAACGTGTCGTCGCTGGGGAATGCCAAGTCACTGCGCGGCGGCACCCTGATCGCCACCCCGCTCAAAGGCGCAGACGGCCAGATCTATGGTCTGGCCCAGGGCAACATGATCGTGGGGGGAGCGGGTGCGTCCCAAGGTGGATCCAAAGTCCAGGTCAATCACCTGAGCGCTGGCCGCATCCCCGCTGGGGCCACCGTCGAGCGCAGCGTGCCCACGCCCTGGATGCAAAGCACCATCGCCCAACTCGACATCCAGGCCGATGATTTCAACACCGCTCGCGATGTCGCCAACGCCATCAACCGCGCCAAGGGCGCTGGCACGGCCGAAGCCCTCAGCGGTCGCACCGTGGCTGTCAAACTGCCCGAGCAGCCCGGAGAGCGCGTGGCTTTCATGGCTGACGTGGAAAACCTGCCCATCCAGCGCGCGATTCCTGCCGCCAAGGTCATCATCAATGCCCGCACAGGGTCGATCGTGATGAACCAGGCCGTCACCTTGGGGCCCTGTGCCGTGGCGCACGGCGCCCTCTCGGTCACCATCAACTCGACCCCGGTCATCAGCCAGCCCAATGCGCTCTCGCAAGGCCAGACGGTGGTGGCTGAGAAGGCCGACATCAAGATCAACTCCGAACCGGGCTCACTGATTCAGATGCCGGCCGGCACCAAGCTGACCGACGTGGTCAAGGCCCTCAACTCCCTTGGCGCCAACCCGCAGGACCTGCTGGCCATTCTCCAGGCCATGAAGGCGGCGGGCGCCTTACAAGCTGAACTGGAGGTGATCTGATGAGCATCTCGTCGGGCAACACCCAGGGCATGAGCCTGGACTTGCGCTCGCTCGACCGCCTTAAGGCGATGTCGAACGACGGCAAGTCTCAAAAGGCCATCAAGGAAACCGCCAAACAGCTCGAAGGCCTGTTCATGCAGGAGCTGGTCAAGAGCATGCGCTCGGCGACCCAGAGTTCCGGGCTGATGGACAACGCGTCAACCGAAATGGGTACCAGCATGCTGGACACCCAACTGGCCAACCAGATGACCGGCATCCAGGGCGGCCTGGGGGACATGATTGCGCGCCAACTTGAGCGCCAGCTCAATGTACAAAGCGGCACATCAGCTGCGACAAACGGCAGCCAGCTCAAAAGCACAGCTGACCTGGCACTGAGCCGCCAGGTGACCAACACCTTGGTGACGCCACCGGAAACCACTGGGCAAACGGCGATCACGACAGACACCAATGGCCGCAAGCTGAATCAATCCGAGCAGTTCGTTCTCAAGCATCAAGCGGCCGCACGGGCAGCTGAGGAGGCCACAGGCATTCCTGCAAACCACATCCTCGGACAAGCCGCGCTCGAATCCGGCTGGGGCAAGCATGAGATCAAGATGGCCAATGGCCAGACCAGTCACAACCTGTTCGGCATCAAAGCCGGGAAAGACTGGAAAGGCAAGGTCGCTGAGGTCACCACAACCGAATACGTCGGCGGCGTGGCGCGCAAGGTCACTGCCAAATTCCGTGCATATGACTCCTACGCGGACGCTTTCACCGACCACGCCAAACTGCTCAGTCAGAGCCCCCGCTACAGTAAGACTGTGGCTCAGGCAGACACGGCACATGGCTTTGCCCGCGGATTGCAAAAAGCCGGATACGCCACCGACCCGGCCTATGCAGACAAGCTCACCAAGGTCATCAACACCACGTTGCGTGTGCAGCGTTCGGTGACCTGATCGGACACGGGAGGCCAAAATGGGTTCCGGCATCCTCGCACTCGGCGCCAGGTCGATGCTCGCCAACCAGGCGGTGCTCGACACGATTGCGCACAACATCAGCAATGCCAATACCGAGGGGTATTCGCGTCAGGAAGTCCAGCTCGCCACGGAAAGTGGCCGCTACACGGGCGCCGGCTTCTTTGGTCGTGGCGTCAAGGTCCAGACCGTCACGCGCAGTTCGGATCAGTTTCTCACCCGTGAAACCAATCGGAATCTGGCTGCATCGTCTGCCGACGAGGTCAGGCTCAACAAGTTAACCCAGCTTGAAAAGGCCCTGCCCACAGGTGAATCGGGTATCGGCTATTCAGCCAGCCAGCTGCTCAACTCCTTCGTGGACGTGGCCAACCAGCCGCAAGACCTCTCTGCCCGTCAGGTCACCTTGTCACGCGCGGCAGAACTGGCCAGCCGCATGCGCACGGCCGGTACCCAGCTCGATGAACTGCAAGCGGGCGTGGTCGCTGACATCAAGACCACGGTTGACAAAGTCAACTCCCTGGCCGCCCAGATTGCCGACCTCAACCAGAAAATTGCGTCCGTCCAAGGGGCCGGCCACAGCCCCAACGACCTGCTCGACCAGCGCGACCTGCTGGTCAAGAACCTCAACCAGAAAGTCCAGATTTCGACAGTCGAGGCAGACGACGGCTCACTGAGCGTCTTTCTGGGAGGCGGTCAGCAACTGGTTCTGGGCAACAGCGTACGCACGGTCGGCGTGGCACTCGACGACTTCGACGCCACCAAGGTCGGCATCACGATCGGCAGTGACAACACCACCATCCCGCTGGATGACAGCCTGATCACTGGTGGAACCTTGTCCGGTCTTCTGACCGTTCAGAACGAGGACATTCCGGCTGCCCGCAATCTGCTGGGCCAGATGGCCACCGCCATCAGCTGGCGCATCAATCAGCAGCAGTCGTTCGGTCTGAACCTGAAGACCCCGGCTTCGGCGGGTGACCCCATGTTCGACGTGGGTGATCCGGAAGTTTTACCGAACAAGAACAACGGCTCCTCCCTCACGAGTCCACCGGTCACATTGAGCATTGTGGATGCCCGAGAACTGCAGGCCAGTGACTACACGCTCGAAGAGGATGGCTCCGGCGGTTACACGCTCACCCGACTCAGCGACAACAGCACCTGGTCGGTCGCGGATGGCGACCAGGTGGACGGCATGCAGATCAACATTGACACGGCCTCGTTTGTCAGTGGGGATCAATTTCTACTGCGCCCCGTTGGCAATGCAGCCAGCGCCATGAAGCGGGTGCTGGACCAACCCACGGGTATTGCTGCCGCCAATCCGGTCATCGCCACCGTCGACGCGAACAACACCGGCACGGCCAGTGTGGCCTCGCTGTCGATCGTTGCCAGCCCGACCACGACCTACGACGCGCTCAATGTGGTTTTCACCGACGACTCGGGCAGCTACGAACTCCAGGACACATCGGCCAATGTCGTGTCGACAGGCACCTGGACAGCGGGATCACCCATTTCGTACAACGGCTTCGAACTATCGCTCAATGGCGTCCCCAAGAATGGCGACATCATCAGCATCAAGCCCGCCACAGACTATTCCTCTGCCAACAACGGCAATGCCCTGTCATTGCTCGCGCTGCGTGATGAAGACCTGGTTGGACGGCTGAACCAGGGCGCAGCGGGCATTGCGCCCGGTGCCACCATCACCAATGCCTACTCGCAGGCGATTGGCAGCATTGGTGTGCGGGTGCAGGATGCCCAAACACAATACGACATTTCTTCGACCCTGGCGTCCAACTCGGAAGATCTGTTGCTCAACAAGACCGGCGTCAATCTGGACGAAGAAGCTGCCCGGCTGATTCAGTTTCAACAGTCATATCAAGCGTCCGCCAAAATCCTTCAGATCGCCCAGACAGTCTTCAACACCCTGCTGGACACGGCCCGATAGGCTGAGGAGTAGACCATGCGCATCAGTACCGCACACAACTACGACACCTCTGTCGAAACCCTGCAGAAGCGTCAATCGGACATGTCCGAGTCGCAAATGCAGCTCACGTCGGGCAAGCGCGTCAACCGCGCCAGCGATGACCCGATCGCCGCGGCGCGAGCAGAGCGCGCGTTGGCGACCATTTCAAACACCGAGGCCAATCAACGCGCACTCGATGCCAGCCGCAACGTCATGACGCTGACCGAATCAGCCCTGGGTGACACAGTTGAGCTGGTGCAACAGGCCCGCGAAGCGCTCGTGGCAGCAGGCAATGGCAGCTATGACAGCCAGCAACGCGACAGCCTGGCCAAGCGCCTGGAAGAAATCCGCAAGCAACTGATGTCCATAGCCAACCGCCCCGATGGCGGTGGGGGTTACATCTTCGGCGGCCAGGGCTCGGAAAGCCCACCATTCGCAGATGCCCCGGATTCCACCAACGCGTTGGGCCACTCGGTGCAATTCCAAGGCAACGATGGCGAAACCATGTCACCGGCCACCGAAGCCCTGAGCCTGACCGTTGACGGCGGGGCTACCTGGCTGTCCGCCCCCTCCGGCAATGGCATGTTTGTCACCAGTGCAGCCCTGGATGCCAGCACGGGCGACTACACCAACACAGGTTCGGCCTGGATCAGCCCCGGCACAGTGGCCGACCCTACCACCTTCATGGCCACGCCCATGCCCACCAATGGTTACGCCATCAGCTTTGACACCACGACCACCCCAACGACTTACAACGTCGTGGACCAGGACAGCAGCACCACTGTGGCATCAGGGAACTACACCAGCGGTCAGGCCATCACCTTCAATGGCATGTCGATCACGGTTTCTGGCACACCAAACAATGGTGACAGCTTCCTCGTGAAGGATTCGCAGTACAACTTGAGCATCTTTGACTCGCTGGACAAGGCCATCTACGGCCTGCAAAATGAAACGGCATCCGGCAATATCCAGCAGGTGGTCAACACCGGCATGTCCGATCTCGACAGCGTGTTGTCGAACATCCAGGCATCGCGATCTAAAGTGGGCGAGGCTTTGAACCGCATGGACGGCATCGAGAGCCGTAACAGTTCGTTAAAACTTGCTGCTCAAACCGAGCGCTCGAATGCCGAAGATCTCGATATGGTGGATGGCATCTCGAACTTCCAGAATCAGCAGTCTGGTTATCAGGCTGCGCTGCAAAGTTACGCGATGATCCAGAAACTCTCGCTGTTCCAGTACATCAATGGTTGATCTGATCAGCCAACGCCTTTATGACCGACCACCCCATCCTGAATCAGATCGCGCTGTCCTACTGCCCCGTCATTGACCGCAACCGCGGCGTGTGTGCCACGCGTCTGAGTGTGTTCCCCCTCAACCCAAGCCAGGATCTGGATGCCCGTGGGCTGCTTGACGCCATTGCCGAAGCCTGGCCCGTGGGTGGGCCTCAGGTGTGGGTCAATGTCCTGGGCGAGCGGCTGCTGCGTGAGCTCATCAATGCCCAGCCGGCCACCCACATCCTGATCGAGATCCCGGCCTTCATGGCAACGGACCCGGAATACCTCGAACCGATCAAGACCCTGCACGCCAACGGCAACGAGTTGCTGCTCAAGGGCCGCCCTTTCAAGGAGCTGCCGCGAGAGATCCTGCCCTGCTTCAAGCACTCGATCATCGACTTTGACGATGACCGCCGCCTGGAAGGCAACGCACCTGCTCCGGCCGGCTTGCCCGAGGGCGTCGTGCGTACCATCGGCCACATCCAGTCCAATATCGGCAATGTCGACGCCATGGAGTTGAGTTTCCGCCGCGGCGCTACTGCCGTGCTGGGCTGGCCAATCGATGACGCCATCACCACCTCAGGCAAGGCGTCTGACCAGCCGGCCCTGCAAGTGATCGTGCAGCTGATCGACCAGGTCCACAAGGAGGCCGAGATCGACGAGCTGGAAAGCACGCTCAAGCGCGATCCAGCCCTGGCCTACAAGCTGATGCGCTACATCAACTCCCCTGCGTTTGGCCTGTCGGTCGAGATCAGCTCCTTCCGCCACGCCATCATGATCCTCGGCTACCAGCGCCTCAAGCGTTGGCTGGCCCTGCTGCTGGCCACGGCGTCGAAAGACCCGAACATGCGCCCCGTGATGTTCGCCTCGGTGCGCCGCGGCATGCTGCTCGAAGAGCTGGCGCGCATCAGTGGCGACGACGAAATGCGCAGCGAGCTGTTCATCTGTGGGGTGTTCTCGCTGCTGGACCGCATGTTCCACCAGCCTTTTAGCGAACTGCTCAAGACCATTCCCGTCCCCGAACGTGTCTTCCAGGTGCTGTCTGACGGCAGCGGCCCCTATGCGGCCTATCTGAACCTGGTCAAGGCCATGGAAGGCCAGACGCTCGATGAAATCCGCGAATCGGCCGAAGCGCTGTTCATGAGCTTCGCCGACATCAACCGCTGCGTGCTCAAAGCGATGGCCAATGCCACACAACTCGATTAAGTGCGGCATTTTTACGCCCTCACTTGAGGGTTAACCCTAGCATTGCGCACCAGAATCAGTATGCTGGAGACTTGAAGCCGCAGCGGTTTGTCGGCTTCCTCTTCAGCAGAAGAAAGTGTGCAAGGCATGACTCCCATCAGCTCACTCGTCGGTGTACTTGTTCTGGCTGTCGTGCTGCTCACGAACTACTTCCGTGCGGCATGGAAGCTGGGCATTCTGAAAGCCTTTGGTCGTCGCAAAGACGTCAGTTGGCGCACCCTGGCTGCGGCATCACTGGCCGGCTGCCTGCCCTTTCTGGGCTGCATGGTCGCCATGGTGATGCTGCCCTCCCCCGTTGCTGGCGAGGTGCCGGACAACGCCGCCATCCTGGCCCTGCAATTGGCCGCCAGCGGCCTGCTCATGCACCTCATCAACGACAAGCTGATGTGGTGGGGCGCTCCCGTTCGCATCAAGCCATGAGCCATGGCGCGTAAGATGCGCCATGCTCCAAGAGACCCCCTACGCCGACCTCACGCCCGACCTCGTTCTCCAAGCCCTGCAAGCTGTCGGGATGGAGTGTGATGGGCGCTTGCTGCAGCTCAATTCCTATGAAAACCGCGTTTTCCAGGTCGGGCTGGATGATGGCAGCTTCGTCATTGCCAAGTTCTACCGGGCAGGACGCTGGACCCATGCCCAAATCCTGGAAGAACACCAGTTCGCCCAGGAGTTGATGGCCGCCGAAGTGCCGGCGGTTGCGCCACTGTCGCTGCAAGTCACCCCACATTCTTCACTCGAACTCCACACCGAGGGCCATCCACCTACGCTGGCCGTGGCCAACACCCTGCGTTTTGCACTCACCCCGCGGCGTGGTGGCCGTGCACCCGAGCTCGAAGACCCCGACGTGCTCGAGCGCCTTGGCCGGTTTCTGGCCAGACTGCACACCGTCGGTGCTTCCCGGCCGTTCCGTCACCGTCCGACCATGGGGGTCGAGCAAACCGGACGTGCTGCGCGCAACTGGTTGATCGAACACCAGATGGTCAGCCCGGACCAGCAAACACTGTGGCGCGACGCAGCAGACCGCGCACTCGATCTGGCCGCAGAGGCCTTTGCGCGCATTGACGGGCTGAAACAGCTGCGGCTGCACGGAGACTGTCACGTCGGCAACATCCTCTGGACCCCGGACGGCCCGCACTTCGTGGATCTGGACGACGCCTGCATGGGGCCCGCCATCCAGGATGTGTGGATGCTGCTCAGCGGTGAGCCACAAGAGCGCCAGCGCCAGTTGCACGCCATGCTCGAAGGCTATGAATCGTTTGCAAACTTCGACTGGCGGGAACTGCAACTCATCGAGCCGCTGCGCACCCTGCGCATCCTGCATCACAGTGCCTGGCTGGCCCGTCGCTGGGCAGACCCCGCGTTCCCAGCCGCTTTCCCGTGGTTTGGCTCATCCGCCTACTGGGCCGAGCAAACCCAGTTGCTGCGACAACAGATTGAACTCATGGGTGAAGCCGGTGCCCCGCCAGAGATCGACAGCTCGGACTGGTAAGCACTGCCCGGCTCCAGCGCAGATGGGGATCAACTCGCCAGCACCGTGCGATTGCGCCCAGCTCGCTTGGCACGGTAGAGCGCCTGGTCAGCCCGCTCGATGGTTTCTTCGACATCTTCATCGAAACGCTGCTCTGCCATCCCTGCAGAAAAGCGCACCCGCAGCTCGGGGATCAATCTCGACACCCGGGCGTCGTTGATCATGTCCCGCACCCGCTCCAGCATGGCGTCAGCCTGCCCGACCCGGCACTCCGTCAACATCAGCAGGAACTCTTCTCCCCCCCAGCGGGCGATCACATCCGATTCACGCAACTCACTCTGAATGGCCTGGGCAAAGGCGCGCAGCACCTCATCCCCCACGCCATGACCATAGGTGTCATTGATGCGCTTGAAAAAGTCGATGTCGATGATGCCGATGCAGAAAATGCGCCCTCCTCGGTCACTGAAGCGCTTTTGCAGGTGCAACGTTTCCATCATGTGCCGCCGATTGAACAGGCCTGTGAGCTCATCACGCGTAGCCAAAGTCTGGATGCGCTCCAGCGCCGTGGCCAGCTCATCCTTGCGTGCTTTCAGGCGGGAGCGCAACTCGCTGATCTCACCCGCCAGCAGGGAAATGGTGGGCAAGGTCGTGCAGGCAAACAGGAAATGGATCAGCTCCTGCCGCATCGGGTAGCGCTGGGGCGCCAGGGTCGTCATGGCCAGCATGGTCAGCCCTTGTGTCACCAGCGCAAAGAACGCAGCCAGACGGGCTTGCTGAGCCGTCAGGTTGAACAGTCCAAACACCAACACCAGCACCAGCAACATCAGCGATGCCCCCCGCGAGCCACCCAGGATGGCGTAAGCGCCCACCACGCAGGTGATGGCCACCAGAATCTGGGGCAAGGTCAGCGATGGGTCTGCAAAACGGAGATTGATCCCACTGCGCAACAAGCCGTAGAACACCGCAGACTGGGCCAGCATGTAGGAGCCCAGCAACCAGCCATCCAACTCGGGAACAGCCCCGGTGTTGACGGCATAGCCCAGCACAATGGTGCAGATCACGAAATTGGCGGCGGCCACCAATGAGCGCTGAATGCGCAGACGTTGCTTCACATCGTCTGTGAACACCAGCCTCATCAAGCCGTGCAGCCAGCCTGAGGTTTCCTCGGAATCCTGGGCAGTGAACTGGGTCAGCATGGAGGCTACCACCGCCAGCAGCATGAAGCGCAACAACTCCTGCGCCATGTCGTAACGCAGTGGGTTGTGGTGAACCAGCCAGATCATGGCTCCGCCCATGATGAACAGGGTGTAGCCCGCCAGCAGCCTGACCTGCAAAGGGCGCAGAAAATGGTAGCCGAACATCAGCAAGGGCACGAGAAACAGCAACATCAGATCGCGTGCTGAACCACCCAGCGTATAGATCCATGCGGCACATCCGATCGCCACCAGCATCTGAGGCATGGTCAGCGATGGGTCGCGGAAGGCGCGGCTGATGCCCGTGCGCAGCAGGGTGTAGAACAAAAAGACTGCCGCCAGTGCCGCCACGCTGATGCGCAGCACCGGCTCGGGAGGCAGGTCACCCATGTGCACCACGGCGTTCAGCACCGAGCAGATGATCAGATAGATCACGCCACTGCCCAGGCACCGCGAGATCCGCAAGCGCTGCTTCCAGTCGCTGCCAAGCAGCCAGACGCCCCAGGTTCCATCAGCCGGCTCGGGATAGACCGGCGCCAGGGTCAATCGCGGATCATTTTCCGGGCTGTGTTGAACGGGGTTTCTCATGCCTGCCATTTCGACAGCAGGCACACATACGTTTACCCCGTGTTTACCCAGACGTTACAACACGCAACCCTGACTTATTTCCGCTTCCGTGGCTTCTCGCACATCCAACACCGTGATGTCGAACACCAGATCCACCCCGGCAAGCGGGTGATTCGCGTCCAGAACGACATGCTCATCGGTGACGTCGGTCACCGTGTAGATCAACATGTCCTGATCTGTGCCATCTTCAGGGGTGCCCTCATATTGCTTGCCCACAGACAAATCACCAGGCAAGGCTTGTCTGGGCTCGATCCGCAGCAATTCGGGGTCATACAGTCCGAAGGCATCCGCAGCCTTGAGTGTCACTGTCAGCGCATCGCCGACGGCGTGTCCTTCAAGCTCGGCTTCCAGTTTGGGAAACAGGTCATCGAAACCACCATGCAGGTAGACCATGGGCGCCTCGCCGGGATCAACCAGGCGGCCATCGACATCGGTCACCTGGTAATGCAGCGATACGACGGTTTGCGGGCGAATGGACATCTCGACAGACTTGGTTGGCTACGGAGCGTGATTTTAGGATCACACTGGCCAGCGCACACCAATGCCGGAGCGATGTCCGTCAAAAGGATGCAGGCGCACCTCCGCGCCCAGCATGGAAGCGATCTGGCTGACGATGGCCAGCCCCAGTCCGCAATGCCCCACCTCGTCATTGAGGCGGCCCAGTTTGACAAAGGGCATCAGGGCCTGCCCGAAGGCGTCTGCCGAAATGCCGACCCCTTGGTCATAGACCACCAGTTCAACCCACGCCGACTCACGCACCTCCAAAGCCACCACCACCGGAGGCTGGCCGTGGCTGAGCGCGTTGTCGATCAGATTTCCCAGCAGCCGCTGAAGAGAGGTTGACGACACCATCAGCGAGGTCTGATCGATTCGCCCCAGCTCGACGGACAGCCCTGCTTCAGCATAGCGGCTGACACTGCGACGCATGACATCAGCCATCGCCTCCTTCGGGCCAGACTCCTGAGGGCCATGCCCCTGGGCATAGGCCAGGAACTGCTCGATGATGTGTGCGACCGCCTTGAAATCAGCCTCCATCGCCTGGAACACCGCGTCAGGGCATTCCAGCTCCGCTCTCAGACGCAATCTGGCCAGCGGTGTTCGCAGGTCATGCGACACCCCTGCCAGCAAATTGCGACGCGATTGATCTGAACGCCGAAGTGCCAGCACCATCTCGTTGAACGCGTTCACCATGGTGTTCAACTCGGCACCGACAGGCTGCGCCGGCTCAATGGGTGACAACTGCTTTCGCCTGGACAGCATTTCCTTGGACAGCAAGGACATCGGCCGAGTGATCAGGCGGATGCCCATCACGGAAGCCAGCGTACCGGCCAGAACGACCAGCAACACCGGTATGAGCAGTGGAAAGATGGCCCAACTGGCCGAGCGGGCGGGCAAGCGGTGGTGCACCCACCAAGTTTCCCCATCCACCAGCACCCCGATGTGCACAACGCGGGAGGCGCCATCCCGTGCGGGCGGCTCCTCGACGATCTCGATGTCCGGCCCCAACTGTCTGACCAGGGCATCCAGCATCTCGCCAGGCATATCCAGCTCCTGCCAGGGCAGCCGGGGCAAGGCATCAGGTGGAGGCTGGCGGGACACCTCCATGCGCGGCAAGCTCAGCGCCTGCGCCACCTTGTAGCGATCCTCTGGAACAGAGCGGCGCAGAACACTGCGCACCAGCCTCGTCTCGGAGGCCAGGTGATCGATCAACTCCTGCATCATCGGGCGTCCGAAATTGAACGCCATGAACACATGCAGGACCAGCGAGACCAGTGAAATGGCAATGACCAGAACGGTCATTCGCCGGACGATGGAAAAGCTGGTACCGATGGCCATCAGCCGCCCTGCGGCACAAACACGTAGCCTTGACCCCGCACGGTCTGGATGAATCGAGGCTGAGAGGGGTCGGGCTCCACCACCCGGCGCAGGCGCATGATCGCCGCGTCCACAGCGCGAGGTGTCACATCATCTTCGTCGTCATGTGACACGGCAATCAGCCGCTCGCGACTGACCGGCACGTTCGACTGGGCGACCAACTCGGACAACAGTGCAAATTCCACCGGATTGAGCACCCTGAAATCATCGCCCTTCACCAGGCTTCGCGATTCCGGCACGAAGGCATGGGCACCGATACGGACACCATTTTGAGACAGGGGCTCGCCACTGCCGCCCTGATAGCGACGCAGCACAGCCCGCACACGGGCCACCAGCTCGCGAGCCGAGAAGGGCTTGCTCAGGTAGTCGTCGGCACCCATTTCGAGCCCTAGCACGCGGTCGATCTCCTCGCTGCGCGCCGTCAACAAGATGATGGGCAACTGATCGCCAACAGAACGCATGCAGCGGCACAGGTCGAGCCCATTGAGGCCCGGCAGTCCCACGTCCAGGATGAGCAAATCGGGTTTCTCACGGGCGTAGGCATCCTGAAAGGCCTCTGCGTTGGCAAAGGCTGTGACGCCCATGCCTTGGCGGTCCAGATAAGCAGACAGCATGTCACGCAAGGCGCCGTCGTCTTCCACGACGTACAGGTGCAAGGGGTGCTCGTTCTTCAACATGATCGCCCCATTATTCCACCGACATGACACCGCGGACTTATTTCACCCCTATTCACCATTCTTCACACAGCCGCACGACGCAGACACACCCGGGAGTCCTGATTGTGATACTCGCACATGTTTTGTGACGCAATGTGATGCGAAGGTCACGAATATTGACTTGAATATATATTATTGATAATTTCCAATAAGCAATATTAATTACCCGAATTTCACCGGATTAATCATCAATTCGAAAATTAGCACCAAGCCTAGCATGAGCTCACCTACCCAATGGAGGCCACGATGAGCTCAATCAGCAACCTTGGCAATTCGGTGAACACCTATTCGACCAATGCCGCAAACAGCCTGTCTAAAAAACAGGGTACCTATGAAGCCAATGTGAAAGAGTATGGGCCTGTCGTGGCAACCGGTATTGCAAGCATCCAGGCTGCCGGCAATACAGCCAGTTCCGTCGTCTCCATCAGCGAGAAAGGCCTGCAAACACTCAACAATGCCATCAACACGACCGAAAGCGCCGTCAGCAGCACGTTTTCCGCCATTGGGGATGCATTTGAAACCGCGGCCGACTTCGTTTCCGACACCGTCACCGGGGCTGTTGATGCCGTAGAAGATGCAGCAGACGCCGTCACCGACACAGTCAGTGATGTCGTCGATGCCGTGGGTGATACGGTCGATACGATCACAGACGGCATATCCGATGCAGCCAGCTCGGTCAGCAGCACCGCCAGCTCGATCGCCAACGCCGTAGTCAAGGCCGAGAAGTCTGTGGTCAACGCCGTGAGCGACGCGTACGACACCGTGGAAGACACCGTCTCGGATGTCGCATCTGAAGTATCCAGCGTCACCAAGAGCATCGCCAACGACACCTATAAAGCAAGCGCTGCCGTTCTGTCGACGGCAGGAGACGTTGCCAGCACGGTTGGTCAGTTTGCCAGCAACACGCTGGGTTACGTCGGTACCACCGCGGCCTTGGGAAGCGCCCTGATCGACACCCTGGTCTGACCCACCCAGTGCGAGTCTAGCCATGCCTTCCCTGCCCCTTCGCCTGATTCTGCTGCCGCTGATCTGCCTGGCATTGAGCGCGTGCTCGATCGTCACGCCATCACCCTTGTTCGAATTGATCAAGGCCACCGGCATGGCAGCCAGCACAGCCATTGCACAAGGCCCCAGCGATGCGAGCTACCTCGTACACCACGGCGCCAGCGCTCCTGCAACCTTGTGCATCGAATACAACCCGGATACCCAGGTCGCCGATCTACTGCCTGCCATTCAAAACGAACTGAAAACCCATCAGATTGAAAGCCGCATATATGAAATCAGCGGCGTTCTCGATCAGTGCCCTATCTGGTTGAAATACAGCGCCTATATGGAATGGGATACCCCGCCATTCAGCTCAACCTACCAGCCATTCATGAGCCGCGCCATGTTCACACTGCAACGCAGCAATGGCGAAATCATTGGCAGCAGCGGTTACGAACTTGGCGCCGAGCTGCAAATGGGCAAATGGTCCGGCACACGAAACAAAATCGCCAGAGCCATTCATGCATTGGTCAAAGGCGAAATCAAAACCGCCCAGAACACCACAAATGGAGCTCAACCATGAACATATTCATGAGCCTGTTTTCAGAAATCGTTGCGCGCTTTGTCTTGATGCTGATCCTGGTCGCCGTCATCGGCAGTTCGCTGACTGCTTGCGGCACGACCACCTACGCTCAACAGCCGCTCAATGTCACGCCCAACACGCCGCCCAACTACATCGAGAAGGTCAACAACGGCTCGATCTTCCAGCCGACCATGGTGTCTACCTCGCTGTTCTCGGGTGACAAGCGCCCTCGCAGCATCGGTGACACGCTGAAAATCAGCATTTCCGAAAAGACCACCGCGGTTCGCAAGCTCAACACCGACACCAGCCGGGAGAATGCGGTGGCGGTCAAAGGTCCTGGTGACGGCACATCGACCTCCAGCAGCCTGATCGACAAGATCATCAACCTGGATGCCTCTGCCTCAGGCAGCGACTCGTTCAAGGGCAAGGGCAACACTGACAACACCAGCACCCTGACCGGCGAAATCACCGCCTCGGTCATCAACGTGCTGCCCAACGGACATCTGGTCGTCGCTGGCGAGAAAGGCATCTCGGTCAACGGCGGCACTTCCACCCTGCGCATCTCCGGCGTCGTCAACCCCAAAGACATCAAGTCGGGGAACACGGTCGCCTCAGGTGATGTTCTCAACGCCCGTATCGAGTTGGGCGGAGAAGGCGATGTGCAGGACGCAGCCAGCCGCAACTGGCTGCAAAGGGCGCTGGTCAAGCATCTCACCATCTGGTGAGGCGTGATCAGCCTTGTCAACCCGTCCTACCGGGAGACACACCATGGCAATTTCACTTCGCAAACCCCATACATGGCTGCTTGCATCGTCACTCAGCCTGACCTCGCCCTGCTGGGCACTTGACCTGGAGGGCATACGGCTGGCCAACGCCACGCAAGTCTCCGGGCAGCAGTTGGTGCTCAACGGAGCCGGCATCAGCAAGCGCTGGTTCTTCAACATCTATGCAATCGGCCTCTATTTGCCCGACCGGCGCGACAGCTCCAGCGGCATCATGAACATGGATGGTCCACGACGCATGCAGATCACGCTGATGCGCAACGTCAGCAGCAGCGAATTTGACGAGGCGATTGCGTCCACATTGACGCGTTATGCAGAAAAAACGGGGCGGCAACAAATCAGCGCCAACATGAACCAAGTCGTGAAGGCCCTCGCTCGGCAACCCAACGGGCTGAGAAAGGGCGACGTCCTCACCCTGGACTGGCTCCCTGGTAGCGGCACACGCATTGAACTCAACGGCAGACCTCTACTGGAGCCTCTGCGCGGCACGGAGTTCTACGCGGCGCTGCTGCGTATCTGGTTAGGCGATGACCCGACTGACCCCACACTCAAGCCCAAGCTTCTGGGCAAGGGCCGCACACCACCGGCCGATGACGGAGCCAGCCGCAAGGTGCTGGTGGCTCAAAACCAGAACGAATGGTGAAACCGGCCCGACCCCGCTCAGGCGCTCAAGCCAGCGGGGTTGCCAAGATTCGACGGAGCACCATCTCCACACACTCTTGTGGCGAGTCCGAAGCCGTGCGCAAGTGCACCTCAGGGCTCTCTGGCGGCTCATACGGACTGTCGAGGCCGGTGAAGTTTTTCAACTCACCTCGTTGAGCCTTCGCATACAAGCCTTTGGGGTCTCGCTGCATGCACGCCTGTAATGGCGCATCGACAAAGACCTCAAAAAAGCTTCCCGGCTCGAATAGCGACCGAGCAAATGCCCGATCCGCACGAAACGGGCTGATAAACGACACGATCACCACCAGGCCAGCATCGACCATCAACTTGGCCACCTCAGCCGCTCGACGGATATTCTCTGTGCGGTCGGAATCGCTGAAGCCCAAGTCGCTGCACAAACCGTGGCGCAGGTTATCGCCATCCAGCAAGTAGGTATGGACACCCTTGTCATACAAGCTTGCTTCAAGCAAGTTGGCCAAGGTTGACTTGCCAGACCCAGACAGCCCTGTCAACCACAGACAGACTGGACGCTGTTGCTTCAAACGAGCGCGCGCCTCGCCATCCACAGATTGCTGGTGCCAATGAATGGCGCGTTGAGATGATGAAACGTCCTGCAAGGCCTTGTCTCTCCTGATCCGCACAACACCTGGCCCCCAGTTCGCCGGGTGCATCCGGCACATCGCCGATCATGCAAATCATTTATTTGTTTAGATCATTGGACAATATAACGCCCATCTTGCAAACAATCGCGGGCCATCGGTAAAGCAATGTGAAACCTGACCACTGCACAAGATTTCCTCTCCGCACAGATGACACTTCCTGCATGCATTTGCAGCCGTTGAGCAAACTCGAACACCCAGAACAAACACCGGAGCACTGCCATGACCGCAACCCGAACCATTCCAGATCGTCTGGCGGACCGCATTGAGCGCACAGTCGACAAGTACCTGTACTTCCCATTCGAGGCGCATCAGCGCAAACACAACTGCTTGTTCATTCATATACCCAAAACAGCAGGCACATCCGTGCTGGCAGCGCTGGGCAAGCGCCGGGTGCACTACCGCCAGCACTTTCCATGGTTTGTCTACCGTGCAGCCAACCGCAGCTATTTCGACCACGCATTCAAGTTCTCGTTCGTACGCAATCCGTTTGACAGGCTCTACTCCGCCTATGAGTATCTGAGGGCTGGTGGTGCAGGTGGCGCGCATGACCAGGCCGTCGGTGAAGTCATTCGCCGCTACCAGGATTTCGATGACTTCGTTTTGCGAGCACTACACGAGGGAGAGTTGCTCAGCAATCTCCACATCCTCCCTCAGTCCACATTCATCGTGGATTTGTGCGGCAAGGTGATCGTGGACTTTGTTGGCCGGCAAGAAGCACTGGACGACGATTTTGCGCAAGTAGCCGAGAAACTGAACATCCCGTTCAAGGCTGAGCGCAAGAACATCAACACGCAAAAGAGCCATAGCGACTATCGGGCGGCCTACAGAAACAGCCGCAGCGTTGACATTGTTCAGTCGCTTTATGTTCAAGACTTGAAGCTCTTCAACTACAGATTCGAGTGACCTGCGCGTGACACGCTGTTGATCGAAATTGCGATCAACATGCGTCAACAAACATTTACGCGCACGTTTTTGCGTTTAACTGTGCCTTCACCAGCCCGACACCGCCTCGTCACAATGTAACAAGAACATGCGCAGCTTCTGAGTTTCACGAAGCGAGTTGCTGCCATGTTCACCGCCAAGAAGTCCTGGCTGGTTTTCAGCCTGAGTGTTGCCACCTCCGCCTGCCTCGTCGCCTGTGGCGGCGGCTCCTCCAGCAGCTGGACCACCCCGAGCGCCCCCACCGGCCTGGGTTACGAAGAAACCGCTGCCGTACAGGACGAGACCACCGTGCTGCCGTTTGTGGACTACTACGCCACCAACGTTCGCGGTGACGGCTGCCACGCGACCAAGGAAACCAACGCCGGCGTTCGCGTGCTCACGGGCTTCCTGGCCCTCTGGACGCCAAAGACCAGCTATGTCGATGCCGGTGTCACCGTCTCAGGATCTTCCTGCGAGAACTTCAGCGCCTACACCGGTGACGGCATGGATGGCACCATCCTCAACGCCACAGTCCACAGTGCCAACATCCAGTATGTGGTCGACAAGACCACCGCCCGCACAGACGACGAAGCCTCGGCCGCCTACTTCGATGATCGGCGCAACAAGGGCTATAGCGTGTCTGACGGCATGGGCCCCCTCACCGATGCCTGGCGCACCGCCGCACAGCAGACTGTCTGCCTGACCACCTCGTCCACAGCAACCAACTGTCAAACCGACATCCCTTCGGACGCCACCACGGTGCTCTATACCGACCGCGGCACAGACCGGGGCGTGAGCACCAGCAGCGGCAACACCAGCTTTGGCGCGGTGGTGGACTTCCTGAACGACGCCACCACCAACAAGACCAGCGCCTCTGCCGAACCGGCCAAGCGCTATTACAAATACGCGCGCCCCTGGCGCTGGAGCAGCAACGTGGTGGTAGCCCCAACCCTGGTGCCTGCCAAAGGCAGCACAGCAGCCACCGATGGCGGCCAACCCAGCGGCCACACCGCCGAGGCCGTGCGTGACACACTGGCCATGGCCTACGTCATGCCGGAGCGCTTCCAGGAACTGGTGGCTCGCTCACTGGAGCTCGGCAACAACCGCATCCTGGCCGGCATGCACTCGCCGTTGGACGTGATTGGTGGCCGCATGCTGGGCATGGCCGCCGTGGTGGCAGGTATCAACAACATTGACAGCGCCACCCGCAAGGCTGCGTATGACGAGGCTCATACCATCATGATGTCGGCCGTCGGGGTCAGCGACTGGAGCAGCTTCTACACCTACGCCCACTCGGGCACCAGCAGCAACGACCGCTTTGCCAGCACCGCCAGCATGAAGGCGCTGGCAAAACAGCGTCTGACCTTCGGCTTCAGCACCATCGCCAGCACCACGCAGACGGCACAGGTGCCCAAAGCGGCCGAGATCTTGCTGGAGACACGCTTTCCCTATCTGACCGCCACACAACGCCGCGTGGTATTGAAAACCACGGCGCTGAGTTCAGGCTACCCGCTCATGGACGACAGCGAAGGCTGGGGCCGACTGAACCTGGTCGCTGCGGCTGACGGCTACGGTGCATTCAATGGTGACGTGAGCGTCACGATGGATGCGAGCGAAGGCGGCTTCAACGCCAGCGACACGTGGGCCAATGACATCAGCGGCGCAGGCCTGCTGACCAAACTGGGCACCGGCACCCTCACGTTGAGTGGTGCCAACACCTACAGCGGCGGCACTGTACTGAGTGCAGGCACCCTGGTGGGCGCATCTACCAACGCGTTTGGCACCGGTGACGTCTACCAAAGCGCAGGCACTTTGCAGGTCACAGAAAACGTCGCACTGACCGGCCGCTATACACAAACCGCCGGCGCCTTGTCTGTGGTGGTGGGCAGTGGCGGCAAAGGCCGCATCACCAGCGCCAAGGATGTGACGCTAGGCGGCACGCTCACGGTCAGCTTCAATGGGTATACCCCCGCCGTCGGCGACAGCTTGACCGTGGTCAGCGGCAGTGAAGTGCATGGCAAATTCACCAGCGTGACCGTATCTGGCTACAAGGTGAATATCACCTATGGCAGCCGCAACGTGAAAATCACCCTGGTATCCGCCAGCACCGTATAAGCAGTCTGCCTGACGCAATCACACATTTCTCGCTGGCATATGCAAAAGGCCAATGGACTGAAGCCCATTGGCCTTTTCATATTTCAATCAGCCCTGAATGATTTCAGCAACACCGTCCCGGTCGCCCGTTGGCGCCGCCGTAGCGCGCCTCCTGTCGCTCCTTAAAGAACTCTTCGTACGACATGACCGGTTTGTCCGGGTGGTTGGCTTGCATGTGCCGCACATAAGTGCCGTAGTCAGGCATACCCACCATCAGGCGGGCGGCCTGCCCCAGGTATTGGCCCACACGGCCCAGGTCGGAAAACATGCTTGCCATCCTTTTCAGTATGGGCCAATCAAACCTGCACGCCTTCCGGCATGGGTTCGAACGGGGTTTCCTGATCCGTACGCTGCTTGGTCGCCAGCGCCTTGCGGCACGAGATCACCGCAAACACCAGCACGCTCACCACCAGGAACATGAACAGCGCGGCCATGATGGCGTCGATGCGGTTGTTCATGACGATCTGATGCATCTGCTCGACTGACTTGGCCGGCGCCAGCAACTCTCCCTTGTCCAGCGCCGTCTGGTACTTGTTGGCCGCAGCCAGGAAGCCAATTTTCGGGCTGTCATGGAAGATCTTTTGCCAGCCGGCCGTCAGCGTGCACAGCAGCAGCCACACCGTCGGCACGATGGTGACCCACGCAAAACGCTGACGCTTCATCTTGAACAGCACCACGGTCGCCAGCAGCAACGCCACGCCGGCCAGCATCTGGTTGGCAATGCCAAAGAGCGGCCACAAGGTGTTGATGCCACCCAGCGGGTCAACCACACCCTGATAGAGGAAGTAGCCCCATGCTGCCACACACAGCGCGGTCGCCACCAGGCTGGCCACGATCGAATCCATGCGGCGCATCGAGGGCACAAACGTGCCCATCAGGTCCTGCAGCATGAAGCGACCGGCCCGGGTGCCTGCGTCCACCGCAGTCAGGATGAAAAGTGCCTCGAACAAGATGGCGAAGTGGTACCAGAAGGCCATCATCGTCTTGCCACCAATCACGTTCGACAGGATGTGAGCCATGCCCACAGCCAGCGTGGGCGCACCACCGGCACGCGAGATGATGCTGTTTTCACCGACGTCCTTGGCGGTCTGCACCAGCATCTCAGGCGTGACCACAAAACCCCACTGGTTGATGACCTGGGCAGCGCTTTCGGCCGTCTTGCCCAGCACAGCGGCGGGGCTGTTCATCGCGAAGTACACACCCGGCTCGATCACCGAGGCCGCCACCAGAGCCATGATGGCCACGAATGACTCCATCAGCATGCCGCCATACCCAATCAGTCGGGCGTTCTTCTCGTTGTCCAGCAGCTTGGGGGTGGTGCCTGAAGAGATCAGGGCATGGAAGCCGGACACCGCCCCACAGGCAATGGTGATGAACAGGAAGGGGAACAGGCTACCCGCCCACACCGGTCCCGAACCATCCACAAACTTGGTCAGCGCCGGCATTTGCAGCTTGGGCGCCACCACGGCAATACCAATGGCCAGGCCCACAATGGTCCCGATCTTCAGGAAGGTCGACAGGTAATCACGTGGCGCCAGCAGCAACCACACGGGCAGCACCGAAGCGATGAAACCATAGCCGATGAGGATCCAGGTCAACTGCTTGCCATCGAACGTGAACATCGGGCCCCACACCGGGCTCGCCGCCACATCGCCACCATAAACAATGGCGGCCATCAGCAGCACAAAGCCGATGATGGACATTTCGCCAATGCGGCCCGGGCGCACATAGCGTGCATAGACCCCCATCAGGATGGCGATGGGAATGGTGGCCGCCACCGTGAACGTCCCCCAGGGCGAGCCCATCAAGGCCTTCACCACGATCAGCGACAGCACCGCCAGGATGATCACCATGATCATGAAGGTGCCGAACAGCGCAATCACGCCTGGCACCGTGCCCAACTCCGACTTCACCAGGTCGCCCAGCGAACGCCCGTCACGACGGGTCGAGATGAACAGGACGATGAAGTCTTGCACTGCACCGGCGAACACCACGCCAGCCAGGATCCACAACATGCCCGGCAGGTAACCCATCTGGGCCGCCAGCACGGGGCCAACCAGCGGGCCCGCACCTGCGATGGCTGCAAAGTGGTGCCCGAAAAGCACGTACTTGTTGGTGGGCACATAGTCGAGCCCATCGTTGTGGCGCACAGCGGGTGTCATGCGCTTGGGGTCAAGCTCCATGACACGGTCGGCAATGTAAAGGCTGTAATAGCGATAAGCCACCAGGTACGTGCACACGGCTGCAATGACCAGCCACAACGCATTGATGGATTCGCCGCGGCTCAATGCCACGATACCCAGGGCCGCAGCCCCCAGGATCGAGACAAGCCCCCAGACCAGATGGCGCTGGATGTTCGGCATGGTGTCTCCAAATATGTCCGAAAACCGCAGAGTTTAATGCAGGGAGGTTGACACCCCTGCAGCGCACTTGTATTTACGCGTATATATAAACGCCGGCAACAAATCACATCTGACCGTGAAATACGAGGCATTTTCAAGTAATTACCCGAACAAGACTTGGCGATACTGAGGCGACTTATTCAAGCCGAACCTACCCTCATCTGGAGGCTGCAGTGAAATCGCTTTCCGTGAAGATGCGTCTGATGCTGGTCATTGGCATGATGGCGCTGATGCTGGTCGCCACGGCCGTCATTTCGCTGTTCGATCTGAACAGCGCCAACGGCCGACTGGAGTCGTTTGTGAACGGCGTCAACGCGCGTGCACACCTCGCTTCAGAAATCAGAAATGCGGTCAACCGCCGAGCTGTTGCAGCCCGAAATCTGGTGCTGGTCAAAAGCGCAGATGACATAGCGAAAGAAAAGGCAGCAGTCACCCAGGCACACCATGACGTCACGGAGTACCTGACCAAACTCAAGTCGGCTGTGTCCGACCCGGCCATCCCGGATGACGTTCGCGCCAAGGTCGCCGACATCGAATCCATCGAAAAGCAATATGGGCCAGTGGCCACCCACATTGTGGATCTCGCGTTGAGTGGCGACCACGAAGCGGCCATAGCCGACATGAATGACAAATGCCGCCCGCTGCTGGCTGCCCTGCTTCAATCTGTCACCAGCTATCTCACGCTGACTGACGAGCGATCCAAGCTTCTGATCGAACAAGCCGAGAGCGAATTTTCACGGCAGCGCAACACCCTGATTGCCGTCTGCCTGCTTGCTCTGTTCGCGGCAGCCGCCATGGGCTGGTCGCTGGTCCGCTATCTGCAAGGTGCGCTCGGCACGGAGCCCAGCACCCTGAATGCCGTGGCTTTGCGTGTCGCATCAGGAGACCTGAGCCCCATCGACAAGCAGGCCGACGCGCACCGGCACAGCGTGCTGGCGATGCTGGGCGTCATGCAGCAAAACCTCTCTGACATCGTCGGTCAGGTGCGCCACACCAGTGACTCCATCGCGACCGGCTCGGCACAGATCGCGGCCGGCAATGCCGACCTGAGTCATCGAACCGAGTCCCAGGCAGCCAGCTTGCAGGAAACCTCGGCATCGATGGCAGAGATCCAGTCCACGGTGGTGCAAAACGCCCAAACTGCCAAACAGGCCACCGAGCTGGCCTCGTCTGCCAGCCAGGCTGCCGCCAACGGTGGCGAGGTGATGCGCGACATGATCGCCACCATGCAGCAAATCTCGGACAGCTCGCAAAAAGTGGCCGACATCATCTCGGTCATTGACGGCATTGCTTTCCAGACCAACATCCTGGCTCTGAACGCAGCGGTGGAGGCCGCCCGCGCTGGAGAGCAAGGCCGTGGCTTTGCCGTGGTTGCTGGCGAAGTGCGTACACTGGCACAGCGCAGCGCCGAAGCCGCCAAAGAAATCAAAACCCTCATCAACGACAGCGTGAGCAAGGTTGAAAGCGGCACGCAACTGGTGGGCAATGCCGGCACGGTGATCGAATCAATCGTGGGCCAGGTTCAGCAGGTAGCGGACTTCATTGCGGACATCAGTGCCACTGCAGGCGAGCAAACATCAGCCATCGGGCAGGTGACACAGAGCATTGGTCACCTTGACCAGGCCACTCAGCAAAATGCCGCACTGGTGGAAGAGAGCGCAGCCGCTGCCGAGAGCTTGCGCAACCAGGCGGCCTTGCTGACCAATCTGGTGGGCAAATTCAAAACCGGTCAAGCAGCCATGCTGGGCTGATTCCGTCACCCCATGAACGACGCCAACAAGCGTTTATGGCTGACGGCACTGGCCCACCACCCCCGAGGGCTGCTTGTCACTGCGGCGGCCATCATCGGTATCGCCTATTCCCTTCGTCAGCAAACAGCACACATGTTGTGGTTCTGGGTGGTGGGGGCACTCGGCTTCACAGCCATCCGCTACGGCATTTACCTGGTCTGCAAAGCAGACTCGCGCCCGGGCAAGACCCATAGCCGGTGGCGCCATTGGCAACAGATACATGAAGCCCTCCTGCTGTTGGCAGGCATCCAGTGGGCCATGCTCGCGTGGTGGGGCATCCCACAATTCTCCGGTGCCAATCAATTCATCATCATCATCGTGCTGGCTGCGCTGGCTGGCGGCGCGACGGCCACCTTGGCGCCCTTGAGGGTATCCGGCAAGATCTACATCCTGCTGGTGCTGATACCCGCGTGCATTCGTCTCTCTCAACAGCCCGACGACAACTTCATCGTGCTGGCCACCCTGGGCAGCATCTTCGCCTGGGTGATGATTTCAGGCCATGAGGCCAACTTCGCCTTGCTCAAGGAAATTGTCAACCTCGACCTGGAAAAGCAGGCCCTCGTTGACAAGATGACCGCCATTTCAAGCGAACTGGCGCAAACCAACGTCAAGCTTGAACAGCGTGTGGCCGAGCGCACTGAAGCGCTGCAGTTTCAAGCCCATCACGACACCTTGACCAAGCTGCTGAACCGCCGTGGCCTGGCCCATTTTTACAAGAAGCTGGACCGCCACACCCATCCCCAGGTCGCCTTGGCCATGATCGACCTCGACCATTTCAAGCAGATCAACGATGGGCTGGGGCACGACTGGGGTGATCTGCTGCTGCGTGAAGTAGCCAACCGACTGGCCTTCATTGTCCAGAACATCGAAACCCATCGCGCGGAGCAATTCGGTGCAGTCTGCCGCTGGGGTGGTGACGAATTTGTGGTGTGCATCCCATTTCACGACACCGCCCAACGCGACATCTCAAGCCAGTTGGAACTCGTGCGCCAGGCGCTGACCGAGCCCTATGACATCCAGGACCGACAACTCCACATTGGCGCCAGCCTCGGCTTTGGCATCTATGCACTGAACGAACACAACATCGAACTGGGAGAAGCCATCCGCCTGGCTGATCTGGCGGTTTCCGAGGCGAAGCGCATCGGCCGCAACCGTTCGCTGGAAACCAACCAGTCGCTGCTGGACCTCAGCGCGAGGCGAAACCTGATGATCGAGGCCCTTCGCAGGGCCACCAGCGACAACAGCCTTCACCTCGTGTTTCAACCCATCGTCTCGTCATCCAACCACGAGGTCATCACCAACGAAGCACTGTTGCGCTGGAATTGCCCAGGCATCGGCCCCATTTCGCCGGTGGAGTTCATCCCGCTGGCCGAGGACACCGACCACATCTGCGACATCGGTCTTTGGGTCTTGCGTCGGGCGTGCAAAGAGGCCGCCACGTGGCAAGACGAGCATGGCCAGCGCTCCTTGAACACCAAGGTGGCCGTCAACACCTCGTTCAAACAGTTGCTCCAACCAGAGTTCGTGGCCGAAGTGGCCAGCAGTCTTCAGGAGGCTCAACTGGCGCCCTCGCGCTTGATCATCGAGGTGACGGAAACCGTCTTCAACGAAGAGGACATGCAACAGGTTCTTGCCGTGATCCATGCCGTCCGGGCACTGGGCGTCGAGGTGCACATTGACGACTTTGGCACCGGCTACTCATCCCTGTCACGTCTTCACGAATTTCCGATCACGGCCATCAAGGTCGACAAAAGCTTCGTGCTGGCCGGCGACGAACGAGCCCTGGCCGTGATCGAGGGGGCCGTGTTCATCGCCAAGCGGTTTGGCCTGAAGGTGGTGGCAGAAGGTGTCGAAACGCCCGCGCAGGCCGAGGCGCTCATGCGCTTGGGCGTCGACGAACTGCAGGGCTATCACTTTGGGCGGCCGGCGAGTCTGGCTGAGCCGAGACGGGGTCAGTGAGATATCGCCAAAGCTGAATCAAGCCGCCGACCGGGGTGATCCTTGATCCTGCATGCGTTGGTTGTTGGCGTACTTCAACTCATCGTCGCCACCGATGTAGCAGCAGCGTGGATCGGACGGCAAGGTCACATCTTTGGCAAATCCGGCCAGAGAGTCATGCACAAACGAGTCGAAGAACTTGATAACCAAAGGATCCGACAAACCTTTGCCATGGACAAACTCATCGTCGTGAGCCTCCATCAAGCGGACATAGTGGGGGCGTAAGTTCTTGTAGCCCTTTGCTTGCTGTGACTTGATGAAAGCCACGTCCTTCATCAGTTGGCGATCATAGGCCTCCAGGTTGCCTACCAGTTCACCACCATAGCTGGGCAGCGTTCGCAGTTTCGCGCGCTCGCGCAGATACGGGTCATTCAGTTCGTCAAATCTGGCTTTTGCTGCCAGGTAGGCGGCCTCCTCCTGGTCATGCGGATAATCTGGTGCGACCTGAACGGCCCATTGCCACTCAGCATGTTTATTGTTCATATCGCGCTCAGCCTTCTTGCGCGCTGGGTCGTTCTCCAACTCGGCTTCTCGCGCCTTTATCTCGCCTGCTTCCTTTCGGTAGCGAGCCTCTTGCGCCTGAATACCTTCGGCCTCTTGTGCGCGCAGTCGCAGATGGATCTTGCGAAAGCGCCAGCGCAGATAAAGCTGACTGTGTGCGAGCAAGGCGTCGCCCAAGCGTCCGGCGCTCACACCCGCTTTGGCCAGCGTCTGGTTGAATCGCTCTTGCAGCTCGGGGTCAAACTCAAAATCGCTCTTGAGGTTGGCGGATTCCAGCGACAGCAAGGGCACCCCCGCCAACACCGCTTCGTCATACATCTTTCTCAAGGGGATTTTGCTGAGCATCAGACCCCGCGAAGTACTCTTGCCCCCCTCCCCCGGCCTGTAGCCGCCACCAATATTGGAATGGGCGCCAGGGTAGACAATTTCTTCAGCATTCGCAGGCATACGGACTCCGTCCCAAATGGTGTCCAGTGGGAAGGAGTTGCGAATTTCGTTCATCGCCATCAGATGAACAGTGCGCTGGACCACGGGGGGTACACGCAAATTCTTCGCCCACCCCATGTGCCCATCCCACGCCCCGGGAGTCGGGTCGGCTCCAGGTTGATCACCAAAAGCCTGGGCGGCCAAGCCACTGAACAGGCTGGAGCGCCGACTTTCCAGCGAAGGCTCGAGATCCTTCCAATTCTTGGCTAGGAACAGGGAACCCACACCGGCACTGGCTGGGATACCTACCGAAGCGACCGTGTCAAACAAGCCGAGGAACTGGATAGCAAAAGGCTTACCGACGCTCGGCCACAGATGCTGATTGACGTTCAGCGGATCAAGGGCACAGCGCGCCTGGATGCGTCGAGCAAATGCACGAGCCAGCGTTGCACCCCGAGAAAAACCAAAGACAGAGACCTGAATGCGTTCAATCTTGTCAGCAGGATGCTTGAGGACCGTTTCATCCAGCCACTGCATGGCCTTATCGAGACGTGCATCGCCGTATTTGGCAAAGGCTGCACCATCGTCATCGCCAATGTCGCCAATCTCGCGAAAGTAGGTGCCTAACCCGGGGATGTAATAGCGATATACCCCCCGCTCCTGCATCTCGCTCGGATAAGCCCTCAACAATCTGGCCACGTTGCTATGCTCATCCGTGTCGAGATCGGCATCCATGTTATTGCCGGTGCCGTCGAAGAAAAAACCGATCTTCAGTGACACCTTGCAGGTATGCGGTGCGAGCCGATCACCTAGCTTGGATTGCAATGCTCGTGCTTGTTCTACAAGGCTTTTATGGACTGCGGGCGCAGGCGGAGCCAACGAGACGGGCGCGGACAAGGTATCTCGAGCTTCAGCCGTAGCGATCAGCCCGGTCAAGTTCGGCCTCAGAGAAGGCCCCGTCGTGCTGGGCGTCTTACCACTTTGATTGTTTAAGCTGATCATCGGTGCAATTGGGATAGGTATGTTGAACACCAGGGCGCTCAAAATTAACCGTTCGGGGCAAGCTCAACCTTGGATCAGAATCACCCTCTGTGATCGAGGCCTCCACATGCCCATCCGGGAAAATGTGGACCTCCAATGCCCGAGGCTTGCGGTTAGACAGGTCAACGGCAAATGCATCTGCTTCGCGCCAAAGGCCTCGCCGATTGTCGTAATACGGCTTGCCATAGGGGTACGGGTTTTTGACACGCTCGATGCAATACCCTCCCATCCAGCGCACCCTCAACTTGATCGGTAAGGGGGTACCAGGTCGATAGGACACACAGCAAACCGAGCCGCCCCCTCCGGAGTCAGGGCCACTCACATACAAGCGCCCACCACCTTGGCCATTTACCGTAAAGCTGTCGATGACATCGTCGGTGTAGTTGTAGCCCTGAATCAGCAATGCCTGCGTTTCACCCCGCCTCACTGAAGGCACCATCTCACTGGGCTCTTCCGCTTGAGCCGAACCCAGGATCCAGACGCAGATCAGGGTAACGGCAAGCATGCGCATTTTGAAAGCCATGACTTTGAAATCAACCTTCGTGAACTGTTAGATAGGACGCCTTTTTGTTCGTCACCCGAGGCGCTGATGCTCCTACCACTTTGATTGTGTGAGCTGATCATCGGTACAAGTTTGATATTGATGTTCAACGCCAGGACGCTCGCCTTTTTCATTCACTTCGAGCTTTAGTCGAGCCGGCGTGTTGCCAGCCGATATCGCGGCCTCCACATGACCATCAGGGTAAAAATGGACCTCCAATGCCCGTGGCTTGCCATTGGACAGGTCAACAGCAAATGCATCTGCTTCGCGCCAGAGACCTTTCCGATAAGAGTTTGTCCTACCGAATTCGCTGGTTTCAAACTCCATGCAATACCCGCCTATCCAACGCACCTTTAACCTAATTGGCTGCGGCGATCCCGGACGGTAAGACACGCAGCAAACACCTCCACCTCCCCCTGTGTAAGGGCCGCTAAGCTGAACATTGCCCCCTCCTTGTCCGTTCACCGTAAAGCTGTCGATGTAGTCATCCGTGTAGTTGTAGCCCTGGATCAGCAATGCTTGCGTTTCACCCCGCCTCACTAAAGGCACCACCTCACTGGGCTCTTCCGCTTGAGCCGAACCCAGGATCCAGACGCAGATCAGGGTGACGGCAAGCGTGCGCATTTTGAAAGTCATGACTTTGAAATCCACCTTCGTCAACTGTTGGATAGGAAGCCTATGTTGTTCGTCACCCGAGGCACTGGTGGTCCTACCACCTTGATTGTTTGAGCTGATCATCGGTGCAATTGGGATAGCTACGTTGAACGCCTGGCCGATCAAAATCTTCCGTTCGAGACAAAACCAACCTTGGCTTTGAATAGCCCTCTGTGATCGCGGCCTCCACATGCCCATCCGGGAAAATGTGGACCTCCAATGCCCGAGGCTTGCCGTTAGACAGGTCAACGGCAAATGCATCTGCTTCGCGCCAGAGACCTTTTCGATAAGAGTTTGTCCGACCGAATTCACTGGTTTCAAACTCCATGCAATACCCTCCCATCCAGCGCACCCTCAACTTGATCGGCAAGGGCGTACCCGGTCGATAGGACACACAGCAAACCGAGCCGCCCCCTCCGGAGTCAGGGCCACTCACATACAAGCGCCCACCACCTTGGCCATTTACAGTAAAGCTGTCGATGACATCGTCGGTGTAGTTGTAGCCCTGGATCAGCAATGCTTGCGCTTCACCCAGCTTGACTGCGGGCACAGCCTCACCGGGCTTGTCCGCTTGAGCACAACCCCATAGCCAGATACAGGTCAGGGCGACGGCAAGCATGCGCATGCTGTGAGCCCAGGTTTTGAAATAGTTCATCATGCCCATGTGATTTCGGAACCCAAGGTGTAGATGCCTCATGGTGTGGTTGCACCTTCAATGGCCTGAATCAAATTGATCTTGCCTTGACGAAGTTGTTCAATCCACGGCACCCATGCTGGCTGCTGGTAGAAGTTTTCCCCCAGTTTTAAAGCGAGCACGCCCACCATGACCCGATGCGCGAAGGCCTGCAGGTGCCAATCGTCGGCAAGCGCCAGGCAGCGACGCGTCAACGATGCTCGCCGCTCGGACGGCATGGCCATGAAGGCCTCAGGGGCCTCTCTCGCCAACTCAGGCATCACGGAATCCACTTCTGATGCAGACAACAGCGCCGCGAACTGCACGGCATCGAGATTGAGTGGCGGGCTGAATCCATCCGCCTCAAATTCGCCACTCAACACAATGGATCGGACGCTTTGGTCGCGCCCAACATAGACCCATGACCGCCCCAGCGTTCTGAAAAACCCTGCCAAATCATCGGCCAGCACCGCATGCAATTCGGGCAGCACCCTCGGATCATAGAAACGCAACAGCACTGCGTAAGCCTCAGGCAACTCGGCTTTTGTTCTTTGATGCAACCGTTGGGCCAACTCGTCCAAGCTCAAAGCACTTTCGAGCCAGGTCACGCATGCGCTCTGCCCCGCCCACACCACGGTTCGCTCGAACACCTCCTGACCAATGTCATCGTGGGTCAAGCGCACCAACCATGCGCTCGCCAATGCGGCTTGCTCGCGATCATCTTGCAAGATGGACCGGCCACCCATTGCTCGAATGTACTGAAGGGCTTGAGCCGCCTGGTGATGCAGGTTGGCCAAGTCAATCAACGCAAACACCTGCTGAGGTCTGTTGACGCTAGCGAACCATGCCCGCATATCAGCGGCGTAAGCACGTTGACCGGTGGCGCGGGGTTCATTCATGAATCAGCCTCGCTTGGCAAAGGGAGAACCAACCTTGGCCGCATTCAACAAGCATGCAATACAAACGCTTTGCGGCATATCGGGCATGACCCAGGACTGCGTCGCCCCACCCACCATCGACTTCTTGCCAGCTTTCACGGTGATCGTCCCTGGGCACTGCGCCGTGAACTTGCCGCCTTCGATGGTGATGCTGGCCCCTCCGCTCACAGCCAGGGTCACTTTCTTGGCGGCGGCGATGTTGACCACGCCGTTGGCAGTTTTCAGTTCAAGCTGCTGCTTGGCCGCGAGTTGTGCCGAGCCTGCCTGAGCCTGCATGTCCACCGCACCTTGTGCGGCGATCAGCGTCAGGCCTTTGCCTGCTGCTTCGCTGCCCGGCTGCATGGCGCCAGCCAGAATGCCTATGGCTTGGCCGGTATGGACACGCGCCTGGCCACCTACGGCAAAGTGGGTGTCGTGGCCGCTGGCAATCGTTGTGGTGTCGTTGCTGCTCAGGTGAAGATCTTGGCCAGCGGTGATACCGATGCCGGCCTTGCTGACAAGGGCCATGTTGGGGTCGGCCATGTGGGGCACTTTGCCAGTGCCTGCGCCTGTGTGCTTGTCACTCGCATCGGCCGTTGCGTTGGGCAGGCTGGTGTGGCTGACCATGCCACTCAGGCTCCGCGTGAGCGCGGCAGCCGGTGCCAGGGTGTCATCCAGCACACTCTGATTGGCTTGGGTGCTGCCCGCCGCGATGGACAGCCCCACGGTCTGGTGTGCGCTGGCAGCCTGGTGGAAGGTGCTGGCCAGCTGCTGCAACTGCTTGGCCAGTGCCATGCCTGCAGCGTTGTCGCCAGCTGGCTCTGCGGTCTGAGCAGCACCGCTCTGCAGGCTAAAGGTGCTGAGCATCACACCACGCGCGGCACGCAAGCCACCCCAGGCATCTGTACGCAGCTCGAAACCCTGCCCCCGAAAACTGCCTCGGTGGTTGTCCGCCTGATGCAGCAGGTGCCCCATTTGCAACCAGGTCTGGGCCTGCGTGGTGTGCAGCTGGGTGCGCAATTGGCTGGGGGTGTCGTCCCACACCAGTTGGTTGTAACCAGCGCCACCAAACTCCTTGCTCTTGATGCCGCTGAGCGCAGCCGCGTTGTTCTGGCCCGATGCGCCCTCTTGCGCTGGGCCGGGCGCCGCGCCATGCCAGGCCGGACTGTTGCCGCCACTGGTGCCGCCCACCAGGTTCATCTGACCGCTGGGCGTGTGGTCGCTCGACTCGGTTAACGCGCGGGTATCTGCCGCCCCGGGCTCGCCGCCGGGTGTGCGGGGTATGCCGCCCTCGCCTCGGCCGTTGTAAAGGCTGCCGTGGACATAAGGCCTGTCAATGTCGTTGTTCAAAAAACCGACCAGCACCTCGTGACCGATACGGGGAATGAACTGGTGCCCCATGCCCGGCCCAGCCAGGCGTTGCATCACGCGTACCCAGCAGCTGTGATCGCTGTTGGCCCGACTCGGTGCGCACGGGTTGGCCTGCCAGTGGAACATGACTTTGACCCGCCCCAGCTTGTCGGTGTAGATCTCGTCAGCCCCCTGAGGGCTGGTGCTGCCATCCGGCCCCACGACGACGGCCGTCTGCGGGCCCAGGGCTGTGGGGCGCGGGCGTGGACGCAGACCGGTACCATCCAGCAGCACGGCGCGCCATGGCACGTGGCGACGCAAGGCCTGAAACTGACAGGCAAAGCCCGTTTGAGCGGCCTGTTGCTGCAAGGCCAGGGTGTCGACCTCAGCATGGTCCTGGTCAACAGACAAATTGAGTTGCGGCAATTCGGCCTGCCCCAGCGACTTGACGATGGCCTCGCTGAACTCCTTGGGCAGGTTGTTCACACCGTAGGCATCGGTTGCGAAGATGAAGAACGCCTTGTTGTCTTCCGTCAGCCCGAGGGCGGACAGCGGGTCCAGCGTGGATTGGGTGATCGCCAACCAGGTACCGGCTCGGAGAGTGCGCACGGTGCCGCGGCCCAGCCAGGTTTTGTAGCGGGCCTCATGGGCCTCCTGCAGGCGTGTGGCCGTGAACTGGGCCTCGTCCTGGGTGCCAAAGAGGTAGTCACCCGTGGGGTCGTAGCTGCTGAGCCAGTTTTGCAGGCTCGTGGCTGCGTCACCGGCCCATTGGTGATGCGTAGGCACCTCTACTGTGGTGGCACTGTGTGCCCGGTAATCCCACCCTTGCAGCACCGCAGCGGTGGTGCCCAGACGGCGCACGGCGCCCATAGCCTGGATGCTGTCTTGTTCTTCCTGGCTGCTGCTGCGATGAAAGCGGATGCCCAAGCCGCCCAGGCTGCTTGCGCTGGTTGGGTCTTGCGGCTGAGAGGCACTGCTGACAAAGAACACCACCGTGTGACCGCCGGGAGCCGATTCATCTTCTTCAATACGGTAGGCAATGCCCTCTTCGGCCAACACGCGGCTCACGAAGTCGAGATCGCTTTCGCGGTATTGCACGCAATAGGACCGCCGCCCCCCGTTGCGAGCAAACATGCCTTGGGCTACGTAGCTGGCGACGTCGGCATCCCACTTCCAGGCGGCGATGGAGGCGTGATCGGCGAACACGTCTTCCACCATCTCGATCAAGGATTTGTCTTGCCAGATGCGACTGCACAGGGTGTGACCCAGCAGGGCCAGCCAAGGCTGCACCAGCAGGCCCTTGCGAGCCAGGCCGCCGTCCGATTCCAGGGCATCAGCCTGCGTGACGTAACCGCTGCGGCGAGCTAGGCTGCCATCTGCCAAGGTGGTGTGCAAAGTGATGGGCTGCGCGGTCAGGCGTTTGAGCTCCACCTGGGCATCAAGCACCAGCGCGTGGATGTACAGCGAGAACGGCTGCGACACAGCTTCGTGCAGCACGAAACTCTCGACCATCAAGTCGGCCGGCAAGCTGCTTTGCGTATTGGGGGACGACAGCGTGTACAGACGCGATTGCGTGCTCCACCGCCCAATGATGGCGGCCAAGCCTGATGGATCCAGACCCATGATGGGTTCCCTGACGTTGCGTTTATTGGTTGGTACTGCAACGTGGGATTTTCTGTGCCGCCGAGGGTGGCGATGGACCACCTGATGGGGGTGGTGATGTAACAAGGGGCAACTGCCGCTCTGGCATCAGTGCACCTTGACACACGATAGGCAAGGGATGGTAGGCCGTGTTGGACTTGAACCAACAACCAAAGGATTATGAGTTGGCGGGCAACGGTGTGTACCTAGGCAAATGTACCGGATGCAACCGTAGCCTAGAAAAGCTGAAAGTACTTTGGTGACAGTAACTTAGCGAAGTTTTCCGGAATCTGTCAAAGCTGATGACTGTACTGCTGGTGTACCTGAAAAGGTACTGTACCCAGGCATTCTGATCGTTTGGCAACATGAACGCTTAGAGCCAGGGCCACAATGTTTCAGCTTGGTCCAGGCTGTTTTACTTCATCAACGACACATACGCACAACACGGCCCAACCCCAATCAAAGCAGATTATTTAGCCATAGCCTGCTCAGCCTCTTTTGCTTTCAGTTCGTGTTCACGCTCACCAATGAAACTGAGAGTCGGAAGCATTCTGATTCCAGGCAACATTCGCGATGTAATCGCTGCAAATTGCTCGCGCACCATTCCATACAACATTGTCAGGCCGTACTCATAGGCTGCATCCTCTGGACTGTGGGCACCGACCTTCTCCGCTACGCAAGCAAATGCACCGGTAATCACAATCTCAAAAACATAAGCCCCAACATCAGTGCTCTCGGGGGTCCGAACGCCCAGCGTAACCTTGAAGGTACGATCTCTTGCTCCTTCGAATGGCTCGTCGCCATCCCAAAATTCGGGAAAAGGCTCAAGACGCTTGCGAAACTGCAACTCAACCTTATCAAGCTGAGATTCATCAGCACTACTTTGGTCAATATTCTTATTTAGCTCAACCCAAACCTTTTCAGGAAAGGCTTCTATCATTTGTATCGGACTAGGCCTCATGCCGCGGCCTCCAGGGGCACCAAAGCCTCAGGACTGTATTTCTTGGGAGGAGAATATATGCCATCCCAATCTTCCTCCCTTAAAACATCAGACACAGTTGCCATGCGATACGACTTATGTGTACTGCGATGCTTAAAGAAAAGAACGTTTGCAGCGACATTATCCGGAAATCTAACAGTTTCATACGCACCGGAAACTACCACGGGAAGTGCTGTCGGCGATTTCCCATGGGGCAGCTTCCCTCGCACAGCCATTTTTGCCAATTTACCGAGATAAGGCATCACACCAGGCACATTCATGGCTACCTGAACAAGTAGTGCCGCAGGCGTGCTGATCTTGGCCTGACCGGACTCCCATTTAGCAAACGAACTCTTGCCTGCTCCAAAAAGTTTCGAAGCATCAACCTGCGTAAGGTCCCAATCTTCTCGGAGAGCTCGCAACATTCCAGCGGAGACAGCACCCCGACAGACATCACCAGCCTGATTAATCAAAGCCAAATTTACGTCATGAAGTTCTTCTGGAACAGATTCGCTCGCACAAACTTCACACACAGTCTTTTTCAACCCCTCAACCACGACCATTCTTCTACCAAGCTTAATTCTGGTCGAATACTCAACCTCTACAGCATTCCCTTCTTCACAGAATGGGCACACATGCGTGTATTTCATTTTTCTCTCCAAACTAAAATCTAGATGGATGCAGACTAAAAATCATGATCCCGCCAACTTTCTCGCGTACTGTGAATTTCAAATACACATATGGCTGCCTACTTTGATTTTCTTCCGCTTTAATTCTGTCGAAACCCATTAAATAGCTATCTGCTGCCATCGGTGCAAATCGGTTCCCGTGTTCGGGCGGGAGGCACCATTCGGAGTCGTTGTACCTGTGAGGGCCCAAGCTAAGAAAGAAGTTTCTAATGTCATTTAGATCCCACCGTAGTTCCGTCGCGACATCCTCACTAGCTGTGGTCGATAGATGAATTGACAACTGGCGTGAACGCAGAGCTGCCTGCACAGCAGCCAGATCCCAGCACCTAGGTGTGATTTTTCGCTCATGATCCTTACACTCGTCGAGCTCGTGTGTGTCAGGCGGGGTTGGGAAATGAAGTGCGAACGCCATCTAATGATCATACCTTAAAGGTAGTTGTCATCTTTGTCTAGGAAAGATGCCACGAATGAGGGGGGTACTTCAGTGGATTGCCGCCTAGCGACAGAGAAGTCGGCTCAACTTTCCACAGTTGCTATCGACGGACACACGAAGGCAGGAGCGCTCGAGCAAGCGAAGCTTCATCCGTCCCCATAGCGCGCCCTTTGCACGTGCTCACATTGCACTCCCTTCATTGACCTAGCCTGTCTTGGCCTTTTGCAGCCGTGTGATCTTCATTGTTCCCCTCTCCCTGCATTACCGCTGTGAAATTTCACCAACTACTGTGGTGTGAGCCTCGCCAGAGAAGGGTCGTACACCAGACCCGTGATCGATCCATCTAGGATTCGCTGCACCGCCTCGTCAATGACATGGAGCGGGACCAAGAACCATTCCCTGGGTTTGACTGGATGACCGAACCGGTCCTCGATAGTCAGGTCAATTTGAGCAGCGCCGAACAGCCGGTGAAAGATGCCCTCCAGTTTCACCCGATTCAAGTTGTGCAGCTTGTAGGTAGCAACTACCTCGACATCGGCCAGCAAGTAGGTGGCGTCTTTGTCCGCGCCAGCGATGCGCGTCTCAACCTTGCCGCCAGTCACACCAATCTTGTGGATCAGCTCGCGATGCTGGGCCACGAAAGGATGGTTCGACTTGCTACGCAGCACGTAGATCGTGCCGGACTCGATGTCGTGGGGTTCAGCCTCGCTACCGAACAATGGTCCCATGTCAGGGTCAGACAGCCGTCGACCAGTCTCATCCTTCCAGAGTGCCTTTTGAAGTGAGCGAAGCAGCAGGTTGCTTTCGGTACCGTTGCTGTACACCACACGCAGGCGAGCATCCTGGTGGCCGGTTGCCATCTTGATTGGGTCACCCATTTCCGCCACATACGCAAACTGCCCACCAAGAATGAAGAAGTCATGCGCCTGAATGGCGGCGTCACGGCCGAAGCGGAGCGTCTTGCGCATACCGGCGTTCAAGTCTCGCTCGACTTGCTCGAACAGCGGCTGGAAGCGCTCAAAGTCTTGGCAAGGCGTACGGTCCGCGATTTCTTCGGCCGCGCGTTTCTCTGCGCTGGATCGCACGTGGCGAAGCACTGTGATGTCATCGTCCGTGGGCGCAGCATCTCCGACACCCAACTCTGCTAACAGAGCATCCTCGTCCAGGTTATCAACATCAGCCGCCTGGCTGGTGGGGCCAGCCAGCAACCCTGGCTCGTCCAGCGGTACCAGCAGTGTTTGTGCCTCGGGCAGCTTGCGCAACTGGTCCAGTCGAACCGCGTACAGCCGCTCGAAGATATCGCGGCTCTCGCCGTGCAGAGGCGCCCGTCCATGCGCTTGGTGAAAGCGCAGGATGTCTTCAAAGCCCGCAATGATGCGTTCCTCTCGTGGGGTGCGGCTCGATACCTTGAGCGGCGCAACTTCAACGCCAAGCGCATCCAGCAGTTCGTCATCGTCCATGTCAGCCATTGGCGTTGCCTCCTTGGGCTTGCGCCGCCTTGGCCTGCGCGCGGTAGCGCGCGAACGCAGAGACACCCTCGGCCATGCGCTTCTCCCAGGCGTCGGCCGAGTTGATGTCAGGCAAGCGTCCGCGTTCGTTCTTGAATTGCAACGCGCGCTTGGAAAGGTCTCGGGCCTCTTCCTCTGGGATGCTCACTTTCTTTGCTGCAATGGCGGCCTGCACCTGGCGCAATGACTTCTCATCCATCGCCTTTGCCAGCACGGCGTAAGCCGCATCGAAGGGATTGATGCGGTCGATCAGGTCAATGTCCAGGTCACGCACGTTGACGAACTTGCGCACACCATCCAGCAGTGCAGTGCTACCTTGCACCGTGGTTCCGCCGCTAGCGTCTGCCTGAGCCAGGGCTAGTTTCGCTTGCTGTGTGATGTTCATGGCAGCAATCGCGTGCTGCCGAATAGCTTCCTGATCGGTCTCACTCAGATCGGGGTAACGCTCGCGCACGATCTTGCCCATGCGGAGTTGGGTCAGCTCCTCAGGCAAGGTGTTTTCCTTGTCGAACAAACCACGCTCCAGCGCTGTCTTGTCTTGCAGGAAGCTGGTGACTACCTCGTTCAAATCTTCCTTGCAAATCCGGGTGGCCTCGGGCGTCTCGGGCTTGACGAGGCCGTTGATTTCGACGTGGTATTGGCCGGTTGCTTCATTCACACCAACGTTGACGCCGCCTTCCTTGTAGCCCTCGCCGTCGTTGTAGACAAACCCTTCCTGGGCGCCTGCATTTTTGGGCGTGAACTCGTACCGGGGTGCCAACACCTGCTCCATCAGCAGGCTGGCAGAGATCGCCTTGAGCATGTCGTTCACGGCCTCGGTCACGGCGGACTGCTCGGCTGTCGGCTCGGCGATCAGGTTGGTGAAGCGTGACCGTTCCTTGCCTTTGGCATCGCGCGTGGCGCGGCCGATGATTTGGACGATTTCGGTCAGGCTGCTGCGGTAGCCGATGGTCAGGGCGTGCTCGCACCAGATCCAGTCGAAGCCTTCCTTGGCCATGCCGAGTGCAATGATCACGTCAACGTGGTCGCGGTCGTCCTTGTGTGCGGGGTCTTTCAGCGCCTCAAGCACACGAGCGCGCACAGCAGGGGTGCTGTCGTCCACCAGGTCCGCCACTTTCAATGTGCGACCATCTTTGGTGGTCACCAGATGGAAGCCAGTGCTGGGGTCCACACCCTTCCATTCGCCAAGGCCGTGCATGATCTCGTCTACCTCGCGCTGCTTGTCCTTCAGGCTTTCGCGCGCGTTCACGTTTGGAATGTGGACGATGGTCTTCAGCGCTGGGTCGAGCACCTTGGTGACGGCATCCACATAAGGGCCGGTGTAGAAGAAGTAGCCAATGTCCAGCGACTTGAGCCATTGATAGCCGTTGAGCTGCTCGTAGTAGGTGTAGGTCACCGTCTCGAACTTCGATTCATCGGCTGGGCCGAGCACGGCCTCGCTGTCGCCTCGGAAGTAGGAGCCCGTCATGGCCACCAGGTGCACCTTGTCGCGTGCAATGAAGGCGCCCAATTGGCTGCCCAGCACATTGTCCGGGTTGCTGGAAACGTGATGGAACTCATCAATGGCGATCAGGCGGTTGTCGAACGCGGCGATGCCCAACTCTTCCACCGCGAAGCGGAACGTCGCGTGCGTGCAGACCAATGCCTTGTCACTGCTGGCCAGGAATTGGCGCACTGCATCCACCTTGGACTTGGCTGCGCGCGGCTCGTCGCCGCCAGGCGCATTGCACAAGTTCCACTGCGGTGCGACGTGCCAGTCCCAGTAGAAGCCGTACTGGCTCAAAGGCTCATCGGCAAAACTGCCGCCGATGGACCGTTCGGGCACGACAACGATGGCCTGTTGCAAGCCCTGATTGTTCAGCTTGTCGAGCGCAATGAACATCAGCGCGCGGGACTTGCCTGAGGCGGGCGGCGACTTGATCAGCAAGTACTGCTCACCGCGCTTGGCATAGGCGCGCTCCTGCATGGCGCGCATGCCTAGTTCATTGGCCTTACTGGATGCGCCGGTGCGTGCGGTAGCGATGGACACCGACGGCACGGTATAGGCGTTGGTCGGGTTGCTGGCTTGATTACTCATGATGCGTTCTTTCTTCCCTTTGCTGCCTTCGCGGCAGGCTTGCTTTTTTCTGCGGCCATCATCTTCGTGTACAGCTCAAATAACTTTTCCAGACGTTCAGTGTCGTTCTTGAAACGGCGGCCGATATAGATGCGCTCCAACACTTCGTCATTGCGTTCGTGGGCGTGACGCAGGTTGTCCGGCATTTTTTCCGGGTCGTACAGGTCAGCGATGGTGGCGGGGAAATGCGCCTCTCGGGCAAGCAAGATGTTTTCGGCGCACTGCGTGAGGTCTGCCTTGTTTCGCTCAGTCAGAGCGGGAACTGGGAAGGTGTTCCAGCCAAGAGTGTTTGAGTAACGGTATCGGGTTTCCAGCTTGCCGCACACAGTGGCAATCCAAACCAAGTGAAGGCGAGAAGCGATGAGCGCCAAGTTCCAAAGGGGGGCGTCGTATAGGGCCAGCGCTTGATCTTGAACGATAGCGCGAGACTCCAGAAGGCCAACCGGCAAGTAGTCGCGGTTCTCTGAACTGACACGCGGCATAACCAGCGTATGCGATGAAGCAGTAATCTGGTCTCGGAAACGCCACGGGGTTTCCGCGAGCTTCTGCGCGGCCTTATCGTTGCTTGCGGCTTTGCGAGCAGCGGCAGAAGCTGCGAAACGTGCGCCAACTGCCGGCAATTCTGCAAGCATACTGGCATAACGGTCTTCAACCCAAAGGCATGCCCTCGGTGCTGCATTTATGAACTCGTGCCCGCCATACAGCGGCCTGAGGAAAGGCTGCGCCTCGGGGTGCGAGGTAAGGATGTGCCGTGCCTCTTCTACTGAAAAGATCAGCGGAGCGCCGTAGTAGGGATGGTTCCCGAACTGCATGATCGCCACATCAGAAACAGGACGACTCTGCGGTTCAATCCAGATGGTTGGCCCTGCTGCAAGATACGGATTGATGTTCTCGGCATTCTTGACGGTTAGACCTTCGTCGGCAGAAATCGAGTACAGCTTACGTGGCCCTGTCAAACGACGAGAGATTCCCACAATGACGACAGTAACCCCCGCGTTGTGACTTGCTAGATTCGTCCACTTAAATGACGTATGAGCAAACGCGATCTGCGCCTTAGCTTGAAAAATTAGCGGCCAAAGAAGTGGCACCTGCTGTCCTTGGCAGATTGAGTTTGTGGCGACGAATGCTGCAGCTGCTTGGGTAGCTTTTCCAAAATCAGCAGCTTTCATGAACCAGCCGGCGACATAGTCCAACGTCTTCCACTTCTTCTCGCGCCCTTCAAAGATGGCTTGAAGTTCCGCCTTTTGTTCGGCTGACTGCCACTTGCTCCCAAGGTAGGGTGGATTTCCGCAGATGTACGTTTCGCCACCTTCGTTCTCAAAATCGATTTGCGCTTGGTCTAGTGGTGTTTCAAACAGATCATCCGCCAAAAGTTTGACGCCTATCCCTGTGGGTGGACAGATGCTCAACCAATCCAGCCGCAAGGCATTACCACAAACAATCCAGTTCTGAGCATCCAGCGGCAGAAATTCCGCCAGTGCATCCTGCTGCCCGCGATACAAAACATCGCACTGGAACTCGGCAATGATCAGCGCCAGGCGGGCAATTTCGGCGGGGAAGTCGCGCAGTTCGATGCCTCGGAAGTTTGTCAGTGGGATTTCACTGCCCCGGTGCACCTCGCCTCTGCGGCGATTGATCTCGGCCTCAATCTCGCGCATCTGCTTGTAGGCGATGACCAAAAAGTTGCCCGAGCCGCAGGCAGGGTCAAACACGCGGATGCGTGCCATGCGCTTGCGGAGGTTCAGCAACTTGCGCTCGTTGTCACCTGCCTCGGCCAGCGCGGCGCGCAGGTCATCCAGGAACAGTGGGTTCAACACCTTCAGGATGTTTGGCACGCTGGTGTAGTGCATGCCCAGGGAGCCACGCTCTTCGTCGTCGGCCACCGCCTGAATCATGCTGCCAAAGATATCGGGATTGATCTCGCGCCAGTTCAGTGCCCCTGCGTGCAGCAGGTAGGTACGGGCCATCTGCGTGAAGCGCGGAACCTCGGTGCTCCCGGAAAACAGCCCACCGTTCACGTAGGGGAAGGCAGTTGCCCACGTCGGCAGGCGTGGATCGGCAGAAGCACGCTCTGATCGACTGATGTTCATCGCCCGGAAAATCTCGGACAGCACCTCATGGGTGTTGCTGCCATTGCGATCACTCATCCGGTCAACCGTCTGCGTGAACATCCCGGTATCACTGAAGATGCCCGTGTCTTCTGCGAAGAAGCAGAACACCAGGCGCGCCATGAAGTGGTTCATGTCGCTGCGGCGCTCGTCTTTGGCCCACGCAGGGTTCTCTCGCAGTAGTTCGACGTACAGCTTGTTCAGGCGTCCCGTGGCGCGGACGTCGATGGGGTTGTCCTTGATCTCCTTGATGGTGGAGATGCCTGCCAGGGGCAACAGGAAACCGAAGTGGTTCGGAAAGTCGGCGTAATTGCAGGCGATGGTTTCGCCACTGGTGAGCTCTTCCGCCTCGAGGGCTTGGCCGTCTGTAGCCAAGATGTACTTTGCTTTGGCCTTGGTCGTGGCTTGGCTGGCGCGCAGGGCCGCGAGCGTCTTGCCGACATTGCCTGCATCGCAGACGGCGATGTGAAGGTTGTTGCGCAGCAGAACGCCGCCAGGCAGATCGGTGGCGTTGTTGTTGCCCGTGCGCAAGCGCTTGAGCGTGGTTTCCTTGTTGCCAAATGCAGCAAGGAATGCGTACGGAAATTCCGTTGCATCGAAGGGTTGAAGGGCCAGGTCAGAGATGGCCTGTTCAATTTCTACAGCGTTCATTGCTCTTTGCTCAAGTCTTATCGCTTCCCCATCAAAGGGGAACGCCCGATCTTTTCGGATGATGTCTTTTGCTTTGGCGGCGGTGAAAGTGGCTCAAACGCCTCACCCGGCTTCCATTCGCCAACGGCATAGATACGCTTGTCCCGCAAACCTTGCACGCCGTCGGACCACGCCATCAACATTCGCTTGCCAATGTCATTGAAGCCATCGTGCTGAGCCATGGCTTCCCGAACCTGCGTGCCCACATCAGCCACCGCATCACTGATCACTTCCACGATCTGTGTCTGCTCTTTGGGCTGAATGCCAAATGTGGCGGCGATGAACTTCTGCAGGTTCTTACCCGGCGTCCAGGTCTTCTTTCCCATGAACTCGATGCCAGGCGGGTTGTGCTGAAAGCCTGCATACACGCTGGTGGTCAACATGTCGTAGGCGGGCGATAGATGGACATCAGCCCGGGTGGTGTACAGCAGCGCCAGGTTCTTGGCATGGCAATCGGCATTGCGCAGTGAGTAGGTCAGCAGCAAGGTGGTGGCTAATTGCCTGAAGGTGTCAAGCCGCCGCTCAGCAGGCACGTGGTCACGCACAGCCTTGGCAATGCGCTCCCAGGTGGTGTCGTACTTGGCTGCCGGCCGCAAGCCCAGCAGTGAACAGAAGTCTTCCATGCCCCAGTACGGCTGGCCGTGTTCGTCCACATCGAAGCGGTGTACGACCAGGGCCTGGCCGTCGTCTGACACCTCGGTATTGGCCGTGGGCATGACCCGTGATGCCACCTGCATGCACAGGTGCTCGTTCAAGGCCACAAAGGGCAATTGCTTGCTGGAGCCCTTGATGATGTGCCGCCGCGCAATCAGGCTCGCCTTCTTGTGCGCGGCCAATGGCGAGCCTGCTGGCTGCGCTTCTTCGGCCTCATCCAGAAACTTGGGCACCACGCCAGAGACACCGCTGGTGGCATGTTGGCGAACCAGTTCGGCAAAGGCCTCTTCAGAGTTATCGCCCTTCAGCAGCGCAGCCACCTCGATGGGCTGGGCCGGCTGGCTCAGTTCAGCACCTGTGGCGGCCACCTGGATGCGCCCCACCATGTTGCGGCCAATGACCGACAGCAAGGCAATCGGGCTGGCGCCAATGTGCGGGCCGAATTGTTCTTGCAACACCTGCAGCAAGTAGCCCTCGGGCAGGTTCATCTGCAGCACGGGCGGCAGTTGGTCATCCCACACGTACGATTCGGTTCGCACCGGCATCGTGAGGGAGACAAAGTCGTCAGGCGCCGTGTTGGCGTGGTAGCTCAGGACGCTATTGAAGTCGCCCGATTGCTCCAGCACGGCCACATCGCGGCCCATGACATAGACCGAGAGCTTCATGCCTGGTTGCGCTCACGGCGCAGTTCGTCCAGCGTGCCTGCCTGGCCTGTGGGGATGATGTTCAACTCCATGCCCAGCACGGCCAGCACGGCCAGCAGCTTGCGGGCACCGAACTCGGCACCACGCCCCCGCTCGAAGCGGGACAGAGATTCGGGGGTGATGCCAGCCTGCTCGGCGACCACCTGCTGACGCAGGTTCAGCGCCTTGCGGCGCTCGGCGACAGCTTCACCTAGCTCTTGGAGGGTTTGCATTTGATATTTATATCAACAAAATGCACTTTACGCATAAATCTTGACACAAATATCAAAAAAAGCAGTACCAGATACCGGCAAGCACGGGATGGTAGGCCGTGTTGGACTTGAACCAACGACCAAAGGATTATGAGTCCTCTGCTCTAACCAACTGAGCTAACGGCCCCCAGACAATCAACCGTGCATTGTAGGGTGAGCCGCAGCTACTTCTGGCTCAGGGCGTTGCTCACGAGCCGCGAGGTGATGTCGACGATCTCGATCATGCGGTCGTAGGCCATGCGGGTGGGACCGATCACACCCAGGGTGCCCACCACCCTGCCGTCAATTTCATAGGGGGCCGACACCACCGAGAGCTCTTCGTAGGGCACAACCTGGCTTTCGCCACCAATGTAGATGCGCACGCCTTCGGCGCGGTTCGAGCCTTCGAGCAGTCGCATCAGTTCGGTCTTTTGCTCAAACAGGTCAAACAGGCGGCGCAAGGAACTCATGTCGTGCGAAAAATCTTGCACGGTCAGCAGATTGCGCTCGCCTGACACCACCACCTGCTCGGACTGTTCTTCCAGCGCTTCGCTGCCCACCTGCACCGCTGCCTGCATGAGCACGGCAATTTCGCCACGCAACTGGTCCACCTCCGAGCGCAGACGCTCGCGCATTTCTTCCATCGTCAGGCCGGCATAGTGGGCATTGAGGAAGTTGCTAGCTTCGATCAGCTCGCTCTGGGTGTAGTCGCGCGCGGTGAAGAGCACGCGGTTTTGCACGTCGCCATCTGGCGTCACCAGGATCACCAGCACCCGCTTGTCGCCCAGGCGCAGGAATTCGATCATGCGAAAAACCAGACTCTTGCGCGGTGCGGTCACCACCCCGACAAACTGCGAGAGGTTGGACAGCATCTGGGCTGCGCTGGTGATGACGCGCTGCGGCTGGTCTGCCACCAGGTGTTCGCGGGCGTCACCCGCCCACTCGTCGGGTGACAGGTTGCGCGGCACGGTGAGCATGGTGTCGACAAACAACCGGTAGCCCTTGGCCGTGGGTATGCGCCCGGCAGAGGTATGGGGGCTGGCAATGAGACCGAGCTCTTCCAGATCGGCCATGACGTTTCGTATCGTGGCAGCAGACAGATCCAGCCCAGAGGCGCGCGACAGTGTGCGCGACCCCACGGGTTGCCCTTCCGCGATGTAGCGCTCCACCAGCGTCTTCAGAAGAATCTTTGAGCGATCGTCCAGCATATTTTTCGATTCTAGAGTCAGCTGCCAACACATGGTCATACATGGAGGTTATACCGGTAGGAAACAAGTGTTTGATATGCCACGCCTGTGGTGTAATTCCGCCCATGCCCCAGACCTCCCCCTGTCGTTTCCGCCATGCCGCGCTGATCGGCAAGTACCAGGCTCACGGTATCCGTGCAGTCCTTGAAGATGTTGCGAATATCCTCATCCGGGCAGGTCTGGAGGTGTCGCTTGAGAAGGACACCGCACTCAATACCGGCATGACCGATTACGGAGCGCTGTGCCTCAACGAGATCGGCAAACAATGCGATGTGGCCGTGGTGGTCGGTGGTGACGGCACGATGCTGGCCACGGCGCGTGAACTGGCGCGCTTCAACATGCCGCTCATCGGCATCAACCAGGGGCGACTGGGCTTCATCACCGATGTGCCGTTCAAAGACATCCACACCGCCTTGCCGCTGATTCTGTCGGGCGAGTACGAGGAAGAGCATCGGGCGATGCTCTCCGGCTCGGTGCAGCGCCTGAACCGCAATGGCGGTTATGAAACCATCTACGAGGGCTTCGCCATCAATGAAGTGCTGGTCAGCCGCGGTGGCACGGCCAGCATGATCGAGTTGCGCGTGGAAATCGACGGGCAGTTTCTGACCAATTACCGCGCCGACGGTCTGATCGTGGCTTCGCCCACTGGTTCGTCTGCCTATTCGCTGTCAGCCGGCGGCCCGGTGCTCCACCCCGGCATCAGCGGCTGGGTGGTGGTGCCCATTGCCCCGCACACCCTGACCAACCGGCCCATCGTGGTGCCTGACAGCGGCACCATCACCATCGACATCGTGGCCGGCCGTGATGCGAGCATGAATTTCGACATGCAGGGGCTGGCCAGCCTCTTGCATGGTGACCGGGTGACCGTGCGCCGTTCGCGTCACACCATCCGTTTCCTGCACCCGAAGGGCTGGAACTATTACGCCACCTTGCGCCGCAAATTGCGCTGGAATGAAGGAGTTGCCTGATGCTGCGTCGCCTGACCTTGCGCGACTTCGTCATCGTCACGGCCCTGGAAGTAGATTTGCACAAGGGTTTCACGGCGCTGACCGGTGAGACCGGTGCCGGCAAATCGATTCTGATCGACGCATTGCAACTCGCTCTGGGCAGCCGAGGTGACGCTGGCGTGGTGCGCGAAGGTTGTGCCCGTGCCGACATCACTGCCGAGTTCGAACCGCACCCCGGCCTGGCCACCCGCCTGGCCCCCTGGCTGGAAGAAGCCGGCTTTGATGCTGGCGAGAGCGGCACCCTGTTGCTGCGCCGTGTGGTCGATGCCCAGGGCAAAAGCCGGGCCTGGGTCAACGGCAGCACCGCCACCGTGGCCCAGTTGCGCGAACTGGGTGAGCAGCTGGTCGACATCCATGGCCAGCATGCCTGGCAAAGCCTGACCCGAGCCGACTCGGTGCGTAACCTGGTGGACGCCCAAGCCGGGGTCAACCACACCGCGCTACACAGCGCCTGGGTGGCCCGACGCGATGCGCAACGCCGATTGGACGAGGCACGCGGGCGTCAGGCTGATCTGGAAAGCGAGCGTGAGCGTCTGCAGTGGCAGATTGGCGAGCTCGACAAGCTGAACCCGCTGGCAGGCGAATGGGACGAGATCAATGCCGAGCACCAGCGGCTCAGCCATGGTCAGGCCATTCTGGATGGGGCCCGCCAGGCGCTCGATATGGTGTCGGAAGACGACAGCAGCGCCGAGGCCCTGACCTCTCGCGCCATTGATGCACTGGAGCCGGTGGCCGAGGTCGAGCCCAGCCTGGCCAATGCGCTGGAAGTGTTGCGCAGCGTGCAGGCGCAACTGCAAGATGCCGCGCACAGCCTCAACAGTGCGCTGCGCCACACCGAGCTGGACCCGGACCGCCTGCAGGAACTCGACCAGCGCATGTCGACCTGGATGAGCCTGGCACGCCGCTTCCGCCGACCGGCCGAAGAGTTGCCTGATTTGCTGGGCGCCTGGAAGCAGGAGCTGGCTGAACTGGATGCTGCCACTGACCTGGCTGCACTGGAGCAAGCGGCCGACGCTGCCCACCAGGCCTGGCTGAAAGTGGCCAAGGACGTGTCTCGTCAGCGCGCCCAGGCTGCGCCGCAACTGGCACGCATGGTGACCGAGGCCATACAGGACCTGGGGATGTCTGGCGGCCGCTTTGAGGTCGCCTTGGTCAAGCAGGACGAGCCCCAGTCCTATGGGCTGGAGTCGGTGGAATTTCTGGTGGCGGGCCACGCCGGCAGCACGCCGCGCCCGCTGGGCAAGGTGGCGTCGGGGGGCGAATTGTCTCGCCTGGCACTGGCCATTGCCGTGACCACGGCGCAGCAGGCAGACGAAGCCGAGCAAGCTGGCACGCTGATCTTCGACGAAATTGACTCCGGTGTAGGTGGTGCCGTGGCCGACACGGTCGGCCGCCTGATGCAAAAGCTCGGACACGAGCGGCAAGTCCTGGCCGTGACCCACCTGGCACAGGTAGCGGCTTGTGCACACCAGCATCTGGTGGTGTCGAAATCGCTGCAAGACGGCCAGACCGTGAGTGACATCCGCCCGGTGGCCGATGAGGCCCGCGTTCATGAACTGGCCCGCATGCTGGGTGGCGCGGTGTCGGACACCAGCCGGGCTCACGCGCAAGCCATGCTGGACCACGCCCGTCAGGCAGATGTGGCGCAAACCAAGGCTGCCAGCGCCCCACGCCGCCGCGGCAAGGAGGCCGCATGAGTCTCGATATCGTTTTTCTGACCGGCATCTCAGGCTCCGGCAAATCGGTCGCACTCAACGCACTGGAAGACGCCGGCTACTACTGCGTGGACAACCTGCCGCCAGAATTGCTGCGCGACCTGGTCAAGCTGGAATTGCAGAAAGCCGAGAGCGAACGCCGCGCCGTGGCCGTGGCCGTGGATGTGCGCAGCGCCCAGTCACTGCCCGTTTTGCTGCCCGTGCTGTCGGAGTTGAAGCAGGAAGGCGTGCGCGTGAAGTCGGTGTTTCTGGATGCCAGCACCGACGCCCTGGTGCGCCGCTTCTCTGAGACCCGCCGCCCTCACCCCTTGATGCAGAAAGCCGGGATCATCACCGACCCGGCAGCGCCCAATGCCACGGCACTGGAAGACCAGGCCGCAGCCTTGATCGAGACCATCAATCTGGAGAGAGAGTTGCTGGGACCGCTGCGTGAAGCATCGGCCGTGATCGACACCACCTTGCTGCGTCCGGCGCAGTTGCGCACCTGGATTCGCAACATCGTGCAGGCTGCTCCCTCGCGCCTGACCCTGGTGTTCGAATCGTTTGCCTTCAAGAATGGCGTGCCGATGGATGCGGACTTCGTGTTCGATGTGCGCATGCTGCCCAACCCCTACTACCTCAAGGAGTTGCGGCCTTTGACCGGCCGGGATCAGCCCGTGATCGACTACCTGGCTCAGCAGCCGGAAGCCGCCGAGCTGATCGCCCAGATCGAGGCATTTCTGCTGCGCTGGCTGCCCACACTGGAAGGCGATCAGCGCAGCTATGTGACCGTGGCCATTGGTTGCACCGGTGGCCAGCACCGCTCGGTGTATTGCGTGGAGCAGCTGATGCAGCGCTTCAAGCCACGGGGGGTGACCCTCGCCCGTCACCGCGAACAGGACGGGCGCTGATCACCAGGCGCTTCAGGCCAGGCCCATCGCGGCACGCAGGGACTTCTTCAGCTCGGCGCCAATTTCAGGTTTGCCGGCAAACGGGTCGGTCGGGTTGCGGCCCTGGACCACGTCATCCAGGCGGGTCTGCACCATGCCCAGTGATTGCGGGTGGGTATAGACGTAGAACTGCCCCGCCTCAATCGCGTCGTACACCAGCTTGGCGGTATCGGTCGCCGTCACTTTGCCCGAGGTAACCGCCTTGGTGCTCATGGCCTGGGCAATCATCTGGCTGGGGGTGGGCTTGCCTTCGCTGCGCAACTCGGCAGGACGGTTGCGGTGCGACATGTGGATGCCAGTCGGCACAAAGTACGGACACAGCACCGACGCGTGGATTTGCTCGGTCACCAAAGCCAGATCCTGATACAGGGTCTCGGACAGGCTGACCACCGCGTGCTTGCTGACGTTGTAGGCGCCCATATTGGGCGAGTTCAGCAGGCCCGCCATCGAGGCGACGTTGATGATGTGACCGCGGTAGGACGGGTCCTGGCGGGCAGCGTCGAGCATCATCGGTGTGAAAACGCGCACGCCATTGATCACGCCCCACAGGTTCACGCCCAGCACCCATTCCCAGTCACGGTGGGTGTGCTCCCAGATCAGGCCACCATGGGCCACACCAGCGTTGTTGATGACCACGTGGGGAGCACCAAAGTGCTCCTTGCACGCCGCAGCCAGGGCTTCGATGTCTTCCGGACGGGAGACATCACCACGCAAGGCCACCACCTTGGCTCCCTTGGCACGCAGTTCGGCACAAGCGGCATCCAGCGCGTCTTGCTGCACATCGGTCAGCACCAGGTTGAGGCCCTTCTCGGCGCCCAGGCGAGCCAGCTCCAGGCCGAAGCCGCTGCCGGCACCCGTGATCACGGCTGTCTGGCCAGCCTGCAGTTTCAAAGCGGACATGATGTTCCTGTCTCCTCGGATGATGTTCAGATGAGTTGGACGAGTTGCTTGCCGAAGTTCTTGCCCTTGAGCAAGCCCAGGAAAGCCTCGGGCGCACTGGCAATGCCTTGCGCCACCGATTCACGGAATTTGAGCTGGCCTGTGGCCACCATGGTCCCGAGCTCCTTGGTGGCGTCGGGCCACACTTCGGGGTGCTCGCTGACGATGAAGCCTTCAACCTTCAGGCGGTTGATCAGGATGAGCGCCGGGTTCTGCATGGGGGTGGGCTCACCGTTGTAGCCGGCGATCATCCCGCACAAGGCAATCCGACCAAACGCGTTCATGCGCAACAGCACGGCATCGAGGATCATCCCGCCCACGTTCTCGAAGTAACCGTCGATGCCATTGGGAGTCGCTTCCTTCAAGGCGGCATAGAAGCTGCGCATGTCGGGGCGCGCCTTGTAGTCGATGCAAGCGTCAAAGCCCAGCTCGTCGACCACGTAGCGGCATTTGTCTGCGCCACCCGCCACACCAACCACGCGGCAGCCCCGTGCCTTGGCCAGTTGCCCTACCACGCCACCCACGGCGCCGCTGGCAGCGCTGACCACCACGGTCTCTCCTGCCTTGGGGTTGATGATCTTCACCAGGCCATACCAGCCGGTCACCCCGGGCATGCCGACGGCCCCCAGATAGGCTGCCAGCGGGATGTGGGTGGTGTCCACCTTGTGCAGCGCTCCGCGTTCGTTGGCATCGACGATGCTGTATTCCTGCCAGCCACCCATGCCCAGCACCTTGTCGCCCACGGCAAAACGGGCGTGCTTGCTGGCCACCACCTCGCCCACCGTGCCGCCCAGCATGACGCTGTCGAGCGGTTGCGGTTGGGCGTAGCTCTTGCTCTCGTTCATGCGTCCGCGCATGTAGGGGTCAAGCGACAGGAAGTGGTGGCGCACCAGCACGGCCCCGTCGGCCAGTTGCTCTGCCGAAGGCACTGGCGTGGCCACCAGCTTGAAGTTGTCGACAGTGGCCTCGCCTTGAGGACGCGAAGCCAGCAGGATTTGATGGTTGGTCAGGCTCATGGTGTGTCTCCTCGGATGGCTCAACTCAACCGCCGGTGACGGCGCTCACGCCGCCATCGACCGCCAGGATCTGGCCGGTGATGTGCTTGCCGGCTTCGGATGCGAACAACAGGGTGGCCCCTTTGAGGTCTTCGTCATCCCCCAGGCGCAGCAACGGCGCATGAGCAGCCATCTGCTCTTCACCCACGGCGGCCAGGGTGCCAGCGGTCATCTTGCTGGGGAAAAAGCCGGGGGCAATGGCGTTGACGCGGATGCCCTTGTGGCCCCACTCGCAGGCCAGTGCGCGGGTGAAGTTGATCACGGCGCCCTTGCTGGTGTTGTAGGCAATGGTGCGCATCATGGGGTGGTTGCCACCCAGGCCGGCAATGGAGGCCACGTTGATGATGCGGCCCTGCTTGCGCGGGATCATGCTGCGCTGCGCCACGGCCTGCGACAGCAGGAAGTAGCCACGCACGTTCAGGTTCATCACCTTGTCCCAGGCTTCCAGAGGGTATTCCTCGGCGGCGGCGCCCCAGGTGGCCCCGGCGTTGTTGACCAGGATGTCGATGTGGCCCAGGCGCTCCATGGTCTCGTCGACCATGCGGTTGATGTCTTCGGGCTTGCTGGCGTCAGCGGCCACCCAGCGGGCGTCGATGCCGGCGTCCTGCAGGGTCATCACGGCTTGCTCGAGATCAGCAGCCTTGCGCGAGCTGATCACCACCTTGGCACCGGCTTCACCCAGGGCCATCGCCATTTGCAGGCCCAGGCCTCGCGAACCACCGGTGACCAGCGCCACGCGGCCGGTCAGGTCAAACAGTTGTTGAACGTTACGGGGAGTGCTCATCGTTGTCCTCAGCAGTAGTAGTCCACCACATGGCGGGTGGCCGCCATCTCGCGAATCTGGGCCACCACACCCTGGTGGTGGGGATGGGGTTGATAGCTCGCCAGGGCCGCTGCGCTCTCGAAGGTCGAGACCAGCACCACCTGGCAATTGGCTTCCAGCCCATCGGTCTGGATGCCCACGTCAAATTCCAGGATGCCGGGCACCAGGGTGCGGCAGCTGTCCAGCAGGGCCTTGACCCGCGGCGCATCTTCCGGACGCTTGAGCGTCCACATCACCACATGTCGAATCGGCTGCATCAGAACCAGTCCTTCTGCACCTGGGCACAGGTCATGTCACGGCGTCTGACCACGGCCAGCCACGCGTCGATCTTGGGCAGCTCGTAGTGGAAGAAATACGCACAGGCGGCCAGCTTGCCGCGCAGCACGTCGGGCGCCACGACGCTGTCGCCACGATCCAGCCCGGCCTGCGCAGCCAGCGCCAGCTCCAGCCAGATCCAGGCCAGCACGGTGTGACCGAAGCCCTGCAGGAAGGGGGTGGCGTTGGCCAGGGCCTCTTCGGGCACACCGGTCGACCAGGCGGCCTTGGTGGTGGCCCCCACCTTTTGCAGGGACTGCGCCAGCTCGTTGGCGTAGCTGGCCAGGCCTTCCACCTGACCTGCCTTGTGGATGGTTTCGCTGATGCGCTCAGCCAGCACCATCAGGGCCTTGCCGCCGTTCATGATCACCTTGCGGCCCAGCAGGTCCATGCCCTGGATGCCATGGGTGCCTTCGTGGATCATGTTGAGGCGGTTGTCACGCCAATATTGTTCGACGGGGAAGTCGCGCGTGTAGCCGTATCCTCCCAGCACCTGGATGGCCAGGCTGTTGGCTTCGAGTGCCCACTCGCTGGGCCAGCTCTTGACGATCGGCGTCAGCAACTCAAGCAGCAGGTTGGCACGTTCGCCCTCTTCCGGCGTGCCGGTGGCTTCTTCGTCGACCAGACGGGCACACAGAAGGGCCAGTGCCAGCGCGCCTTCGGAGATGGCTTTCTGGGCCAGCAACATGCGTTTGACGTCGGTGTGCTCGATGATGGGAATCTGCTTGCTGGCGTGGTCTTTACCACCTGCGCCCAGGTGGCGTCCTTGCGGGCGCTGCAGGGCGTAGTCCAGCGAGGCTTCATAGCCTGCGTAGCCCAGCATGGCCGCACCCAGGCCCACACCAATGCGGGCCTCGTTCATCAGCGTGAACATGCACTTGAGGCCTTCGCCCTGCTTGCCAATCAGGTAGCCGACGGCACCGGCGCGGCCCTCTACTTGGAAGCGCCCCTCGCCGAAATTCAACAGGGTGTTGACGGTACCGCGGTAGCCGCACTTGTGGTTCAGCCCCGCCAGCGAGACATCGTTGCGCTGCCCTGTGGGGTGCCCATCGGCATCGACCAGCACGCGCGGCACGATGAACAGCGAGATGCCCTTGACGCCGGGCACCAACTGGCCTTGGGCATCCGGGATCTTCGCCAGCACCAGGTGGATGATGTTCTCACCCATCTCGTGCTCACCACCGGAGATCCACATCTTGTTGCCCGTGAGACGGTAGCGGGGGCCGAAGGCGTCACTGTCCCAAGGGGTGCTGCCTTCCGCATCCGGCACGGCACGGGTCAGGATGTCAGACAGGCTGGAGCCGGCCTGCGGTTCGCTCAGGCACATGGTGCCGAAATTGCGGCCTTCCAGACTGGGCTTGGCAAACACCTCGATCTGACGGGGCGTGCCATGCGCCAGGATGGTGTTCGCATTGCCTTTGGTCAGCATCGGGTAGGCGGCAATGCCGACACTGGCCTTGAAGAAGAAGCTCATGGCCGCCATGTCGACCACCATGGGCAACTGCATGCCCCCCAGCTCGGCATCTTGCGCAGCGGCCGTCAACCCCGACTCGATGAAGGCCTGCAGGGCCGCAGGCGTTTCCGCCGGCAAGTGCACGCGTTCGCCGTCGAACTCGGGCTCCTGCGTGTCGATCAGGCGGTTGTGCGGCGCGAACTGTTCCTTGGCAATCTTCTCGCTCAGGTCAAGCACTGCGGTGAAGGTTTCGCGGTTGTGCTCGGCATACCGCTCGCGGGCGGTCAGCGTGTCCGACTTCAGCCAATCGTGCAGCAGGAAGTCAACGGTGGCGCGGTGGCTCATAGGGTGTCTCTCTCGGTATCTCTGTGGTCTGTGTGTCGGGGTCTCAACGCCCCTTGAAGACAGCTTCGCGGCGCTCCATGAAGGAACGCACGCCTTCGGCGGCATCTTCGCTGCGCATCACGGGCACCATGTCGACATACAACTGCTTCAGCGCAGCAGCCTCGCCATCGGTCCACGACAGGCGGGTGGACTTGATGACCCCCTGCACACCCAGCGGCGCAGCCTTGGCAATCTTGTCGGCGATCTCTCTGGCCTTGTCGAGCTGCTGACCAGCCGGCACCACTTCCTGCACCAGCCCCAGGCGGTAGGCCTCTTGAGCAGACCACGCATCGCCCGTCAGAAGAAAGCGTTGTGCATTCGCCCAACCCATCTGCTGCGGCAACCGCAACGTAGCACCTGCGCAGGGAAAGATGCCGCGCTTGACTTCGAGCATCGCGAAGCGGGTGTCGTCTGCCGCCACACGGATTTCCGTGTTCAGCATGATCTCCACCCCCCAGGTGAAACAGTTGCCCTGAGTGGCCATGATCACCGGTTTGCGGTGACGCTCACCTTGCATCCCAAAGGGATCAATCTCGCCAGGGTGGGTCGGAAACCCCTGCCCGGAGGCAAACACCGGCGCCCATTTGTCGAGCTCGATGCCCGACGTGAAGTGCTTGCCTTCCGCATGCAGGATGGCCACGCGCAAATCCGGGTTGCGGTGCAACTCGCCGTAAGCCTGCGCCAGGCCGCTGAACATCTCGGGCGACAGCGCGTTGTGCTTTTCCGGGCGGTTGACCTTGATTTCCAGGACGTGACCTTCCTGGCGGGTTTCGACGTAAGAAGTCATCAGCACCTCCTCAGGCGCAGTCAGCGAGGGCCCGCACTGCGGCGGCCCTCTCGCATGTCAATGAAACGACCGGGCTACTGCCAGCCCTGCCCGCCCTGTCAGGCCGTGAAGCTCTTGCCGTCTGCCGCCAGCTTGGCCAGCAATGGCGCAGGCGTCCAGAAAGCCTTGTCGTTGTCCGACGTGGCCGCAAAGCCCTTCATCAGCTCGACCACCTTGGGCAGGCCCAGCATGTCGGCGTAAAGCATGGGGCCACCACGGTAGACGGGGAAGCCGTAGCCAGTCAGGTAGACCATGTCGATGTCAGACGCCTTCGAGGCGATGCCTTCTTCGAGAATCTGTGCACCTTCGTTGACCATGGCCAGCACCAGACGCTGCACGATTTCTTCGTCGCTGATGGCGCGCGGTGTGATGCCCTTGTCGGCACGCACCTTGTCGATGCAACCCTGTACCTCGGCCGAAGGCACCGGCTCGCGCTTGCCGACTTCGTAGTCGTACCAGCCCTTGCCCACCTTCTGGCCAAAGCGGCCGAGTTCACAAATGGCATCGCCAATGGCGCTGTAGACCACATCGGGCTTTTCGATCTTGCGGCGCTTGCGGATGGCGAAGCCGATGTCGTTGCCGGCGAGGTCGCCGACGCGGAACGGGCCCATGGCGAAGCCATACGCTTCAGCGGCCTTGTCGACCTGCTGCACAGTTGCACCCTCTTCCACCAGGAAGAACGCCTGACGGGTGTACTGCTCGAACATGCGGTTGCCGATGAAGCCATCGCACACGCCCGACACCACAGCAACCTTCTTGATCTTCTTGGCCACGGCCATCACGGTGGCCATCACATCCTTGGCGGTGTGCTTGCTGCGCACCACTTCCAGCAGACGCATCACGTTGGCGGGGCTGAAGAAGTGCAGGCCAACCACATCGGCCGGGCGCTGCGTCACTTCGGCAATCTTGTCGACATCCAGGGTCGAGGTGTTCGAGGCCAGGATGGCACCGGGCTTCATCAAGCTGTCGAGCTTGGTGAAGACCTGCGACTTGACGCCGAAGTCTTCGAACACGGCCTCGATGACCATGTCGGCCTGGGCGATGTCGTCATAGCTCAGGGTGGGGGTCAGCAGGCTCATGCGCTGCTCGTACTTCTCTTGCGAGAGCTTGCCCTTGCTAACCTGGGCTTCGTAATTCTTGCGGATGATGCCAATGCCACGGTCAATGGCTTCCTGCTTCATCTCCAGAATGGTGACAGGGATGCCCGCATTCAGGAAGCACATGGTGATGCCACCGCCCATGGTGCCGGCGCCGATCACGGCGACCTTCTCGATCTTGCGCAGCGGGGTGTTGTCCGGCACATCGGGGATCTTGCTGGCAGCGCGCTCGCCAAAGAAGGCATGGCGCAGGGCACGGGCCTGGTCGCTGGTCACCAGCTTGGCAAACACGTCCTTTTCGAAGGCGATGCCGGCGTCAAGGTCCAGCTTGGTGGCCGCTTCCACGCAGTCCACACAACGTTGCGGCGCTTCCAGATGCTTGCGGGTCTTGGCCAGCTCGGCACGCGCCTTGGCGAAGGCGTCGGCGTCAGCCGGGGCAGCCACAGTCAGGTTGCGCACAGACGGCAGCGGGCGCACCGCTGCGACGTCCTTGGCGAAGGCCACGGCGGCGGGCAGCAGATCGCCATCGACCAGCTTGTCAAACAGCTTCTGGCCCGGTGCCTTGGCCAACTTCTCGCTGGGCACCGACGCGCCTGTGGTGATCATCTGCAGGGCAGCTTCCACACCCAGCACGCGCGGCAGACGCTGCGTGCCACCGGCGCCAGGGACGATGCCGATGTTCACTTCTGGCAAAGCGATCTGGGCACCCGGCACCACCACACGGTAATGACAGCCCAGAGCCAACTCCAGGCCGCCGCCCATGGCGACACCGTGGATGGCCGCCACCACGGGCTTGGTCGACTGCTCCACCTGCTCGATCACCTTGTGCAGATCGGGCTCGGCAAAGGCCTTGGGCGAGCCGAACTCCTTGATGTCGGCACCGCCGCAGAACACCTTGCCGGAGCCGATGATGACCACAGCCTGCACGGCGGCATCGGCCTGGGCCTTCTGGATGCCGTCAACGATGCCAGCTCGGGTGCTTTGGCCCAGACCGTTGACAGGCGGGTTCTCGAGGGTGATGACGGCAACGCCGTCGGTGACCTGGTAGGAAGTGCTCATGCCGATCTCTCTCGTGTGGAGGAAGTCCTGAAAAGTCCTCAGCAGACAAATCTGAAAAGACGCATTGTAAGAATTGCGAAGCGCATCTTACAGCGGTGCTGCAGACTTCCCAAGACCCCTAGGGAAAACACGGAAGACGAATCAAACCTCGAGCCATTCTTTTCGGACACGCGCGTCGGCACGCAGCTCTTCAGGGGTGCCTTCGAACACCATTTCCCCATGGCCCATCACGTAGCAGCGCTGGGAAATGTCGAGGGCGATCGTGAGCTTTTGCTCCACCAGCAACACGGCCAGGCCGCGCCGCTTGAGCTCCTTGAGGTACTCCCCCACCAGTTCGACGATCTTGGGCGCCAGGCCCTCGGTGGGCTCGTCGATCATGATCAGATCCGGGTCACCCATGAGGGTGCGGCACAGTGTCAGCATCTGCTGTTCGCCGCCGGACAGCACACCCGCCTCGGTGTGCTGTCGCTCTTTCAGGCGAGGAAACATCTGGTACATGTCCTCGATGGCCCAGCGGTTCGTTTTCTTGCCGTTCTGGCGCCCCAGCAGCAGGTTCTGCTCGACCGTCAGCTTCGGAAAGATGTCGCGGCTCTCGGGCACATAACCCAGACCTCGGCGAGCGATGTCATAGGTCTTGTGCCCCAGGATGTCAGACTCGTTCCAGCGCACGGAGCCGTGGCCATGCACCATGCCCATGATGGTCTTGATGGTGGTGGAGCGCCCCGAGCCATTGCGGCCGAGCAAGGCCACGATCTCACCAGGGTGGACCTCCATGTTCACGCCATGCAGGATGTGGCTCTTGCCATAGAAGGCATGCAGGTTCTGGATGGACAGCATGGTTCAGACTCCCGCCTCGGCGGCCTGGGTTTCAGCCAGTGCGGAGCCCAGATAGGCCTCACGCACCCGCTCGTTGTTGCGCACGTTCTCCGGGGTATCGAAGGCAATCACCTCGCCATAGACCAGCACCGCAATGCGGTCGGCCAGGCCAAACACCACGCCCATGTCATGCTCCACAGTCAGCAAGGTCTTGCCTTCGGTGACTTCACGCATCAGGTCGACGAAGCGCGCCGTTTCCGACTTGCTCATGCCGGCTGTCGGCTCATCGAGCAAAACCACATTGCCGCCGCCTGCAATGGTCACGCCGATTTCCAACGCCCGCTGCTCGGCATAGGTCAGCGACTGCACATGCACATCTCGCTTGCGATAGAGGTGGATCTTTTGCAGGATCAACTCCGCACGCTCATTGACTTCTTTCAGGTTGGAGAGGAACCGCCAGAAGGCGTATCGCTCACCCATGGACCACAACAATGCGCAACGGATGTTTTCGAACACCGACAGCCGAGGGAACAGGTTCGACACCTGGAAGCTGCGTGCCAGCCCCTGCCGGTTGATGTCATAGGGCGTCTGCCCCTCAATGGCCTGACCATGCAGATGGATGGCCCCACTGGTCGGCGCCATGCGGCCGCTGATCAGGTTGAACAGTGTTGACTTGCCGGCACCGTTCGGGCCGATCAGCGCCACACGTTCGCCAGCACGCACCGCCAGATTGGCGCCACGGATGATCTCGGTCTTGCCGAAGGACTTGCGCACATCGCGCAACTCCAGCGCCAGCCCGGAGGATGAAGTTGTCTTGCTCATGTGATGACCTCAAGCTGTTGCTGCGTCACAGGGACTCACGGCGCACGATTTCGCGCTCGATGTCTTCCTGGATCTGTTCCCATTGCACCGAGAACTGACGGCGCGCCAGCTCGAACAGGGCAGAGCCGGTGAGCCACAGCATCACCGCGCCCACCCAGGCATCGGCACCCCGGGTGTCCAGCGCCACGCCCATCAGCGTCATCTCGGGGCCCAGGGCCTCATTGAGCTTGATGTGATAGAGCATTTCGACCATCACGGCGACGCCGGCGAGCGCCACGATCAAGGTTCCAGCCATGCCGAGATAGGCGGTCCACAGCCTGCGGAGCATGCCGAACGCCGCCACGCGCATGTTCAGCATCAGCAGCGATGCCACGCCACCCGGGGCATACATCACCATGAACAGAAAGATGAGACCCAGGTACAGCAGCCAGGCCTTGGTCATCTCGGCCAGCAGCACCGAAGCGATCACCATCAGCACGGCACCGATGATGGGGCCGAAGAAGAACAGCGACCCGCCCAGGAAGGTGAACAGCAGGTAGGCACCCGAACGATAGGCACTCACCACCTCGGAGGTCACGATCTCGAAATTCAGGGTGTACAGGCCACCGGCGATGCCCGCGAAGAAGCCAGCAATCATGAAACCGAGGTAGCGCACCCGCTGGGTGTTGTACCCAATGAACTGAACACGTTCCGGGTTATCGCGCACAGCGTTGAGCATGCGGCCCAGCGGCGTGCGAGTGAAGGCGAACATCAGCGCCGTGCAGATGAAGCAATACACCGCGATCAGGTAGTAGATCTGTTTTTGCGGCCCGAAAGTGATACCCATGAAAGGTTCGCCCACCACCCGGTTGGTCGAAATGCCACCTTCACCGCCGAAGAACTCTGGCAGCATCAGCGACATGGACCACACCAACTCGCCAATGCCCAGCGTGATCATGGCGAAGGTATTGCCCGACTTCTTGGTAGTGATAGAGCCCAGCAGGGCTGCGATACCCAGCCCGCCCAGCCCGCCCACCAGCGGAATGAGGCTGACTGGCACATGCCAGGCCCCCTCGGCCACCTTGTTGAGCGTGTGAATGGCCAGGAAGGAACCCAGGCCTGAATACACCGCATGGCCAAAGCTGAGCATGCCGCCCTGCCCCAGCAGGATGTTGTAGGACAGGCAGACGATGATGCCAATGCCGATCTGGCACAGCATGGTCATGGCCAGGCTGCTGGTCCACAGCACAGGGGCCAGCAACAGCGCCAGTGCATACAGACTCCACACCACCCAGCGACCCAGGTTGTAGGGCTTGAAACTGTAATCCTTGGAAGACGACATATGGTTTACTCCTCCCGCGTGCCCAGCAGGCCCTTGGGTCGGAAAATCAAAATCAGAACCAGCAGCAGATACGGCAGGATGGGGCCCATCTGCGAGATGGAAATTTTCAGCAGGGGGTAGAAGGCGCTGTCATAGTTGACCTGCCAGCCCATGGCCTGCATGAAGGTCACGAGTGACACGTCCATCGTGACGGCGAGTGTCTGAATCAGACCGATCAGCAAGGAGGCAATGAAGGCGCCTGCCAAGGACCCCATGCCACCCACCACCACCACCACGAAGATGATGGAGCCCACCGAGGCGGCCATATTGGGCTCGGTGATGAAGGCATTGCCGCCAATCACACCGGCCAGGCCGGCCAGTGCGCAACCACCACCAAACACCCCCATCATCACGCGGGGCACGTTGTGTCCCAGTGCCTCGGCCATCTCCGGGTGGGTCAAGGCCGCCTGGATGATCAAGCCGACCCGGGTACGGGTGAGCAGCAACCAGATCGACGTCAGCATGAACAAAGCCACTCCAGCCATGAAGGCCCGGTAGGCTGGGAAACGCGTGCAACTGTTGTCCGTGGCGGCACCACAGAGCGCGTCAGAGGCTTGCCCCCAAATGAAGTGAAGCCCTTCGCCCTTGACGTGGGCCAAGGTGAACAGAGGACCATCCAGTGACGGTGGCACCTGATACGGAACGGCTGACGGGCCCCAGATCAGGCGCACCAGCTCCAGCACCAGATAAGACAAACCGAAGGTCACCAGCAATTCGGGCACATGCCCGAATGGGTGCACACGACGCAGGCTGAAGCGCTCGAACAGCGCCCCCAGCAAACCGACAATGATCGGCGCGATGAACAGGGCGGGCCAGAAGCCCAGCCAGCCTGAGACCGAATAGGCCACATAGGCCCCGATCATGTAGAAGCTGGCGTGGGCAAAGTTCAGCACCCCCATCATGCTGAAGATCAGGGTCAGGCCCGAACTCAGCATGAAGAGGAGCAAACCCGAGCTCAGCCCATTGAGGATGTTGACAACCAGGGATTCCATAGCATCAAAAGGGCATGGCGCCGCCTACCCAGGGGCAGGCACGCTGTGAGGGCCCCCAACGGGGCCCGGATCAGATCAAGACGAAACCGGCCTGGAGATCAGGACGGACGCTTCATCTGGCAAGAGGTCGGGGTGCTGGAAACATACGGGTCGAAGTACTTGACCTTGGAGAAAGTCATACCCGTGTTTTCCACGTCGTAGCTGGCCTTGGGGCTCACCGGCTGCCAGCCCACCACAAACAGGCCTTGTTGCAACTGGTGGTCCTTGGCGCGCATTTCCACTTCACCGTTGAAGCTCTTGAACTTCAAGCCTTCCATCGCATACGCCACTTTCACCGGATCGGTGGACTTGGCCTTGGCCATGGCAGTGGTCAGCATCGAATAGGCGTGGTAGACCGCGCCGGTGTACCAGTCGTCGTTGAAACGCTTCTTGTATTCGTTGGCCAGCGGTGTGTAAACGCCACCCATGTTGTAGTCGGCGTAGCCCACGAGGAAGACACGCCCATCAGCGCTCTTGCCCAGCGCGGTAGGGGTGCCGCCAAAGTTGGCGTAATAGGTATAGAAGTTGGCCTTCAAGCCAGCATCGTTGGCAGCCTTGACCAGCAGTGCCAGGTCGGAACCCCAGTTACCGGTGATGACCGTGTCAGCGCCAGATGCCTTGATCTTGGCCACATAGGGAGCGAAGTCACGCACCTGAGCCAGCGGGTGCAGGTCATCACCAACAATCTGGATGTCAGGGCGCTTGCGTTGCAGGGTTGCCTTGGCAAACTTCGACACCTGCTGGCCGTGGGCATAGTTCTGGTTGATCAGGTAGACCTTCTTGATCTCAGGACGCTCCTTGATGTAGGTGGTCATGGCCTCCATCTTCATCGAGGTATCTGCGTCCAGACGGAAGTGCCAGAACGAACACTTGCTGTTGGTCAGATCAGGGTCGACCGCCGCGTAGTTCAGGAACACGACCTCCTTGCCGGGGTTGCGTTCATTGTGCTTGTTGATGGCGTCGACCAGCGCCAGCGCCGCACCCGAACCCAGGCCCTGCACGACGTAACGGGCGCCCTGGTCAATGGCCGACTTCAAGGCGTTGAGGCTTTCAGCGGGCGACAGCTTGTTGTCGATGCTGATCACTTCAAACTTGACGCCAGCAGGGTTGTTGGCGTTGAACTTCTCGGCAAAGAACTGGTACGTGCGCAGCTGGTTCTGGCCAATGTTGGCCATCAGGCCGGACAGGGGATCGATCCACGCGATCTTCACGGTTTCGCCCTTCTGGGCAAATGCAGCACCGGCGCACAGGGAAGCGCCCACAAACACACTCAGGGCACGACGTTGAAAGTTCATTGATGTCTCCTCGGTTGTGGATTGAAGCCACTGTCAGGTTAGCCCCCTGTTTCCGGGGGTCGCTTCAGGGATGTCCCTTGAATTCGGTCATCTCGGTCGCAAAAAAAGAGCGCGTACAACGCGCCCTTCAGCGCACTGATCAGGCGGTCGGCAGCTTGTGGCTGGCGAAGGTTTCACGCAGCTTCAGCTTGTAGATCTTGCCTGTCGCTGTGTGCGGGATTTCGTCGACGAACACGACGTCATCGGGCACCTGCCACTTGGGAATCTTGCCGTCGTAGAAGGCCAGCAACTCATCGCGGGTGACCTCGGCGCCAGGGCGCTTGACGACCACCAGCAGCGGACGTTCATCCCACTTCGGATGGAAGGCGGCGATGGCTGCGGCTTCGTGCACGGCGGGGTGACCCATGGCCACGTTTTCCAGATCGATCGAGCTGATCCACTCCCCGCCGGACTTGATCACGTCCTTGGAGCGGTCGGTGATCTGCATATAGCCATCGGGATCGATGGTGGCCACGTCACCCGTGGGGAACCAGCCATCGTGCAGGGGCGACACATCCACATTGAAGTAGCTGTTGATCACCCAGTGGCCACGGACTTCCAGATCGCCAGACGCCTTGCCATCCCAGGGCAATTCCTGCCCGTCGTGGTCGACGATGCGCATGTCGATGCCGTAGATGGCCTTGCCCTGCTTTTCCAGAATCTTCTGGCGCGACTCGATGGGCAACTCCAGGTGCTTCGACTTCAGTCGGCTGAGCGTACCGATCGGTGACAGCTCGGTCATGCCCCAGGCGTGGATGACCTCGACGTTGTAGTCGTTTTCGAATGTACGGATCATGGCCGGCGGACAAGCCGAACCGCCGATCACCGTGGTCTTGAAGGTGCTGAACTTCAGGTCCTTGGACTTGACGTGGTTCAACAGACCCAGCCAGATGGTGGGCACACCGGCGCTGATGGTGACCTTTTCCTGCTCCATCAGGTTGTAGAGCGATTCGCCATCCAGGTGATGCCCTGGCAGCACCAGCTTGCAGCCGATCAGTGCAGCCGAATACGGCGTGCCCCAGGCGTTGACGTGGAACATGGGGACCACCGGCATCAGCACACCGGTCGCACCCAGGTTGATGGCTTCAGGAATGGCCGAAGCATAGGTGTGCAAGATGGTGGAGCGGTGCGAATAGACCGCCCCCTTGGGGTTGCCCGTCGTGCCTGAGGTGTAGCAGATGCTGGCCGCGGTGTTCTCGTCAAACACAGGCCAGTCATAGTTGCCGTCTTCAGCAGCCAGCAAGTCTTCGTAGCACAGCAGGTTGGGAATGCCGCTTTGCGCCGGCATGTGCTCACGCCCCACCATGGCAATCACGGCTTTCACCGACGGCACGTGTTCGATGAGCTTTTCAACCAGGGGCAGCAGGTTCAGGTCCACGCACAGCACGCTGTCCTGTGCATCGTTGACGATCCAGGCGATCTGCTGTGGGAACAGGCGCGGGTTGATGGTGTGGCAAACGAACTCGGCACCCGAGGTACCGTAATACAACTCCAGGTGGCGGTAGCCATTCCAGGCCAGCGTACCGATGCGGTCGCCAGGCTTGCAGCCCAGGCGTTGCAGCGCCTGAGCCAGCTTGCGGGAGCGCAGCTCGACCTCGCCCCAGGTGGTGCGGTGGATGTCGCCTTCCACGCGCTTGGACACGATCTCCACGTCACCGTTGTGCCGCGCTGCGTGCTTGAGCAGCGAGGAAATCATCAACGGCATGTTCATCATCTGGCCCATCAGGCTCATCGTCGACTCCATTCAAAATGCGAAAAGATTTCGACAATGATCATGGTCAGAACACCCCTCATGCCATTGGGAATGACCCTCCTATAACAGTCGTTTGAAACCAGTTCAGGCGTGGAACCTGGTGAAAGCGGTCACCGGCTCGCGGTCTGCCAGCAAGGTGTTCTCGATGGCAGCCGGGTCTGCATAGCCCAGCGCCATGCCCACCACGACCATCTCCGAATCAGCCAGGCCGAGGTGCTCGGCCACGATGCGGTGGTAGTGGTTGAAAGCGGCCTGTGCGCAGGTGTCCAGCCCGCGGGCGCGCGCCGCTGTCATCAGGTTGCCCAGGAACATGCCGTAGTCCAGCCAACTGCCCCGCCCCATCACGCGGTCCACCGTGAAGATCAGGCCCACCGGCGCATCGAAGAAGGTGTAGTTGCGCCCCTGTTGCGCTTGCATGCGCGGCTTGTCGCCCTTGGCAATGCCCAGCAAACCATACAGGTCCCAGCCCACTTTGCGGCGACGGTCGATGTAGGGCGACACCCACTGCGGTGGGTAGTAGTCGTACTCTTCCTTGTGTTGTTCGGCCTGAGCAGGGTCCAGGTAGGCAGCCATGATCTTGTCCGACAACCCCTGACGCGATGCGCCGGTCAGCACATGCACTTTCCAGGGCTGGGTGTTCGAACCAGATGGCGCGCGGGCCGCCAGGCGCAAGATGTCTTCGATGTCCTGACGCGCCACCTCTTTGGGCAAGAATGCGCGAATGGAGCGGCGACTGTCGATCGCATGATCCACAGCGGCCATGGTGTCGGAATTGATGTGGTCAGGCTGGCGCGGAACCGAGACGGACTGGCTCATGGTGTGTACTTCCTGAAAAGCTGAAGATGGAATCAGTCTGCAGACAACTGGATGCGCTGCAAGGCTGCAACGAAAGGCTCGGGCAATGTCACGGGTCGACGCGTGGCACGGTCCACATACACGTGAACGAAATGCCCACAGGCAGCGGCCGTGTCCGAGCCCGATTCAAACAGGCCGATTTCATAGCGCACACTGCTGCGCCCCACATGCGCCACCCGGATTCCCGCTTCCACCGGATGAGGGAAAGTCAGCGGCGCGAAGTAATTGCAGTGCGTTTCGATCACCAGGCCAATCACCTCGCCCTGATGGATATCGAGCACCCCTGCTTCGATCAGGTAGGTGTTCACCGCCGTATCGAAGTAGCTGTAGTAGGTCACGTTGTTGACGTGACCATAGATGTCGTTGTCCATCCACCGGGTGGTGATGGTGCTGAAACGCGCATAGGCGCTGCGGGGTTGGGCTTGTGGTCGGCTCATGCAGTTCATTATTCATGAAACCGGATTGACCGTCCTGAAGGACACCGCTACATTACTGACCGACAAGTCAGTTAACGTCAAACGATCCAACCTTGAACGCCGATCAACCCAGCTCCTGCCCGGTCAAGACGCTCATCCAGTCTGTCGGGCGCCACCGTCAACGCCGCAAGGCCGAAAGGCCTCAAGAGTTGCTGGAGGCAGCGCTCACGCTGTTCACCGAGAAAGGTTTCGCTGGCACCCGTACCGAAGAAGTGGCGAAGTTGGCCGGGGTATCCAAAGGCACGCTCTACCTGTACTACCCCAGCAAGGAAGAGCTGTTCAAGGCAGTCGTCCGCACCTACCTGACTGCCGTCATCCGCGAAAGCCATGACATCATCGGACGCTATGAGGGCCATACGGGTGACCTGATTCGCGACCTGGCCTTGAACTGGTGGGAGCGTGTCGGCTCGGGCAAGCCTTCCGGCTTGCTGCTGCCCATTCTCAACGAAGCCCATCATTTTCCTGACATCGTCCAGTTCTATGTTGACGAGGTCGTGAAGCCGTCTCATGCCCTCATCATCGCCGCACTGGACAGAGGTGTGACACGAGGCGAGTTCCGGCCGGTCAACACCGAATCCGTGGTGCACGCCCTGATTGCGCCCATCCAGTATCTGGTGCTGTACCGCCACTGTGAATCGGTGTGCGCCATCAGCCCGGCGCCACTGGAGCCGATGACCTTTCTGGCCACCCAGATGGACTTGCTGTTGCACGGCCTGCTCAAGCAGCCCACCACACCATGAAACGCACTACACGCTGGATTCTGCTTGGTTCGCTGTCTTTGCTGCTGGTCGGTGGCATCACGCGCGCCATCCTGCACAAGAAGGCCATCCAGACGGAACTGGCACAGAGTTCGGCCAGTGTCGCGAGCCGCTACGTCGCGCTGCAAGAAGGCGACTGGATCACAGTGCAACCCATGGCGCTCATTGGCACCGTACCGGTGACGGGCACTGTGAAAGCCGTCACCACGGCCATGGTGAAAGCGAAGGTTTCAGCCGAACTGCTTCGCTTGACCGTCCGCGAGGGCGACACCGTGACCAAGGGGCAACTCATCGGCGAGCTCGACCCCCAGGAATACCAGGCCCGACTGAAACAGGCGCAGGAACAAGCTGCCAGCGCCAAAGCGCTCTACCAGATCGCCCAGCAGGCCCTGGACAACAACAAGGCGCTGGTGCAACAGGGGTTCATCTCCAAGGTTGCGCTGGACAACTCGATCTCGAACGCGGCTTCTTCCTTCGCCAATCAGCAGGCGGCTGAGGCAGCAGTCGAACTGGCACGCAAGTCCCTGCAAGACACCCACCTCCTGGCCCCCATTTCGGGCCAGGTATCCCAACGCCTGACGCAACCTGGCGAGCGCGTATCGATCGATGGGCGGATCGTCGAGATCGTGGACCTCAGCAAGCTCGAGCTGGAAGCCGGCGTCAGCCCGCAGGACCTGGTCACCGTCCGCATCGGCCACCCTGTGGTGCTGCATATAGAAGGGCTCGACAAACCCGTGACCGGGCATATCGCCCGCATCAACCCCACTGCGGCGGCAGCCACTCGCGCCATTTCCGTCTATGTGGCCCTCGACACGCAAGCGGGCCTGAGGCATGGCCTCTTTGCACAAGGCGCCATCCACACCGACCAACTCACGGCGCTGGCACTGCCCCGTTCGGTCATCCTCAGTGAAGGCGGTCGCCAGTTCGTTCAGGTGGTACGTGACGACAAGGTGGTCCGGCAGACAGTGGAAGCGGGTCGGTCTGCGCTGGCTGCAGACCCGAACACGCAGCGCGATGCCGTGGTCATCATCCTGCGCGGATTGAAAGCTGGCGACCGGGTGCTCAAGGACAACGTCGGCCTGCTGGCTGAAGGCACCCCTGTGCAGCTGGCCAGGCAGCCAGGAAAGCGCTGAGCACCATGTGGTTCACCCGACTGTCCATCGGCAACCCGGTCATGGCCACCATGGTCATGGCCGCGCTCGTCGTGCTGGGGCTGTTTTCATTCCAGCGGTTGAAGGTGGACCAATTCCCCGACATCGAGTTGCCCACCCTGGTCGTGCAGATCGACTACCCCGGCGCATCACCTGAAATCGTCGAAACCGAAGTCACCCGCAAGGTCGAAGAAGCGGTCAACACGGTCGCCGGTATCAGCCAGCTGTACTCGCGCTCGTACGAAGGATCATCGGTCGTCATCATCCAGTTCAACCTCGACATGGATGCCCGTCGCGCAGCCGAAGACGTGCGCGAGAAGGTGGCCGTGCTGAGGCCCCTGCTCCGAGATGAAGTGAAGGACCCGAAAGTGCTGCGCTTCGATCCGGCCAACCGCCCGATCTTCTCGCTGGCGCTCACCTCGCCCGACCACAGTCGCAGCGAACTCGAGATGACCACGTACGCCGACCAGGTGCTCAAGAAGCGCTTGGAGAACGTGGCCGGCGTCGGCAGCGTCACCCTGGTGGGCGGCTTCAAACGCGAAATCAATGTCTACCTGCGTCCGCGTGACATGGAAGCCCTGGGCATCACCCCGGAGCTGGTTCTCAATGTCTTGCGGCAAGACAACCAGGAGCAACCGGCCGGCAGCCTGCGCACAAGCCAGCAAGACCGCGTGGTGCAGATCCATGCCCGCTTCAAAGGTGCTGAAGATTTCCGTCAGATGGTACTGACCTCACGCAAGGGCCAGCCCGTCCACCTCGGTGAGGTTGCCGACGTGCGGGACGGCCCGCAGGAAACCGACAGCCTGGCCTTGCTCAACGGGCAGCGGACCATCGCCCTGGACATCCTCAAATCACAAGGTGAAAACACCCTCGACGTCGTCAACGGCCTGAGACAGAGCCTCGTCGAGCTGCAGGCCGAGCTGCCCACCGGCATGAAGCTGGATGTAGCAAGAGACAACTCGCGCCAGATCCGCGTCGGGGTATCGACCGTACGTGAAACCCTGATCGAAGGGGCCGTGCTCACCATCATCATCGTGTTCTTCTTCCTGAACTCGTGGCGCTCCACGGTCATCACCGGCCTGACCCTGCCGATCTCGATCATTGGCACCTTCCTGTTCATGAACGCGCTGGGCTTTTCGATCAACATGATCACGTTGATGGCCCTGAGCCTGTGTGTCGGGCTGCTGATCGACGACGCCATCGTGGTGCGGGAGAACATCGTGCGCCATGTGCAGATGGGTAAGTCCGCCATGGACGCCTCGCTGGATGGCACACGTGAAATCGGTTTGGCGGTACTGGCCACCACCCTGTCCATCGTGGCCGTGTTCCTGCCGATCGGTTTCATGGGCGGCATCATCGGCAAGTTCTTCCACGAGTTCGGCCTGACCATCGTGGTGGCGGTGCTGATCTCGATGTTCGTCAGCTTCACCCTTGACCCGATGCTCTCCAGCGTCTGGCACGACCCGAGCATCCATGCCCCCCATGCCGCGACGCCTGCAGGCAACTCGCTGTATGACCGCACACTGGGCCGACTCACCGCCACGGTGGAACGCTGGACGGACAAGCTCGCGGCTCAATATCAAAACTGGCTCAACTGGGCGCTGGACCACCCTGCCCTGACGCTGCTGATCGCCGCGGCCAGCCTGATCGGCAGCTTTGCTCTGATGCCCCTGATGGGCACCGAATTCGTGCCGCGCGCCGACTACTCCGAAACAACCGTCACCTTCTATACACCGGCGGGCTCCTCGATCGAATCGACCGAAGCACGCACCCGACAAGTGGAGGCCCTGATCCGCAAGGAACCCGAGGTGGACTACACCCTGGCCACCATCAACACGGGCGCCGTGCTGGGCCGCAACCAGGTGTCCATCTATGTGCGGCTGAAGAACCGGGACCTGCGCCAGCGTACCGTCGACCAGATGTCAGCCCCTCTGCGCGAGTTGCTGGCCAAGGTACCCGGCATCACGGTGACACATGTGGGCTTGCTCGACCCTGTCGGTGGGCAAAAGCCCATCCAGGTATCCATTCAGGGCTCCAACCTCAAGGAACTGGACCGCCTGACGCAAGGCACCCTGGAACGTCTGAGACACATCCCGGGTCTGGTCGATCTCGACACCAGCCTCAAGCCCAACAAGCCCACACTGGACGTGGCCGTGCGCCGTGAAGCCGCCTCTGACCTGGGGCTCAACGTCGGCTCGGTCAGCAATGCCCTGAGCATCCTCGTCGAAGGCAAGACCGTCGGCACCTGGCGCGATGCTGACGATGAAAACTACGACGTCAAGCTGTCGCTCGGCCCGGCGTTCCGCCGCACCTCGTCCGATCTGAGCAACTTGCCCCTGATCACCGGGCTGGACGACACCGGCACAGCCAAAGTGGTGCGCCTGCATCAGATCGCCGACATCAACGAAGGTCATGGGCCTACGCAGATCAACCGGCGCGACCTGAACCGCGAAGTGGAAATCACGGCGAACGTCGCTGGCCGCTCCATGGGCGAGGTATCTACCGACATCCGCCAGGTGCTCGACAACACCAGTTGGCCATCTGGCTACCGCTACCGCTTTGGCGGCTCCACCAAGGACATGAAGGAATCCTTTGCCTATGCCCTGTCGGCCCTGGCTCTGGCGGTCATCTTCATCTACATGATTCTGGCCTCGCAATTCCGCAGCTTCCTGCAGCCCATTGCGCTCATGAGCTCGCTGCCGCTGACCCTGATCGGCGTGGTGGTCACACTGCTGGCCTTTGGCTCAACGATCAACATGTTCTCCATCATCGGCATCATCATGCTGATGGGTCTGGTCACCAAAAATGCCATCTTGCTGGTCGACTTTGCGAACCGGGCCCGTCTGGGCCACAGCGGTGACCGCGATGACGCTCCGCCGCTGCCACGCCGGGAAGCGCTGCTGTTGGCAGCACGGGTACGCCTGCGCCCCATTCTGATGACCACACTGGCCATGGTTTTCGGCATGGTGCCCCTGGCTTTTGCCACAGCGGAAGGCCAGGAACAGCGTGCCCCCATGGGGCAGGCCGTGATCGGTGGCGTGATCGCCTCATCCCTGCTGACACTGGTCGTCGTGCCCGTCATTTACTGTTATCTCGACGATCTTGCCAACTGGTTCCGTCGCCGCAGGCCATCCACTTCTTAAAATGGCGTTTTTCGTCTTTGTTTTGTCTCTGACCGTAGCCAGGAAGCTCCCATGAACATCGAACAAGCCCGCTTCAACATGATTGAGCAACAAGTCCGCCCCTGGGACGTGCTGGATCAATCCGTGCTCGCGCTGTTGTCCGCGGTGCGCCGCGAAGACTTTGTGCCTCAGGCCTACCGTGGCATGGCCTTCATGGACATCGACATCCCCCTGGGCCATGGCCGCGTCGAGCCCGCTCCCCGCGTGGAAGCCCGCATGGTGCAAGACCTCAACCTCAGCAAGCACGACACCGTGCTGCAAATTGGTGTCGGCACCGGCTACATCACGGCCCTGCTGGCCCACAAGGCCCAGCGCGTGACCGCCCTGGAAGGCCAGGCCGACCTGGTCGCCACCGCTCGCACCAATCTGCGTCAGGCGGGCATCAACAATGCCGAAGTGCTGCAGGACAGCGGCGCCAACGGCCTCGCGGGCCAGGCCCCATTTGACGCCATCTTGCTGACCGGCTCGGTGGCCGTGGTACCTCAGGCTCTGCTGGACCAACTGAAGGAAGGTGGCCGACTGCTGGCCATCGTCGGACAGGAGCCCATCATGCAGGCCACCCTGTACACGCGTGTCGCCAACGGCCAGTTCACCCGTCAAGAGCTGTTTGACACGACGGCGCCCCGCCTCGAAGGCTTTGCCGAACCCAGCCAGTTCAAGCTCTGAACTGGCGCCACCCCAAGGACCCCTCATGCCAGACAAACTGTCGACCCCGGCCGTACCATCACCCTTGCGCAAGGTGTTGCTGGTCATGACCGGCATGGTGCTCGGTTCCGCCGCCCAGGCTGAATCGCTGCAGGCGCTGTACCAGGCCGCCCGTGGCTACGATGCGGCCTATCTGGCTGCGGTCAACGCCGCCGAGGCCGTCCAGCACAAGGTTGACAGCCAGACGGGCGCCCTGCGCTACCCTAGCGTGGCCCTGACGGGCTACGCGCGGCGCTGGCACCTGGATTCCTCACTGGACACCGGGGTACCGGGGGTGAGTTACGACACCTCGGCTACCAATAAACAGCTGGCACTGGGCGCCCGTTATGCCTTGTTCAACCGCACGAACGACGCCAACATCAGCCAGCTTGAACAATCCCTGATCGTCGCCGATGCCGACCTGCAAAGTGCCGAACAGGACCTGATTGTCCGGGTCACGCAAGCCTATTTCGACGTGCTGTCTGCCCAGGACGTGCTGACCACCGCCAAGGCCAATATGAAAGCCCTGTCGGAACAGTTGGCCCTGGCCAAGCGAAACTTCGAAGTTGGCAACGCCACCATCACGGATACCCGTGAAGCCCAGGCTCGCTACGACCTGGCGAACGCCCAGGTGATCGCCGCCAGCAACGACCTGAAGGTCAAGGGGCTGGCGCTCGACCAGTTGGTCGGGCGCAACCAGGTCCAGCCAGACCCGCTGCACACGCCTGTGAGCTTGCCTGCGCTGACACCAGCCGACCCGGAGGCCTGGGTCAACACGGCAGCAGCCTCCCCTGCCGTTCGCAAGGCCAAAGTCGCGCTGGATGTCGCCCGCCTGGAAACCAGCAAATCCAAGGCCGGCCATCTGCCAACCGTGGACCTCACCGCGCAGGTTGCACGTCTGGCGATCGATGGGCCTGTGAGTGTTCAGGCCAACAATGGCGTAGGCACGACATCAGCCATCGGCGTTGAATTGAACATGCCACTGTTCTCCGGCTTCTCGGTTCAGAACAAGATCAAGCAATCGCTGTCTGAAGAAAGCAAGGCTGAAAACGACCTGGCCAATGCGCAGCGCTCGGTCGCGCTGGGCGTGCGCCAGGCGTATTTCGGGGTGCAATCCGGCCTTGCTCAAGTCAATGCCTACGAAGCGGCCGAGTCCTCCGCCAAACTGGCGCTGGAAGCGACCCAGACCGGTTACAAGGTGGGCGTACGCATCAACAAGGATGTGCTGGATGCCCAGACTTCGCTGAGCAACACCCAGAAAGACCTCTACAAGGCTCGTTACGACGTATTGGTCGCTGGGGTGAAGCTGCGCCAGGCCACCGGCACACTGAAGCCCGAGGACCTGCAGGACCTCAACCGCCTGCTGGCAAGCCCTGCCGAAGCGCCCTGAGAACGGGCCCCAGTCAGAAACAACAAAGCCCCTCTAGAGGGGCTTTTGTTTGCCATGTTGACCAAACAACATGGATGAATGTGGTGCCGGCTGTCGGATTCGAACTGACGACCTACCGCTTACAAGGCGGTTGCTCTACCAACTGAGCTAAGCCGGCGTGGGGCGCATTGTAGCGCGACTTCCGGTCAGATCATCACTTCACGCGACGCAGGGCCGGTCGAGCACCATGTCCACCCGAGGCTGGAGGGGGCTCCGTTGGATCTTCGCCACTGTCTTCTTCTGCCGAAGCTGCTGCCAAGTGCAGGCCTGCGCCTTTTTCCTTTTCAGGCAAGGGCTCCACGGTGCCACCAGGTGCTTCCACGCTGGCATCAGCCGTGTCGTCACCCTCGTCCGACACCGGGGTGGGCACCGGAAACGCCATGCCCTGCCCGTTCTCACGGGCATAGATGGCGATCACATGGTCCACCGGCACGATGATCTCGCGTGCCGAACCACCGAAACGCGCCTTGAACTCGATGAAATCGTTCCCCAACTGCATCTGGCTGGTTGCCTCGTAGCTGACATTGAGGACGATTTCATTGTTCTTGACGTATTCCTGCGGCACCTGCACCGAGCGATCGACATAGACCGCCAGATAGGGTGTGAACCCGTTGTCCGTGCACCATTCGTGCAAGGCACGAATCAGGTACGGACGGGTTGAGGTGCCCTGGCTGCTGGAGTCGTTTGAAGTGCTCATGGATTTCGCTGAGTACGCAAGCGATTACTTGCGCATCACCTTTTCCGAAGGCGTCAGCGCTTCGATATAGGCAGGGCGAGAGAAGATGCGTTCAGCGTACTTCAGCAGCGGCAAGGCGTTCTTGGACAGCTCGATACCGTAGTAATCCAGGCGCCACAGCAGCGGAGCGATGGCGACGTCCAGCATCGAGAAGTCGTCGCCAAGCATGTACTTGTTCTTCAGGAAGATCGGAGCAAGCTGCGTCAGTCGATCACGAATCTGCGAGCGAGCCTTCTCCAGTTGCTTGTCGCTGGCCTTGACGCCACCGCGACCTTCGAGGGTGTTCACATGGGCGAACAACTCCTTTTCGAAGTTCAGCAGGAACAGACGAACGCGGGCACGCGCAACCGGGTCACCAGGCATCAGTTGAGGATGCGGGAAACGTTCATCGATGTACTCGTTGATGATGTGAGATTCGTACAGGATGAGGTCGCGCTCGACGAGGATGGGCACCTCGTTGTACGGGTTCATCAAGGCGATGTCTTCAGGCTTGGCAAAGATATCGACGTCACGGATTTCGAAATCCATGCCCTTCTCGAACAGCACAAAACGGCAGCGGTGCGAATAAGGGCAGGTCGTTCCGGAGTAAAGCACCATCATGGCGGGAGGCTCCTGAGAGACTGATTGTGATTATGTAGGGTGCGAACACCAGAAAACAATGAAGCGCAGAGGCCCCTCCGAAGAGGAAAGCCACTGCGCGTCAGGCGCACACCGGGCAACCGGTGCGCAGCTTTACCGGATTACTTGACGTCTTTCCAGAAAGCAGCGTTCAGACGCCAGGCGATCACGAAGAAGACCGCCAGGAATGCAAGCACGCCAAAACCGATCTTCACACGTTGACCCTGAGCCGGTTCACCCATCCATTGCAGGAAGGCAACCAGATCAGCCACTTCGGAGTCGAACTCCTGAGGCTTGAGTTTACCAGGGGTCACTTCTTCGAAACCTTCGAAGTGCTTCACCTTCTTGGAAGGATCATGCGGATCAGCTTCGTCCACGAACTTGGCCACGCGTTGACCCTGCAACTCCCACAGCACGTGCGGCATGCCGACGTTGGGGAACACCAGGTTGTTCCAGCCGGTCGGACGGGTGTCGTCACGGTAGAACGAACGCAGGTAGGTATACAGGTAGTCGGCACCGGTACCCGAAGCGCTGGCGCGCGAGCGGGCCACCAAGGTCAGATCCGGCGGGGTCGCGCCGAACCATTCCTTGGCATCCTTGGCATTCAGCGCCACGGTCATGGTGTCACCCACCTTGTCGGTGGCAAACAGCAGGTTGTCCTTGATCTGCTGATCGGTCAGGCCAATGTCTTTCATGCGGTTGTAGCGCATGAAGGCTGCGGCGTGACAGTTCAGACAGTAGTTGACGAACAGCTTGGCACCGTTTTGCAGGGCAGCCAGGTCAGAGACACGCTCCTTGGGGAACTTGTCCAGCACCAGCTCGGTGTTGGCCTGGGCACCGCCCAGCAGGGCGAGGGAGGCCAGCAAAGAGGCAAGAATTTTCTTCATGTTGGTTCTCTCGTGCAGGCGATCAGTGGGGCTTGAAGTTCACGCGCTCAGGCACTTGCTTGAACGTACCGATCTGGCTCCACCAGGGCATCAGCAGGAAGAAGCCGAAGTAGAACAGCGTACCGGCCTGAGCGATCAGGGTGCCCACCTCGGAAGGAGGCTGGATGCCGAGGTAGCCCAGCACCACGAAGATCACCACGAACACGGCATACAGCACCTTGTTCCAGGTCGGACGGTAGCGGATCGACTTCACCGGGCTCTTGTCCAGCCAGGGCAGGAAGGCCAGGATGATCACGGCACCACCCATCACCACCACACCCCAGAACTTGGCCTCGAAGGTCTTCAGCAGGAGCACACCCACGATGCCAGCCACCAGCACCATCACCTTGGACTTGGCTGCGCCCTTGCCCTTGATGAAGTTCAGCACGGCAGCCAGACCGACGATCACGCTCAGCACGTTGACCATGACATCGGTCGTGGCACGCAGCATCGAGTAGAACGGGGTGAAGTACCACACCGGCGCAATGTGCGGCGGCGTCTGCATCGGGTTGGCCGGAATGAAGTTGTTGTACTCCAGGAAGTAGCCACCCAGCTCAGGTGCGAAGAAGATCACCGCAGCAAAGCAGATCAGGAAGCCTGCCACACCCACGATGTCGTGCACCGAGTAGTAGGGGTGGAAGGGAATGCCGTCCAGCGGGTGACCGTTGGCATCCTTCGGGCCTTGCTTGATCTCGACGCCATCGGGGTTGTTGGAACCCACTTCGTGCAGCGCAATGATGTGCGCCACCACCAGGCCCAGCAGGACCAGCGGCACGGCAATCACGTGCAGCGAGAAGAAGCGGTTCAGGGTGGCGTCGCCGACCACGTAGTCACCACGGATCAGGATGGCCAGATCCGGACCGATGAACGGAATGGCGGAGAACAGGTTGATGATCACCTGTGCACCCCAGTACGACATCTGGCCCCAGGGCAGCAGATAGCCCATGAAGGCTTCGGCCATCAGGCACAGGAAGATCAGGCAACCGAAGATCCAGACCAGTTCACGCGGTGTGCGGTAGGAGCCGTAGATCAGACCACGGTACATGTGCAGATACACCACCACGAAGAAGGCGGAAGCCCCAGTGGAGTGCATGTAGCGGATGATCCAGCCGCCGGGCACATCACGCATGATGTATTCGACCGAGGCAAAAGCCACGGCAGCGTCCGGCTTGAAGTTCATGACCAGGAAGATACCGGTCACAATCTGGATCACCAGCACCAGCATGGCCAGCGAACCGAAGAAATACCAGAAGTTGAAGTTCTTCGGCGCGTAGTACTCGGACATGTGCTCCTTGTACATCTTCGTGGCCGGGAATCGATTGTCGATCCAGGTCATGAACTTCTCGCCCGCCGAGGCGCCCGCAGGCGCTTGCTTGAATTCAGCCATTGTTTATCTCCGATCAGGCCTTCTTGTCTTCACCAATGAGGAGCTTGGTGTCAGACAGATACATGTGCGGGGGGATCTCCAGGTTGTCTGGAGCCGGCTTGTTCTTGAACACACGGCCAGCCAGGTCGAAGGTCGAACCGTGGCAAGGGCACAGGAAGCCGCCCGGCCAGTTGTCCGGCAGCGAAGGCTGCGGGCCCGACTTGAACTTGGCAGAAGGCGAGCAGCCCAGGTGGGTACAGATACCGACGGCCACCAGGTACTCGGGCTTGATCGAACGATGCACATTGCGTGCGTATTCAGGCGTCAGTTCGTTGGGCTTGCGCTCGGACTTCGGATCAACCAGTTCGCTGGCGATCTTGTCGAGCTCGGCAAGTTGCTCGGGGGTGCGACGCACGATCCAGACGGGCTTGCCACGCCATTCCACGGTCATCATCTCACCGGGTTTGAGCGCGCTGATGTCCGCTTCGACGGCGGCACCGGCAGCACGGGCACGCTCCGAGGGCTGGAAGGTAGAGACGAACGGCACGGCGGTGGCCACACCACCTGCGCCACCGGCGATGCAGGCGATGGTCACCCACGTCCGGCGGCTTTGATCCACTGGCTGGTTGCTCATGGTTTCCTTTGGGACGATGACTATAGTTTGGGGGTCAACCCAGAATTCTAGCGGAGGTCGGCACCACAAATCAGCGCAATGCCGACCGAAGCTGTGCGACACCGTCACGATCTGGACACCGCCCCAACTTTACAAAGCAGAAAATTGACAGGATTAGAAATACGTCAATACTTTCGGCTAATAAAAGGTTTAGGAAGGCGCACGACCCATGCGAGCTTTACGTGAACGACTGACAGGTGGAAACAACGCCATCAACACCACTTTTGCTGCAGTTACGCGACTTTCCGTGCGTGTAAAGCCGTGACAATCGTGACAGTTTGAAAAATTGATGAAGTATGTCGCGCCTGTCAACGATACGACGCGAAGAATGGCAGTCCCTTGTGGGACAGTGCTGGGAAGTAACAGCATGACCTTCACACCGTACTGGACCGCCCCGTGATCGACCCCCGACTAGACCCCATCCTGCAGGCCTGCCTGAGCCGCATCCAGGTGGGGATGGTGGAGGCCGTCGACAAGGCGTCTGCCCAGCTGGGCCTGCTGGCCAGCAGCACGACAAGCAACGCCCAACGGCAGTTGCTGATGAATGCGCAGTTCGACCTGCAACGCCGCACCAATGCCCTCAACCAGGCTTTTGCCAAGGAGCTGCAGCAGCGCACTGACAAGGACGCGCGCCGCAAGGCGTCCGGTGGCGCAGCCTATGCCGAAACCGACTGGGACTCTCTGAGCCTGGTGGACAACGCCCAGGTCGAGCGCAATGTCATTGCGGAGCGCCTGGCCCAGTCGCTCGCACACGAGTGCGATGCAGATTTCAAAGCCTTGCACGACCACCTGTCCACACTGCTGGATGACACCCTGGTCGAGCACAACCCCCTGCGTCCGCAAGTCGTCACCTACGCCCTGCTGGAGGCACTCTCCCACGTCAGCCAGGACGATGAGGTCATCAAGACACTGGCGCAACACATCACCCGCCTGTTTGCACCGACATTGGCGGGCTGCTACCAACACGCCGTAGGCCAGTTGAAGGCACAAGGTGTTGTGCCTGCCGCGCCTGCCATGCATCGCCAACGAGGCAGCAGCGGCGCCAGCTCGACCAGCCCGGGCCAGATTCACAGCGGCCCACGCAGCCAGAGCGGTCCGCTGACCTCACCGGGACAGCTCGGAACCGCATCCGGTCATGGCGGTAGCCAGGGCGGCGGTCACAGTGCGCCGGTTCCGCTGGATACCCAGCGGCGCGCAGCCAAGGCCTTGAGCGAGATGTTCGGGGTCGCCATGCCTGGCGGGGAGCTGGGCGCCGGCGGCAGCAGCCAGTCCGGCTGGGGTGCCGGCCCATCCGGCTGGGGTGCCGCAGCAGCTCAGGCCGCGCCCTTGAGCGGCAATGCCATGGCGGCAGCCAACCTGACCGCGCTCATCCGCCAGCTCAACCACACCCCTGCGGGTGATGGCCAGGAAACCCAGCCCACCCCCATGGGTGCAGGATGGGGCGGCACCTCGCCTGGCACCCTGGTCGGACCGGGTGGTAGCGAACTGTTCGGGCTGCAAATGATGGCCCCGAATCTGATCAGAGCCCACCGAGATGAGCTGGTACAGGCCAGCGGTGGTGCGGCACTGAGCCAGATGGTGATCGACATCGTGGCAGCGCTGTTCGATCAGGTGCTGTCCGACCCCAAGGTGCCGCCGCAGATGGCGCGCCAGATCGCTCGACTGCAACTGCCCGTTTTGCGGGTGGCCATGCAGGACATGAGCTTCTTCAATTCACGCAAGCACCCGGTTCGGCGCTTCGTGAACCGCATTGCCACCCTGTCAGCGGCCTTCGATGACAGCCTGGAGGGCATGGGGCCGGCGTGCCTGGCCCGTGTCAAGTCCCTGATTGACGATGTCGTGGACGGCGAGTTCGACCGCATGGACCTCTATGAGGCCAAGCTCGCCGAGCTCGAAGCCTTCATCGACGAACAAAACAAGCAGGAAAGTGCGGAAAGTGCGGCTGTGGCCGCTCTGTTGAGTGGCAAGGAAGCCGATCTGCGCGTGCAGCAGCGTTACATGCAGCTGCTCAAGCGCGAGCTGGCGGACATTGACATGCCGGAATTCGTGCGCGAATTCCTCACCCAGATCTGGAGCCAGGTCCAGGTGATGGCCGCCACACGGGACGGCATGGACTCGCCGCTGTCCACCCGCATAAAGAAGGCCGGTCGGGAATTGGCTGTCAGCATCCAGCCCAAGGGCAGCCCGCAGTTGCGGCGCGATTTCCTGATCAAGCTGCCCCAACTCATGAAGGACCTCAACGAAGGTCTGTCCATGATCCAGTGGCCAGAAGAAGCCCGCCAGGATTTCTTCTCGAAACTGCTTCCGGCCCACGCGGAAGCACTCAAGGCACAGCCGCCGCACGACCTCACCACCCGCCTGATGGAGCAGCAGCTCAACAAGGTGGACCGACTGGCCATCCCCTCGCGGGATGAGGCTGCCAATGACCCGCTGCCGGTGATGGCAGACAACCTGGAGGAGGCCTCAACCCTCACGGTTGTCACCGCCCTGTCAGCCGAAGAAGTCCAATCTGCCGGCTTCATCCCGGAAGCCGCCCTGCCTTCAGCCGACGACCCGCTGGACATTGATCTGACGATTGGGGCTGCGCCAGAAGACCCCACGCTCTCCGAGCTGGATATCAATCTCGACACGCCACCTCCGCCGACGGCCGGGATGCAACTGGTGCACCACATCAACAAGGGCACGGCCTACCAGATGCTGATGCAGGGTCAATGGAAACGGGTGCGACTGACCTGGGTGAGCGAAGGCCGCACTTTTTTCATCTTCACGCACGGCCACCAGCACAAACAGACCATCTCCCTGACGGGCCGCACCCTCGCCAAGATGTGCGACAGCGGTCGGTTCAAGGCTTTCGAACAGGCGGAATTGCTCGAACGGGCCACCGCACGGGCGCGCCGTCAGCTGGCCGAGCTGTCATCCGGCAAGACTGCTGCGTAAGCATCGACAAGCTGGCGCGCCATGCGCCATGCCTCTAGCAGACTGGAGGGGTCGGCTCGGCCCGTTCCTGCCAGATCAAACGCGGTGCCATGGTCCGGACTGGTACGCACGAAGGGCAGACCCAGGGTGACATTCACACCCTGATCCAGCCCCATGTACTTCACCGGGATCAGCCCCTGGTCGTGGTACATCGCCACCACCACGTCGAACTCGCCCGGATGGGCGGGCGGCGCATGGCGTGCACGCATGAACACCGTGTCTGGCGCATGCGGCCCGGACGCCTGGATGCCCTCAGCCCGGGCTGCCTCGATAGCGGGGCCAATGATGCGCAGCTCTTCATCGCCAAACAGCCCACCCTCACCCGCATGCGGATTCAGGCCTGCGACAGCGATCCTCGGTGCAGGCTGCCCCCACAAGCGGGCACTGCGGTGGGTGATGCGCAAGGTCTCCAGCACGGCGTCATAGGTCACCCCCTCAATGGCCTGGCGCAATGAGACGTGGATGGTGACCAGCACCGTCTTGAGCTGGTCATTGGCCAGCATCATGCGTACCGGCGCAGGCGGCTGACCAGCCGGGGCCCCTTCTGCCTGCAGCAATTCGGTGTGCCCGGGATAGCTTTCGCCCGCCAGGGCCAGCGACTCCTTGTGCAAGGGGGCTGTGACCATGCCGGCCACGACACCCGCTTGCGCCAGGCGAACCGCGGCCCGGATGCACACCGCTGCGGCACGCCCGGCACGCTCGTCGATCTGTCCCAGTGGGGCCGCCAGCAGATCGGCAGGCAGACCTGGCGGGGCCCAGACCGGCATGGCACCTGCGGGCAACGCCAACCAGTCTTCAGCTCGCTCCAGCGCCACGACCTGAGGAGGCGCCGCGCAGCCTCGCGCCGCAGCGACGCAATCCATCGCCCTGCGCATCACCTCGGGGCTCCCCACCACCAGGGCCGAGTGAATGGCCTGATCCAGCCACAGCCTGGCGACAATCTCCGGCCCGATGCCGCAGGCATCTCCCATCGTGATGGCCAGGGGCCTGCATGCGCGTTGTGCTTCGTTCATCACGCTATTGTCGTTGCCTGTGCACGCTGCCACCAGGGTCATGGGGGCCAGTTGCTACACTTGCGCCTATGAACTGGCTAGATGAGATTCGGTGGGATGACAACGGCCTGGTGCCGGTCATCGCACAGGAAGCGAGCACGGGCGACGTGCTCATGTTTGCATGGATGAACCGCGAAGCGCTGGCCAAAACGGCCGAGCTGGGTGAGGCCGTCTACTGGAGCCGCTCGCGCCAACGCCTGTGGCACAAGGGCGAAGAGTCCGGCCACACGCAGAAGGTGCTTGACATTCGCCTGGACTGCGACAACGACGTGGTGCTGATGAAGGTGGAGCAACTGGGCCATACACCCGGCATCGCCTGCCACACCGGACGCCACAGCTGCTTTTTCCAGAAATATGAACATGGGCAGTGGGTCAGCGTTGACCCGGTGCTCAAGGATCCCGGCAATATCTACAAGTGAGGCAGCCCATGGCAGACAACCTTCCCCCCGCCGATGTGCTGCTGCGTCTGGCTGCAGTGATTGAATCCCGCAAGGGTGGCGACCCGGACAAGAGCTACGTGGCACGCCTGTTTCACAAGGGCACGGACGCCATCCTGAAGAAGGTGGGTGAAGAAGCCACCGAGACCGTGATGGCAGCCAAGGACATGGCTGTCCAGGCCAGCCCGGAACACCACAAGGCCCTGGTTGGCGAGATGGCCGACCTGTGGTTTCACTCGATGGTGGCCATGGCCCACCTGGGCCTCGGGCCACAGGATGTGATCAACGAACTCGCTCGGCGTGAAGGCCTGTCCGGCCTTGAGGAATTCGCCATGCGAAAAACAAAATAAGCCATACGTCGTTCACATGATGCAGAGACGACGAGACCGTCACATAATCTGCACCAATCCGGACCACAATCGCGGTTTCCGGTATGCGACTTGCATACCAGCTGATACGTTTCAGGTCCCCTGACCTTTTAGGAGTAAGCAAATGGGTTCTTTCAGCATCTGGCACTGGCTGATCGTGCTGATCATCGTGATGCTGGTCTTTGGCACCAAGAAGCTCAAGAACATCGGCACCGACCTGGGTTCGGCCGTGAAGGGTTTCAAGGATGGCATGCGCGATGGCACCACCGCCGACGCCAACAGTGCCCAGCAAGTCACCAACGCTGCCAAGACGGACAGCAACACGGTTGACGTTGAAGCCAAAACCAAATCCTGAACTGCACGCCTGAGTAAAGGCCTCGTGCACTCATGATTGATTTCGGCATTGACAAGATCGCCCTGATCGGGGCGGTCGCGCTCATCGTCATCGGCCCGGAAAAGCTGCCGCGTGTGGCCCGTACGGTCGGCCTGCTGGTTGGCAAAGCGCAACGCTATGTGGCGCAGGTCCAAACGGAGGTCAACCGATCCATCGAACTGGAAGAGCTCAAGAAGTTCAAATCCGGTGTCGAGGACGCCGCCCGCACCGTGCAGCAATCGGTTTCCGAGAGCGTCTCAGAGGTACAGACAGAGGTGCAATCGGCCTTGTCGTCTTCTGCGGACAGCACCGGTGACAGTTTCTACGCCGGCGAGTCGTCGACCACGCCGAGCTATGGGCAACCAGTCCGCAAGAACTGGCGGATCAAACGCACCGCCATGCCCATCTGGTACAAACAACAGCATGGTGTACGCCGCCATGTCCAGTCGGGTGCGGCCCGGGTAGCCCGTTTTCGCCCGCCCCAGCGCTAACACTCGATTCAAAACACCCCGTGAGCGACAACGACCAACGCCCAGATGAACTGGAGGGCACTGAACAGCCCTTCGTCACCCACCTGATCGAACTGCGCGATCGACTGGTCAAGGCGCTGCTCGCCATGGCCGTGGCATTTGTGGTGCTTGCCATCTATCCAGGCCCGTCGGGCCTGTATGACATGCTGGCGGCGCCGCTGGTCGCCCACATGCCCAAGGGCACGACACTGATTGCCACCAGTGTGATCTCGCCCTTCATGGTGCCCATCAAGATCACCATGATGACGGCCTTTTTGCTGGCCCTGCCTGTCATCCTCTACCAGCTGTGGGCCTTCATTGCCCCGGGGTTGTACAACCACGAGAAGAAGCTGGTGATGCCCTTGATCATTTCCAGCACCCTGCTCTTCTTTGCGGGCGTCGCCTTCTGCTACTTCTTCGTATTCGGCCAGGTTTTCAAGTTCATCCAGAGCTTTGCACCCAAGTCGATCACGGCCGCGCCAGATATCGAAGCCTATCTGAGCTTCGTGCTGAACATGTTCCTGGCCTTTGGCGCCACCTTCGAAGTGCCTGTGGTGCTGGTCATCCTGGCACACATGGGCATCGTCTCGGTTGCCAAGCTCAAGGCGTTCCGCAGCTATTTCATCGTGATCGCCTTCGTGGTCGCTGCCGTGGTGACCCCGCCTGATGTGGTCTCCCAACTGGCACTCGCCGTGCCCATGATCCTGCTTTACGAAGTGGGCATCTGGGCGGCCCAACTGGCCGGTGGCAAGGCCAGCGACAGTGACAGCGAGCAGGATGCCGCTGCCACCGACTCGACTCACTCTTCCTGATTGCCGCTGTTGGCGGTCGGCCTTGTGACACGAGGCCGCTGCGCCACCACGACACTGAGTGCCACAGCCTGGCCATTGCGCTGGACCTGAATGGCCGCTTTCTGACCGGGCTTGAGTGCCGCAACGGCGTTGAGCAACTGGGCTGTATTGGCCACCGGTGTCTGAGCCACCTGCACGACCACATCGCCCGGACGGATACCACCCTGCGCGGCGGGGCCGTTATGCAGCACGCCGGTGATCAACACGCCTTCGCGAACCGGCAGATTGAAGGTCTCTGCAATTTCCGGTGTCAGGTCACGCGGCTCCACGCCGATCCAGCCACGGGTGACCTGTCCGTCGCGGATCAGGCTCTCCATCACATTGCGTGCGGTCGACACGGGAATGGCAAAACCGATACCCAGGCTGCCACCAGAACGTGAGTAGATCGCACTGTTGATGCCCATCAGGTTGCCGGTCACATCGACCAGCGCACCGCCCGAGTTGCCAGGGTTGATGGCAGCATCGGTCTGGATGAAGTTCTCAAAGGTGTTGATGCCCAGCTGATTGCGCCCCAGCGCACTGACGATCCCTGCCGTCACGGTCTGGCCCACGCCAAAGGGGTTGCCAATGGCCAGCACAGCATCACCGACCTGCAACGCATCCGAGTTACCGAAGGTGATGGCCGGCAACTTGTCGAGCTGGATGTGCAGGACCGCCAGATCGGTTTCCGGATCGGCACCAATGACCTTGGCTTTGGCCTTGCGCCCATCGCTCAGGATGACCTGGATGTCGTCCATGCGCTCGACCACATGGTTGTTGGTCAGCACGTAGCCATCGGACGACACGATCACACCCGAACCAACGCCGGACTGAGGCTGGTCTTCCTGGTCACCAAAGAAATAGCGGAACCAGGGGTCCGAATTGCGACCATGTGCCGCCGCATTCTGGCTGGTCACCACACTGACCACCGAAGGCGCTGCACGCCGAGCCGCTGCACTGAAGCTGTAGGGCGCAGCGACCCCTTTGCCTGCAGGCATGTCGGTCTGCTTGACGACGACCGGCGGAGCCGTGTCCATCAAGGCCCATGGAGGACGACGGAGCCATTCCGGCTTGAGCGTGGCAACCACGAACATCACGGCCAACGCGACCGTGACAGTCTGGGAGAAAATGAGCCAAAGTTTCCGCATGGAACTGAGTTTGAACAGGACAGGAAAGAATGACCGTGATCGACCGACATACCCTGCTTGACCATCTCGATATGGTGCTGGAGGCCTCACGTTTCAAGGATTATGGGCCGAATGGGCTGCAGGTCGAAGGCAAGCGCGAGATCAGCCGCGTGATCTCGGGGGTCACTGCCAGCCGTGCACTGATCGAAGCCGCCATCGCAGCCAAGGCCGATGCCATTCTGGTTCACCATGGCCTGTTCTGGAAAGGCCATGATGGCCGCATCACCGGGTGGATGAAAGAACGCCTGCGTCTGCTGCTGGCCCACGACATCAATCTGTTGGCTTACCACCTGCCGCTGGACGCGCACCCCACGCTGGGCAACAACGCCCAATGGGGGCAACGCCTGGGTCTGACAGCGGATGGCCGTTTTGGCGACCAGAATCTGGGCTTCATCGGCTCGGCGGGCGCCTATCAGGACATCCAGTCGCTGGCACTTCAGGTGCGCCAACTGAGCGGGCGCGAGCCCGTGGTGGTACCAGGAGACGGTCGGGAGCTGCGCCGCGTTGCCTGGTGCAGTGGCGGCGCTCAGGGCTTCTTCGAGGGGGCCATCGCAGCCGGTGCAGACGTGTTTCTCACGGGGGAGATCTCGGAACCCCAGGCCCACTACGCGCGGGAAACCGGTGTCGCTTTCATCGGCTGCGGCCACCATGCCTCGGAACGTTACGGCGTACAGGCACTGGGTGCGGCATTGGCCACCGAACTGGGTCTCGCACACGAGTTCATCGAGATCGACAACCCGGCATGAAAAAGGGCCCCAAAGGGCCCTGTCTGGTTTACAGCCTAACCGGAATGCCCCGGTCGGCCATCAGCTGCTTGGCCTGCGCCACGGTGTACTCACCGTAGTGGAAGATGCTGGCAGCCAGCACCGCATCAGCCCCGCCCTTCTGGATACCGTCTGCAAGGTGATCCAGGTTGCCGACACCGCCCGAGGCGATCACCGGCACATTGACGGCATCGCTCACCGCGCGGGTCAACTCGAGATCGAAACCCACCTTGGTGCCGTCGCGGTCCATGCTGGTCAGCAGGATCTCGCCGGCGCCGAATTCGGCCATCTGCCGAGCCCATGCCACGGCATCCAGGCCCACATTCTTGCGGCCGCCATGCGTGTAGACATCCCAACCGGGACCACGCACTGCCAGGTCATCGCCCTGACGCCGCTTGGCATCGATGGCCACCACGATGCACTGCGAGCCGTAGCGGTCCGAAGCATCACGGATGACCTGCGGATTGGCTACCGCGGCCGAGTTGAAGCTGACCTTGTCGGCGCCGGCATTGAGCAAGCGGCGAACATCTTCGACGGTACGCACCCCACCACCCACTGTGAGCGGGATGAAAACCTGGCTGGCCACGGCTTCAATGATGTGCAGGATCAGGTCGCGCCCATCGCTGGTGGCCGTGATGTCCAGGAAGGTGAGTTCGTCAGCGCCCTGCTCGTTGTAGCGGGCTGCGATCTCGACCGGATCTCCGGCGTCACGCAGCTCAACGAAATTGACACCCTTGACGACCCGACCGCCTGTGACATCCAGGCAGGGAATGATGCGTTTGGCCAGCACGACGATCAGCCTTCGCTGCCGTTGAGTTCGTCGGCGCGCTTCTGAGCTGCTGCGAAATCGAGGTCGCCGCTGTAGATGGCACGACCGCAGATGACGCCTTCAACGCCTTCATCCTCGACCTTGCACAGGGCTTCGATATCGGCGATGTTGGACAGTCCGCCGGAGGCAATGACGGGGATGCTCAAGGCCTGCGCCAGCTTCACCGTGGCGTCGATGTTGATGCCCGACAGCATGCCGTCACGGCCGATGTCGGTGTAGATCACGCCTTCGACGCCGTAATCTTCGAACTTCTTGGCGAGATCGACCACTTCATGCCCGGAAAGCTTACTCCAGCCATCCGTTGCGACCTTGCCGTCCTTGGCGTCGAGACCCACCATGATGTGGCCGCCAAAGGCCGTGCAAGCGTCCTTCAGGAACCCGGGGTTTTTCACCGCGGCGGTGCCGATGATGACGTAGCTCAGGCCGCCGTCCAGATAGCGCTCGATGGTGTCGAGGTCACGGATGCCGCCACCCAGTTGCACGGGGATCTCTTCGCCCACCTCCTTGAGGATGGCCTTGATGGCAGCTTCGTTGACGGGCTTGCCGGCAAACGCGCCATTGAGGTCCACCAGATGCAGGCGCCTGGCCCCCGCATCGAGCCAGCGTCGGGCCATCGCGGCGGGATCCTCGCCAAAGGTGGTGGAATCGTTCATGTCGCCTTGCTTGAGGCGCACGCACTTGCCGTCTTTCAGGTCAATCGCAGGAATCAGCAGCATGTCTTTGCTACGGGAGGTGGGAAAAAGAAAAAAGAAGGATCAGGGGTTCCAGCGCAGGAAATTCCGATACAGGTCCAGACCATGCTGGGCACTTTTTTCGGGGTGGAACTGCGTGGCAAAAATATTATCCCTCGCTACCACCGAGGTAAAGCGAACCCCATAGTCGGTTTCCCCTGCACTGTGCTGGGGATTGTCCACGACGGCGTGGTAGCTGTGCACGAAGTAGAAGTAGCTTTCGTCGGGAATGCCCCCCCACACCGGGTGGGGTTCGCCGCCCCAGACACCTGGGTGGCGGCTTTGGGACACGCGGTTCCAGCCCATCTGTGGCACCTTGTAGCGGCTGCCATCAGCCTGGGTGCGGCCTTCCAGACGGAAGCGGATCACGCGCCCGGGAATCAGCCCCAGACCAGGCGTGTCCTGCTCTTCGGAGTGGTCCAGCAGCATCTGCATGCCGACACACACGCCCATCAGCGGCTTGCGGGCAGCGGCGTCCAGCACGGCGGCCAGCAAACCGCCCTGGTGGGCTTCGCGCAACTCACGCATGCAGTCACGCATGGCGCCCTGCCCTGGCAGGACCACACGGTCGGCAGCGTGGACCACATCGGGATCATTGGTGACGACAACACGCACGTCGAGGCCCTGTGCCGCGTGTTCGACGGCCTGGGAAACGGAACGCAGGTTACCCATGCCGTAATCGATGACGGCAACGGTGGAGGTCTGGCTCATGGCATCAAGAGAGGAATGTCACGCGGCCGCTTACAGAGAGCCTTTGGTGGAAGGGATGATCCCGGTCATACGGGGATCGCGCTCGAGCGCGCCACGCATGGCGCGGGCAAACGCCTTGAACACGGTTTCACACTGGTGGTGCGCATTGACGCCCTTCAGGTTGTCGATGTGCAGGGTCACGCCAGCGTGGTTCACGAAGCCCTGGAAGAACTCGTAGGTCAGCTGGGTATCAAACCCACCGATGCTGCCCGAGGTGAAAGGGATATCGATATGCAGCCCCGGCCGCCCGGAAAAGTCGATCACGACCCGCGACAAGGCTTCGTCCAGCGGCACATAGGCATGGCCGTAGCGGCGAATGCCCTTCTTGTCACCCACAGCCTTGGCCACGGCCTGCCCCAGGGTGATGCCGACGTCTTCGACCGTGTGGTGGCCGTCAATGTGCAGGTCGCCCACGGCATGAATGTCGAGGTCGATCAGGCCATGGCGCGCAATCTGGTCCAGCATGTGGTCGAAGAAACCGATGCCGGTATGCAGCTTGGCCTTGCCCGTGCCGTCCAGGTTGACGCGCACAGTGATCTGGGTCTCGGCAGTGTGGCGCGACACTTCGGCCACGCGGTCATCGCAGGGGTTGGCTGCGACCATGTCGGGAGCGTTCATTCAGCTTGGAGTTTGAGGGGTTCACGCAGGATGTCGGACAACGCAGCCATCATGGCGTCGTTTTCCGAGGGCAACCCTACGGTCAGGCGAACACAGTTTGCCAGCAAACGATGCATTCCGGCGACATTTTTGATGAGAATGCGACGCGCTTTGAGCTCGGCAAACACCTTCGCCGCATCGTTCACCCGCACCAGGATCATGTTGCCCTGACTTGGATAGGCCTTGGCACCCGGCATGTCGCGCAGGGCTGCCATCAGGCGTTCGCGTTCCGACTTGACGACTTCGGCCTGGCGGGCAAACTCATCGGCGTGTTCGAGTGCGAACAGCGCCGCTTCGGTGTTGAGCACGCTGATGTTGTAGGGCGGACGCACCTTTTCGACCTGCTCGATGAGGTCCTTCGGGCCCATCATGTACCCCACGCGGACACCTGCCAGCCCGAACTTGCTCAAGGTGCGCATCAACAGCACATTGGGATGGGCCTGCAGGTGCGGCAGGAAGCTCTGACTGGCAAAAGGCTGATAGGCCTCGTCGATCACGACCAGACCCACGCCATTCGCTGCCACGGCCTGAATGACCTGCTCGATGGCATCCAGGCTCCACAGATTGGCCGTCGGGTTGTTGGGGTAGGAGATGTAGGTCAATGCCGGGCGGTGCGTGCGGATCGCCTCGAGCATGGCGGGAACATCAAGCTCGAAATCGGTCGTCAGCGGGACACCGACAAAGCGCATGCCGACCTGCTTGGCAAAGGCTTCGTACATCACAAAACCCGGCAGCGGCGCCAACGCCACGGCCCCCGGCTGCGCGCAGGCCACAGACAGAATCGAGATCAACTCATCCGAGCCATTGCCCAGCACCAGGCCGTAGTCTTCAGGCACATGGGCGTAGGTACGCAAGGCAGCCTGCAGGTCAAAAATGCGCGGACCAGGATAGCGATTGAGCTCCACCCGGGCCAGACGCTGGCCCAACTCAGCCTGCAAATCGGCCGGCAAGGTGAAGGGGTTCTCCATCGCGTCGAGCTTGATGTAGCCCGCCGCATCCTGAACCACGTAGGCATGCATGGCCCGCACATCGGGCCGGAAAACGTCCAGAAGACTCATGATGAACTCGGCTTCTTCTTATTTCTTGAGGCGGAACTCGGCGGCCTGAGCGTGGGCCTGCAGCCCTTCACCGTAGGCCAGCACAGCCGCTGTCTTGCCCAGGATCTGGGCACCCGCTTCGCTGACCTCGATCAGGCTGGAGCGTTTCTGGAAGTCGTAGACCCCAAGCGGCGACGAGAAACGGGCCGTGCTCGATGTAGGCAGCACGTGGTTGGGGCCGGCGCAGTAGTCGCCCAGCGACTCGCTGGTGTAGGCGCCCAGGAAGATGGCGCCGGCATGCTTGAGCAACGGCTCCCAGCGGTGCGGCTCACGCGAGGACACCTCGAGGTGCTCGGGTGCGATGCGGTTGCTGATCTCGCAGGCTTCTTCCATGTCACGCGTGAGGATCAGCGCACCCCGCCCTTCCAGGGAGGCACGGATGATGTCAGCGCGCGGCATGGTCGGCAGCATGCGGTCGATCTCGGCCTGCACCTGGGCGATATAGGCAGCGTCCGGGCACAGCAGGATGCTCTGGGCCAGCTCGTCGTGCTCGGCCTGGCTGAACAGGTCCATCGCCACCCACTCGGCCGGGGTAGAGCCGTCGGCCAGCACCAGGATCTCGCTCGGACCGGCGATCATGTCGATGCCCACCTGACCGAACACGTGCTTCTTGGCACTGGCCACATAAGCATTGCCCGGGCCGGTGATCTTGTCGACCTTGGGAACGGTTTCGGTGCCATAGGCCAGCGCGGCCACCGCCTGTGCCCCACCGATGGTAAAGGCACGGCTGACACCAGCTACATAGGCGGCAGCCAGCACCAGCTGGTTCTTCTCGCCACGCGGGGTGGGCACCACCATGATGATGTCGGCCACACCCGCGACATGGGCAGGAATGGCGTTCATCAGCACCGACGATGGGTAGGCCGCCTTGCCGCCGGGCACGTAGATGCCCACGCGGTCCAGCGGCGTGACCTTCTGGCCCAGCAGGGTGCCATCTTCATCACGATAGGACCAGCTCAGGCCACAGGCCTGCTTCTGGCGCTCGTGGTAGCTGCGCACGCGACGTGCGGCCGATTCCAGGGCGTTGCGCTGCACTTCAGGCAGGCTTTCGAAGGCCGCTTTCAACTCGTCCGCCCCCAACTCCAGCACCGCCATCGACGCAGCAGGCAGATGGTCGAACCGCTCGGTGTACTCGAGCACCGCGGCGTCGCCACGGGTACGGACATCGGCCAGGATGGCGGCGACACGGTCTTCGATCGCACTGTCGGTCTCCGCAGACCAATGCAGCACCTTCCGGAACGCGGATTCGAAATCGGGCTGGCTGGTGGCAAGGTGGCGGATCTGGACAGTCATGACGTTTCTATCAGGCAGGAATAGCGGATTCGAAGGCTTCGATCATCTGGCGAATGCGCTCGCGCTTGAGCTTGAGCGAGGCCTGGTTGACCACCAGGCGCGAGGAGATCTGCATGATCTCTTCCACTTCGACCAGGTTGTTGGCCTTGAGGGTGTTGCCGGTGGAGACCAGGTCAACAATGGCATCAGCCATGCCGATCAAGGGCGCGAGCTCCATCGAACCATACAGTTTGATGAGGTCGACGTGCACGCCCTTGTTGGCGAAGTGGTCACTGGCGATGCTGGTGTACTTGGTGGCCACACGGATGCGGGCGCCGCGCTTGACGGCACCGGCGTAGTCAAAGCCGCTCGGCACAGCCACGCTCATGCGGCACTTGGCAATCTTCAGGTCGAGCGGCTGGTACAGATTGGCCCCACCGTGTTCGATGAGGGTGTCCTTGCCTGCCACACCAATGTCAGCGCCACCATGCTGCACATAGGTCGGGACATCGGTGGCACGCACCAGCACCACGCGCACATCAGGGCGGTTGGTGCCCAGGATAAGCTTGCGCGACTTTTCCGGGTCTTCGCTCACCTCGATGCCGGCAGCAGCCAGCAGCGGCAGCGTTTCTTCAAAAATGCGGCCCTTGGACAGCGCCAGCGTGATCATGCCTTGACCCTTTCAATGTCGGCGCCGATGGCGCGCAGCTTCACTTCCATGCGGTCATAGCCACGATCCAGGTGGTAGATGCGGTCGACCAGGGTTTCGCCATCGGCCACCAGACCAGCGATGACCAGCCCGGCAGATGCGCGCAAGTCGGTCGCCATGACGCTGGCACCGGACAGGCGCGGCACACCCTTCACCACGGCGGTGTGGCCGTCGACGTTGATCTGGGCGCCCAGGCGCACCAGCTCGTTGACGTGCATGAAGCGGTTTTCAAAGATGGTTTCCGTGATGACGGCCGTGCCATCGGCAATGCAGTCCAAGGCCATGAACTGTGCCTGCATGTCGGTTGGGAAGCCGGGGTGTTCGCGGGTGCGGAAACCCACCGACTTGGGGCGGGTATCGGCCTTGACGCGGATCCAGTCGTCGCCGGTTTCCAGGTTGACACCGGCTTCGCGGAGCTTTTCGATGACGGCCTTGAGGTGCTCGGCATTGGCGCGACGCAAGGTCACATCGCCGCCGGTGGCCGCCACAGCGCACAGGAAGGTGCCGGTTTCGATGCGGTCGGGAATGATGTGGTGCGGCTTGTCAGCAGACAGGCCATGCAACGACTCGACACCCTGAATACGGATACGCGGGGTGCCATGTCCTTCGATGCGAGCGCCCATGGCGATCAGCATCTCGGCCAGATCGCTGATTTCGGGCTCCATGGCGGCATTTTCAAGAACGGTTTCACCTTCGGCCAGGGTGGCGGCCATCATCAGGTTTTCCGTGCCGGTCACCGTCACCATGTCGGTGGTGATGCGGGCCCCCTTGAGACGTTGAGGCTGACCATCAGCGCCCAGCGGGCAGGCGGCTTCGATATAGCCGCGCTCGACCGTGATCTGCGCACCCATGGCCTGCAGGCCCTTGATGTGCTGATCCACGGGCCGTGAACCAATGGCGCAACCACCAGGCAAGGAGACGTGGGCCTTGCCGAAACGGGCGAGCAAGGGGCCCAGCACCAGGATCGAGGCACGCATGGTCTTCACCAGCTCATAGGGCGCCTCCGGGTTGGTCACGCCACCCGCGTCCAGCACCACGCGATCTGGATGATCGGCATCGCGCTGACACACCGTGCCCATATTGGCCAGCAGCTTGAACGTCGTGTTGACGTCCTGCAGTTGCGGCACATTCACCAGGGTCACGGGCTCGGCGCTGAGCAAGGCAGCACAGAGTTCCGGCAGCGCCGCATTCTTGGCGCCGGCAATGGTCACTTCGCCCTGGAGACGACGGCCACCGCGGATCAGGAGTTTGTCCATGAAAAGCACAAAGAGCGCAAGGCCGACCGCCATCGGCCGGCAACTCACGCCTGGGTTGATTCGTAAAGGTTCGATCCGGCCCTGAAGGTGATCAGGGCCCCGACAGCGAGCTTATTGAGCCCACTCCGCCGGGGTCAGCGTCTTCATCGACAGGGCGTGGATCTGGGCCTTCATTCTATCGCCCAGGGCCTGGTACACACGCTGATGTCGTGCAATGCGGCTCTTTCCCTCGAATTCTGCCGACACGATGGTGGCAAAAAAGTGCTGCCCGTCACCCTCGACCTGCAGATGCTCGCACGGCATGCCGTTGGCAATGAATTGCTGGACTTCTTCTGCGGTGGGATCGGCCATGATGTGAAAAGGCGTGAGGGGTGGAAAAAAGGAATCTCAGGAACGGATTTTGTACCCGCTTTTGAGCAGGTGCAGCGCCAGCAGCGAAACCCCGAGTGTCGCAGTCGACACCACAGCCAGGCTGAGCCAGGGGCTGGCATCGCTGGCGCCGAAAAAGCCGCAGCGGAAGCCATCGATCAGGTAGAAAAACGGGTTGAGGTGCGAGACGGCATACCAGGCGCCGGGCAGCGAGTGGACCGAATAGAAAACCCCTGACAGAAAGGTCATGGGCAGGATGATGAAGTTCTGGAACGCGGCCAGCTGATCGAATTTTTCAGCCCAGAGCCCGGCGATCAGGCCCAGCGTGCCCAGCAACACCCCGCCCAGCATGGCAAATACCAGCGCCCACAGGGGCTGGGCCAGGGATGGGAAGGCGAACCAGGCCGTGGCGACCAGCACGCCCAGACCCACGGCCACACCCCGCACCAGTGCGGCGCCCACATAGGCAGCAAACCACGCCCGATGCGACAGCGGCGTCAGCAGCACAAACACCAGGTTGCCGGTGATCTTGCTCTGGATGAGCGACGAGGAGCTGTTGGCAAAGGCGTTCTGCAGCAGACTCATCATCACCAGCCCCGGGATCAGGAAGCGGGTGTAGCCCACGCCTTCAAACACCTGCACCCTGTCTTCAAGCACATGACCAAAGATGAGCAGGTAGAGCACGGACGTCAACACGGGGGCTGCCACCGTCTGGAAACTGACCTTCCAAAAACGCAGGACCTCTTTGGCGAACAGGGGGCGGACGCCTTCCAGGCCCCATTGGCGAGCAAGGCTCATGCGCGCACCTCCGTGGTCTCGTTCTGCATGATGCTCAGGAACACGTCTTCCAGGTCGGCTCGCCCCAACTCCAGGTCTTCCACCCGGCAGTTAGCCTGACGCAAGGTGGCCAGTGCCTGCTCGACCTGGCCAGCATCACCCGCCGGCAATTGCACGATCCGCCCCGTGACACGCGCGGTAGCCGCCAGCGAAGCCGGCAAGGCGTCGTCCGTCTTGAAGCGCAACCAGGTGTGGGCGGTGTGGGACAGCAAGGCCGAGGTGCTGTCCAGCGCCACCAGCTTGCCCTGCTTGAGCATGCCGATGCGGTGGCACAGGGCTTCCGCCTCTTCCAGATAGTGGGTGGTGAGCAACACCGTGTGCCCTTCCTTATTGAGGCGGGCGATGAAATGCCACAGGGTCTGGCGCAGCTCGACGTCGACACCGGCAGTCGGCTCATCCAGCACGATCACACGGGGGCGATGCACCAGGGCCTGCGCCACCAGCACACGGCGCTTCATGCCACCGGAGAGCTGTCGCATATTGGCCTCGGCCTTGTCCGACAAACCCAGGTTTGACAGCAATTCGTCAATCCAGTCGTCGTTGTGCCGCTGCCCGAAGTAGCCGCTCTGGATGCGCAGGGTTTCACGCACCGAAAAGAAGGGGTCGAACACCAACTCCTGGGGCACCACACCCAGCAGACGGCGGGCCTCGCCATAGTCGCGCACGACATCCTTGCCGAACACCGACACCGCACCGGCACTGGCACGACTGAGGCCGGCGAGGATGCTGATGAGCGTGGTCTTGCCAGCCCCATTGGGGCCCAGCAGCCCGAAGAACTCCCCTTCCTCGATGTCGAAACTGACACCCTGAAGGGCATGGACAGTCCGGCCTGCAGAGGCAAAGGACTTGGCAACGTGTTGAAAGGAGACGGCACTCATGGAACCCGCGATTGTAGGGAAGCACCGCAGACAAGGGGCGCGTAGGGCCTTGCGCGAACGGTAAGATTCGCGCCTGCAACGTAAAACACTGTTCCCGAGCCAAGGAAACGAAGATGTCCGACCTGAATACGCGCTTTGAACAAGCTGTGGCTGAATCCAAGCAACTGCCCGCCAAACCTGACAACGAAACCCTGCTGAAGATCTACTCGCTCTTCAAGCAAGGCAGCACTGGCGATGTGCAAGGCGACCGCCCCGGCATGATGGACTTCGTGGGCCGCGCCAAGTACGACGCCTGGGCTGCACTGAAGGGTCAATCGACCGACCAGGCCAAGCAGGCCTACATCGACCTGATCGAGTCGCTCAAGAGCAAGTGAGCGTGCGACGTCGGCACCGTGTCACACCGGGTGCCGACGCCGTGATAAGGGGCTAAGATGATGCGGTCCTCCCTGCGTCGACACGCCGACTCCGCGACATGTCTCACGAGCCCCTGGTATCCCTCCCTGCCCTGCTGTCAGACCTGACAGACCACGCCGAGGCCATCCGTGCCTTCCGTCGTGATCTGCATGCGCACCCCGAACTGAGTTTCGAAGAAGAGCGCACGTCAGACCGCATCGCGCACGCCCTGCGCAGCTGGGGTATCGAGGTGCATACGGGTTTGGGCAAAACCGGGCTGGTGGGCGTCATTCAAGGCCGTCCTGGCAAGCGCTCGATCGGGCTGCGTGCCGACATGGACGCCCTGCCCATCACCGAACGCAACACTTTTCCCCATGCCAGCCGCTTCCATGGCCGCATGCACGCCTGTGGACACGATGGTCATGTGGCCATGCTGCTGGCCGCAGCCCAATACCTGGCTGCTCACCGCGACTTTGATGGCACGGTGAACCTGGTGTTCCAGCCAGCCGAAGAAGGCGGCGGGGGTGCTGCCGCCATGATGCGTGACGGTCTGTTCGATCGCTTCCCGATGGATGCGATCTTCGGCATGCACAACTGGCCGGGCTTGCGGGTCGGTGAACTGGCTGTCAAGCCGGGTCCCTGCTTCGCGTCGAGCAATGAATTCTGCATTGTCGTCAAGGGCAAAGGCGCCCACGCGGCGATGCCGCACCTGGGTGTCGACCCCATTCCTGTGGCCTGCCAGATGGTGCTGGGGTTCCAGACCATCCTGACCCGCAATGTGCGCCCGATCGACACCGGGGTGATTTCGGTCACGATGATCGAGGCAGGTGAAGCCACGAACGTGGTGCCTGACTACGTGACCATACAAGGCACGGTCAGAACCTTCACGCCGGACGTGCTGGACCTGATCGAAGAACGCATGCGCGCCCTGGCCGAACACACCTGTGCGGCCTTTGGGGCCACTTGTGAATTCGAGTTCAACCGCAACTACCCGGCCACGATCAACCACGATGACGAGGCCGCCTTCGTTCGTGACGTGATGACCGAGGTGGCGGGTGCAGACAAGGTGCTGGAATTCGAACCGACCATGGGTGCCGAAGACTTCAGTTTCTACCTGCAGGCCAAGCCGGGCGCCTACTTCGTGATTGGCAATGGAGATGGGCTGCACCGTACCAGCGGGCATGGCTTGGGGCCCTGTACCCTGCACAACCCCAGCTATGACTTCAATGACGAGCTCATCCCGCTAGGGGCCGCGCTGTGGGTCAGGTTGGCGCAGCGCTGGCTGGCTTCGTCCTGACGAGAAGAGGCCGGACCGAACAAACCCGACAAAACCCACACGACATTGAGCGTATCGACAAAAGTCCCGAATCCAGGGACTTTTTGATTTTTATCAAGAAAATCAAGCACCTAGGGCAAACCATCAGGGTGGCACCAGGTTTGCATAAGGCTCCTCAACACGCTTTGCCCGACACCGGGCGACGCAGCCAAAGGAGCCTCCATGACGACCCTGCACGTGTCTCCCAAGCGCCCCGTCTATCTGGACTACGCCGCCACCACCCCGGTGGACCCGCGCGTGGTCAACAAGATGATTCCCTACCTCACGGAGCGCTTTGGCAACCCGGCCAGCCGCTCGCATGCGTATGGCTGGGCTGCCGAGGAGGCTGTCGAGATCGCCCGTGAGCAGGTGGCCCTGCTGATTGGCGCCGACCCACGCGAAATTGTGTGGACCTCTGGCGCGACCGAGAGCAACAACCTCGCCATCAAGGGAGCCGCACAGTTCCTCAAGGGCAAGGGCCGCCACATCGTGACGCTGGCCACCGAACACAAGGCCGTGCTGGACACCGTGCGCGAACTGGAACGCGAAGGCTGGGACGTGACCGTGCTGCCAGTGCTTGACAGCGGCCTGGTGGACCACGACCTGTTCACTGCCGCCCTGCGGCCCGATACGGTGCTGGCGTCGGTCATGTTTGTCAACAACGAAACCGGCGTGATCCAGGACGTCGCTGCGCTGGGCGCCATCTGCCGCAGCAAGGGGGTGCTCTTCCATGTGGACGCGGCCCAGGCCACCGGCAAGGTTGGCATCGACCTGAGCGTGCTGCCGATCGATCTGATGTCGATGTCGGCCCACAAGAGCTATGGCCCCAAGGGCATTGGCGCGCTCTACGTGCGCCGCAAGCCACGCGTGCGCATCGAAGCCCAGATGCATGGTGGCGGTCATGAGCGCGGCATGCGCTCGGGCACCTTGCCCACCCACCAGATCGTCGGCATGGGCGAGGCGTATCACCTGGCTGCCAAGGACATGGGCGTCGAGCTGGAACGCATCCGCAGCCTGCGCGACCGCCTGTGGGTGGGCCTGCAGGGCATCGAGCAAGTTCAGCTCAACGGCGACTTCGAGCGCCGCACACCCAACCACCTCAACGTGAGCTTCAACTATGTTGAAGGCGAGTCGCTGCTGATGGGCATGAAGGACATCGCCGTGTCCTCCGGCTCCGCCTGCACCTCGGCCAGCCTGGAGCCCAGCTACGTGCTGCGCGCCATGGGCCGCAGCGATGAACTGGCACACAGCTCCGTTCGTTTCACGATCGGCCGCTTCACCACGGTCGAAGAGATCGACTTCACGATTGCCCGCGTCACCGAGGTCGTCAACAAGCTGCGCGACATGAGCCCGCTGTGGGACATGGTCAAGGCCGGCATCGACCTCGACAGCATCCAGTGGGCTGCGCACTGAGCGCAGCCATCCGTCTTCAGCCCTCACACAGCCTTCAGGAGCCCCACCATGGCCTACAGCGACAAGGTGATTGACCACTACGAAAACCCCCGCAACGTTGGCTCGTTTTCGGCCGACGAAGAAGGCGTGGCCACCGGCATGGTGGGTGCGCCTGCCTGCGGCGACGTGATGAAACTGCAGATCAAGGTGAACCCGGCCACCGGCGTGATCGAAGACGCCCGCTTCAAGACCTATGGCTGCGGTTCAGCCATCGCATCCAGCTCGCTGGTGACGGAGTGGGTGCGCGGCAAGACGCTGGATGAAGCCCTGGCCATCAAGAACACCCAGATTGCCGAAGAGCTGGCTTTGCCCCCGGTGAAGATCCACTGCTCCATCCTGGCCGAAGACGCCATCAAGGCGGCCGTCGCCGACTACCAGGCCAAGGCCACCCAAGGCGCCACCGCACCGGTGACGCTGCCCGACCAACCCGTCTGCCAACCCAGCTGAGCTGCCGCTCGGTTCTGCCCCACCTAGGAGATCGACATGGACACCGCTGTTGCCACCGCCAACCTCGCTGCCGAAGCACCGCCCTCACCCGTGAACTTCAGCGCCTCTGCTGCCGCCAAGGTGGCCGAGCTGATCGCCGAAGAAGGCAACCCCGCACTGAAGCTGCGCCTGTATGTCACCGGTGGCGGCTGCTCGGGCTTTCAGTACGGCTTCGCCTTCGATGACCAACTCAACGAAGACGACACCCGCGTCGACAAGGACGGCGTGACCCTGGTCATCGACATGATGAGCCTGCAGTACCTGATCGGTGCCGACATCGATTACGAAGATGGCCTGGAAGGCTCGCGCTTCGTGATCCACAACCCCAATGCCCAGACCACCTGTGGTTGCGGCAGCTCCTTCTCGATGTGAGGTGCACCATGGCCATCACCCTCAGTGACACCGCCGCCCGCCATGTTCAGAAGTCGCTGGTCAAGCGCGGCAAGGGCATCGGCCTGCGCCTGGGCGTGAAGACCAGTGGCTGCTCGGGCCTAGCCTACTCCATGGAATTCGCCGACGAAGCCGGCCCGGAGGACATCTCGTTCGAGAGCCACGGCCTGACCCTGCTGGTGGATGCCAAGAGCCTGCCCTTCATCGATGGCACCGAGCTCGACTTCGTGCGCGAAGGCCTCAACGAGGGCTTCAAGTTCAACAACCCGAACTCGAAGGCCGAGTGTGGTTGTGGCGAAAGTTTCGCCGTCTGATCCTGTCTGAAAGGCACCTTATGGCACTGCTGCAGATCGCTGAACCGGGACAAAGCGCCGCCCCTCACCAGCACCGGCTGGCAGCGGGCATCGATCTCGGCACGACCAACTCGCTCATTGCCACGGTGATGAGCGCGCTGCCCAAGGTGCTGGTGGACCACGAAGGCCGCGTGCTGCTGCCATCGGTGGTCCGCTACGGAGAAGACCCCGAGGTGCCGCCCGTGGTCGGGGCCGATGCCCTGGCCGCGCAAGGGGCGGACCACCTGAACACGATTGCCTCGGTCAAGCGCCTGATGGGGCGCACCCTGGCCGATGTGATGAAGGCCGGTGCGCCGTCCTACCGCTTGCTGGATGCCCCCGGCATGGTGTCGATCGAGACCGCCGCCGGCGTCAAGTCGCCCATCGAGGTGTCAGCTGACATCCTGAAGGCGCTCAAGGACCGCGCCGAAGCCTCCCTGGGTGGCGATCTGACCGGGGTGGTCATCACCGTACCTGCCTACTTCGATGATGCCCAGCGCCAGGCCACCAAGGACGCGGCGCGTCTGGCCGGTCTGCATGTGCTGCGTCTGCTCAACGAGCCGACGGCCGCTGCCATCGCCTATGGCCTCGACAAGGGCGCTGAAGGCGTGTTTGCGGTGTATGACCTGGGTGGCGGCACATTCGACATCTCGGTGCTGCGCCTGACGCGGGGCGTCTTCGAAGTGCTATCCACCGGTGGCGATTCAGCCCTGGGGGGCGATGACTTCGACCGTGCCATTGCCCACTGGCTGGCCGAACAGGCCGGCAAGGACTGGGGCAGCCTCAGCGGCATGGAGCAGCAGCATCTGCTGATTTCCGCCCGCGCAGCCAAAGAAGCGTTGTCGAGCTTTGACGCGGTGGATGTACAGGGCTACACCCTCACCGGTGAACTCTTTGCCGAACTGTCGGCCCGACTGATTCAGAAAACCCTCAGTGCCACCCGCCGCGCCTTGAAGGACGCCGACATCGAGGTCGACACCATTGACGGTGTCGTGCTGGTGGGCGGCTCGACCCGCATGCCGGTGGTCCGAGAGGCCGTGGCCAGCTATTTCGGGCGTGAACCCCTGACCGACTTGAACCCGGATGAGGTCGTGGCCTTGGGTGCCGCCATCCAGGCCGATGCGCTGGTAGGCAACCGTGGTGGCGACGGTGAGTGGCTGCTGCTGGATGTCTCTCCGCTGTCACTGGGGCTGGAAACGATGGGAGGCCTGGTCGAGAAGATCATCCCCCGCAACTCCACCCTGCCCGCCTCGCGTGCACAGGACTTCACCACCTTCAAGGACGGGCAGACCGCCATGTCCATCCATGTGGTGCAAGGCGAGCGCGAATCGGTGAACGACTGCCGCTCACTGGCCCGTTTCGAACTGCGTGGCATCCCGCCGATGGTGGCCGGGGCTGCGCGCATCCGCGTGACGTTCCAGATCGATGCCGACGGCTTGCTCTCGGTATCGGCGCGCGAACAGACCACAGGCGTACATGCTGAAGTGCAGGTCAAGCCGTCTTATGGCCTGAATGACGACCAGATCGCCAGCATGTTGCAAGACAGCGTGGCCCGCTCCCAGGCCGACATGCAACTGCGCATGCTGCGCGAAGCCCAGGTGGATGCCCGCCGCCTGCTGGATGCCACCGAGGCCGCCCTGGCCGACGATGGTCATGAGCTGCTTTCACCGGCCGAGCGCCAGCACATCCGCGATGCGATGAACCTGGTTGCCGAGCGGCTGGAAACCGAGGCCGACACCGAGTCGGTGAAGTCGGCGTGCAGCGCGCTCAACATGGTCACCACCAACTTTGCTGCCCGTCGCATGGACGCCAGCATCCGCAAGGCCCTGTCGGGCCGCGTGCTCGAATCCATCACCTGAACACCACCGAGGTTTGCCGATGCCAACGGTCACGGTCCTGCCCCATGCCGAGCTGTGCCCCGAAGGCCAGCAATTTGAAGTTCGCAAGGGCGCGTCCCTGTGCGAGGCCCTGTTGAAAAACGGCGTCGCCATCGAACACGCCTGTGACATGGTGGCCGCCTGTGCCACCTGTCACGTCTATGTGCGTGCCGGTGCGTCCACCGTCGACGAACCGGACGACGAAGAAAACGACGAACTCGACAACGCCTGGGGTCTGGAACCAAGCTCGCGCCTGGCCTGCTGCGTGCATCTGAAGGATGGCGACATCACCATCGAGCTGCCCAAGCACAGCCGCAACCACGCCCGCGAACGCAACTGACACCCATCCAGCCACCAGGCTGGATGTGGGAAACGACACAAACACGACAAGCCCCTCAAAGACCACGCCCAGTGGTGTTGAGGGGCTTGTTGCATTGGCGCCAGCAAGACAATAAAAACCAATCAAATCAACAAATTAAACAAATACCCACAACACAAACAGGGGTGGCACACCGTTTGCAATTCACCCTGCAAGACCCCTGGCATCGCCACTGATTGAGACCCGCACCATGCAAGCTCCGATCATCAACGACACGACATTGCGAGACGGTGAACAGACCGCAGGTGTGGCGTTCACGGTGGCTGAAAAATGTGCCATCGCGCAAGCCCTGTCGGATGCCGGCGTGCCGGAAATGGAAATTGGCATTCCAGCCATGGGCGAGGCGGAAATCGCCACCATCAACAGCATCGCTGCACTGCAGTTGCCCCTGAAGCTGATGGTCTGGGGCCGCATGTGCGAGAACGACGTGCTGGCTGCGGTCAAGTGCGATATCGACATCGTGCACCTCTCGATTCCGGTGTCCGACGTGCACATCCAGCACAAGCTGCAGCGCAGCCGGGGCTGGGTGCTGGAGCAAGTCGAACAATTCGTCAGCGCCGTGCATGACGCGGGTCATCAGGTTTCCGTCGGTGCGGAAGACGCCTCGCGCGCCGACCCGGCCTTCCTGGCGCAAGTGGCCCGACTGGCGCAGCAATGTGGCGCCAGCCGCATCCGCTTTGCCGACACGCTCGGCGTACTGGACCCATTTGGCACCTTCGATGCTGTTCTGAAGTTACGCCATGCCGTCGACATCGACATCGAAATCCACGCCCACAACGACCTGGGGCTGGCTACCGCGAACACCCTGGCTGCCATCCGCGCCGGCGCCACGCATGCCAACACCACCGTCAATGGTCTGGGCGAACGCGCAGGCAATGCGCCACTCGAAGAGGTGGTGATGGGCCTGCGCCATGTGCATGGCCTGGACTGCGGCGTGCATACCACCGAGCTGTGCAACATCTCTCAGCTGGTAGCGCGCGCCTCCGGTCGGCCGGTGGCTGCCAACAAGAGCATCGTCGGCGAGGCTGTCTTCACCCACGAGTCGGGCATCCATGTGGATGGCCTGCTGAAGGATCCCAGCACCTACGAAGGCTTCGACCCGGCAGAGGTGGGCCGCCAGCGCCGCACGGTGCTGGGCAAGCACTCCGGCTCCAGAGCTGTGAAGGTGGCGTACCAGGCCTTGGGGCTGCCCGTGATGGAGCCACAGGTGCAATCGCTGCTGGAGCGCATCCGTGCCCATGCCGTCGACACGAAGCGGGCACCCACATCGGATGAGCTGCAGCGCTTCTTCCTTGAAGAAACCCACTCCATGGGGTTGCCGTCATGAAACGCGACGACCCCGCACTGCAGGCCATGGCTGCGATGACCCCTACCCCTGTTTCTGCCACAGCCGACGTCGGGCCCTCCTGGTGGGCCAAGGTCAAGGAGGACGTGGCCTGCGTGCTCGAACGCGACCCCGCTGCCCGCTCGCGCTTCGAAGTCTGGACGATCTACCCCGGGGTACAGGCGATGGCGCTGTACCGCCTCGCCAACGTGCTGTGGGCACGTGGCTGGCGTTACCTGCCGCGCTGGCTGTCATTCATGGCCCGGCTGGTCACCAACATCGACATCCACCCCGCCGCCACCATCGGACGACGCTTCTTCATTGACCACGGCGCCTGTGTCGTGATCGGCGAAACCGCCGAGATCGGCGACGACGTGACGCTCTATCACGGTGTCACCCTGGGTGGTACCACCTGGCGCGCAGGCAAACGCCACCCCACGCTGGGTGACGGTGTGGTGGTTGGTGCCGGCGCGAAGATTCTTGGGCCCATCAAGCTGGGCAACCGCGTCCGCGTGGCCGCCAACTCCGTCGTCATCGAAGACGTGCCCGAAAGCGCCACCGTGGTCGGCATCCCTGGCAGGGTGGTGGTACGCAAAGGCGCCAAGTCGCTGGCCAAGGGGCTGCCCATCGATCTGGACCATCACCTCATTCCCGACCCGGTCGGCAAGGCCATCGGCTGCCTGCTTGACCGCATCGCCGAACTCGAACGAGAACTCAAAAGCATCAAGGGGGGCTCCCCCGTCACCACCAGTGACGAAGGTGCCTGCCACGCGTGCGATGACACCTGCGCACAACCCACGTTCAGCCACCGCCACGGAGCTTCATCATGATGAACGACCTGACCGAGAAACTGCAAACGCTGTCTTCGGCCGAAGACTTCCTCACCTTCTTTGGCGTGCCCTATGAGCTCGCTGTGGTGAACGTGAGCCGGCTGCACATCCTCAAGCGCTTCTATCAGTACATCCGCCTTGAGCCGACCTTGCCCGAGGACGACGAACAGGCGCTCTACCAACTCTATCGCAACCTGCTGGCCAAGGCCTATTCAGACTTCGTGCGCTCGACCCCAGCCCAGGAAAAGGTCTTCAAGGTCTTCCAGGAAGCCGATGGCCATCAGCACGTGACCATGCAGAGCCTGCGCTCGACCCTGCCGTCGCAAGGTGGCGTCGTTCCCCAGTTCACCGTCCCCGCCGTCCCAGGCGCGGCCTGATTTCCCCTTTTGCCCGCATCGACCTCACCAGCAGGAGCACACCATGCACATCGTCGTCTGCATCAAGCAGGTACCGGACTCGGCCCAGATCCGCGTGCACCCCGTCACCAACACCATCATGCGGCAGGGTGTGCCGGCCATCGTGAACCCGTATGACCTGTTCTCGCTGGAAGAGGCGCTGCGCCTGAAGGACAAGTTCGGCGGTCGCGTGACGGTGATCTGCATGGGCCCGCCTCAAGCTGAAGAAGCGCTGCGCAAGTGCGTGTCCTTCGGTGCCGACGATGCCGTGCTCGTGACCGACCGTGCCTTCGCCGGTGCCGACACGCTGGCGACCTCCTACGCACTGGCCGCTGCCATCCGCAAACTGAACTCCGAGCAGAAGGTCGACATTGTTTTCACCGGCAAGCAGACCATCGACGGCGACACCGCCCAGGTCGGCCCCGGCATCGCCAAGCGCATGGGCCTGAATCTGCTGACCTATGTATCGCGCATTGCCGAGACCGACCTCGAAGCCAACACCATCTCGGTGGAGCGCCGTGGTGAAGGTGGCGTGCAGGTGCTCAAGACGGCTCTGCCCTGCCTGATCACGATGCTCGAGAACACCAACGAGATGCGCTTTGCGTCGATGCCGTCGATGATCCACGCCGCCGCCTACCAGGTGCGCAAGTGGAACAAGGACGACGCCGGCATCGAAGACCTCACCAAGATCGGCCTGAAGGGCTCGCCCACCGTCGTGAGCCGCGTGTTCGGCCCGACACCTCGCGCCGAGAAGGCCGAGATGCTGAATGTCGAGACCTCGTCGCTGCGTGACGTCTCGCTGAACCTCATCCAGTCCATCTTCACGCGCCACCCGACGCTGGAAGAAGACCTGGTTGAAAAGCTCAGTGCCTGAACCCCATCCCCGCTGTCATCACCTACCCGGAGCATCATCATGAGTGACGCCAAGCCTGCCCTCAAGCCCGCCGGACGCGGCCGCAACCTGGAGCTGTCTGAAGAGCTCAAGGCCTACAAGGGCGTATGGGTCTTCATCGAACATGAACGTGGTCACCCGCACAGCGTGTCGTGGGAGCTGCTTGGCGAAGGCCGCAAGCTGGCCGACCAGCTCGGCTCGCCCCTGTGCGGCGTGCTGCTTGGCGGTCCGGATGAAAAGCTGGATGACTTCGCCAAGGAGGCCATCAGCTTCGGCGCCGACCATGTCTACTTCATGCGTGACCCGGTGCTCAAGGGCTACCGCAACGAGCCTTTCACCAAGGGCCTGACGGACCTGGTCAACAAGTACAAACCGGAAATCGTGCTGCTGGGCGCCACATCGCAAGGGCGTGACCTGGCTGGCTCGGTGGCCACCACCTTGCTGACGGGCCTGACGGCCGACTGCACGGAACTGGCCATCGACCCCAACACCCGCGCCCTGGCAGCCACCCGCCCCACCTTCGGCGGCTCGCTGCTGTGCACGATCATGACGCTGGCCTATCGCCCGCAGATGGCCACGGTCCGCCCCCGCGTGATGGCCATGCCGCGCGCCGATGCCAGCCGCACGGGCACCACATCGGAAGACACGCTGGGTCTGATCGAAACCAACATCATCACCAAGCTGCTGGACTTCATCCCTGACGCCAACTCGAACAAGATCAACCTGCCTTATGCAGACGTGATCATCTCGGGTGGCAAGGGTCTCAAGAGCCCGGACAACTTCAAGCTGGTGTTTGACCTGGCCCGCGTGCTGGGTGGCGAAGTGGGCGCGACACGCCCTTGCGTGCAGGCTGGCTGGGTGGACGCCGACCGCCAGGTGGGCCAGACCGGCAAGACCGTGCGTCCCAAGCTCTACATCGCCGCAGGCATCTCCGGGGCCATCCAGCACCGCGTGGGCATGGAAGCCTCCGATGTGATCGTGGCCATCAACACCGACCCCAATGCCCCGATCTTCGACTTCGCCCACTACGGCATCGTCGGCAACGCCATGCAGGTGCTGCCGGCCCTGACCCAGGCCTTCCAGGCTCATCTGGATCAACGCGTCCGCAAGGTGGCCTGAGCCGCTGCGCCTCACAGGAGAAGCACATGAAACAGAAACAACACTTCGATGCCATCGTCGTGGGCGCCGGTCCTTCCGGCAACGCCGCGGCCTACACCATGGCCAAGGCCGGCCTGAAGGTGCTGCAGATCGAGCGTGGCGAATACCCGGGCTCGAAGAACGTGCAAGGCGCCATCCTGTATGCCGACGCGCTGGAGCGGATCATCCCCGACTTCCGCGAAGATGCCCCGCTGGAGCGTCACATCATCGAGCAGCGCATGTGGGTGCTGGACGATGCGTCCTTCATCGGCAGCCACTTCCGCAGCGAGGACTACAACAAGCCGCCCTACAACCGCTACACCATCATCCGCGCGCAATTCGACAAGTGGTTCAGCTCGAAAGTGCGTGAAGCCGGCGCCCTGGTGATTTGCGAGACCACCGTGCAGCACCTCATCATGGATGGCGACAAGGTGGTGGGCGTGCAATGCGACCGTGAAGCGGGCGACGTCTATGCCGACGTCGTGGTGCTGGCCGATGGCGTCAACAGCACGCTGGCCCGCAAGGCCGGCTTCCACGGCGAGATCAAGGCCAACAATGTGGCCCTGGCCGTCAAGGAAATCCTCTTCATGCCCGAAGAAGTGATCCAGCAACGCTTCAACATCAAGGAAGACGAAGGCGTCGTCATCGAGATGGTGGGCAAGATCACCGACGGCATGATGGGCACGGGATTCCTCTACACCAACAAGGATTCGCTGACCATCGGCATCGGTTGCATGCTGGGCGACTTCAAGAAGAACGAGAACCGCACCTCGCCCTACACCCTGCTGGAAACGATGAAGAAGCACCCCTCCATCGCCCCGCTGATCGAAGGCGGCGAGATGAAGGAGTACTGCGCCCACCTGATCCCCGAGGGCGGCTTCTTCGCCGTGCCCAAGGTCTACGGCAATGGCTGGATGATCGTGGGCGACTCGGGTGGCTTCGTCAACGCCGTGCACCGGGAAGGCTCGAACCTGGCCATGACCACGGGTCGCCTGGCCGGTGAGACCGTGATCGCCGCCAAGGCCGCCGGCAAGCCGCTGGTCGAGTCCACCCTGAAGTCGTATCAGAAGGCGCTTGACGAGAGCTTCGTGATGAAGGACCTCAAGAAGTACCGCGACATGCCCAAGGTCTTCCACGAGAACCCGCACTTCTTCACGACCTACCCGGAACTGCTCAACAAGGCAGCCCGCACCATGGTCACCGTCGACAACATCGACAAGAAGACCAAGGAAAAGGAGATCTTCTCCAGCTTCCGCCAGACCCGCTCCTTCAGCGGCCTGGTCGGAGACGCCTTCAAGCTGTGGCGCGCTTTCCGCTGAGCGCCCTCTCCACCCTGAACTGAAACGGAGCACACACCATGACGCCGATCCAAGTCAATGTGGAAGAGAAGCTCTTCCAGAACCGCTACAAGGTGGACGCCGGCCGCCCGCACATCAAGATCAAGGACAGCGAAGTCTGCCGCAGTGACTGCAAGGACCGCAGCTGCACCTTCGTCTGCCCGGCCAGTTGCTACAAGGCCGAAGGCAACGGCGCCGTGACGCTGATCACCGATGGCTGCCTGGAATGCGGCAGCTGCCGGATCATCTGCTCGGAACACGCCAACGTCGAATGGGAATACCCGCGCGGCGGCCACGGCATCCTCTTCAAGTTTGGTTGATCCTCATGAATGACATCAAGGTGTTCCTCGCCCACGCCATCCAGCTCGAATACGAGGCCGCGCGGCGTTACGAGGAACTGAAAGCCGCCATGACCACCTATGGCAACAAGGAAGCCGCCAGCTTCTTTGGCCGCATGGCCGAATTCTCGCGCATGCACCTGAAGGACGCCATGGCCCGCGGCGGGTTCCACAACCTGCCCAAGATGGCCGACGACGAATGGGAATGGCCCGATGGGGTCAGCCCCGAACAGGCCGCATGGGCAGGCATGGACGGTCTGACCGACGTGCCCACGGCCATGCGCCTGGCGCTGGATGGTGAAGAGCGCAGCCAGCTGTTCTACGCCGCCATCGTGGCCGCCACCACGGACCCCGAGGTGCGCCGCATGGCCAAGGAATTCGCCGCAGAAGAAGCCGAACACGTGGCCGAGCTGGAACAGCTGATGCGCAAGCTCGCTGCCTGATTCGACTTGAAACCATGGGGGGTTGCCCCCTGCTGTACTGGAGTTGCCCATGTCCCGCCCTGACCGCAGTGTCTTTGTCTGTGCCCAACAACGCCCGCCTGGACACCCGCGTGGCTGCTGCGCCGCCCAAGGCGGCCAGGCCGTGCTGCAGGCCTTCTGGAAGGAGCAGCAGGCCCGCCAGGCCTACGACCAGGTCGGCATCACCTACAGCGGCTGCCTGGGCCCCTGTGACGGCGGTGTGAACGTCGTGGTCTTCCCCGACAGCGTGCTCTACAGCCGCGTCAAGCCTGAAGATGTGCCCGAGATCTTCGAAAAGCATCTGATTGGCGGTGAGGTTGTAACCCGTCTGGCCGCTTCTGCGGGGACATGGTGAACATCCTCACTGGCGAGTCATCCACAGACCTGTTCGGCGGCGATGTGCCGCCGCAGGTCAAGCGCCTGGTAGAAGAGGCGCGTCAGGCCGACAACCCGGAGCGGGCACTGGCCCTGCTGTGGACCGCACAGGTCTGCGCGCCCGAGTGCCCTTCCCTGTATTACCTGCTGTACAAGTTCCACGCCCGCCATGCCGACTTCGAGCAAGCCGAACTGGCCGCCCTCAAAGGGCTGGAAGTGGCCGCCGAACAAGCCCATCTGCCAGACGATTGGCAAAGCGTGACCATCGACATGGCGGACTTCCAGTCCCCCGGCCCGGCACGCTTCTGGCTCTTCACCCTCAAGGCGCTGTCCTTCATCCGCATGCGCAAGCAGGACCCTGATGCCGCGCGGCTGTATCTGAACAAGGTGATGGAGCTGGACCCCCAAGGGGGGACAGGCGCCGGCGTGATCGACGCCTTGCTCAAAGGGAGTGATCGTTGAGCGCGGTGATGCGCGCCTGACGCTCCCGGTCGAGAACCTGATGCACCTGGGCATCGGCCACACCCAGTGCCTGCAGCACAAAGGCCGACACCTGCAGACCCGCCTCGACCGTCTCGGGAATCACCATGCTGGCACCGGCCTCGCGCAGTTGCTTCGCATGCAACTCGTCACGTGAACGGGCCACAATGGGCAAGGTGGCCGACACCTGTCTCACGGCCTTGACCGCCTGCAAGGCGGCATGGGGCTGATCCATGGTGAGCACGACCACCGACGCCTGCGCCACATGGATATGGCGCAACAGGGCCCCGTGGGCGGCGTTGCCGACAAACAGCTGCGGGTAGTGCCGCCGCATCCGGTGCACGCGCTCGGCCTGATGCTCCAGCGCAATGAAGTTCACCTTCTGGTCCACCAGCACATCGGCAATCAAGCGGCCAACCCGACCGAAGCCCGCCAGCACCACATGGCCCACGGCATCCGGCACCCGGGATGTGTCATCTGCCATGTCCAGCACCGGCCCCTTTCGGGCGTCCAGCATGGCCCCCAGATCCCGGCCCAGCCTGGCGACCAGCGGGGTCACGAACAAACTCAGGCTGACCACCAGCAGCATGAACTGCGCGGCCTCGCCATCGAGCACGCCCGACGTGGCGGCCACCGCCACGACGATGAAGGCAAATTCGCCCCCCTGCCCCAGCAACAGGCCGCCTTCCAGCGCCTGTCCCCAGGACAAGCTCCCCAGCCGGAACAGCACGGCCACCACAGCAGCCTTGATCAAGATGAGCCCCAGCACCGACAGCGCCAGCCACATGGGGGCCTGCATTACCTCGCGTGCGTCAATGGCCATGCCCACCGACATGAAAAACAGCCCCATGAGCAGCCCCTTGAAGGGCTCGATGGTGACCTCCACTTCATGCCGGTATTCGGTTTCGGCCAACAACAGGCCTGCGAGGAAGGCCCCCAGTGCCATCGACAAGCCGGCATAGGCCGTGATGCTGGCAATGCTCATCGTGGCCAGCAAGGTCAGCGCCATCAGCACTTCGGGTTGACGCTGCTTGGCCAGCGTTCGAAACAGCGGCCTGATCAAACGCCCGCCCACCACCATGATCAGCAGCACCGCCGCCACCGACTTGAGGATCGAGGACCCCAGCAAAGACCAGACGTCGACATCCCCCTCTGCACCCAGCACGCCAATGAGGATGAGCACAGGCACCACGGCCAGATCCTGCAGCATCAGCACCGAGAACGTGGCCTGCCCAACCGGCGTACCCAGCGACTGGGTGTGCGTGAGCAACTGCATCACCACCGCAGTGGACGACAGCGACAGCACCAGCCCCAGCACCAGGGCCGACTCCCAGCGGTGACCGAACCCCAGGGCCAGGCCGCCAATCAGCACCGCGCTGACGATCACCTGCAGCCCACCGATGCCGAACACCCAGCGTCGCATGGCCCACAAGCGCTCGGCCGACAACTCCAGGCCGATCATGAACATCAGGAACAGCACGCCCAGCTCGGCCAGCACCGACACACCTTCTCGCTGCGGAAAGGTGAAGGTCTCCAGCCACGGCCATTGGTCAGTCCACAGCCCCAGCCCAAAAGGCCCCAGCAGCAGACCTGCCGCCAGGAACCCCAGTACCTGGTTGACACGCAGGCGCTGCAGAACCGGGATCAGGATCCCGGCCAGCGCCAAAAACAGAATGGTTTCTCGAAGAAAGGGAATACTGTGCTGGTCTTCCACGGAAGCATCCTGACGGTGATCGGATTCACAAAGACGGCGGCCCGACATGGTACTGTTCACGCTGAATCGACCCTTCAGGCAGGCCAAGTGCCGCCTTGTGTTGTGCCATGCCCGAGACCATCAAGACACCCTTCGATCCGAACGTCAAGACGCACGAGATCACGGCGGGGGAAGTCGCGGCCATGTTGCACGTGGACCCTCAACAGGGGCTCTCACATGAGGAGGCCCAAGCGAGACTCGAACAACATGGCCCCAACAAGTTGCGCGAAGCCCCGCCCCGAAGCTGGTGGTCCCGCCTGCTGAGTCCGTTCAAGGACTTCATGATCGTCATCCTGCTGGCGGCGGCGGTGGTCTCCGGGGTGATGGGCGATGTCACGGACACGGTGGTCATACTCGTCATCGTGGTGCTCAACGCCGCCATTGCCATCACCCAGGAGTGGCAGGCCGACAAGGCCATGGACATGCTCAAGCGCATGGTTGCATCCCAGGCCCAGGTCAGGCGCGAAGGTCAACCCCATGTGGTGGATGCCGCGCAGTTGGTGCCGGGCGATGTCGTGCTGGTGGAGGCAGGCAACTTCATCCCGGCCGACCTGCGCTTGCACCACGTGGCGCAATTGCGTGTCGATGAATCTGCCCTGACCGGTGAGTCCGTATCTGTCGAGAAGCACACCCATGCCTTGCCGACAGGGGCCACCTCGTTGGGCGACCGCCTGAACATCGGTTTCAAAGGCACGCTGGTGACCCATGGCCGGGCGGTGGGGCTGGTGGTGTCCACCGGCTCGCAGACCGAGTTGGGCAAGGTGGCCACTCTGCTGCAAGACAGCGTGGAGCGCACCACCCCGCTGCAGCGCCGGCTGGCCGCATTCGGTCAGCGGCTGTCGCTGGCCGTGCTGCTGATCTGTGTGGTGGTGTTTGCGCTGGGCTTGCTGCGTGGCGAGCCCTGGCTGCTGATGGCACTCACCGCCATCAGCCTGGCCGTGGCCGCCATCCCCGAAGCATTGCCTGCCGTGGTCACCGTGTTGCTGGCTCTGGGGGCGCGCCGACTGGTTCAGGTGCAGGCCCTGATCCGCAAGCTGCCAGCGGTCGAAACGCTGGGCTCGGTCACCACCATTTGCTCTGACAAGACCGGCACCCTGACACTCAACCGCATGGCGGTGGTCGCGCACCACAGCCAAGGCGCAGACAGTACCCTGCTGTGGCAGGCAGCCACCCTGTGCAACGACGCACGCTCAACGCCACAGGGCTGGCTGGGCGACCCCACCGAAACGGCGCTACTGGAGCAGGCACAGGCTGCCGGGCTGGATGTGGCAGGCTACCAGGCGCAGCACCCGCGCCTGAGCGAATGGCCATTCGACTCAGATCGCAAACGCATGACGACCCTGCACCGCCAGGGCGATGGCTGGCTGGCCCTGACCAAAGGGGCACCGGAAGCCGTGCTGCCGCGCTGCACAGCCATTTGCGACGAACAGGGCGTGACCCTACTGGAGCGCCCTGATGCGATGCTGGCACGCGCGCAGTCCATGGCCGAGCAAGGCATGCGGGTGCTGGCCGTGGCCCGCCGCACCGGGCAGACACCCTGGACGGGTTTGTCTGCCGACGAATTCGAGCGCGATCTCACCCTCGTAGGGCTCATCGGGCTGATGGACCCGCCCCGCCCGGAAGCCCGTGCGGCCGTTCAAGAATGCCTGCAAGCCGGTATCCGCCCCGTGATGATCACCGGGGACCACCCTGCCACAGCCCTGGCCATTGCCCGCCAACTGGGCATCGCACCGCCATCAGTCCCGTCGGACCGCCCCGAGGTCATCACTGGGGCAGAGCTGGCCCAGCTTGACGAAGCAAGCCTGCAGGCGATCGTGCAACAGGTCTCCGTCTACGCGCGCATGGACCCGGCCCAGAAAATCCGCATCGTCACAGCGCTGCAAGCCCTGGGAGAGTTCGTGGCCATGACGGGCGATGGCGTCAACGATGCCCCCGCGTTGAAGGCAGCCGACATCGGCATTGCCATGGGGCGCAACGGCACGGACGTGGCCCGCGAGTCAGCCAGCCTGGTGCTGCTGGACGACCATTTCGCCACCATCGTGGCAGCGGTTCGCGAAGGTCGGCGTATCTTCGACAACATCCGCAAGTTCATTCGTTACGCGATGAGCGGCAACTCGGGCGAAATCTGGGTGCTGTTTCTGGCGCCCTTTCTGGGTCTGCCGGTGCCACTGCTGCCCATCCACATCCTGTGGATCAACCTGGTCACCGATGGCCTACCTGGGCTCGCGCTGGCAACCGAGCCGGCCGAACCTGGCATCATGCGGCGCCCACCCCGGCCGCCTGGCGAAAGCGTCTTTGCCCATGGCCTGTGGCAACACACGGTCTGGGTGGGGTTGCTGATCGGCCTGCTGTGCCTGGGCGTACAGGCCTGGGCCCTGCATGCAGGCGACGCACACTGGCAGACCATGGTCTTCACCACGCTCACTTTCACGCAGATGGCCCACCTGCTGGGCATCCGATCCGAAACCCAGCCCTTGTGGAGACTGGGCTTGCGCAGCAACCTGCCCCTGCTCGGCGCCGTGGCGCTGAGCATGGCGATGCAACTGGTGACGATCTATGTACCCGCCTTCAACGGCTTCTTTCACACGGCCCCGTTGACAGCCATCGAGTTGCTGATCTGCGTGGGTTGCTCGGCGCTGGTCTGGCTGGCCGCGGAAGCAGAAAAAGCCTGGCGCGTGCGCTCAGGCCGCACCTGATCAGGACTGGTCTTCAGTCCAGATGACCCGGTTCCACTGCAGAGCGCGGCTGCGCCAGTGCTCTTCGATGCTCTGCACGAAGTCCGGTCTGACCAGCTTGGCTCGCTGCAAGAGCCAGTCTTCATCTTCGTAGCGGATCACCACACCTTCCAGAGAGCCTTCGCGGTAATGGCTGCGGTGGCTCTTCACCCAGTCGATCAGCACCGGCAAGGTGGTGTCGCCCTGGCTGACACGTGGCACCTCGCGCACCCCGAGCTTGTGCGCCAGCTCGTGGCGACGGCGGGTACTCCAGAAGCGCTCGGTTTGGCGGTCATAGACATCGAAGGCCATGAACCAGTCGGGCAAACCGTCGTAATCCAGCGAGTGCTGTGCGGCACACCACTCGCCAAACAGGATCAGCTGGTCACCCAGGGCATCGAAGAAGGTATCTTCGCGCACGGCCAGCCATTCCTGCAGGCGGGCAAACTGCCCACCATAGGGCTTGTTGAGGTACTGACCGCGGTTTTGCACGCGCAACACACCATCTGGCCCGAAGGAAATGCCCATATTGGCGCCGTCAAGCTTTTCTTCCACCACGACCGAATGCGCCAGCAGGGCCTCGCCCTCTTCGGGACTCAGCACCTTGTCGTCACGCGGCGTGCCTGCGGCCAGCCAGGCAATGTGGGGCGTGTGAGGAAATCGGAAAAAGTCAGTCATGAGATTCAGATACCGAATTTGTGCTGATGGAACTGTTGCAGTTCATTGCCACAAAGGAACAGGATGTTGACGCCGTACTCGGCCAAGGGGCCGGACCAGTCCAGCCATTTCGAATCAGCCGCCTGCAGGATGGGCGGGCGTTCGGGATGGCAGCGCGACACCGCCACAAACTTGCGGTCAGACGGGTCAAACGACACCAGCCGCTGGTCGGCAGGAAAGGCAGCAAAGCCTTTCCATTCGTCAGGGTCGATGCGCACCTGATCCACCCTGGCCGGGTTGTCAAACTCGTGCAGTACCCACCGCACGAACTGGTCACCCACCCCGTCACCGGTGCTGGTGTGGGTCTTGTGCTGGTACTCGGTCATGATGAGGTAGGCGTCGTCAAGGGCCACACGGCCTTCTTTCATGATGCGCTGCAGCCAGGCGATGCAGCAAGCACGACACGCCTGCGTCACGGCGGGGTGTTGCCCGTTGGCCACCAGGATCACATTCGTGTCGACGATGGACGTGATGGGAAAGGGTGGTTCGGCCGGAGCGTCCGCGGACTCGCGATGGTGATGATGGATGGACATGGACTGCGTCAGATCTGCCAGCCGGCGCAATCGCGAAACGCATCGGAGAGAAAGTCCACCAGCGCCCGCACCTTGGCCGACAGGTGCTTGCGAGAAGGATACACGGCATACACCCCCAGTTCAGGCGCCACCAGTTCCGGCAGCACCCTGACCAGCCTGCCCTGCTGGATGTCTTCCCCCACCAGGAAGGTCGGCTGCAGCACGATGCCCTGCCCCGCCAGGGCCGCTGCCCGGCAGATGTCACCGTTGTTGGCGCGCAGCCGCGGGCGGGTCAGCACAGCCTGTCGGCCCTGCGGGGAGTCGAAGCTCCAGGTGTCACCCTGGCGCCAGTAGCTGTAGGCAATGATGTGGTGATGCGCCAGGTCTTCCAGCGTGCGAGGGTGGCCATGCTCATGCAGATAGTCTGGCGCCGCGCACATCACCACAGCCGACCCCGCCAGGCGGCGTGTCACCAGCGATGAGTCCGGCATGTCGGAAATCCGCACGGCCAGGTCAAAACCTTCCTCCACCAGGTCCACCACCCGGTCTGACAGGCTGATGTCCAGCGTCACATCAGGGTGCATCTGCATGAAGGGCCCCCACAAGGGCGCCAGGTGCACCACGCCAAAGGTATAGGGGGCATTCACCCGCAGCAGCCCCACCGCCCGGCTGGTGCTCATGCCCGCCAGGCCATCGGCTTCATCCGCCTCGTCGAGGATCTGCCGGCAGCGCTCGACATAGGCCTGGCCCGCCTCGGTGAGCGACAACCGACGCGTGGTGCGGTTCAGCAGCCGTGCGCCCAGGCGTCCCTCCAGATCGGCCACGATGCGCGACACCGCTGCCTTGGACGAACGCAGCCGCTCGGCCGCCTGCACGAAACTGCCGGCGTCCACGACGGCCACCAGTGTGGCCATTTCCTTGAATCGGTCCATGCCATTGTCCTGAAATTCGGAACAAACAATACCACCGAGGCCTATTTATAAATCAAAAAATGAACACTACAGTGAGGTCAACGCTGGCGCTTTCGCCACATCTGGAGATCAGCATGACCACCTTGCCTGCACTGTTCATTTCCCATGGCGCCCCCACCTTTGCCCTGCAACCTGGCCGCATCGGCCCTGTGCTGCACAAGCTCGGTGAAAGCCTGGCACGCCCCAAGGCCGTGGTGATCGTGTCGCCCCACTGGGCCAACTGGAACACCGAAGTGACCGCCCACCTGCACCCGCCCACCATCCATGACTTCGGCGGCTTCCCGAGGGTGCTCTATACCCTGCAATACCCTGCGCCCGGGTCGCCGGTGATGGCCAAGGAGGTGGTCGACGCCCTGCAGTCCGGCGGCGTCCCGGCCCGCGCCAACCCCCACCAGGGGCTGGACCACGGTGCATGGGTGGTGTTGATGCACCTCTACCCTCAGGCGGATGTACCGGTGCTGCAGGTGTCGCTGAACCCTGATGCGGGTGTTGCCGGTGCCCTGCGGCTCGGCCAGGCCCTCGCGCCCTTGCGCGAACAGGGCTACCTGGTCATTGGCTCGGGTGGCATGACACACAACCTGCGCGACTACCGTCCGGGCGGTGCCCCTCACGCCTACGTGGAAGCGTTTTCAGGCTGGATGGACGAGGCCATTCGGACCGGGAACCTGACCGCAATGCTGGACTACCGTGAACGCGCCCCGTTCGCCGAGCGCGCCCACCCCATGGACGAGCATCTGCAACCGCTGTTCGTGGCCATGGGTGCAGGCGGGCTCGATCCGGCTCTGACAACCAGGCTGCCTGGCGGCATCGAAGACAGTGCCCTGTGCATGGACGCCTACGCCTTTGGTGCCCCGGTGCCAGATGCGGTCAAGACCTTGATCGGCGCCACAGAAGCTACGAATTGACGCGAAAAAACGGGCTGTACCCCGTATACAGGCCCAGGGGCATCGCTAAGATGGCGTCATTCCATCGGAGCGGTTGCCCCCACCTGTGCGAGCTCGATTTCCCAGCACCTTCTGCGGACTCCTGCAGGCGACCCTGATCTGGATCGCCTGCTGCATCGCCATGCCCTGCTGGGCATCCGACAAGCTCGACAAGGTCACCCTGCAGCTGAAATGGACCCACGCCTTTCAGTTCGCCGGGTACTACGCTGCCAAGGAAAAGGGTTACTACAAAGAAGCGGGGCTGGACGTCGACATCGTGCCGGCCCACCCCGAGACCCACCCGGTCCTCAATGTGCTGAATGGCCAGGCCGAATACGGCATAGGCAACAGCAGCCTCTTGCTGGCGCGACAAGTCGGTCAACCTGTGGTGGTGCTGGCCGTCATCTTCCAGCACTCGCCCATGGTCATCCTGGCTCGCTACGACAGCGCCACGCAGAGCGTGCACGACCTGATCGGCAAGCGCATCATGCTTGAGCCACAGTCCGATGAGCTTGAGGCCTACCTGCGCCGGGAGGGTGTCCGGCTGGAACAGCTCCAGCGCATCCCTCACAGCTACAGCCCGCAAGACCTGATGGATGGCAAGGTCGATGCCATCTCGGCCTTCGTCACCAACGAGGCCTACTACCTCGACAAGGTCCATTTCCGATATCAGGTCTACACACCCCGCTCCGCCGGCATCGATTTTTACGGCGACAACCTGTTCACCACCGAAGCGGAACTGCGACAGCACCCGCAACGGGTCAAGGCGTTCCGGGAGGCCAGCTTGCGGGGCTGGCAATACGCCGTCAATCACGCCGACGAAATCGCCCGGCTGATACACGATCAATACGATGCGAGCCGCTCACTGGAATCCTTGCAATACGAGGCACGCAAGACCATTCCGCTGCTGATGCCCGACCTGGTTGAAATTGGCTACATGAGCACCGGCCGTTGGCGCCACATTGCCGACACCTATGCCGAACTGGGCCTGCTGCCCACCAATTTCCCGATCGATGACATGATCTACGATCCCAACCCGCAGACCGACCTGACATGGGCCTATGTCGTAGCGGGTCTCGGGCTGGTGGTCAGCGGCATCGCCTTCTACATCCACCACATCAACCGCCGGCTCACCAAAGCCCTGGCGAACAGCCGCCATGCGGCCGAGGCCCTGCGAGACAGCGAAGAGCGTCACCGCATGCTGGCCGACCATGCATCCGACGTCATCTGGACACTGGACACCGAAGGGAACTTCACCTACATCAGCCCTTCCATCCAGAAGCTCAGTGGCTTCTTGCCTGAAGAAATGATGCAGCTCAGCCCGATCGAGACAGCCGCACCGGAGTCTGCCGCCATCATCCAGAAGGAAATCGACAAACTGCTTGATGCCATCCGGAACCACCAGCCAGTCGAGGAATTCCGAGGTGAAATCGAACAAACCCGCAAGGGTGGCGGTGCTGTCTGGACCGAAGTGCGTACCACCCCCATGCACAATGCCGCCGGCCAGATCATCGGGATACTGGGTGTCACCCGCGACGTGTCGGAGCGCCGCCAGGTTGAAGACCGCATGCGCCACATGGCCCAGCACGACCCGCTCACCGGGCTGCCTAACCGCGCACTGTTCTCCGACCGGCTGAACCGCGCACTGGCAACGGCCAAACGGGAACAACGCAAGCTGGCCGTGATGTTCCTGGACCTCAACAAGTTCAAGCCGGTCAATGACACCTATGGGCACGCAGTCGGCGACCAGCTGCTGGTGCAGGCGGCAGAGCGCATCCAGCATACGCTGAGAGAGTCGGATACCGTGGCCCGAATTGGCGGTGACGAATTCGTGGTGCTGCTACCGGTGGTCGATGGGCCCGACATTGCCCGGCATGTTGCCGGCAAGATCCACCGCACCCTGGTGACGCCCTTTGTCGTGGGCGAGCTCACGCTGCAGGTGTCATGCAGCATCGGTATCGCCCTCTTCCCTGACCACGGGCTGGAGGAAATCGAGCTGGCCAAGCAGGCTGACATCGCCATGTACCGCGCCAAACAGGGCCCTCAGCCCCATATCGATGTGGCGGCACCGACCGCTGCACAAGCGAACCTGGGCTGATCCGTACCGCTGGCGTCATCGGCGCCAGTTATCCTTGCGGCATGTACGCCACTTATTTCGGACTCAAGCGGGAACCCTTCTCGATCGCGCCCGATCCACGGTACCTGTTCATGAGCGAACGGCACCGGGAAGCCCTGGCCCACCTGCTCTACGGCGTCAATGCCGGAGGCGGCTTTGTGCTGCTCACAGGTGAAATCGGTGCGGGCAAAACCACCGTCTGCCGCTGCTTTCTGGAGCAGATTCCACGCCGATGCAACGTGGCCTACATCTTCAACCCCAAGCTCACCGTCACCGAGCTGTTGAAGTCGATCTGCGATGAATTCCACGTGCCCTGTGCCCACCAGGGCCAGGGCACCGCCACGATCAAGGACTTCATCGACCCGCTCAACGAGTTCCTGCTCAAGACCCATGGGGTCGGCCAGAACAACGTCCTGATCATCGACGAAGCGCAGAACCTCTCTGCGGACGTGCTGGAGCAACTGCGCCTGCTGACCAACCTGGAAACCAGCGAACGCAAGCTGCTGCAGATCATCCTGATCGGCCAGCCTGAGCTGCGGGGCATGCTCACCCGTCCCGAACTCGAGCAGTTGGCCCAACGGGTGATTGCCCGATTCCATCTGGATGCGCTGTCTGCAGAAGAAACCCGCCAGTACATCCAGCACCGACTCACAGTGGCTGGTCTCAAAGGGGCACTCCCCTTCACCGCCAAGGCGGTGACCCGCATCCACAAGCTGGCCCGTGGCATACCTCGGCGCATCAACCTGCTGTGTGACCGCGCCTTGTTGGGGGCTTTTGTCGAAGGGGTGGCGACGGTGGACGAGCGCATCGTCGACAAGGCTGCCGCAGAGGTGTTCGGCGAAGACAGCCCTGCAGCCACACCTGTCCGGTCCGGCACGCGGTGGTCGCCCTGGGCATGGGGCGCACTGACAGGCGCCGGGGTTGCCGCGTTGACGGGTCTCGCCATCGTGTCAACACGACAACCTGAAGCCTCCTCGCTGCCAGCCCCCACCGCGTCCGCAACCCCGGCTGCCAGTCATCCGATCACGGCGGCCTCTGCGTCTACGCAACACCAGTCCCCCCACCCGGCTTCTGCAGCGCAAATCCAGGCCACCTGGATGACCGATGAGCAGGCGGCCTGGCAAAGCCTGGCCGATTTCTGGCAACTGGAGGCCGGCCATGGCACGCCGTGTGCACGTGCCGCGGCGAAGGGTATCCAGTGCTACAAAAGCCGAGGGGGGCTCAGCCAGCTGCGCCAGCTGGATCGCCCGGCAATCCTGTATCTCGAAGCAGGTCCGCATCAGTCTGGCTACGCCATCCTGATCGGTCTGAGCAGCGCTGACGCCACCTTGCTGGTCAACGGAGAAGCCAGAAAGGTGACACTGGCCACCCTGTCGCTGCTGTGGCGCGGTGAGTTCGCCACCATGTGGCGCAGCCCCAGCGGCTATCGAAACAAGATCACACCGGGTGACAGCGGGCCATCTGTAGACTGGCTGGCCACGCAGCTGGCCAAGGTGCATGGCTCGACCAGCCCGACAACGCCTGGGCAACGCTACGATCAAGCCATGCAGCGACAGGTGATCGACTTCCAGGTCAGCCAGGGGTTGCAGCCCGATGGCGTCGTGGGCGCCACCACCTTCATGGCACTGAACCACGTCGTCGGTATCAACGAGCCTTCGTTGGCGACCTCTCCGGCCTCTTCACGCTGAGCGTCAAACCATGTCATACATCCTGGAAGCCCTGCGCAAAGCCGAATCCCAGCGAGAGCAGCACAGCGTCCCCGGCGTGTTTTCGCCAACCCAGGCAACACCCTCGGCTCGCCATCGCGATGGACCACCCGCACGGGGCAGCCACGCCACCTTGCTTTGGGCTGCTGCCACGGCGACGGCCTTGCTGCTCGGTGGACTGATCTGGTGGGTGGTGCCTGCGGGGTCGCCGCCTGCTTCCAGCCAGCCAGCTCAGGTCATGGCCCAAGCCACACCAGACACCCCGCCCACGCCACCGCAGCAGGTGGCGCCGATGCCCCGAATGACCCCACCGGATCAGACGGAAGCCCACGCCCCCATGGGCCCGGCGCGGCGACCTCAGCCGGACGCAGCACCGGGCACCCGACCACCTCCGGAGGAAGCTCGCCCTGCGAGCCGCCCGTCCGCGCCCCCCGCTTCCACCGTCGCCACATCATCAGCTGCAGATCGCCTCGGGTCAGCCAATGAGTTGCCAGAAGCGATCCGGCGCAGCCTGCCGACCCTGGTCATTGGCGGAGCCATGTATTCAGACGTGCCTGCCAACCGCATGCTGATCATCAACAGCCAGGTTTTCCACGAGGGAGACAAGCCTGCAGACGATCTGGTGCTCGAGTCGATCCGTTTGAAATCCGCCGTGTTCAATTTCAAGGGCCACCGCTACAGCGTGTCTTATTAGCCATAGGCATAACAATGTATTCGACAGCGGCCAGAGCAAGCGCGTAAGCTGAGAAGCAGATCAGTAGTGATCTTGAACTGGGGCCATCTGATGGGCCCGTGGATCTCATGCCAGACGCTGTCACGCCCTCACGCACGCTGTTTGCCAACGAGCACCACATCCGCCAGCATGTACTGCGCGACATGGGTGAGCGGGTTCACGCTGCGGTGTTGCTCTACCCTCTGCTCTGGCTGTTGATCGCCCAGATCGATCACTTCTTCTGGCGCGAACCCCTGGTCACCGCCATTTTTCTCATACCCCTGACCCTGATCGCCGGGTGGCGCAGATGGCTGGGCATGCGTCTGGAACGCACCGCCTTCCATCCACTGGATCAGACCTTCCTGCAATTCAGGCTGCTGGCCTGTGCCCACATCCTGGTCTGGAGCATCGCCACATCCGTGTCATTGGCCTGGCCCCCCATGGCCCCCCTGAGCCTGCTGCTCATCGTGGTGGGTGTCGCACTGCTCATCGGGGCGACGGTGTCACTCTCGCTGGACGAGGTCTTGTCCATCGCCTTCACGGCAAGCGGCATCCTGCCGTTTGTCGCCACAGCCCTGTTCGTCCGCGGACAGGGGCACATCGTGCTGGCCATCTTGTGCGTGGCCTTCGGTGCCTACGTGATCGGCGCTGGTCGCGTGGTTCGCAACGACTACATCAGCGGCCTTCATGCCCGCTACCTGGCAGAAGAACGTGCACGCCAACTTGAAAGCCTGAGCCTGACCGATGCGCTGACCCAGATTCCGAACCGGCTGTGCTTCGACCAACGGTACGCGATGGCCTGGGCTGATGCCCGTCGACAAAATGCCCCCCTCACCCTGGCCTTGATCGATCTGGATCACTTCAAGCGCATCAACGACAGCCACGGCCACCTCGTGGGAGACCGTTGTCTGCAGGATGCAGCCCACATCTTCCAGCGTGAGGTGATGCGCCCGACCGATCTGGTCGCTCGCTATGGTGGCGAAGAGTTCATCGTGCTGATGCCGGGCACCGATCTGGAAGGCGGCCTGCAGGTTGCCCACCGAATGAATGCCCGCCTGTCCAGCACAGAGCTGGTGCAGGGTGGATCCGACCTGCACCTGCGTTGCAGCATTGGTGTGGCCACGCTGGTGCCGGGGCAGGATGATCGGCCATCCGATCTCGTCCGCATGGCCGATGAGGCCTTGTATCTGGCCAAAGCCAATGGCCGCAACCGGGTGGAAGCAGCCCGCACCGCTGCCAACGACTCAAAGATCGCGTGAGAACCGGACTTCAACATCCTTGGGCTGGGCGTGGTACGGCGCCGACGACACCAGGATATCGGCACCCGCTTCAGCGTAAGCCACGGCGTTGGACGCATTGACCCCGCCCGCCACAGCCAGCAAGGGGTGCAGATGGCTGGCATGCAGGGTCGTCTTGCATTGCCGAACGGCATCCGGCGAAAAGCGCTCGAGTTGCAACACCTCGGCGCCGGAAGCCGCCAGTGTCAAGGCCTCTTCCAGGGTTGTGACCTCCACCACCAACCGCTTTTCGGGCTGGGCCCGACGCAAGCGCCCGACCATGTCGTCCATGTCGGCATCGACAAAGATGCGGTGCTCGGGAAACAGCAACAGGCTGTCAGACAGACCAAGGCGGTGCATCACACCGCCCCCCGACAGCACGGCCTTGACCATGAGGGACCGGGTACCGGGAAACGTCTTGCGCGTGCAGGCCAGCGGCAACTGGTGCCCGGCTGCACGCAACTCGGTCACGATGCGCGCCACTTCACTGGCGATGCCACTGGCCAGCTCCATCATGGTCTGGGCCACCTTCCAGGCCAACAGCAAGGCCGGAGCCGGCCCCTGAGCGAACAGCAACTCGCCCCCCGCCAGCACATGCCGGCCTGAAGGTGCACCGATTCGCGCCGAGGCGCCACACAACTCGAACAAACGCACGGCCTCTTCCGCTCCACACACCGTCATGGGCTGGCGCGCGGCAAACACAATGTGGCCAGACACCTTGCCAAGCGACAGCGTCTGGGTAGTCAGATCGCCATAAGGGGCGTCCTCCTTCAACCACTCGAGCAAAACCGTATCGGGCAGACGTTGGTACATGAGGCACTCTCCAGATGAACCAGGGCAGGCGCCCATCATCTCACCCCATCAAAGCCACACCTTTGATCTGGGCGAACAGGGCTCCCCCCGGACGCAGACGCAGCGCATCACAAGACCGTCGGGTGATGCGCGCCAGCAGCAGAGGTGACTCTCCGCGCGCAGACACCGTCTTGTCAATGCGCAACTGCAGGGTCACCGTGTCAGGCCCATCGTCACGCAAGGCCTCGATCTGCGCCGGCAGGATGTTGACGATGCTGCTGCCCACCGGGCGCGCCAGCACAACACTGACGTCGCGCGCCAGCACCCGGGCCCGTACGGTGTCCCCCTCAAGGGCGTCGCTGGCCCCTACCCACAGCGACTGCCCGGCCAGATCCAGCCTCGTCTGACCATAGACCGGGTCATGCTCGACCACCCGCGCCTGAATCAGCGCCGCGGCGTCATCGGCATGACTCAGGGGCAAATCGAGTCGGGCCATCAATTCGGCTGCCGGGCCACTGGCCACAACCTGCCCAGACTGCATCAGCACCAGGTGATCGGCCAGACGAGCGGCCTCCTCATGCGAGTGGGTCACATAGACCATGGGCAAGCCCAGGCTGCGGTTGAGCCGCTCCAGATAAGGCAGGATTTCCGCCTTGCGCGCCGGATCCAGCGCAGACAAGGGCTCGTCCATCAACAAGAGCCGAGGGCTGGTCAGCAGCGCGCGGGCAATGGCGACCCGCTGGCGCTCGCCACCAGACAGGCGATCCGGACGCCTGTCCAGCAAGTGCCCGATGCCCAGCAGTTCAACCGCCTCATCCATGCCGACCCGGCGCTCCGACTCGGGGATGCGGCGGCGGCCATACTCCAGGTTGGACCGCACGCTCAAATGCGGAAACAGGCTGGCTTCCTGAAACACATAGCCGATGGCTCGGCGGTGCGTCGGCACAAAGGCTGCCTGTGCCGCATCGTCCTGCCAGACCGAGCCATTGAGTGACACGCGCCCGCGAGGACGCTCCAGCCCTGCCAGAGCCCGCAAGATGGTGGTCTTGCCACAGCCCGACGGGCCCAGCAGCACACTCACCCCCTTGCCTGGCAAACGCAGGGACACGTTCAGGGCAAAACCTGGGTAATCCAGCTGAAGGTCAGCCTGCACTTCAGACATGAGACTCTCCGGAACGGCTGCGCTGGGCAGCCGGACGCCCACCCACCTGACCACCCAGCGCATACAAGGCCAGCATCACCAGGAAGCCAAAGGCCACCATGCCCCCAGCCAGCACATTGGCCTTGTCGTAATCCATCGCTTCCACATGCCCGTACAAAGCCACGGACAACACCTGCGTGGCCCCCGGGATGTTGCCCCCGATCATCAGCACCACACCGAACTCACCCACCGTGTGGGCAAAGCCCAGGACACCCGCCGTCAGAAAGCCCGGGCGTGCCAGAGGCAAAGCCACGGTCATGAAACGATCCCAGGGGCTGGCGCGCAAGGTTGCGGCCACTTCCATGGGGCGGGCACCAAAGGCTTCAAACGCCTGCTGCAAAGGCTGCACCACAAAGGGAAAGGAATGCAGCACCGAGGCCACCACCAGACCGGCAAACGTGAAGGGCAGCAAGCCCAGCCCCATGGCCTGGGTGAGCTTGCCGACAGGCCCGTTCGGGCCCATCAGCAGCAACAGGTAAAAACCGATCACCGTGGGCGGCAGGACCAGGGGCAAGGCCACCACGGCAGCCACCGCCCCCTTCATGCGTGAGGTGGTACGAGCCAGCCACCACGCAATCGGAGTCCCGATCAACAACAACAACAGCGTCGTGAACAACGCCAGCTCGGCTGTCAGCTTCAGCGCGAGCAGGTCCTGCGCATCCAGCATCAGAGCTCGTATCCGTACGACTTGATGATGGCCTTGGCCTTGTCCCCCTTGAGGAACTTCAACAATGCAGCAGCAGCCGGATTGGCCTCACCCTTGGTCAGCAAGGCAGCATCCTGCAGGATGGGGGTGTAGTACTGGGAGGGCACCACCCACATCGAACCGACAAAAGGCTTGTCCGGCGGAGCGACCTGAGACAGGGCTACAAAGCCCAGCTCGGCGTTGCCGGTGGCCACAAACTGCTGTGTCTGGCCGATGTTGTCGCCCTGCACGATCTTGCTGGCCAGGGCCTCGCTGAGCTTCAGGGCCTTGAGGGTCTCCATGCCGGCTGCGCCATAAGGTGCCAGCTTGGGGTTGGCCACGGCCAGATGCTCGAATTGGCCCTTGCTCAGTACCTCGCCCTTGCCATCGACAAACCCGGGTTTGGCGCTCCACAGCACCAGCTTGCCCTTGGCGTAGGTGAACTCCTGCCCCTTCACGGCCAGGCCTTCTTCGGCCAGTTTCTTGGGCGTTTCATCGTCTGCGGCCAGCAGCACTTCAAACGGTGCACCCGACTTGATCTGGGTGTAGAACTTGCCGGTCGACCCGGTGACGATGATGGCGTGATGGCCTGTCTCGGTCGCGAACTCGGCGGCCAGTTTCTGGAACGGACCCGCGAAGTTGGCTGCCACGGCCACTTGCACATCCGCAGCCTGAGCAGCCCACGCGAGGCTGGACAGCACACAGGCGGCAGACGCCTTGATCACCCAGGCCAGGCTGGTACGACGACTCGAATTCATCTGAAACTCCTTATGAAAACGGGCCATTCAGCCCAGTATCGACAAAATCACACTGGAAGACTTGAAGACCGCGCAGGCACGCTGCCCGATCTCTACCCCCAGCGACACCACGGATTCGCGTGTCACCACGGCGGTCACTGTTTTGCCAGCCCCCAGGTCCAGCGTGACCTCGGCATTGACTGGCCCATCCACCACCCGCTGCACCGTGCCCCACAGGTGATTGCGGGCGCTGGTGCGCAAGCTGGCATCGGTCATCAGCAGCACGGCCGAGGCCTTCACCAGCGCCACCACTTCGGTGCCGATGGTGATGCCGAGTTGCTCGGCCGAGTCGCGGGTGATGACCGCCACCAGTTCGTTGTGGTTGTCCAGGCGCAGGAAGACCTCGTAGTCGACTTCCCCTTCGCGCAAACCGCTGACGGTGCAGACAAACTGGTTGCGCGCCGTGGTACGCATGGCCATGCGCCGCAGCAGTTGCTGGAACGAACGCACGTTGCCCGAGTCCATGTCGGACCACTGGCTCATGAGGCGATCAAGCGCAGCCTGGTACTCGGCCTCGACAGCCCGATACAGCGCAATCACCTTGCGCCCGTGCTCGGTCAGCGCCGTGCCCCCGCCGTGCTTGCCGCCCGTGCTGCGCTCCACCAGCGGTTGATCGGCCAGGTTGTTCATCGCATCCACCGCATCCCAAGCTGCCTTGTAGGACAGCGGCACATGCTTGGCTGCCTGCGAGATCGACCCATACTGGTCGATGGCTTCCAGCAGCCGAATACGGGTGTCGCCCAGGAAGGTACCCAGATCCGTCGACACCTCCAGTTTGGAGACCAGGCGCGGGGTATGGGAAGAGCGAGAATCAGTCATGTAGGGCAGCAAGGCTTTCGTTGTTGCAAATGCGACATAGCGCCATGTTGGTCGTGCGTGTACGTGACCAAAAAAGGGCCAGCTCGCACCAAAAAAACAAGATCAAATCAATCAGTTATGGATGGCAACTTCACAAGTGAAGCACCTAGACTGGCCTGGCTGCATCACTTTTGTCGTATATGAAAAGATATAACGCAATCGTTGTGCCAGCACGTGATCGCTGTCAACCTCATTGAAGGAGTTCTCATGAAAGTCAGTGCGCGCAATGTGTTTCAGGGCACCGTTTCGGCCATCCACCCGGGAGCGGTGAACTCCGAGGTCCTGGTCAAGACCGCAGGAGGCGACACGCTGGTGGCCATCGTGACCGTCGGCGGGGTGCAATCGCTCGGCCTGACTGTCGGCAAGGACGTGGTGGCCTTGGTCAAGGCCCCCTGGGTGATGCTGGCCACCAGCGACAGCGGTCTGAAGTTCAGCGCCCGCAATCAGCTCGCCGGCAAGGTGTCGACCTTGTCCAAGGGCTCGGTCAACACCGAGGTCGGTGTGACCCTGCCTGGCGGCACCGAGGTGTTCGCCGTGGTCACCAACGAAGCGGTGGCCGAGCTGGGGCTGAGCGTGGGCAAGGATGCCTGCGCGGTCATCAAGGCCTCGCACGTGATCCTGGCCATTCCTGCCTGAGATGAACCAAGCACGGGAGGTGCTCATCTGGGCATCCTCTCGCTGAAGGCATAAAAGCCATATGACGTGATGGCCGGACGCTGGCACATGATGATGCGGTGGATCAGCCAGCGGCCATCGCGCATGCGCCAGGCCGCCAGGTCTTCGCTGTAGCCCCCGTCATTGGACTCCCCCGTCATGCCATCGCGCACACCGCCCTCCACCCGGAAGCGGTATCGGCAGTAGCAGGCATCGTCCTCCTCGTCGTAGCCCACCCAGCGCTCTGAAGCCAACTCGAGGTCGCGGTGCACATCGATCCACAACGGCCCGATGGCCAGCGCACGCCAGACCACCGGCAAACGCTCCGACCAGTCCACCTCTCGCCCCAAGTGGGTCGCCCGTTTGGCTCGCTTGATGGCCTTATCGCTATATTCTGAGATATACAACGGTCCGCGCATCTGATCACCTGTGAAAGACAAATGAAAAAAAGGGAGGTGGCGGGCAGCAGAACGCTACCCGCCCGACTAGCTTACATCACACCGTGGCCGGTGCGTGGGTGTAGCACTTCTTGGGACAGATCTTCGAGCAGGCGGTGCAGCCAATGCACAACTCCTGGTGCGCAATGGTCATCACCTTCTTTTCGTATTCCTCGTCATCGTCACCATCAGGGTCAAGGCCGACCCGCTCGCCTTCATCATTGAGGCCGACCAGCTCCAGCACACCACGCGGGCACACCTTGAAGCAGCGACCACAACCAATGCAGGTGTTTTCGTTGATGTTCTGAACAAAATTGGGTTCCCAGCTGGCACCGCTGGGCATCGTGACGGAAAAGTGGCTCATGACGGCACTCCCTGACAGTGGTCAGCCTCAGGCGCTGGCCGCTGCGGCGGCCTTGCGGGCCTCCATCAGCGCAGCGTGGGCATCGTGACAACGCTGCGCCACTTCCAGGATCTTTTCCCAGTTGGTCGGCAGCTCTTCAGACAGGTCATGCAGGTCCATCTTGGCCTGCGTGGCCTTGGCGTTGAGTTTCTTGAGTTGGGTCTTCAGTTCTTCGGCGTCCATGGTGGGCTCCAGCGCTCAGGCTCCGTAATTGGCCACATCGGGGTACTTGCGGATCATCTCGACACCATCGGTCAGGAACTTGCCGCCCTGCTCTGCGAGCTTGGCCAGCGAAGCAAAACCGAAGCGATGCACATCACGCAACTGCTTGTTGACGACCACCAGGCGACCTGCGATCAACACGATGCGGCCAAAGCCTTCGTGGCTCATCTTCATCATGGGCGAGACCATGTTGCCAGTCTCACGCTCAATGGCCACGCCAATGGCGTTGTAGAACAACTCGAGCCGCCACAGGATCTCGGGATCCGGGTCACCGATGATGGGAATCTCGCGGCGTTGTTCGGCGGTGAGGATGTAGGGGTCGAGCAATTGCCGATCCGACTTGCCTTCCCAGGTCCCGTGGGTGTCCTGGGCACGCAGCATCTTGACCAGTTCACGCACGAATGTCGTGGCCATCAAGGCCTCGTCGGTGGGGGCGTCCAGGGTGGCGGCTTCAGCCATGGTTGACCTCGTCTTCGTCTTCAAAGTTGTGGGCGGGGGTCTCCTGGCCTTTCAGCAAGGCTTTGCGCAGCCAGGGGGGAGGTGTGCCCTTGAGCACGTCCTGGAGCTTTTCCAGGATGTCGAGAATGGGTTCGGGCTGAGCCACCTTGATCGGGTGGATCTTCACGGCGACCACGCGGGCAGCCGCCGAGCCACCGATGGCCGCGACATACAAGATCGCGCAGTCCTTGATGGCCTCGAGCTTGGGGGCGAGCTTGTCCTCGTCACCGTCTTCTTCCAGCTTGCCGCCGAACTCGAAGTTCTCGACAAAGCTGTACCCCTCCGGCGTCACTTCGTACACCGAGAGGTTCTTGGCCCAACCGAAGTGCGCGTCAACGCGCTGCTTGTCCTGGGTACTGAAAGCCACTTTCATGGTGCGACTCCATTGGTTGAAACAGGGGAACGGCTGGCCGGCCAGGGCAGCGTCACCGCCGCGGGCTGCGCCACACGCTGAGCCGCCTCGGGCAAGGGCCAGTGATCCGGGCCGGCATGGGGGATGTGGGCCATCATCAGGTTGGCGACATCGAAGATGAACTGACGCGTGCCGCGGTAGCCCACCATCACCCGGTGCGAGTTACCGATGCGGTCGAAGATGGGAAAGCCCAGGCGCAGGAAGGGCTTGTCCAGCCGCTCGGCCGCCTGCCGGCCATGCGAGTGGGTGATCATCACGTCGCAGTCCTTGGCGGCGGCTTCCAGGTCTTCCAGGTCCCCTACGAGCACCTGCTCCACCGGCAACAGCTCAAGCACCTTGGAGTGCGTGGTGGTGACGCAGCTCACCAGCTTGGCGCCCAGCTCATGCAAGGTCATGCCAGCGGCGTACAACAGATCCGGCTCTGCACCGATGGCCACCTTGAGGTTGCCCAGATAGAAGTGGGCATCGAGCATGGCGTCCAGCAACTGGCTGCGCTGACGCCGGTAGCGCGCCGGCACAGGCTGGCCGCTGATTTGAGACAAGGTGGTCAGGAAACGGTCGTTGGCAGCCAGGCCGGTCAGGCGGTCGAACACATGCAGCGGCACCCCCGCACGCTCGTTGAGCGACAGCGCCGCAGCGCGCATCTGCTCGCCGATCGCCAGGGTCGCCACCGAGTTCCCCATGCGGCGAATCTCGTCGAGCGTGGTGCCGCCCAGGGTCGTGCCACGCCAATCTTCCGGGATGTGCCCGTCGAGTGAACGGGACACATCAGGCAGCACGATGGCTTTGAGGCCGAAGGACTCGATGATGTCCTTGATTTCGTCGATGTCGCCGGGCGTGAGCTGACTGCCCGCCAGCACGTTCACCTGCTGCGTGTCACGCGCGACCGTGGCAAAGCCGTTGCTGGCATCCTGCTGCTCGACCACAGCGTCAATGATGGCCTTCACCGCCTTGGCAAAGCCGTCTTCGAACGCACCCACATAGTCAGGCGTGGAGACATAGACCAGTGCGGTGTCGTCCAGGCTGGGCTGGCGTTGGCGAACCAGCTCCAGATAGCCCTCAACGTCGTCACCCTTGGTCTCGGTCAGCCCGGTGGAGCAGATGGCAATGACCGATGGCTTGGCTCGCTGCTTGATGTTGAGCAGGGCCTTTTCAACATTCTCAAAGCCACCCAGGATGGTGGTGACCTCGTTCATGGCCGTGGTCTGCAGCGGGATGGCTTCCTTGAAGTGCCTCACCAGCAACACCAGCCCAAACGAGGTGCAGCCCTGCGAGCCATGCATCACTGGCATGCAGCGGTCCAGCCCCATGAAGGCATAGCTGGCGCCCAGAGGCTGGCTCATCTTCAGCGGGTTGACCGCGCACGCTTTCTTCGAGTCGACGACCTGTGCCATGCCGGGCCTCCTCAGACGTGGGCAGCCGAGGAGCCGGCTGTCTCGGGACGCACAAAGGGCTCGGCCGGCAGCATGCCTGCATCAACCTCATCCCATGGGGCAGGAATGCGCACCTGCTGCCAGACGGGGTTGGACAAGGCCTTGTCGATTTCGTCGACCAGTTCGACCATGCCTTCGTAGCCTGCATAGGCATGGTGACGTTCCTGGTTGATGTCCAGCCAGGGCATACGGGCCTTGAGCGCGATGAACTGCGAACGCCCACCGGACAGCATGATGTCGGCACGCGCATCGCGCAGCATGTCGTACATCTGACGCGGCGTCATGTCGTCGATCATGTGGGCGTCATCCCCCATGATCTCCTTGATCTTGTCCTTGTCTTCCTTGGTCGACTTCTTGACCGAGGTGCCAACGATCTCCATGCCCACTTCCTGGAGAGCCGAGACCACCGACCAGGACTTCACACCGCCGGTGATCAACAACACCCGCTTGCCCTTGAGGCGCTCCTTGTAAGCACTCAGGCGCTGCCAGGCACGTGCCTCTTCCACCTCGATGAGGCGCTCGGTGCGGTCCAGCAGGTCCTCCCCGACGCCGCGCTGCACCAGCAGGCGCGCAATCTGGCGCAGCGTGTCGCTCATGTCGCCAATGCCGTAGAACGAGCCCTCGAAGTAAGGAATGCCCCACTTCTGCTGCATGCGCGTGGCGATGTTGATCATCGACTTGGAGCACACCATCATGTTGACCTGTGCCCGATGGCTGCTGGCCACATCGTGATAGCGGCCATCGCCCGAGATGCACGACAGGATGCGGATGCCCAGCGCATCGAGCAAGGGCTTGATCTGCCAGAGTTCGCCCGACAGGTTGTACTCGCCAATGATGTTGATGTCGTAGGGCGTGGTGTATTCGGGCTCTTCGGTGCCGATCACATAGTCCAGCAACGCCTCGCCACCGAGCTTGTTGCCCAGGTTCTTCGGGCCGGCAAAGCCCGGGCTGTTGACGGGAATGACCGGCTTGCCGAACTTTTCGGTGGCACGCTTGCACACGGCTTCGATGTCATCACCGATGAGCGCCGTCACGCAGGTCTGGTAGACGAAGATGGCCGGCGGGTTGTGCTTGTCGAGGATCTCGCGGATGGACTTGAACAGGCGCTTTTCGCCACCGTAGATCACATCGAGCTCGTTGATGTCGGTGGTGAAGCCGGTGCGGTAGATCTGCGAGCCGGACGAGGCGCTGTGGCGGTTGTCCCAGGAGTTGCCTTCGCAGGCGATGGGGCCATGAACCAGGTGAGCCACATCCACGATGGGCTGCAAGGCGATCTTGGCGCCGTCAAAGGCGCAGCCACCCGCCGCCGCGCCAGGAGAGAGCTGCTTGGTGCAACCCTTCTTGCGCTCTTTCTCGCTTTTGCCCTGGTTCTTGTCGCATCCCGGTTCGTCAAAGACTTCGGCGATCTTCTGCTTGAGCGATGCTGACATGGTCGGCTCCGGTGGGGGGTTAAGCTGTGCATTGCACAAACGGTGCCAGCCTGAAATCAACCTGAAATCAATGACTTAGCATCCAACCAACCGGTATCCGACACACCACATCAGAAGGCTGGTCGCAAACCCGACAAGCCGCTGTCGGGAACATGCCAAGGCCTCTCGGCCCGCCAGGTCAGTAGGCAGCCTGCTTGATGGCGTCGAAGGTAGACGCCATGTCAGCCGGGTCCACCTCGCTGACCTGGGCTGCCGCAAACACGTCTTCGCCAGCCAGCCACCGCGCCTCCAGCGAGGGCTCATTCAAGGCCATGGTCAAGGCCTGATTGAGCTCGTAGTTGCCCCAGGCCAGACCAGCATCGCGCATGGCCGACTGCATGGCGTTCTGCACCAGGCTGCGGACCTGCATGTGCGGTTCGGAATACGGAATGGCGTCGATCTGCCCGGCCGCCGCCTGGGCACATGCCCGCTTGTCGTAGGACGCCAGCCCGCGGCAAGCCAACGGCCGGACCTGGTAGATGACACAGACGCCCTGGGCGATGAAAGGGCAACGCTGACGCGCGGCCACGCGAGCCGTTTCAGCAAGACCATGGGTGAGCTGATCGGCCCGAGCGACCTGGCCCGGCAGGTCGATGCCGCGGGCCTGTAGCGCCGGGTCCAGCGCGCGGATGAAGCGCGCCACCATCAGCACCTCGGGGGCCGTGGCTGTCACGCGCAAGGTGCAGCAGGTCGCGCACCCCTTGTGGCAGTCCAGCGCTGGCAGCTTGGCCGTCTGTGCGCTGACATTGGTATCAAAGCTGTCACAGGCCAGTTGCAGCACGGCATCAAGCAACATGCCCTTGCCCTGCAACTGGGCCATGGCACGGCCATAGTCCTCGCTCAAGCCCTTGAAAAAGGTGATGGCAGACAGACCGTCCTGCCCAGTGGTGGCGCTGTGCATCGGCTCAGTTCTCGGCCAGGACATCCAGCGCCAGCAATTGCTCGCGCAAGGCGTACAAGGCGCGCCAGTTGTTCTGCTCGAAGAACAGCGGCTCGCTGCCTTCGGTCGCCAGCACCGCTTCCGGGTCACTCCAGAAAATGCGCACGGCTTTCAATGGACCCTGCGCGGCAGATTCACCCACACGCTGGCGCAAGGCCGCCGCACAGGCATCCTCCACGCTCACAGGGTCTGGCTGATAGGCTCCACGCTCAAGCACATGGTCAGCCCGGTAAAGCGGTGTGTCCCACCCATATTCACGCGCGAGCGTGCAGATGCCGGGAAACTCCTGCTCGGCCTCTTCCGTACCAGGCAGGTGACCGACCAGTTCCATCAGCTCGCGGGGGGTCGACACATCGTGCACCTCCCAGGGCTCCAGGCTGTCATGCACGATGACCTTGTTGAACAGGTCTTCGCCATCGAAGGCGAACCAGGCATGAGGGTCACCCTCATGCGGCACTTCCACGACATAGATCATCGTTGCCCCCTGTCAGATCGGGTTCACTCCACGCCGTCGGCCGAAGCCTTGGCCCACACCAGGCGACGGAATCGTTCCTGGATGGCCACCGGATCGTTTTCAAAGTTGCGGCGAGCCTCGTCCATCGCACCTTGCGCCACGGCTGCCTCGTCATGCCGCAAAGGAATGCGCCCACCCATGTGGGTCGCGCCCGGCACGGCACGGGCAATCGCCTGCCGGTTCGGGTGTTCGATCAGTGGAACCAGGGTATCGGTTTCGCGGTGGCCAGCGAGACACAGCCAGCCATCGATCACTTCGACCTTGCGGCCATCTTCAGTGCTCTTGACGTACACGCCCATGATGTGATCCTCACCAAGCGAAAAAGGCCGGAGCACCTTGCCCCGGCCTTGTGGTCCGCATCAGCGGATGATGTCGTACGAGTAGTCGGTCTTGCCCGGAATGATCGTGTTGGCATCCAGGGTTTCGAAGTACTCGTCCAGGAAGGAGACCAGCACGCGCAGGCCGCCTTCGTAGCCCCAGATGGGGTAACGGTGGTAGTGGTGGCGATCGAAGATCGGGAAGACCATGCGGATCAGCGGGGTGCCCGTGTCACGCTCGAGGTACTTGCCATAGGTGTTGCCGATCAGGAAGTCCACCGGCTCCGTGTGCAACAGCGAGCGCATGTGCCACAGGTCACGCTTCGGATAGGCCTTGCCAGCCTTGCCGTAAGGCGAGGCATCCAGCACCGACTGCACCTTGGCTGCCCAATCGTTGTCACCGTTGGTGGCCAGAATGTGAGCAGGCTCGGCACCGATTTCCAGCAGGAACTGGGTCAGGCCCAGCATCATGTCGGGGTCGCCGTACATGGCAAAGCGCTTGCCGTGCAGGTGAGCCTGGCTGTCAGCCATGGCATCAACCAGCTGACCACGTTCCTTTTCCAGTTCGGCAGGAACCGGCTTGCCGGTCAGACGCGACAGCTCCATCAGGAAGGCATCGGTGCCAGCCACGCCGATCGGGCTGTTGAGCACGACCACTTCCTGGCCCTTTTCCTTGATGTACTTCGCGGTCTTCTCGCAAGAGTATTCCTGGAAGACGATGGTGGCCTTGGCGTTCAGAGCCTTCTCGACGGTTTCCTTGGTGGTGCCGCCTTCATACATGCGGAACTCGCCATCGGTGGGGGTGTTCCACACTTCGGACGGATCGCAGATGATGTTGTAGGTGACGCCGAACAGGTCGAAGATGCGCTTGATTTCCTTCATGTTGCCCACGACGAAGCCGTCGAAGCCACCGATGAAGTTGATCGAGTCATCCGGCACGCGGGTCAGAGGCGTGCTCGCACCGGCCTTGCCATCCCAGAAGTGCTTGAGGATGCCCAGCAGCGCGTTGTCGTAGCCGGTGATGTGGCTGCCGACGAAAGCCGGGGTGTGTGCGAACGGCACGTCGAACTCGGCAGGCACGGAGCCCTTTTGCTTGGAGTTCTTGATGAAGGCGTCCAGGTCGTCACCGATCACCTCGGCCATGCAAGTCGTCGACACGGCGATCATGTCGGGCTTGTAGAGGTTGTAGGTGTTGGCCAGGCCGTCAATCATGTTGTTCAGGCCACCGAACACGGCTGCGTCTTCGGTCATCGAGGACGACACGCAAGAGGTCGGCTCCTTGAAGTGACGCGAGAAGTGCGAGCGGTAGTAGGCGACGCAGCCTTGCGAACCGTGCACGAAGGACATGGTCTTGGCGAAGCCGTTGGCCACGAAGACGGCACCCAGCGGCTGGCAGGCCTTGGCGGGGTTGACCACCAGAGAATCACGCTTGAAGTTCTTCTCTTTGTAGTCTTCGGTCTTGGTCCACTCGACGACTTGCTTGATCTTGTCGTCGGCGTGGTTGTATTCGAACTCTTTCTTGCGGGCAAAGAGGTCTTGATACTCGGGCTCACGGAACAGCAGTTCGTGGTCGATGATCTTGTCGGCGTTTTGAGGCATGGTGCTCTCCAGAAAAACGATATCTGTTCAGAGAGGCCCCGCCGCAAAACGCCGGGGCCGGACTCGCTCGGTCAGGCGGCCTTCTTCCAGGGTGCCTTGGTCAGGCCCCAGATCGGGCTGCTGATGGCCATGTCCATGTCACGAGCGAAGATGGCGAAGCCGTCGTAGCCGTGATAGGGGCCGGAGTAGTCCCAGCTGTGCATCTGACGGAAGGGCACGCCCATCTTCTGGAAGACGTACTTTTCCTTGATGCCCGAACCGACGAGGTCAGGCTTGATCGCTTCGGCGAACTTCTCGAACTCGTAGCCGGTCACGTCGTCATAGATCAGCGTGGAGTCCTTGATGTAGTGCGTGGTGCGCTGGTAGTCGTCGTTGTGGCCGAATTCGTAGCCAGTACCCACCACTTCCATGCCCAGGTCTTCGTAGGCGCCGATCACGTGACGAGGACGCAGACCGCCCACATACAGCATGACCTTCTTGCCTTCCAGGCGGGGCTTGTACTTGTCGATGACGGCTTGCATCAGCGGCTTGTACTTGGCGATGACTTCCTCAGCCTTGGCCTTGATGGTGTCGTCGAAGTGGGCAGCGATTTCACGCAGCGACTTCTCGATCATGGTCGGGCCGAAGAAGTTGTACTCAACCCATGGAATACCGTACTTTTCTTCCATGTGGCGGCTGATGTAGTTCATCGAACGGTAGCAGTGCAGCACGTTCAGCTTGGCCTTCGGGGTGTTTTCCAGCTCGGCGATGGTGCCGTCGCCAGACCACTGGGCGATCACGCGCAGGCCCATTTCTTCCAGCAGGATGCGGCTCGACCAGGCATCGCCACCGATGTTGTAGTCACCGATGATGGCCACGTCGTAAGGCGTCGCTTCGAATTCGCGTTCCTTCTTGGTCTTGCCATCGAACACCCAGTCACGGATGGCGTCGTTGGCGATGTGGTGGCCCAGCGATTGGGACACGCCACGGAAGCCTTCGCAACGCACCGGCACGATGGTGTGGTTGTCGTATTCCTTGGACTTCTTCTTGGAGACGGCTTCGATGTCGTCACCGATCAGACCGATCGGGCACTCGGACTGCACCGAGATGCCCTTGTTCAGGGGGAACAGTTCCTGGATTTCGTCGACGATCTTTTCCAGCTTCTTGTCGCCGCCGAAAACGATGTCCTTTTCCTGGAAGTCAGAGGTGAACTGCATGGTCACGAAGGTGTCCACGCCGGTCACGCCGATGTAGTAGTTGCGACGAGCAGCCCAGCTGTACTGGCCACAGCCGACGGGGCCGTGAGAGATGTGGATCATGTCCTTGATCGGACCCCACACCACGCCCTTGGAGCCGGCATAAGCACAACCGCGAATGGTCATCACACCGGGCAGGGATTTGATGTTCGACTTGACGCCGCAATCGGGCTTGCCTTCCTCGTACACGCCCAGGTGCTTGGCGCGCTTTTTGGCCATCTTTTCGGGATAGGCCTTGAGGACTTCATCGATCAAGGCCTTGTTCGTGGCCTTGCGTTCTTCAACAGTCATGCTCATGGTGTGACTCCGGTCGTGAATTCATCAGAGGGGGGTTCCGAGAGGGAGGCCCCCGGCCCCCCTCGTGGTCTTATGCAGTCAGTTCAGCGGCAGACTTGCCGACTTGCGACTCGTCGACGGCTTGCATGATCCCGTGTTCCATCAGCAGGTCTTCCAGCTCGTCCATGGTGATGGGGGTGGGGATGATGCCCTGGCCCTTGTTGGCATGAACCTTCTGGGCCAGCGTGCGGTATTCACCAGCTTGCTTGCTGTCCGGTGCGTACTCGATCACGGTCATGCGACGCAGTTCGGCGTGCTGCACGATGTTGTCGCGAGGAACGAAGTGGATCAGCTGGGTGCCCAGCTTCTTGGCCAGGGACTCGGCCAGTTCGTATTCCTTGTCGGTCTTGCGCTCGTTGCAGACCAGGCCGCCCAGACGCACACCACCGCTGTTGGCGTACTTCAGAATGCCCTTGGAGATGTTGTTGGCGGCGTACATGGCCATCATTTCGCCGGACATCACGATGTAGATTTCCTGGGCCTTGTTTTCGCGGATGGGCATGGCGAAGCCACCGCACACCACGTCACCCAGCACGTCGTAGGACACATAGTCCACGCCTTCGTAGGCACCGTTTTCTTCCAGGAAGTTGATCGAGGTGATCACACCGCGACCAGCGCAACCCACGCCAGGTTCCGGGCCACCGGATTCCACGCAGCGGATGTCGCGGAAACCGATCTTCATCACGTCTTCGATTTCCAGGTCCTCCACGGAGCCAGCTTCAGCAGCCAGCGACAGGATGGTGTCCTGGGCCTTTGCGTGCAGAATCAGACGAGTCGAGTCAGCCTTGGGGTCGCAGCCGACGATCAGGATCTTTTGACCCATTTCGGCCAGAGCAGCCAGCGTGTTTTGAGAAGTGGTCGACTTGCCGATACCACCCTTGCCGTAGAAGGCGATCTGTCTGAGGGACATAGCAGTTCTCCAAAAAAATGATGCTGAGGATTGAAAGCAGGTTGCGAAGTCGCGACCCTGGAGAGCCTTCGGTGCCGTTATCGGTCTTCGTCTGTCGTCACCCTCTGGCCAGACATGGTCTGCGCACTCCCCCTACCGCAACTGCCGTGCCAAGCCAGAACACAATCATTAAGTCATTGATTTAATTGAATAAATTCACTTTTGTTCGTTTTTGATAGGGGGCTTTTTTGTTTGTGCGAAAGCCGACAAAAGACCCTACTGGCGTCAGGAACAAAACAGACCTGTCGGACACGCCCAATGCGCTCAAGCACACCGACACCCCGTGGCAGAAAGGACATCGCCACTCGGTAATCCGTGCGCTTTGGTCGGTGATGTGCCGGCCCACACAACGCTGGTACGGCGTTTGCAGCATCCGTGCGCATGGACACGCACGACAAACCTCCCCAAGCCGGCCTCAAGCTGGCTGCGCCGGTCAATCCGCACTACGAGAAGATCGGTGGTGAACCGGCTGTGGCCGCGCTGGTCGATGCCTTCTATCGGCTCATGGATACCCTTCCGCAAGCCGCCGGCATCCGCGCCATGCACGAGCCCGATCTCTCGCATACCAAGGCTGTGCTGAGGCTGTTTCTCAGCGAGTGGCTGGGTGGCCCGCGCGTGTATTCAGCCGAGCGCGGGCAACCTCACCTGCGGCGCCGCCACATGCCGTTTCCCATTGGCGAGGCCGAGCGCGACGCCTGGATGCTGTGCATGAAAGGCGCGCTCGATGAAGTGGTCGCTGACGAGGCCTTGCGTGCCCAGTTGATGCAGGCCTTTTTCAAGACCGCCGATTTCATCCGCAACGACCGTCCCCACTGAGTCACCAGCCTGACAGGAGTACATGCCATGAGCGCCGTCACCGACAAGCCCACGATCGACCAGACCGCCTTCGGGCCCCTTGAGGCGCAAAAGCGCCTGCAGAACCCGGTGCTGAAGGCACCCACCGGCAAGCCGGGCCGCTTCGGCTTCCGTGGAGAACTGGCGCTGCGCTTTTCCACCCAGATGGCCGATGAAGCCCGCCCGCCCGAGCTGACCTGCGACCAGGTGATGGCCATTGCCCAGGCTGGCGAGAAGACCATCCCTTTCTTGGCGGGCTACCTGCTGTCCTTCGAGCATCTGAAGGACGTGGCCGAGGTGCTGGGCACGGCCCTCACAGCTGGCGGCAAGTACTTCCTGTTCTGCAACAACATCGACCTGAGCAAAAAGTACCAGGTGCCCTACAAGGGCGCCATGTTCTATGTGCTGCCCATCGACGAGGCCACGGTCTACAACGAATTGCTGGAACTGCTCTACCTGGACCGCAATGAACTCAAGCGCATGGACACCGGCACCAAGCTGGACGTCATCGCCGAGGCCGCCATGAAGTTCGACATCACCTTCGACATGATCACCTACAGCGAGGGGCTGGAGCTGATGGGCCCTGTGCGCAACCCGAACGAAAACCGCCCGGTCTGAGACCGCAGGAGCACCCATGGCCCACATCGTGTTCTACGAGAAACCTGGCTGTGGCGGCAACGCCCGCCAGAAGATCATGCTCACCGAAGCGGGCCACACGCTGGATGTGCGCAACCTGCTGGCCGAGCCCTGGACGGCCGAACGCCTGCTCGGCTATTTCGGCTCGCTGCCCGTGCCGCGCTGGTTCAACATGGCTGCGCCAAGGGTGAAGTCGGGTGAAGTCCAGCCAGCCCACCTCGGGGCCGATGAGGCCCTGGCCCTGATGCTGCACGAACCCCTGTTGATTCGCCGCCCCCCTGATGTCGGTGACGCAAGCTGATGGCTGCACCAGCTACATGGTCGGCTTCGAAACCGATGCCGTGGCAGCCTGGGTCGGCTTGCGCCCGGCAGCCAGTGAAGGCCCTCGTTCCCTCGAAGGTTGTGCTGCCGCACACCCCTCTGCCACCTGCCACCCCGACAAGGCCTGAATCCCAGCCCCGCGTGTCATCCATGTTCGACTGGCCCCTGCTGAATACAGGCACGAACCTGGTGGGGGTGCCACCAGGTCTGATCGGCTCGGTCGATTTCAACGAGCACGCGGTTCGGTTGCGCATCCACGGCACCCGGGAATCGGCACTCGGCCTGTTCAAGGTGCTCGACACCGTGTCCGACCTGCAGGAAGCCAGCGACGTGTTTCGCCATTTCATGAGCATCACCTTTGGTCTGCGCCCTGATCCGGATGCCCGCAACCGTGCCGAACAACTGCGCTGGAAGAGCAGCTACCTGAAGGTGCTGGAAGGCTGGGGATTTGACTCCAACAGCCCCCAGGGTTCCGTGCTCAAGGGCTGGGTGGAAAGCCGTTTTGGCCTGGCGCCCACCTTCCACCACGAACTGCTGGATCACTACCCGTCGGCAGCCTGGATGCGTTACATCGAAGAGAAGTACACCAGTCGCTTTCACAACAACAACATCAACCAGCAACTCGATCTGTTGTTCGAATTCTGCCAATGGTGTGCACGCCGCTTCGGGCTGCCCGCCCGGACCCGCATCAAGGTCTGGCGGGGGGTCAACAACCTGCGCGAACACCGACTGCTTGCTGGCAGCCTGCGCGAACGCGAGTGCGTGCTGCTGCTCAACAACCTCAACTCCTTTGCGCTGTCGCGCGAGAAAGCCGAGATGTTTGGCGACTGGATCCTCGAAACCGATGTGCCCGTGCAAAAGCTGCTGTTCTTCCCCGGCTTGCTCGGCAAGTCGTTGCTCGCCGGCGAAAGCGAAGTGATTGCGCTGGGCGGGGCCTACCGCGTCAAGGCATCCTATGTCTGAGCCCTCAGCCAACACCATCCCTGCCGGCTCGGTGCACGACCGCGCCCTGGCCGCGTATCTGGGGCTGGCCATCGGTGACGCGCTGGGTGCCACGGTCGAGTTCATGACGCCCCGCGAAATTGCCTACCAATACCGGGTGCACGACCAGATCACCGGCGGAGGCTGGCTGAAACTGCCCGCCGGCGACGTCACCGACGACACGACCATGTCGCTCGCCTTGGGCCAGGCCATGGTCGACGCACAGGGCTGGTCCATGCCCCATGTGGCACAAGCCTGGGTCGAGTGGTTGCGCCAGGGGCCGGTCGACTGCGGCAACACCTGCCGTCGGGGCATCCGGCGCTACATGGGCGACGGCTCGCTGGAAGGACCGCTGCGCGAAGGCGATGGAGGCAATGGGGCGCTGATGCGCAACCTGCCTGTGGTGCTGGCCACGCTGCACAGCTCGGCTGCCTTTGAGCGCTGGTCGATCGAGCAGGCGCATTTCACCCACCACCATCCCTTGTCCGATGCCGCCACGCTGTGTCTGGGCCACATGGTGCGGGACTGGATCCTCGCACCCGAGACCGCATCCCGACGCATGCCCGAGCGTGCCGCCCAACTGGTGGCGCAGTACCCGGCCTTCCGGTTTGACCCCTACCCTGGGCGGGCCACCGGCTACATCGTCGACACGGTTCAGACCGTGCTGCACTTCGTGCTGCAGGAGCCCGACTTCGAAGCGTGCGTGGTGGCCACCGTGAACCGCGGCGACGATGCCGACACCACGGGGGCCCTTGCCGGCATGCTGGCCGGCGCGCGCTCAGGCCTGCAGGGTATCCCGACACGCTGGCTGAAGGCGCTCAAGCCCCAGGTCCGCCAGGCCATCGAACAACAGGTCCGACAGCTGTTGGCACTCCCTGCGGTCTAGCTGACTGGCACAATTTGGGCATGCCCAGCCCTGATTTCCGCGTCCTCTCCGTCATCCCCCCGATGACGCAGCTCAATACCCCCTACCCGTCCACGGCCTACCTGACGGGTTTCCTGCGTTCGCGCGGGGTGGATGCCGTGCAGGAAGACCTGGCCCTGGCCACCGTGCTGCGCATGCTGTCACGCACCGGTTTGCAGGCCATCCATGAGCACATCCAGGCATCCGGTCAGGCTCACGCCTCGCGCACGGTCGCCTTCTTTGTCGAGCATGTCGACGACTACCTGCGCACCATTGACCGCGTCATCGCTTTCCTGCAGGGAGACGACCCCACCCTGGGTCACCGCATCTGCAACCGTGCCTTTCTGCCCGAAGGCCCCCGCTTCGACAACCTCGAGGCCTACGTCGACGAGGAAGGGGGCGACTCACTGGCCTGGGCCTTCGGTGCCCTGGGCATGCAGGACCGCGCCAAGCACCTGGCCACGCTCTACCTCAACGATCTCGCCGATGTCATCAAGCATGCCGTCGACCCCCGCTTCGAGTTCGTGCGTTACGCCGAATCGCTGGCCGCCAGTCAGCCCACCTTCGAGCCACTGGCCCAAGCCCTGTCGGCCCCACTGACCCTGGTCGACGAGACGCTGCGCGACCTGACCTTGCAGGCGCTCGAGCGTCACCGCCCTCGCCTTGTGCTGCTGTCCGTGCCCTTTCCGGGCTCTGTGTACGCCGCTTTCCGCATAGCGCAGTTCATCAAGGCACATGACCCGAGCATCATCACCTCGCTCGGCGGAGGCTTCGTCAACACCGAACTGCGCGAACTGAGCGAACCGCGCGTGTTCGACTACATGGACTTCGTCACGCTGGACGCTGGCGAGCGCCCCTTGATCGCCCTGCTGGAGCACCTGCACGGCGAACGTTCACGCGAACGTCTGGTGCGCTGTTTCGTACGCGAGGCGGACTCCGGCGCCGTGCGCTACATGAACTGGCCGGAACCCGACGTGCCCTTCGCGGAAGTGGGCACCCCCACCTGGGACGGGCTGCCCTTGAAGCGCTATCTGTCGCTGCTGGACATGCTCAACCCCATGAACCGCCTGTGGTCGGACGGGCGCTGGAACAAGCTCACCGTGGCCCACGGCTGCTACTGGAAAAAGTGCAGCTTCTGCGACGTCAGCCTGGACTACATCTCGCGCTACGAGGGCGCCAACGCCTCGGTGCTGGTCGACCGCATCGAGGCCATCGTTGAGGAAACCGGGCAAACAGGCTTCCACTTCGTGGACGAAGCTGCGCCCCCGAAAGCCCTGCGGGCCCTGGCCGCCGAACTGAAGCGCCGCAACCTGGGCATTTCCTGGTGGGGCAACATCCGCTTCGAAAAATCGTTCACGCCCCAGCTGTGCGAAGAGCTGGCCGACAGCGGCTGCATCGCCATCTCAGGCGGCCTGGAGGTGGCCTCTGACCGCCTGCTCGCCATGATGAAAAAAGGCGTATCGGTGGAACAGGTGGCCCAGGTGACACGCTCGTTCACCGAGGCCGGCATCCTGGTACACGCCTACCTGATGTACGGCTTCCCCACCCAGACCGTGCAGGACACGGTCGACGCCCTGGAATACGTGCGCCAGCTCTTCGAGCAAGGCTGCATCCAGTCTGGCTTCTTCCACCGGTTTGCTTGCACGGTGCACTCTCCTGTCGGCCTGAACCCCGAGGACTACGGCATCACCCTGCAGGCCCTGCCGCCGGTCAGCTTCGCGAAGAACGACATCGCCTTCATCGACCCGACCGGCACCGACCACGATGCCATGGGGCAGGCGCTGAAAAAGGCGATCTACAACTATATGCACGGCATCTGCCTCGACACCGATGTCCGCAGCTGGTTCAACGTGCGTGTGCCCAAACCCACGGTGCCTCGCCACTTCATCGAGCGGGCCCTGAGCCGACGGGCCTGATCGCCCGCCCGCTCATGGCGCAGGCCGTCGCCTCAGGCGGCGTTGAGCATGCGGGCCAGCAAGGCCCCTTTGTAACGCGCGTCCAGCGGGATGCGCACGTGCAGCGGGCTGCCGGGAGCCACCTCGATGGGCTCGCCATCCATGTTGCGCATGGCGCCCAGCTGGATGATCTCGTTGCCCTGCGGGTGGATCACCTCGATGGTGTCCCCCACGGAGAACTTGTTCTTGACCTCGACTTCAGCCCAGCCATCGTCAATGCCGCGCACCTCGGCCACAAACTGGCTGCGTTGGAACTGCGAGTGCCCGACGATGTAGTTCTGATAGTCCTGCGCGGGACGACGCTCCAGCAGACCGCCGGTGTAGCCGCGGTTGGCCATGCCTTCGAGCTGCAGCAGCAGATCCGGGTTGAACGGACGCCCCGCCGCCGCATCGTCAATGGCCTGACGGTAGACCTGGGCCACACGGGCCACGTAGTACAGCGACTTGGTGCGCCCCTCCACCTTCAGCGAGTCGACACCGATCTTCGCCAGACGCTCGACGTGCTCGACCGCACGCAGGTCCTTCGAGTTCATGATGTAGGTGCCATGCTCATCTTCCATGATGGGCATGAGCTCGCCAGGGCGGCCCGCTTCCTCGATCAGATAGACCTGATCGGCCGCGGGATGCCGCTTGCCATCACCGCAGGCCGAAAACGCCTTCTCGGCATCTTCCTGTTCCTTGGCGAAATTGAAGTCCCCTTCCAGCTTGATGGGGATGACCTCACCGGTGTCGGACGATTGCGTGCCTTGATAGGTGTTGTATTCCCAGCGGCAGGCATTGGTGCAGGTGCCCTGGTTGGGGTCGCGGCGGTTGAAATAGCCCGACAGCAGGCAGCGCCCCGAGTAAGCAATGCACAGTGCCCCGTGCACGAACACCTCCAGCTCCATGTCCGGGCATTCCTGGCGCACTTTCTCGATCTCGTCCAGGCTGAGTTCGCGAGACAGGATGATGCGCTGCACGCCCATCTTCTGCCAGAACTTCACCGTCGCAAAGTTGGTGGTGTTGGCCTGCACCGAGAGGTGAATCGGCACCTCCGGCCATTTTTCCCGCACCATCATGATCAGACCCGGGTCGGCCATGATGATGCCGTCCGGTTTCATGGCAACCACCGGCTCGATGTCACGCAGGTAGGTGCGCACCTTGTCGTTGTGCGCGATCAGGTTGCTGGTGACGTAGAGCTTCTTGCCCCGTGCATGGGCCTCCTGAATGCCCTGCTGCAACTGCTCCAGGCGGAATTCGTTGTTACGGGCACGCAGGGAATAGCGTGGCTGGCCGGCATAGACGGCATCGGCGCCAAAATCGTAGGCGGCGCGCATCTTCTCGAGCGAGCCGGCGGGAAGCAGCAGTTCAGGAGTCGGTCGGGTGGTCATGGGCGCCATTGTGCCCGCGGCCACGCCACCCTGCCAGCATGGGTATTTGCCGGCAGGACATGGGCGGCTGACGGGCTCAGTCGGGACGGAAGCTGCGTACGCTCGCCTCTACGAGGTCGACCGTCAGCGCATCCACCGGATCCCAGTTGAATTCAGGCACGGTGATGATGCCGTGCACCCCACCCAGCAACTGCGCCAGGAAGACCTGCACACACCGCTCCGAGGCCATCTGGCGGATTTGTCCCTTCGCCATGCCTTCCTCGAACACACCGGCCAGCAAGCGACGATGGGACATCGCCAACTCGCCATCGGCAAAGAAGGGCTGATCCAGACCGTCCTGGTCCGCTTTGGCGTGGTACGTGCCTTCGTCCTGGTTCATGAACACCACCCGGTAGTTTTCCGGGTGCGCCAACCAGTAGTGGAACCAGGCCAGACCATAGGCGCGCAGCTTGGACGCGGCATCGGGCTGCACGGCCATGGCCGCTTCCATCTCGGCGAAAACCGCCTTGAAGATGTCAGCCCAGATGAAGCGCAACATGGCCAGCTTGTTGGGGAAATACACATACAGGGTCATGGGCGAACACCCTGCGCGCGCAGCAATCGTGCGCAGGGAGACGCTTTCAAACCCTTCCTCGGCGAAAAGTTGCCGAGCAATGGCCACCACCTCATCACGGAAGGCCGCTTTGGCTTCCGGATTCTTGCGGCGACGCGGCGTGACTGCCGCCGCGGTGTTGTTCTTTTCGATGCTCATACAGACTGCTCGTGACAGATCAGATGTGACGGAGCCGCCTCCATGGGTACCGTAAACTTACGTGTATAATTGGAGGCGGTTTATGTTGACCAGAACCGAACTGTAGCGATGTAATTCTCATTTCCGATAACGGGAAACCACATTTCTGCGACTTGCACGAACCGTACGCAAACGGTTTCGTGCTGATATCGTCTTGCGCCATGCTCCCGACCATCAACGGCGTCAGCCCCAGCCGGCTGTGCCTGCCACCCGGCCATTGGTCCACCCTGCTGGACTACCTTTGCTACAAGCTGCCTGCAGTCACCCGCGAAGACTGGGCCGCCCGCATGCACGCTGGCGAAGTCCTTGACGCCCAAGGCCAGGCACTCCCGCCAGAGACGCCCTACCCGGCTAGGGAAACGGTCTACTACTACCGCAAACTGGCGCACGAACCAGCCATACCCTTCGAGGAAACCATCGTCTTTCAGGACGATTTCCTGGTTGTGGCTGACAAGCCTCACTTTCTGCCCGTCGTGCCATCAGGCCGCTATGTGCAGGAAACCTTACTCGTCCGTCTCAAGCGCAAACTGGGCATCGACACCCTGGTGCCCATGCACCGGATCGACCGCGACACAGCCGGGCTGGTGGTGTTCACCGTGCAACCGGCCACGCGTGCCGCCTATCAGGCCCTGTTCCGTGATCGCCTGGTGAGCAAGACCTACGAAGCAGTTGCCCCCTGGCGCGATGACCTGGTCCTGCCGCAAACCTATCGCAGCCGACTGGTTGAAAGCGAGCGGTTCATGGCCATGCAGGAAGTGGATGGCGAAGCCAATGCCGAAACCACCGTCGAGCTGATTGCACGGACCGGTGCCTGCGCGCACTATCGCCTGCGCCCCCGCACCGGTCAAAAGCACCAGTTGCGCGCCCACATGCATGCGTTGGGCGTGCCCATCATCAACGACCTCATCTATCCGGTGCTGCTGCCAGACGGCATACCTGACTACACGCGCCCCTTGCAGTTGCTGGCGCGCGAACTGAGCTTTGTCGATCCGTACTCAGGTGTCACACGGCGGTTCGAGAGCCAGCGACAGCTCGCCCTTGCGCCGACCTGACACACGCCATCAGGCTGTCGGCAACCCCGCCATGGCTTCACCCATGCGCACGGCCTTGCCTGGCGCCCACTGAGGGTGAAACGCGGCCTGGCTGGCAGGAGCCTTCGGCCACAGCAAAACCACGGTAGAGCCCAGCATGAAGCGGCCCATCTCGTCGCCCTGCTTGAGCTCGATGTGCTGATCGTCGTAACGCCACTCCCGGACCTCGCGGCTGCGCGGTGGGTTGATGGTGCCATGCCACACCGTGGCCATGCTGCCCACGATCGTGGCGCCCACCAATGTCAGCACCATGGGGCCTTCGGCCGTGTCGAACACACACACCACCCGCTCGTTGCGGGCAAACAGACCGGGCACACCGCGGGCCGTGGCGGGATTGACCGAAAACAGCTCACCTGGCACATAGATCATGCGGCGCAAGCGCCCATCGCACGGCATGTGGATGCGGTGGTAGTCACGCGGGCTGAGGTAGATCGTCGCGAAGCGACCATCTTCAAACTGCCGCGCCAACTCGGCATCACCGCCTACCAGGGCCGTCGTGGAATAGCTGTGCCCCTTGGCCTGGAAGATCTGGTCTTTTTCAATGGGCCCGAACTGGCTGATGGCACCGTCTACGGGACACACCTGTGCTGCTGCAGCCAGAGGCCGTGCACCCGACTTCAATGGTCGGGTAAAGAACTCGTTGAAGGTGCTGTAGCTGGCCGGATCCGGGTTGGCCGCCTCGGCCATGTTGACCCCATATCGACCGATGAACCAGCGGATCGCATGGGTGGTCAGCTTGCCGCCCTTGGCAGAGGCCAGACGCCCGGCCAATTCGGTGAGCAACTGCTTGGGCAACACATACTGGGACAGGACGAAGAGACGGTCAGACACGATGACAACCCGGATGACTGGATGGCGCCGATTCTATCGGGCTTGACCTAACGCAAGCCGGTGAACACCTGCCTGATCAGAATGAACTCAGTAATGTCCCTAAGGAGCTGACATGTCCACCAACCTCGATATCACCGCTATCTTGGGCCGTCGCGGCCTCGCCATTCAGCCGTTTGATGTACTGGATGCCTGTCACCAGCAAATGGTGCTTGCCTTGCAGCGCCTGGGAGAACTGGTCGAGATGCTGCAGGAGCGCGGCGTCGATGGGCAGACCCAGGCTCTGGCTCAAGACATCTATCAATTCTTTTCGAACACAGCACGCCAGCACCACCTGGACGAAGAAAAGCATGTGTTCCCTACCCTCCTGTCCAGCGGTGACGATGAACTGGTTCAAGCCACCCGCCGACTGATTCAGGACCATGGCTGGATCGAAGAGGACTGGCTGGAACTGGCGCCCCAACTGGAATCGATTGCAGCGGGCTACACCTGGTATGACCTGGACCAACTGGTTCACGGCATTCCAGTGTTCGCGGCGCTGTATCAGGATCACATGGCACTGGAAGAATCGCTGATCTACCCGGAAGCCAAGGCCCGCATCGCGGCCTGGGATCTGCACGGCATGGGCCGCGAGATGTCCGAGCGCCGCCGCGCATCTGCACGCCCTGAGGCGGCCCAGACTGCCTGATTGCTTGACCACAGGCGCGGCATTGTTCTTGCACTGAAGCAGGTGTCACCGCAACGGATGTCGGAATCCCGACAAAACACCATGCCTTTGTACGACTACCACTGCCCCGCCTGTGACAACCACTTCGAACTGCTGGTGCGGTCGTCAACCGTGCCAACCTGCCCGAAGTGCGGATCGACCAATCTGGAAAAGTGCGTCACGGCCCCTGCAGCACCAGGCAAAAGTGCCGCCATCCTCAAGGCTGCTCGGCAACGAGCGGCGGCCGAGGGGCACATGAGCAACTACAGCCAGAAGGAACGCAGCAAGCTGCTGTCCTGACACACCTGCTGCTTGCCCACGCCAGAAGCCACCCTCTGTGTCAGCGGGTGGCTTCCGTGTTGGTCAGGCGATGGTCATGGCAAACAGCTGGGGTTGCTGCTGCCGGTAGACACGCATCCACATCAAGGTGGCCGGCACCAGTGAGCGCGCGGCAAACACCAGCGCCTCATCCAGCTCGGCACCGCGTGGGCCATCCAGCGTGATGGCACAGCCTTGCAGGCCGTCCCAGTCCACCTCGGGCAACTGACTGCGCCAGGTCTCCGGCAGGCCACTGGCCGCCATGGCCAGCAACTTGAACTGGCGCTCAACCTCGCCGCGGGTCAGGCGGGAGGCGAGTAGTTCCGAGTCTTCCAGACCTTCTGTCAGGGTCAGCACCGCGACCCCGGTTTCATCGATGGTCTTCAGCAAGGCAGCACCGTACATGGTTGTCAAAAGCCCTGCCAGTCTCAAACGAAGGTCAGCACTTCCACCGTGACGGGCTCTTCGCCCAGCGTGGCCTGACAAGCCAGACGGGACTTCGAACCCACGCCCACCATGGTGTCGAGCTTTTCATTTTCCGTGCGCTGAATCTTGGACAGGCCCTTGCGGCCTTCATGCACGAAGACATGACAGGCACCGCACTGGCCCTTGCCTTCGCATTTGCTCATGATGGTGGCGCCAGCTGCCTTCAGGGCAGCCAGCAAGGTGCTACCGGGTTCAGCTTCAAACGTGATACCGGTTGGCATGATCGTGAGGGTCGTCATGGTTTTCTCCTTGTGTGCAAGATCAAAGACAGGGGGGAAATGTGTTCAGGCTGTGGCCAGCATGGCTGCCACTTCGGCCAGAGGCAGATCAATGCGGGTCACGTTGTTTTCTTCCAGGAAGCGCGCCTCCATGCGGGTAGGCGGCTCGGGCAGCACAGCCCAGTGCCGATCGCTGGAGCGCTTCATGATCTGGCGGGCAAAGCTGCGGGTCAGCTGGTCGTTGAAGCGGCAGCCCAGGAACAGGAAAGACTTGCCCGTACGCAAGGTCTGCACCTCGGTCGGAATCGGGGTCTGGATGTCGATCTCGGTCAGCACCTCGACATAGTCGGAGTCCGACACCAGGTAGTTGCCTGCCGGGCTGTGACCGCCAATCGGTCGGTACACCAGCGAACTCCAGTCCTTCCCGTACGACTCGGCCAGTTGGCCCTGTGCGTCATAGAAGGCCGTCCACGTGCCAAAGTGCTCGGACTGCGACAGGCCTTGCGCCTGTCCCCAGTCCCCTTGCGGACGCTCCAGCTCATAAGCCTTGGTCAAGGTGTCGTCATACCAGCTCTCAACGATGAGCGGTGCCCCCGTGCGGGCCAGCCAGCGGTGAAATGCGCTGGGCTCGGGTACCGCCGTGAAGGCCTCGTTCATCAGGGTCACGATGGTCTTGCGGTGCTTGAAGTTCTCGATGAACTGCGCCGCCTGGGTCAGCCGATTGCGAATCTTGTGCGGCACGGTGGCCTTGACCACCAGCCTGGCCACCAGGGCTTCCGGTGTCGTCGGCACCAGGGGCTCGGGAATCAGGCTCAGCACGCCCGGCCCCAGATAGGGCACGATGCGGCGGGCCTGCAGCCCTTGCTGGATGTCGGTCAGCCACGTGTCGGTGGCGGCGGGGGCGGTGGTCACGGTCATGGGGGTGCTCCGGTTTGCGATGTCAGTAGATGGCCGCCCCGGCCCCGACATTCACCGAGGCATCCTTGAGCGTCTTGACGATGAACTTGACTTCATCCTGGTCAATGTGGGCATGGAAAGGCAGGCACATCGAGCGGTCTGCAATGCGCTCGGTGTTGGGCAATTGCCCACGCTTGTTGCCTTGCTGCTGGTAATGGAACTGCTGGTGCAGTGGCATGCAGTAAATGGCGCACTCCACCGCGTTCGAGTCCATGTCGTCGATGATCTGGTTGCGGGCACTGCCGGTGAAGCGCTTGCCCAGGTGGATCTTGTAGAGCATCCAGTGCACCTCGTCGATGTGCTCGGCCAGGTACGGTGGTTTGATGCCTTCGAAGCTCTGCATTTCGAGGTGGTACCAGGCTTCCACCTGCTTGCGCTTGGTCAGGATCTCGTCGATGCGACCCAGTTGCGCCAGGCCCAGGGCGGCATCCAGATCGCTCATGGTGGCCTGCCAGGGCACCCGGCTACCCACCGAGACCGAGGTCCGGTCTTTCACCTTGCGCTCGAGCAGGTAGCCCACCTCGCTGGCCAGATGGGCATCATCGGTCACCACCATGGCGCCCTGCCCACAGCACAGGGCGGAGGGCTGCGAAAAATCGAAGATGGCCGCGTCACCAAAGCTGCCCACGAGCTGCCCCTGGTAGCGAGAGCCAATGGCTTCGGTGCTGTCTTCGATCAGCTTGATGCCATGCCGGTCAGCCAGTTCACGCAACGCGGCCCAGTCTGCCGGGTGGCCATTGATGTTGCTGGCCAGAATGGCCTTGGTCGCCGGCGTGATTTTTTCTGCCGCCTTCACCGGGTCGATGCAGCCGCACCAGTAATCGATGTCGGCCAGCACCGTGGTGGCTCCCACGATGTCGATGGCGTGGGCGATCTGGTGCCAGGCATAGCCCGTGGTGATGACCTCGTCGCCCGGGCCAATGCCCCAGGCCTTGAGCACCAGGCACAGGCCCAATGTGCCGCTGGTCACGGCCACGGCATGGGGCCGCGACAACCAGCGGGCATAGGCTTCTTCGAAGGCCTGCACGACCGGCCCGCCGGACAGGTCGCTGCTGCGCAGGGACATCACCACGGCTTCCAGTTCGTCCGTGGTGACGTCGGGGTCCGACAAGGCGATCCAGTCGAGTTCTTCTTCCATGGTGTGACTCCTTGAGGTGGTCCCGGATCAGGCCTGCGTCAGCACGAAGGCCGAAGCCTGGGCGGGCTCGACCGTGACGGACCAGCAGTGCCCGTCGGTTGACATCAGATACAGCGCGCGGTCTGCTACACGGGCCGCAGGCGTCTCACGGCGCATGTCGAAGGCATCGAGCACCGTGACGTGCAGGGGGGCCATCTGCTCGCGCAATGCGGCTGCGGCTGCCCGCACACTGGCGGCTTCCCCCAGCACCTTGACTGCGGTATCGAGCTGTTCGGTGGTGATGCTCATGCCGACCTCCTGCTTTACTCGTCGCCCGACGAGGTGCGCTTGGCTTCCACCGTGATGGGCAGGCTGGTACCTTCAGCCATCTCGGGCAAAGCGAGTTGCCAGCCATTGGCCAGGGTCACCGTGCCACCCCACATCTCCGGACGCTCCATCGAGACGATGGGCTCTTCCAGATCCTTCTTGGGCACATAGGCAGACAGCGTGCCATTGGCGGCCTTGCGGATCATGACTTTCATGCAAACACTCCTGGTGGGGCTATGGATGGTTGGGAATCGGGGGTGGCACGGGCCTCGGCCATGAGCGGGGCCAGTTCGGCGCTGAGGCTGGCCATCAGCTGATCGATCTGCGGGGACTGCAGGTCATCGGGCAAGGACAGGCGAACTGCACACAGCGCCTCTTCGCGGGAAACGCCCATGGCCGTCAACACATGCGAGGGCTCATTGCCACCAGCCGAACAGGCTGCACCTGACGAAGCCATCACACCCAGGCGCTCCAGCCGTTGCAGCACGACGTCGGCATGTACACGCCCGAAGCGCAGGTAGCTGGTGTTGGGCAAACGGGTCTGTACCTGCCCAAACACCACCGTACCTGGCAGGCGACTCAGCAAGCCCTGCTCCAGGCGATCACGCATGGCGGCCAACGCCGATGCCCGCGTGACCCAGGCCTCGGCTGACAGCGTCAGCGCCTCAGCGGCCACTGCGAAGCCGTGGATGCCGGGCAGGTTCTCGGTGCCGCCGCGTCGCGCCCGCTCCTGCGAGCCCTGGAACAGCACTGGCCAGTTCAGCCCCTGGCGCACCAGCAAGGCACCGATGCCCTTGGGGCCATGAAATTTGTGTGCGGAAACCGATGCCAGGTCAGCACCACTGCGTGCAAAGTCAAACGGCAGCTTGCCCACCAACTGGGTGGCGTCAACGTGCAACATAGCGCCACGCTCGTGTGCCAGGCGTGCCAGCTCGCCAATGGGCATCAGCACACCGGTCTCGTTGTTGGCCGCCATCACCGACACCAGCGCCACATCGTCACGAATCAGTTCGGCGGCATGCGCCAGGTCCAGCTCGCCATCAGGCGTGAGCCGGATCATGTCCACGGTGACGCCAGGGAGTCCTGCCAGATGGCGCGCCAGTTTCATCACGCCGGCGTGCTCACCCGCGCTCACCACCAGCCGCATGCGGTTGTTGAAGCCGATCCCGCCACGCAAAGCCATGTGATTGGCTTCCGTGGCACCACTGGTGAACACGACTTCGGCAGGCTTGCAGCCCAGGAAGCGCGCCACCTTGCCGCGGTCCGCAACCAGCAGTTGTTTCGACAATTGCCCTTGCGCGTGTGTAGATGACGCGTTGGCCCAATGCCCCTGCATGGCATCGAACACTGCCTGCATCACCGCTGCTGCAGGCGGCGTGGTGGCGTTGCTGTCCAGGTAGAGATTCAGTGCACTCATGGCCAGAACACCCTTTCTGCATCCACACAGATCACGTCCAGCAAAACCTGCAACTGATCGGACTCTTCCTGCAAGATCCAGGCGTGGTTGGCGTGGTCGCGCGAGTACACACGCCAGCCTTCTTCGATGGGCTGAAGCCACGCGATCTCGATGACACCACCGTCCGGGTCCACATTGCGAGAGCAACAAGGGCTGGTGATCATGTAGCCGGCATCCACCCGGTCCACATGCGGCTGCACATAGCGGTAGCGCACCCGCTCACGCAGCGCGCGCTGTATGCGGCGGCGGTCCAGGTCCAGCACGGATCCTCGGGACGAACGCTGCATCACGGCCATCTCCGCCACCTCGCTTCGGCCTGGATCAGGGTGCACCAGGCCGACTGTCATCAGCCGGCTGCGGCACCTGTCCACGGGCTTCGGTGACCATGTTGCGCAACTCCTGCAGCAGCATGATTTCCTCTTCGACGCAACCGACCACGGTGCCATCGAAGTCGACCATGTAGACCGGCTGATTGGCCTCTTCATGGTGCCCGACCTGCACGATCTCGCCTTCGCTGCCCACTTCGGCCAGCACGGCATCGTCCGGCCGTTCAGGGTAGGTGCCGTCGTTGATCAGGTCGACCAGGGCCACCACTCGCTGGCCCCATTGATACAGTGCTTCACGCGGTTCGATCATCATGGCTGACCTCATCTCAGGTTCTGAAGCTCGTCGGCACGCTCGCCCAGTTGAGCAAGGATGTCTTCGGGCAGGTTGTCGAGCGTCATCAGCTCTTTGGCACGCATGCCAACCCGATAGCCGTGCTCGGTGAACTCGACGGCATAGATGTAGAACTGCTGCAGGAAGGTGCCAATCGACACCACGTAGCCGATGTCGCCCTTCTTGACCAGGACATCTCCGATGTCCTTGCCGTTGAAAGTGCCGTCGTTGCGGATCGTGCTGCGACTCACCACACGCTCTCCGTAATGGAAGCGTGGCGGCTCGGCCACCTCGATCACATCGTCATCACGGGCGATATCAACCATGGGCTTCTCCTGGGTTGTTCACAGCGTCACCGGGCATCAGACGTTGGCGAGCCGCCTGACGAATCTCGTCATCAGGGTCCTTCAGCAACCACACCAACACGTCACGTTGGGCACGCTGGGCCACTTCCCAGCGGACCAGCAAATCGGTATCGCGGGCCAATTGGCCCAGCAAGGGCGCCGGCAGGCGCTCGGCCACCACACGGCGCACCACATCAGAGGGGTCGTCGATCAGACGCATCAGCGCGGGCATCTCGATGCGCTGGGCCACCTCTTCGCGCACTTCGCTTTCCACATCGCTGACCAGCAAGGGCAGCAAGGCCACGGGCAGGCGACGCGCCACCACCTGGCGCACGGCATAGTCGTCGTCGTGGATCATGGAAGACAGGTTGGCCGTGTCCAGGCGCTGGGCCACGCGGATGCGCACTTCACGATGCGGGTCATGACACAGTCGCATGAGCTGACGCTGCGGCAATCGCAAGGCCAGTTGCAGCCGCACGGTTTCATCCGGGTCGTTGATCAACTCCGGCAAGCGAAACACATCGGCGAACCGGGAAGCAATGGCACGAACTTCGAAATAGGGGTGGTCCAGCAGCTCGTTGGCGAGTTGCGGATTCCAGTGCATGAAGCGGTCAATGCGGCGGGCATAGCAGTCCTGCACACAGGACCGGCCCAGCTCGCACCGCCCGGCTTCCAGCAGCGCGCGGTAGGCGCAACTGGTGCAGTCCAGTGCCTGGCCTTGCCAATCCATGGGTGCGATGTCGCCACCTGGTGCCGTGGCGGTCGGTGCAGACGTGTCCATAGCCATCATGGGGCGCTCCAGCCGCGCGGTGAAGGGGCTGCAGAAGCCTGCGGATGCAGCACGGTGCTGTCATCATCGTCATCCAACAGCCCTGCCTCGGCGCGCGCCAGCACCTGGGCCAGCACCGCCCCACCCACGCGGTCCTGCGGGTCCAACGTCTGCAGCACCTGCAAGGCACGGCGTCCCAGTTCCAGATCGCCCAGGCGCAGGCTCAGATAGGCCAGGCCTTTGAGCGTGAACAAATAGAAGCGCACGGAGGGGTCGAAGCGCGCTTGTTCATCGGTGATGGGCGCGCTCAGCACCAGTTCATCGTCGCAGGGGCGGTCTTCAGGTGCGCCCGAGACAATGGCCTCGCGAGCCACGCGCAGTGACGCCCAGGCCACTTCACGCGCCGCGCGCAAGTCATGTCCGTAAAAATGGAAACGGTAGAGGGCGATCAGGGTGGCCGGATGCCGTGGTGCCAGCGCCCTGGCTTCCATCAGCAAGGGCAAGGCACGGTCACGATCCTGACGGATCAACCCCGCGTCACGGATCAGCGCCTCAACCTCGGCAGGCAGCCCGCCGCCCAGCACGGCGACATCGAAGTCGCCTTCCGCATCGAACGGTGCCGGGGGCGTCATGGTGGCCTGCCTTGTGCGAATCAGTTCACCGGCCGAGGCATCGACGAACGGATCGAGGCAATCTCGATCTTCGCGACGCTGGGCGGCGAAGTGCTGGCACTGTCACCGCTGCTGCTGCAACCGCAGGCACCGGCATTCGGGTTGAAGAAAGTCAGGCCGGACTGGGTGGGCGTGTCGGCAAAGTCCACGGTCACCCCGTCCAGCATCAGTCGACTTTGTGCCGGCAGGAACAGGTTCATGCCGTTGATGTCGAACACCTGATCCCCATCCTGGGGAGCCGCTTCCACCGTGAATTCGGAGCTGTAGCCAGAGCAACCGCCCGGCGTCACGGTGAGACGGAACCCTGCTGTGGTGGGCAGGCCGGAGAACCGCACCATGCGCTTCATGAAGCGCTCTGCGGCCTGTGTCACGGTCATGTTGGGGATCATGGTGAGGTGCTCCTTCAGACCTTGACGATGCAGCCGTCAACCGGGCAGACCGACACGCACTGGGGCGCGTCGTACTGGCCTTCGCATTCGGTGCACAGGTCAGGGTTGATCTTGAAAACGCCACCCTTTTCGCTGATGGCGACGTTGGGGCACTCGGGCTCGCAAGCCGAGCAGCCGGTGCAGGTAGAGGCAATGATCTTGAGGGCCATGATGTTCTCCTTCGCAAACAAGTGGGGGTCAGGCAGCCGCTTCCGCGGTAAACGCACCCTGGCGAATGACGGCATCGCCACGCGCCTGGTGGGTGATCTCTCCGCTCGCCACGCGCGAGCAATAGTCGGCAAACCAGCTCAGGGCCGCCTTTTCGATGAACTCGTGGGCATAGGCGTCCACCGGCTCGATGCCCGCAGCCTTGAGCTCGTCACGCGGGCAGGCACCGATCTTCGACACCAGCACGGCATGGCAGTCGTTGATGGCGTTCACGATGGACGGCAGTTGCTCGTCTTCACCGAAGCCACCCTGGCAGTACAGGTCGACGCGGCGGTGTCCGACGAACAAGGCTTCCTTGGCGGACACCTCGAAGATCTGGAATTCGGTGGCGTGGCCAAAGTGCTGGTTGACGCGACCGCCGCCTTCCGTGGCCACAGCCACCAGGACCTTGATGTCGCCCACGGCACCGTCGGCATCGGTCTGGGCCGACAGGGCTTCCTGCTTGGCAGCCTGCTGCGCTTGGCGCTCCACCTCGACCTTGTCCTGGTACTGACGACGCTTGTCCAGGTCGTAGACCACTTCCATTTCCTCGATCTTGTCGAGCGTGAACTCATCGCTGCGGTCTTCACCCAGCAGGCCGACCGCATCGGCACGGCACTGACGGCAGTGACGCATCAGGTTTGCCCCACCGGCACAGGCATCCTGCACGACCTTCAATTCCTGCGCAGTCGGGCCGCGCTGGCCATTGAGGCCGAAGTAGGTGCCGTGCTCGGCTTCCGAAATCAGCGGCATGATGTTGTGCAGGAAGGCCCCGCGCTTCTTCACTTCGCGGTTCACCTCGATCAGGTGCTCGTCGTTGATACCGGGAATCAGCACCGAGTTGATCTTGGTGAGCACACCGCGGGCGGTCAGCATCTCGAGGCCCAGCATCTGACGCTCATGCAGGATCTTGGCGGCTTCGTAGCCGGTGACACGCTTGTGGTCCCAGAAGATCCACGGGTAGATCTTCTCGCCCACAGCCGGGTCCACCATGTTGATGGTGATCGTGACGTGGTCGATGTTGTACTTGACGATCTCGTCGACCTGATCAGGCAGCGCCAGACCATTGGTCGACAGACACAGCTTGATGTCCGGCGCCTGCTCATGAAGCATGCGCATGGTGTCAAAGGTCTTCTTTGGGTTGGCCAGTGAATCGCCAGGGCCGGCAATGCCCAGCACGGTCATCTGCGGAATCTCGCTGGCCACGGCCAGCACCTTCTTGACGGCCTGTTCGGGCGTCAGCTTTTGCGAGACCACACCAGGGCGTGACTCGTTCGAGCAGTCGTACTTGCGATTGCAGTAGTTGCACTGGATGTTGCAAGCCGGCGCCACAGCCACGTGCATGCGGGCATAGTGGTGGTGGGCCTCTTCGGAGTAACAGGGATGGTTCTTCACCTTTTCCCAGATCTCCGGGGGCATGTCGTCAGGGCCACCCGACGAGCCGCAGCTCGATTTCCCCGAGCCACCGCTGGTGCCACAACCGCTGTGCGATTCGGGCTCTGGTGCGGCGCCCAAGGGGCGGATCTGACCGATACCAATGTAGGCCTTTGATGCAAGTGATGATGCGTCCATGAAGTTCCCCTGGTCATGGGCGAGCCGCCCGACTGAGAGGGCCTTTGCCAGTTCCGTGCCACCCTTAAAACCATTTCAAATCAATCACTTAGACATTCCATAGCGTTTCACTTGGGTGAGGCTTGGCAGGTTTGGCACACGTCTGTCGACGTCGTGCTGTCGGTTCTCTGACAAAGCTGACAGCGTCTGGACCCGACATGGAAGCCGCTCAGAGGGAAACACGCATGGCATGGCTTTTGCCCCTCAGGGTGTTCAGCACATCTGCGTGCCCCTACCCGACTGGAGGCCTGTCATGAACACAATGCTGCCCACAGAGGTTCTCCAAGCCATGCTGGCTGACGAGATCGCCGACGTGGCGCGCCTGCTGCAGGAATACGCCGCAGACGACAGTCCTACCACCCGCATGCTGATTGCGCGCATTGCCGAATGCAGCATGGGCCCCAACCACCTCTGGCAGGACCTGGGGCTGACAGACCGGGCCGAACTCAACACCCTGATGCAGCGCCACTTTCCAGCACTGAAGGCACGCAACAGCCAGAACATGCGCTGGAAGAAGTTCCTCTACCGCGAGATCTGCGAACGGGCGCAGGTGCTCATCTGCAAGTCACCTCATTGCGAGTCTTGCGAGGAAGTGTCCGTGTGCTTTGCACCGGAAGTCTGAGACGCGCCTCTACCCTGCCAGACCATGAAAAAGGGCACCAGTCGGTGCCCTCTTGGTGTCGCTGAGAGGCCCTCAGAACTTGCGGACCTCGATGTCGTACTTCTGCAGGGCATAGCCCATCTGCCGGGGTGTGATGTTGAGCAAGCGGGCTGCTTTGGCCTGCACCCAACCGCACTTTTCCATGGCCCAGATGAGGCGCTCACGCTCGCCTTCCGGTTTGTCCGACGGCGCGGAGGCGACCGCGCTGCGAGGTGCCTCGGCCACGGCGACATCCGAGCCATGCCCGTACGATTCTTCAGCCTCACTGGAGCGCATCGGCACTTCGGTCACCGGGATGTTGACCGGGCGACCTGGTCGAACCGCATCTTCACGCTCCACATGGTGCAGCACCTGCGTCAGGCAGCGGTTCTCGTGGCAGGGGAAGCTGAGGTCCGTCAACTCGTTGTTGGCCGCCATGGTGGCCGTGCGCTCCACACAGTTTTCCAACTCACGCACATTGCCAGGCCAATAGCAACTTGACAGTACCTTCATCGCCTTGGGCGTGGCCTTCACTTTCCGTCCGTTTTCCTTGTTGAATCGCGACAGGAAGTGTTCGACCATCAGTGGGATGTCTTCCCTGCGTTCGCGCAATGGCGGCAGGAACACACTCACCACATTGATGCGGTAATACAAATCAGCACGGAACTCACCCGCCGCCACCATCTTTTCCAGGTTGCGGTTGGTCGCCAGCACCAGACGCACGTCGACCCGAATCGGGGTGGAGCCCCCCACCCGCTCAAACTCACGTTCTTGCAGCACACGCAGCAGCTTCGCCTGGAACGAGGCCGAGATATCGCCAATTTCATCGAGGAACAGCGTGCCGCCATGCGCCATCTCGAAGCGCCCCTTGCGCACCCCCATGGCCCCGGTGAACGCGCCTTTCTCGTGCCCGAACAGTTCCGACTCAAGCAGCGACTCCGTGAGCGCCGCGCAGTTGACCCGGATGAATGGGTGGTCCTTGCGTGGTGACAGGTTGTGAACAGCCCGCGCGATCACTTCCTTGCCGGTGCCACTTTCGCCACGCAACAGCACGGTGGTGCGTGCCGGCGCCACCTGATGCACCTCGCCAAACACCTGCTGCATGCGCGAGGAGCGGCCGATCACCGTGTCCAACTGGTAAACAGGCTTGAGGGCCTTGGCCAGACGGCGGGATTCGTCAGTGAAGCGCTCGTGCTCGGCAGCCACACTGCGATGCAACAACAGGTTCTGCCCCAGCAAGGTGGCCACCATGGCGAGCAAGCGGGCATCCTCATCAAACAAGGCGTGCTCTTCATTGACGATGCGGTCCATGCTGAGCACGCCCAGTGTTCGTCGATCAGCCTTGATGGGGGCTGCGATGTAGCCAATCTGCTCGGCAGGCGTCTGCTCCAGCCCGCCGGTACGGTTCAGAAAGAGCGGTTCATCGGCAATATTCGGAACCACCATCTGCATGCCGGAGGCATACACCCGACCGACAATCCCTTCCCCTACTGCGAACTCCAGCCGTTGCGCCTCGTCGCGGGAGTAACCCACTGCGCACTGTCCCACCAGGTGGCCCTCATCGGACATCAGCAACACGGCACTGCGTCGCCAGCCCATCATGGACACCAATACATTCAGTGCCTCTCTGAAGGTCTTATGGATGTCCAGGGACGAGCCCAGGATCTTGCTGATTTGATAGATCGTCATCAGCTCGATGCTTGCCCGCTCGTGGTGCGCTCTAGCCATAGGAACACCTCCTCGCTGTGCGGCCTCCGCCATGCACTCACCGACTTGGTTCAGCTTGTGACTGAATGTCGTGCACGCACGCCCTTTGCGGAGTCCTTCACATCAACATCTGCAAAAACCACACCTGACATCCGGTCAATTTCCAGCCGCACCCGCACACTTGATCTTGATCAATGTGACTATTTTTGCTGTCACATTTGATTCACAGAAAGGTAAGGACTACGTCACACGACACCTCTATCGTCGCCTCCGATTGATTTACCCCATACCGGAGCTGTTCCCATGTCACGTACCCCCGACCTGTCCCGTCGCAATCTGGTGAAGCTGCTTGGCGGCATGCCACTGTTCCCCCTCGCAGCAGGCGCCTCTACGGCCATGCTGACTGCCTGCGGTGGCGGCGGCAGCAGCAACGACTCCAGCACAAGCGCCAAAATCTCGTCCGTGAGCTTCACCGGCATGGCCGCACCCACCCTGGCCAACCCCGAAAACATTGCCACCACCACAGTTGACTCGAGCATGGTGGTCACTTACAGCGACAACACCACCAAGACGTACGATCTGGGCTACAAGACCTTCTTCATCACGGGCGAGCAGGTCTCCGACGGCAAGGGCGGAACCGTGATCGCTGGCGGCTACTACAACATCGACAACGAGCCGATCTACGACACCTCCGTTGCCCTTGCCACCCGTCAGTTCTTCTCCGATTGCCCGGACGGCAGCACCTTGCTGACTGTCAGCAACCCGACCGTGACCGGCGTCACCGGCAACACCGTGTTTGCCGTGGTGCAGTTCGAATACACCACCCGCAACCAGGCACTGACCTCGATGTACGGTCTGCTGCCCTCGCCCATTGCCGTGCTCACCTTGGACCAAAACAAGACCACCGGCGAGCTGAGCCTGGTCAAGTACCACAATGTCGACACTTCCGGTGTCAAGGGCCTGTGGATCACCTGCGGCGCCAGCCTGTCGCCCTGGGGCACCCACCTGTCTTCTGAAGAATATGAGCCAGATGCGTTCGATCAGGGTGCCCTGGGTCAACCACTGTCCACCCTGCGTGGTTTCAGCACCAACCTGTTTGGCGACAGCAGCACCGCCAACCCTTATCACTACGGCCACCTGCCTGAGGTGACCGTGAACCCCGACGGTACCGGCACCATCAAAAAACACTACTGCATGGGCCGCATTTCGCATGAACTGATCCAGGTCATGCCCGACAACCGCACCGCGCTGATGGGTGACGATGCCACCAACGGCGGCCTGTTCATGTTCGTGGCCGACACCGCCAAGGACCTGTCTGCCGGCACGCTGTATGTGGCCAAGTACACCACCGAGCTGAACGACACCTCAACCGGCTCCATCAGCTGGATCAAGCTGGGCTCGGCCACCAGCGACGAAATCAAGGCCCTGGTCGATGGCGGCATCGTTTGCACGGACATCATGAACTCGGTGACCACCGACCCCAGCGACAGCAGCTACACCAAGGTTGTGCTGAACAAGACCAACGTGTGGGTCCGCGCCATCTCGGGCAAGGAAAAGGCTGCAGCCTTCCTGGAAACCCACCGCTACGCTGCCATGAAGGGCGGCAGCCTGGCCTTCACCAAGATGGAAGGCACCACCGTCAACATCGCCGACAAGAAGGCCTACTCGGCCATCTCCGCCATCAAGGACTCGATGGTCACCGGCAAGAGCAGCAACGTTTCGTCACTGAACGTCAACTTTGCCACCGCCATCAACGCCGGTGGCGTGCTGGAGCACACCATGGCCGGCGGCCAGGTGGACTCCGACGGCCACGCCATCAACAGCGAATGGGTGCCTACCAGCTCAAAGTTCATCCTGTTGGGCCAAGACATCAGCTCGGACAGCCTGGGTAACACAGCTAACCCTGACAAGATTGCCAACCCCGACAACCTGAAGTTCTCGGAAAAGCTGCGCACCCTGTTCATCGGCGAAGACAGCGGCATGCACGTCAACAACTTCCTGTGGGCCTACAACGTGGACACGAAGACACTGACCCGCATCCTGTCGTGCCCGACCGGTGCTGAATCGACCGGCCTGCACATGTCTGACGACATCAATGGCTTCGCCTACGTGCTGAGCAACTTCCAGCACCCCGGCGACTGGGAGTCTATCCACAGCATCGTCAAGGCTAATACCACGGTGGTCGCCACCATCAACGAAAACTATGAAAACCGCTTCGGCGCTGCCGTGGGCTACCTGACCGGTCTGCCCGTCAGCACCTCGCTGTCAGCCACCTGATCTCTCCTGAGAGACGTTCTCTCCGCAAACAAGAGGACGGGATTCACTGCCGCAAGGCAGCATCCTTTGACAGCCTCCGAGGCCCTGCTTCGGAGGCTTTTTTGCTTCCTCACGTACCCCCCAACAAAACAAAAAGCCACCTGCTTGCGCAGGTGGCTTTGAAAGTTTGGTGGGCCCTGAGTGACTCGAACACTCGACCAACGGATTAAGAGTCCGCTGCTCTACCAACTGAGCTAAGAGCCCGCTCATTTTTTCGCCTTGCTTTTCAGCTTGGCTGCAGCGCTTGGGTACGCTGCGAAGACTTGAATTATATACCGATTTTTTTCGGCTACGCAAGCAAGTCTTGCAATTTTTTCATCAGCTAGCCGCAACACTGTGTGGCTGGTGGGTCGGGCGAGACTCGAACTCGCGACCAACGGATTAAAAGTCCGCTGCTCTACCGACTGAGCTACCGACCCGGCAGATGAGCCTTAAATTATATGCTGCTTTTTACGTCTTGATCAAGGTGTTGATCACTTCCGCTGCAGCAACCAGTCCAAATGTGGCGGTGACCGTCACGCTGGAGCCATACCCGTGGCAATTCAGCGACCCATCGTTACCGCTGGTGTCACAGGTGGCATCCTGGGGCGGACGCACGGCTTCGCGAGAAAACACACAGTGCACACCGATGCGCCCTTTGCGGGCCGCACCGTGGCGTTGACGCAACCGTTGCCGCACATTCGACAGCAAAGGGTCATGCGTCACCTCGACCAGATCGGCTGTTTCCACCAGTTCGGGGCGGCTTTTGCCGCCGGCGGCCCCCACCATCACCACAGGCACACCATGCTGCATGGCCCATGCAGCCAAGGCCGCCTTGGCCCGCACCTGGTCGCAACAGTCGATGACCGCATCAACCGGGTTGGCCTGCAGCAAATCCGCCACATTCTGCTCATCGACGAACTCATCCACATCGTGCACCAGGCAACCAGGATGGATGTCAGCGATGCGCTCCTTCATGGCCAGCACTTTGGCCTGACCCAAGGTGCGCTCCAGCGCATGCACTTGCCGGTTGATGTTCGACTCGGCCACGTGGTCCAGATCAACCAGCGTGAGTTCAGCCACGCCACTGCGAGCCAGGGCCTCGGCAGCCCACGAACCGACGCCACCAATGCCGACCACCACCACGCGGGCTGCCCGCAAGCGCGCATAAGCCGCCTCGCCGTACAGCCGACGCAGACCGCCAAACCGGCGCTCCAGATCGGCGTCCGTGTGGCAGGACGCCTGACTCACCGTGGATGCCGTCACCCGCTCAGTCCTTGCGCGACTTGCCAGCTGCAGTCCCGCTGCCCAGCGTGGTCAAGCGGTCTTTGGCCGCCTGGGCTGCTTCGCTCTTGGGATACTGCTTGACCAGGTCTTCCAGCGTCTTGCGAGACCCCTTGGTGTCTTTCAGTTCGGTCTGGCAACTCGAAATCGAGAGCATGGCCTCAGGCGCGTGCACCTGGTCAGGCGTGCGCGCCAGCAAGGCACGGAATGTGGTCATCGCGTCCTTGTAGTTGCGTTGACCATATTGCGCATTGCCCAGCCAGTACAGGCCCGAGTCGTAATAGCCCGATGTAGGAAAGCGCTTGAGGAAGGTCTGAAGGGCAGCAGCACTGCCATCGAAGTCAGCCTGACGCAGCTTGGTCAGCGCGTCTTCGAACTGCTTTTTCTCGTCGGGCTCGGCCTGGAAAGTCTTGCCATCGACTGTCACAGTCTGGGGCTCCAGCTTGCGCACGCGGTCATCGACGCTTTGCTGCAGATCCTTCTGGCGACGTTGCAGATCAGACAAATCACGTCCGAGCACTTCGTTGTCACCACGCTGAGAGGCGAGGTCCTGACGCAACTGCTCGATACGGGCATTCATATCGAGCAGGCCGCTCTTGAGTTGCTCGATCTGAGACTCAAGGGCCTTGAATTGTTCCTGGTCGCGCGTGCGTTGCTCGCGCAACTCCAGGATGGCACGGCGGGCCTCATCATCGTCGAAGATACCTGCCTGCGCCTGCATCACACCGCCCAGGGCGGCAATCGCGACCACCCAGGGGCGCACCCGACCCAACATCAGCTTGGCACTCATCCGGGTAGTCCTTTCTCAACAGTCAGTGGGTCACTGAGCCTTCAGCTCGACGCGGCGGTTCTTGGCCCAGGCTTCTTCGGTGTGGCCTGCATCAGCAGGACGCTCCTTGCCATAGCTCACGGCTTCGAGCTGCTCGCCCTTGACGCCCAGCAGGGTCAGCGACTTCAGCACCGCTTCAGCACGCTTTTGGCCCAGGGCCAGGTTGTACTCGCGGCCACCACGTTCGTCGGTATGCCCTTCGAGCATCATCTTCTTGGCAGGCGACTTCGTCAGGATCTTGGCATTGGTTTCCACCACAGGGCGGAACTCGTCCTTCACGACATAGCTGTCGAAGTCGAAATACACCACGCGGGCCACATTGGCGTTGGCATCTGCACCAGCACTTTGATCAACCACCACCGGGGCCACAGCCGAGGCCGAGCCCGTGGAACCAGAGCCGCTCTTGGATGCAGCGCTGTTGTCCACGATCGGTGCGGGCTGATCCAGCTTCACGGACGATGCACAACCAGCCAGCAGCACGGCAGCACTGGCAAAACTCAACAAGAGGTAGCGGGAAGCCTTCATTTCAATTTCTCCTATATCAACATACAGACAAGCAAACGGCGTCAGGCAGTCAGCGCTTGGCACCAAACATATCGGGGCCCCAGACGGGCTCACGTACATCGGCCAAGGGCGTGCTGAGGGTGGCCTTGATGCGACCATCCAGCGAGGTGGTCATGAGCACGTCACGGCCTTGGGCGCGTGTGGCGTAGATGATGGTCTTGCCATTCGGGGCAAAACTCGGGCTCTCGTCATCACGGGTATCGGTCAGGGCCTTCACCTGGCCCGAGGCCAAGTCCATCACATGCACACGGAAAGCACCATTGACCTGCGCAATGAAGGTCATCGACTTGCCGTCCGGGCTGATGGCCGGGCTGATGTTGTAGGGGCCGTTGAAAGTCAGGCGCTGGGCGCTGCCACCACCCGCTGGCATGCGGTAAATCTGGGGTGTGCCGCCACGGTCGCTGACGAAGTACAAGCTGGCGCCGTCAGGCGAAAAAGTGGCTTCGGTATCAATGGCGCCGCTCTGGGTCAACCGACGTGCACCACTGCCATCCGCCCCGATCACATACAGTTGCGAGCCACCATCGCGGCTCAGCGTCACCACGAGTTGACGGCCATCAGGCGACCACGAGGGTGCGCTGTTGGTGCCCTTGAAACGGGCCACCGTGTAGCGACGCCCAGTGGTGAGCTCCTGCACCATGACCGAAGCCTTGCCGCCTTCGAACGACACATAGGCCAGCTTGCTGCCATCAGGCGACCAGGCCGGCGAAATGATGGGCTCCAAGCTGGTCAGGGCATCTCGCTCGCCCTTGCCGTCAGAGTCGGCCACCCACAGCACATAGCGCTTGCCGGTCTTGGCGACATAGGCGATGCGGGTGGCAAACGCCCCCTTGTCACCCGTGAGCTTTTCATAAATGTCGTCGGCGATGCGGTGTGCAGCCAGGCGCAGGTCGATGGCCGTCACCACCAGGCTCTGGATACCGAAATCGCGGTTCTTGACAGCATCCCAGATACGGTAACGGATGTCGTATCGACCATCAGCCAACTGCGTGATGGAGCCAGCCAGCAAGGCATCTGCACCTTTGCCACGCCAGTCGCTGAGGTTGGGGCGGGCCGCATCATCCATCCCGGCGGACGAGGCGTCCAGCACACGGAACAGGCCACAGCGGTTGAGGTCGTCCGAGACGATGGCCGAGACCGGTTGCGGAGCACGCTCTTCACCGCGGAACCGGGCAATGGCCACCGGAATACGGGTGGCACCCACGCCGGAGATTTCCACTCGGAACTGTGCGAGAGCCGGTGCAGCGAACAGCCCTGTAGCCGCCAGCGCACCACCAGACATCAGCCCCTTCAAGCAACTGCGGCGCGAAGCCAGCACAGGCGAAGAAGCTGTCTGTTTCAATAAAAGATCAGGCATTGTCTTGTTTGCCGTTGTGACACGGTCAAGGTTGCTATTGTGCCAATATTTACGAAGCAATGTCAGATCAGCACAATGTCATAGTGCTCTGGCGAGAAAGAAGGTTCCGCTTGAAGTGACACAGGCTTGCCGATGAACTCGATCAAACCGGCCAGGTGGTCGCTTTCTTCGTCCAGCATCATCTCGACCACGGCGGCGCTGGCCACCACCCGGAATTCCTTGGGATTGAACTGCCGAGCCTCACGCAAAATTTCGCGCAGGATGTCGTAGCAGACCGTGCGCGCCGTCTTGACCTGCCCCCTGCCTTCACAAGTCGGACAAGGCTGACACAGCATGTGGGCCAGCGATTCACGCGTACGCTTGCGGGTCATCTCGACCAGCCCCAGGGGAGAGAAACTGCTGACCGTCATCTTCGTGCGGTCGCGCCCCAGTTGCTTGCGCAACTCGGCCAGCACCTGCTCCCGGTGGTCTTCTCGCAGCATGTCGATGAAGTCCAGGATGATGATGCCCCCGAGATTGCGCAGCCGCAGCTGCCGCGCAATGGCCTGTGCCGCTTCCAGGTTGGTCTTGAAAATCGTGTCGTCGAAATTGCGCGCACCGACATAGCCACCGGTGTTGACGTCAAAGGTGGTGAGCGCTTCGGTCTGGTCCACGATGAGGTACCCGCCCGACTTCAGATCCACCCGACGCGCCAGGGCTTTCTCGATTTCCTGATCGATGTTGTAGAGGTCGAAAATGGGGCGCTCGCCCTTGTAGTGCTGCAGCTTGCCCACTGCCGAGGGGGTGAACTCCTGCCCGAAAGCGCGCATCGACTGGAATTGCACCAGCGAGTCAATGCGGATGCTCTGGGTCTGATCGGTGACCAGATCTCGCAGCACCCGCTGAGCGAGGTTCAGGTCCTGATACAACAGCGACCCCGGTGCCGCCTTGAGCGCCTGCTCGCGGATGGTTGCCCAGGTCTTGCGCAAGTAGGCGATATCGGCGGCAAGCTCTTCGTCAGATGCGTCTTCTGCGTTGGTCCGCAAGATGAAGCCCCCGGAACGGGTGCGCCCTTCCCGGTTATCGGCCTCGCCCAGCAATGTCAGCATGCGCTGGCGCAGTTGCTCGCGCAGTTCGGGCGAGCCAATCTTCTGCGAGATGCCAATGTGTTCGTCCTGCGGCAGGAACACCAGCAAGCGGCCTGCAATGCTGACCTGGGTAGACAGCCGAGCCCCCTTGGTCCCAATGGGGTCCTTGATGACTTGCACCATCAGGGTCTGGCCCTCATGCACCCGCTTCTCAATGGGCACAGGGGCTTCGCTGTGCCGGCGGTTGCTGCCGCCGTCTTCCGCATGCAGGTCTGCCACATGCAAAAAAGCGGCGCGCTCCAGCCCAATGTCGATGAAGGCCGACTGCATGCCTGGCAGGACACGAGAAACCTTGCCCGCATAGATGTTGCCGACCAGGCCGCGCTCCAGTGCGCGCTCGACGTGCAACTCCTGCACAGCGCCGTTTTCGACGATGGCGACGCGGGTCTCCTGGGGAGTCCAGTTGATCAGGATGTCGTGAGGAAAGGCCATACGCAAAGGTCCGGTGAGCTATTCGGTGGAAGCGACTCAGAACCGCCAGCCTAAAGGCTTGAGCAATTCCGCTGTTTCAAAGAGTGGCAAGCCCATGATGCCGCTGTAGCTGCCGTCCATGCGACGCGTCCACGCTGCGGCCTGGCTCTGGATGGCGTAGGCCCCGGCCTTGCCCATGGGTTCCCCGCTGGCCACGTAACGGGCGATTTCGTCGTCGTCCAGTGTCCGCCATTCAACATGCGAGGTGCTGACCAGAATACGCCCATCCACCACCACAGCGGTGAGCACCCGGTGGCTGCGTCCCGACAGGCGGGTCAGCATGCGTGCGGCATCAGCGGCATCTTGCGGCTTGCCCAGGATGTCGTCATCGACGGCCACCGTGGTGTCAGCACACAGCACCGGCGCCAGCGTGTGGCCCGATGTGGCGCGCCAGCGATCCAGCCTGGCGCGGGCAGCCTCCCACTTGGCCAGCGTCACGCGCTGCACGTAGTCTTCCGGCTTTTCACCTGCACGCTCGGTCTCCAGCGCCTCCGCATCTTCATGCGCTTCGGGCAGGAGCATCTCGTACCGCACGCCCAGTTGTGTCAACAGCTGACGGCGACGAGGGCTTTGTGATGCCAGGTAGATGAAGTGTTCTGAGTCGGGCTGGTGGGACATGGTCAGGAATCAGCAAACCGCGCCCCAGGCAACTCAGGCGCGGTGATAAGGGTGATTGTGTAACAGCGACCAGGCGCGGTAGAGCTGCTCCAGCAGCATCACGCGCGCCATGGCATGCGGCAAGGTCAGGTCAGACAGACGCATGGTCTCATCGGCCGTCTGCTTGAGCGCCGGATCAATGCCATCTGCGCCGCCAATGATGAAGGCCACGTCCCGGCCATCGTGCATCCACGCCTCGGCGCGTCGCGACAACTCCACACTGGTCAGGCGGGTGCCACGCTCATCCAGGATGATGCGTCGCACACCACGGTCCAGGGCAGACTCGATGCGGTTGGCCTCTGCCTGCATGATGACAGGCACAGGCTTGCCTTCGCGAGGCTCGGCCTTGATGGCCTTGACCTCGACCTTCCAGTCAGGCGGAAAACGCTTGAGGTAATCCTCACAGGCCGTGTCGGCCCAGGCCGGCTGACGCTGGCCCACCGCCACCACGGTCAGTTTCATGAGGCCTTGCGGGCAGTCTTCTTGGCCGCAACCTTCTTCACTGCGACAGGCTTCCTGGCAGGTGCCTTCTTGGCAGCCACTTTCTTGGCGGCCACCTTCTTGACTGGCTTGTTGACCACCACAGTCTCGGCCACAGGGGCCTTGGCGGTCTTGCGCGCAGCCACCTTCTTGGCGGCTGCCTTCTTGGCCACGACAGTCTTGGGCGCCGCTTTCTTGGCGGGCGCTTTCTTCGCGGCAGCCTGACGGGTGGTCGGTGCCGTGGTTGCTGCCTTCTGTGCAGCGGTGGCCTTGCCAGACGCCTTGCGGGGCTTCACGGGCGCCTCTGCGTCCATGGGCTCGGAAGCCTTGACCAGGGAAGTCTTGGTGGACTTGAGCTTGATGGCCACCGGCTTCTCACCCCAGATCTCTTCGAGCTGGTAGTACTGGCGGATGGCCGGCTGCATCACGTGCACGACAGCAGCGCCGCAGTCCACGATGATCCATTCACTGTTGTCTTCGCCTTCGGTGCGCATCACCTGGAAACCGGCGCCCTTCACGGCCTCGCGCACGCTCGACGCCAGTGCCTTGGTCTGGCGGTTGGAGTTACCCGTGGCAATGATCACCCGCTCGAACAAGGGCGACAGGTGTTCGGTGTTGAAGACACGGATATCTTGTGCCTTGACGTCTTCCAGGCCATCGACGATGGCGCGTTGCAGTTTACGAATGTCCATTCAGCGGTGGCTCGGGGCGTAGAGTTGATGGTTGGCAATATAGCGCGCCACAGGCTCGGGGACCAGTGCAGGCGCCAGGGAGGCGGGATACTCACCTCGCGCCAGTCGGGCGCGGATGTCAGTTGAAGAAACCGGCATGGGGGGCAAGGGCAGCATCACCACATCGTGAGGCTGGGCTGCCAATGCGTCACCAGGGCGCGGTGGCTCGCCAGCACGACCTGCCACAGCCAGCGTGACGCGCTGCAGCAATTCCTGCCAGCCATGCCAGGTGTGGAAATTGGCGTACTGATCCTGTCCGATGATGAGAAACCAATGGCCCGGATCCGGCTCAGCACTGCCTTGCAGGGCCCGCACGGTGTCGAGAGTGTACGACGGGCCCGATCGGTTCACTTCGATGGGGTCCACCACAAACCGGGGTTCGTGAGCCGTGGCCGCTTCAACCATGGCCAGGCGGTCTGCCGCCGAAGCCAGCTGGCGTGATTTCTGCCAGGGGTGGCCGACGGGTATCCAGCGAACCTCGTCCAGGTGCAATTGCGCGAGAGCCAGCGCTGCGAGGTTCACGTGCGCCTGGTGGACGGGATCGAAGCTGCCGCCCATCAAACCGACTCGACGCGGGGCAACCGACTGGGCGAAATCAGACCCAGTCACGCGGAGGCAGGAAGTCGGTGTACAGACGGGCCTCGGGCGTGCCGGGCTCGGGGTGCCAGTCGTAACGCCACTTCACAAGGGGTGGCATCGACATCAGGATGCTCTCGGTACGACCACCAGATTGCAGCCCAAACAGGGTACCGCGGTCCCACACCAGATTGAACTCGACATAGCGCCCCCGGCGGAAAGCCTGGAAATCGCGCTCCGCCTCGCCATAAGGCGTATCGCGGCGGCGCTGCAGGATGGGCAGATAGGCTTCGGTGAAGGCGTCGCCGACCGAGCGGATCATGTCAAAGCCGCCATCGAAGCCCAGCTCGGTGAAGTCATCAAAGAAGATGCCACCCACACCGCGCGCCTCATTGCGATGCTTGAGGAAGAAGTACTCGTCGCACCAGGCCTTGAAGCGAGGATGCTTGTCGTCACCGAATGCAGCCAGCGATGCCTTGCATACCTGGTGGAAGTGGCGCGCATCCTCTTCGAACCCGTAGTAAGGCGTGAGGTCCATGCCACCGCCGAACCAGGCCACCAGGCTGCCATCAGGCTTGTGCGCAGCAAACATGCGCACGTTCATGTGCACGGTGGGCACATAAGGGTTGCGGGGGTGAAACACCAGCGACACGCCCATGGCTTCGAACGGGCACCCGGCCAGCTCAGGCCGGTGTTGCGTGGCCGAAGGCGGCATGGTGGCCCCCTTGACGTGCGAGAAATTGCACCCACCGCGTTCCAGCACATGGCCGTCCTCGACCAGGCGGGAGCAACCATCGCCCTGCAGCCTTTCACCCGGGTCACGGGTCCAGGCATCACGCAAGAAGGGTTTGCCGTCGGCCTGCTCGAAAGCAGACACGATGCGGTCCTGCAAATCGAGCAAGTAGGCGCGCACGGCGCCCGTTTGGAGGTCAGCCTGATTCATGGTCTGTGCTCAGCGGGGCTTGATGGCGCGCCAGCCAATGTCGGTGCGGAACTGCATGCCATCGAACTGGATGCCGCGCAGGTACTCGTAGGCACGATGCTGGGCGAGCTTGGCAGATTCACCCAAGGCCGTCACGCACAGCACCCGACCACCACTGGTGAGCACCTTGCCATCGACCATGGTGGTTCCAGCATGGAACACCACGGCATCTTCAGCCTCCACAGGCAGGCCGGTGATGACATCGCCCTTCTTCGGGTCGAGCGGATAGCCGCCAGCGGCCATGACCACGCCCAGCGCAAAGCGCCGGTCCCACTGCAGTTCGACCTGATCGAGCGTGCCGTCGGTGGCGTGCATGAACACGTCGATGAGGTCGCTCTTGAGTCGCATCATGATCGGCTGCGTCTCGGGGTCACCCATGCGGCAGTTGAATTCCAGCGTCTTGGGGTTGCCCTGAGCGTCGATCATCAGACCGGCATACAGGAAGCCCGTGAAGGGAATACCGTCCTTGGCCATGCCAGCCAGTGTCGGCAGGATGATGTCCTGCATCGCCTTGGCGTGCACATTGGGTGTCACCACCGGGGCGGGCGAATAGGCCCCCATGCCGCCCGTGTTCGGGCCGGCATCGGCATCCAGCAGGCGCTTGTGGTCCTGGCTAGTAGCCAGCGCCAGCACGTTCTTGCCATCGGCCAGCACGATGAAACTGGCTTCTTCGCCTTGCAGGAACTCTTCGATCACGATACGGGCGCCGCCCGCGTTGTGCTGCACGCCCAGCTTGTTGTCGAGCAGCATCCAGTCGATGGCCTCATGGGCCTCTTGCAGCGACATCGCCACGACCACGCCCTTGCCCGCCGCCAGGCCATCGGCCTTGATGACGATGGGGGCGCCATGGTGATCCACGTACGCGTGGGCGGCAGCAGCATCGGTGAAGGTCTCATAAAACGCCGTCGGGATGTGATGGCGCTTCATGAAGTCCTTGGCAAAGGCCTTGGAACTTTCAAGTTGCGCAGCAGCCTTGGTGGGGCCAAAGATGCGCAAGCCACGCGAACGGAATTCATCGACCACACCAGCCGCCAGCGGTGCTTCCGGGCCCACCACGGTCAGGGTGATCTTGTTGTCCTGAGCGAAGTCAGCCAGGGCCTTCACATCGGTGATGGCCACATTGTCCAGGCGGCTGTCGCGTGCGGTGCCGCCGTTACCAGGGGCCACGTACACTTTGCCCGCCTTGGGCGACTGGGCCAGTTTCCAGGCCAGGGCATGTTCACGGCCTCCCGAGCCGATGACGAGAATATTCATGGTGTGGTCAGGATCTCAGTCCAGTTCAGCGTTGTGATACACGTCCTGGACGTCGTCCAGGTCCTCGAGTACATCCAGCAACTTCTGCATGCGTGCAGCCTCATCCCCGGCCAGCGCCACGGTGTTTTCTGCACGCATGGTCACTTCGGCGATTTCCGGGTTCAAGCCAGCGCCTTCCAGCGCGGCCTTGACGGCCTCGAAGTCGGCGGGTGCGCTCAGCACCTCGATGGAGCCATCGTCATGGGTGACGACGTCTTCAGCGCCGGCTTCCAGGGCCACTTCCATGACCTTGTCCTCGCTCACGCCCGGCGCGAACAGGAACTGCCCGACGTGCTTGAACTGGAAAGCCACCGAACCTTCGGTGCCCAGGTTACCGCCATGTTTGCTGAAGGCATGACGCACATCGGCCACCGTGCGCACGCGGTTGTCCGTCATGCAGTCGACGATGATGGCTGCGCCACCGATGCCGTAGCCCTCATAGCGAATTTCTTCGTAGGTGACCCCATCGAGGTTGCCCGTGGCCTTGTCGATGTTGCGCTTGATGTTGTCGGCCGGCATGTTGGCCGCCTTGGCCTTGTCGATGGCCAGACGCAGACGCGGGTTCATCGCGATGTCACCGCCACCCTGACGGGCTGAGACGATGATTTCACGGGTGAGGCGGGTCCAGATCTTGCCGCGCTTTTCGTCCTGACGGCCCTTGCGGTGTTGAATATTGGCCCACTTGGAATGACCGGCCATGGCGTAGTGCTCCGGATGAATGTCTATGGATAACGACAGAGCGCGCGAAGACGACCTGCCATCGCGCGCTGAACAGATTGGACTCAGTCAAAGCTGAGTGATACTTGGATTTTACCTCGTCACCCGCAGTGGAGCCCTGTCATGGCCGACCCAATCCTGCTCGCCCGTCACGGCGATACCGAATGTCACCTGCTGCCCGCCCTGGCCAACCGCCACGGCCTGATCACCGGCGCCACCGGCACCGGCAAAACCATCTCGCTGCAGAAACTGGCTGAAAGCTTCTCCAAACTGGGTGTACCCGTGTTCCTGGCGGACATCAAGGGCGACCTGACCGGCATCTCGCAAGCGGGCACGGTGTCTCCGAAATTGGCCGGCATCCTTCAGGAACGGGGCATCGACACCCCCGAGCCGTTCACCTGCCCGACCACCCTGTGGGACGTCTTCGGCGAGCAGGGGCACCCTGTGCGCGCCACCATCTCCGACATGGGCCCGTTGCTGCTGGGCCGCATGCTGGCCCTGAACGACACCCAGCAGGGCGTGCTGCAACTGGTTTTCAAGATCGCAGACGACAATGGCCTGCTGCTGCTCGACCTGAAAGACCTGCGCGCCATGCTGCAGCATGTGGGCGACAACGCAAGCCAGTTCACCACCGAATACGGCAACATCAGTGCGGCCAGCGTGGGCGCCATCCAGCGTGGCTTGCTGCAGGTAGAAGAACAAGGCGGCGACAAGTTCTTTGGCGAGCCCATGCTCAACATTGGCGATTTCATGCAAACCGTCGATGGCAAGGGTGTCGTCAACATCCTGGCCGCCGACAAGCTGATGAATGCCCCCCGGCTGTACGCCACCTTCCTGCTGTGGATGCTGTCCGAGCTGTTTGAAACCCTGCCCGAGGTCGGTGACCTCGACAAGCCCAAACTGGTGTTCTTCTTCGATGAAGCCCACCTGCTGTTCAAGGATGCACCTGCCGCGCTGATCGAACGCATCGAGCTGGTGGTACGGCTGGTGCGATCCAAGGGGGTGGGCGTCTATTTCGTGACCCAGAACCCCCTGGACGTACCCGACACCGTGCTGGGTCAGCTGGGCAACCGTGTGCAACACGCCCTGCGCGCCTTCACCCCGCGCGACCAGAAAGCCGTCAAAAGCGCCGCAGAGACCATGCGCGCCAACCCGGGCCTGGACATCGCCACCGCCATCACCGAGCTGGCCGTGGGCGAGGCCCTCATCAGCCTGCTGGATGACAAGGGCCGCCCCGAGATCACCCAGCGGGTGTTCGTGCTGCCGCCTGGTAGCCAGATCGGGCCCATCACAGCTGCGCAGCGCCAGGGCTTGCTGAGCAGCTCGCTGGTAGCCGGTGTGTATGAGAAGACGGTTGACCGGGAATCAGCCTACGAGAAGCTCAAAGGCCGCGCAGCCAGCAGCCCCGCCAACACCGACGCAGCCCCCAAGGGTGAGCGCTCGATGAAAGACGAAGCAGCCGACGCCTTCCGGCGCGGCACGCCCGGTGGCGCCCAGGATGCGGCCGCAGGGTCAGCCGGTGGCTGGCTGGGCGACATGGCGGGCTCGGTTCTCAAAGGCAATGGCCGAAGCGACTCCATTCTGGAAACGGTCGCCAAATCTGCCGCACGCACCATTGGCTCGACGGTGGGCCGTGAAATCATCCGGGGCGTGCTGGGCTCCCTGCTGGGTGGCGGCAGCTCGCGCCGACGCTGAGCTGAGCAGACTTCAGTGGTGGCCGTGGTGGCCATCACTGCGCGCGATGGCCAGCAGATGACTGACTTCTTCGCGATGGTGGACCAGATTGCGCTGGTGCCACCGGCGGATCAGGGCCATGGAGCCCGCCACAAACAAGCCGAAAACAGTGATGGCGCCAAAGGCAGACAACCCGACCTTGGTCAGGCTGCTGTAGCCCAAACCCAGCACCAGGATGCAGGCCTGTTCATTGAAGTTCTGCACGGCGATGGACCGCCCTGCCCCCATCAGGTTGTGGCCACGGTGCTGCAACAGCGCATTCATGGGCACCACCAGGTAACCGCCCAAGCCCCCCAAAATGATCAGGAAAGGCACGGCCACAGGCAAGTCCCGGATGAAATTCATGCCCAGCACCAGCAGGCCCATGGCAATACCCAGCGGAATGACCCCTGTGGCCCGATCAAGCCTGGAGCGAATGGACGCCACCACAGCGCCAACTGCCGTCCCCACTGCGACCACCCCCACCAGGGCTGATGCTTTCACCGTATCGAAGCCCAGGGCCACAGCCGCCCAGGCCAGAACGATATAACGCAGGTTGCCAGACACACCCCAGAACAAGGTCGTCGTGGCCAGCGAAATCTGGCCCAGCTTGTCTTTCCAGAGCCGCCGGTTGCAGGCGATGAAATCAGGAACCAGAACCCATGGCTGAGACGGCATGGGCTGCAAGGGGGTTTCTGTACGGGGAATGCGGAGGTTGAACAAGGCCGCAATCACATACAGCACAATCAGACAGGCAATGGCCGCCTCGGCGGGCGTGTCCACCCCCGTGTCAATCACCGGCACATCAAAGGACAGCAGATGCGGCGCCACATGCCCGCCCATCAACTGCCCACCCAACACCACCCCCAGGATGATGGACGAAATCGTCAGACCTTCGATCCAGCCATTGGCCTTCACCAATTGCGAAGGTGGCAACAGTTCGGTGAGGATGCCGTATTTGGCCGGCGAATAAGCCGCTGCACCCAGCCCCACGATGGCGTACGACATCAGCGGGTGCCCACCAAACAGCATCAACAGGCAGCCAACCACCTTGATGCTGTTGGAAATGAACATGACGCGCCCCTTGGGTAGCGCATCGGCGAAGGCGCCAACGAAGGGCGCCAGCACCACATAAAACAGCGCAAACATGGGCACCAGCGCGGCTCGTTGCCACTCGCCGGCGCCTGAAGTCCTCAGCAACTCGACGGCAGCCACGAACAAGGCGTTGTCGGCGAGCGAGCTGAAGAACTGCGCCGCCATGATGGTGAAAAAGCCTTTTTTCATAGAGAGGCAGCCGAGAGCATCACGCGTGTCATCAAGAGTCGAATTCTGCGCCACTTGAGAAACACGCAGGTTGAGCCGCCGGTTATAGCACGTCGGCTGGCACAATCTCGGTATGCCGCGCCCCTTAGAAGCCCTGATCCACATCGACGCCCTTCACCACAACCTACAGCGCGCCCGAGCGTGCGCACCTGATGCGCAAGTCTGGTCGGTCGTCAAGGCCAATGCTTACGGCCATGGCCTGGAGCGCGTCTTTGAGGGCCTGCGCGGCACCGATGGTTTTGCCCTGCTGGAAATTGCAGAAGCCCGCCGTCTGCGCGAACTCGACTGGCGCGGCCCGATTCTGTTGCTGGAAGGCGTGTTTGATGCACGCGACTTGGAGTGGTGCTCGCGTCTGGGCCTGTGGCACGTGGTGCACTGCGACGAACAGATCGACTGGCTGGCCCAGCACAAGACCGAATGGCCGCACCGCGTGTTCCTCAAGCTCAACACGGGCATGAACCGCCTGGGCTTCACCCCGGACGCCTTTCGCAGCGCCTGGACACGCCTGAGCGCCTTGACGCAGGTTGAAGAGGTGTCCCTCATCACCCACTTCTCGGATGCCGACACGGCGCGGGGCATCGACCACCAGATGGCGGTCTTCAACCGCACCTGCGCCGACCTCAGTGGCGAGCGCAGCGTCTGCAACAGCGCTGCGGTCTTGCGCCACGGCAAGGACGCCGCCGTCCGCGGCGACTGGGTGAGGCCAGGTCTGATGCTCTATGGCGGCTCGCCCGATTACCCCGAGCACTCGGCTGCGGACTGGGGGCTGCTGCCCGCCATGACCCTGCACTCCAAGATCATCGGCACACAGCAACTCCAGGCTGGTGACACCGTCGGCTATGGCAGCCGTTTCACGGCAGACCGCGCCATGCGCATCGGCGTGGTCGCCTGCGGCTATGCCGACGGCTACCCCCGCGTGGCCCCGAATGGCACCCCCGTGCTGGTCAATGGCGTGCGCGTGCCACTGATCGGGCGGGTGTCGATGGACATGCTGTGCGTGGACCTCAGCCTGGTGCCGCAAGCCGATGTGGGTGCGGAGGTGACCTTGTGGGGCCAGGGCCCTCATGTCGATGGCCACCCCACCCTCTTGCCGATTGACGAAGTCGCCCGCCATTGCGGCACACTCAGCTATGAGCTGATGTGCGCCATTTCACCTCGCGTATCAGTGGAAGTGCTGCAACCGCATCACGGCTAAGGCATTTGGTCAACAGCATGGAACTTGCTTCAAAGGCCCTCCTGCTGAGGACCTCATGACAATTGCACCACAATCACACATGGACATCGATCACAAACGCCATCAGTTGCGCATGACCCTGCTCATGACACCTGACATGGCCAACTTCTCCGGCAACGTACATGGCGGCACCATCCTGAAGCTGCTCGATCAGGTGGCTTACGCCTGCGCCAGCCGCTATGCCGGCTGCTACGTCGTGACCCTCTCCGTGGACCGCGTCATCTTCCGACAACCCATTCACGTGGGGGAACTGGTCACCTTCCTGGCATCGGTCAACTTCACTGGCACGTCCTCCATGGAAATCGGTGTGAAGGTGATTGCCGAAAACATCCGCACCCAGGTGGTTCGCCACGCCAACAGCTGCTTCTTCACCATGGTGGCCGTGGACGAGAATGCCAAGCCAACCCCGGTGCAGCAGCTGATGCCGGAGACCCCGGACGAGCACCGCCGCTTCCATGAAGCCCAGCTGCGCCGCAAGCTGCGCCAGGATCTGGACCGCCAGTTCCAGGCCATCAAGCAACAGTCCCCGCCCAACGGCGCCCTGGCCGACTGAGCCTGCATGGCCAAGGACAAGACCATCTACACCTGCAGCGAGTGCGGTGGCACCAGCCCGAAGTGGCTGGGCAAATGCCCGCACTGCCAGGCCTGGAACACGCTGGAAGAAACCCGCGTGGACACCCCTGGCAAGAACCGCATGCAGGCACTGACGCGCGGCCTGAATGCAGCGCAGCCTGTGGCCACGCTCTCCGAAATCGAAGCGGCCGATGTCTCGCGCACCCCCACCGGGCTGGAAGAGCTCGACCGGGTCCTGGGCGGCGGCATCGTGGCCGGCGGCGTCATCCTGATCGGGGGTGACCCGGGCATTGGCAAATCCACACTGCTGCTGCAGGCCCTCGATGCCTTGTCCCGGCAAATGCCTGTGCTCTATGTGACAGGCGAAGAAAGCGGCGCGCAAGTGGCCTTGCGGGCCCGCCGACTGGGGCTGGATGGCCATCAGGTGCGCGTGCAGGCTGAAATCCAGCTGGAAAACATCATCGCCACACTGGATGCCGAAAAGCCGGCCTTCTGCGTGATCGACTCCATCCAGACCATCTACTCAGACCAACTGAGCTCGGCCCCAGGCTCCGTGGCGCAGGTACGCGAATGCGCAGCCCACCTCACACGCGTAGCGAAATCCAGCGGCTGCACCATGGTGATGGTGGGCCATGTCACCAAGGAAGGCGCACTGGCCGGCCCGCGTGTGCTGGAGCACATCGTGGACACGGTGCTCTATTTCGAAGGCGACACCCACAGTTCGTTCCGTCTGATCCGCGCCATCAAGAACCGCTTTGGCGCTGTCAACGAAATTGGCGTGTTCGCCATGACGGAAAAGGGCCTCAAGGGGGTCAGCAACCCGAGCGCCATCTTCCTGTCCACGCACAGCGAGCCTGTGCCAGGGTCATGCGTGATGGTGACCCTGGAAGGCACCCGCCCGATGCTGGTCGAATTGCAGGCCCTGGTCGATACCAGCGGCCCCAACCCGCGCCGCCTCAGCGTGGGGCTGGAGCGCGACCGTCTGGCCATGCTGCTGGCCGTGCTGCACCGCCATGCTGGCATGGCCTGCTATGACCAGGATGTGTTCGTGAACGCGGTTGGCGGCGTGCGCATCAGCGAGCCGGCAGCCGACCTGGCCGTGCTGCTGTCCATCCAGAGCAGCCTGCGCGCCAAGCCCTTGCCCAAGGGCTTCGTGGCCTTCGGCGAAGTGGGCCTCGCCGGTGAGGTGCGACCGGCACCACGCGGCCAGGAACGCCTCAAGGAAGCCGCCAAGCTCGGCTTTTCGGTGGCCGTGGTACCCAAGGCGAATGCCCCCAAGAAGCCCATCGAGGGACTCACCATCCACCCCGTCGAGCGGGTAGAAGAAGCCATCGACCTCGTACGCAGCCTCGGCTGAAACCGCTCATCAGCGCCGGAAGATCTGGCGCAGGTTCACGCCGGAGGCCATCAGCGTGCCGAAATACACCACGGCAGCGCCGACCAGGCACATCAGCATGGCACCAATGCGGAGCCAGGGTTGCTGCCGCAAACCGATCCAGTCGATATGCTGGGCGGCCACCCACAAACCCGCGCCCAGCAGTGCCGTGGCCAGCACCACACGAACAGAGAAGCCCAGCCAACCGGCGGTGGGCTGGTAACGCCCGGCACGGCGCAAACCCACCAGCAACCAGCCGGCATTGACCAGCGAGCCCAGCCCGATCGACAGGGCCAGCCCGGCATGCGACAGCATCGGTACAAAAATGGCGTTGAAGCACTGGGTGATCACCAGCACGAAGATACCAATGCGCACGGGTGTGCGGATGTCCTGGGTGGCATAGAAACCCGGTGCCAGCACCTTCACGCCGATCAAACCCATGAGCCCCACACCGTAGCAGGACAGCGCCAGCACCGTCTGCTGCACGTCATGTGGGTTGAAGCGCCCATAGTGGTAGAGCACCGCCACCAAGGGCTTGGCAAACACCAGCAAGGCCACGGCACAGGGCAAGGCGAGCATCAGCACCAGCCTCAGCCCCCCGTCCAGCAAATTGGAAAACTCGGTGACATTGCCGCTCGCCTGTGCGCGCGACAGCTGGGGCAGCAGCACCACCCCCAGGGCGACACCCAACATGGCGGTCGGAAACTCCATCAGGCGGTCGGCATAGGTCAGCCAGGACACGGCACCGGCACCCAGATGCGACGCAATCTGCGTGTTGATGAGCAAGGACACCTGCGCCACCGACACCCCGAGCACAGCAGGTGCCATCTGCCGGAGCACCCGCTTGACACCTGGGTGCGCAAACGCAGCGCGCCAGCGCGCGGGGGTGAGACCAATGCGCGGGACCATGCCGATGCGCAGCAGGGCCGGCACCTGGATGGCCAACTGAAGAAGACCGCCCACCATCACGCCCACAGCCAGGGCATAGACGGGCTCCACACCCACATGGCGAAACCACGGCGCCAGGAAGGCCGCAGCACCGATCATCGAGACGTTGAGCAACACCGGCGTGGCAGCAGGCACCCCAAAGCGCCCCCAAGTATTGAGGATGCCCGCACTGAGCGCGACCAGGGACATGAAGCCGATGTAGGGAAACATCCAGCGGGTCATCACCACCGCAGCATCAAACCCACCGCTGTCCTTCAGCCCGGATGCCATCAACCAGACCACCACCGGCGCCCCGATCACCCCCAGCACACAAACCACGGCAAGCACGCCAAACAGCACCGTCCCGACCGCGTTCACCAGATCGTGTGTGGGTGCGTCCCCCTGGCGGGTTCGACTTTCGGCCAGGATGGGCACGAAAGCCTGCGAAAACGCCCCTTCTGCGAACAAGCGTCGAAGCAAATTCGGAATGCGGAAAGCGACATTGAAGGCATCCGTGGTGGCACTGGCACCAAAGATGGCGGCGATCAACAACTCCCGAACCAGACCCGCTACGCGGGAAGCCAGCGTCAGCAGAGAAACAATCGAGGCAGATTTCAACAGGCTCATGCGGCCCATTATAGGAACGACCCTCACCCCTCTAGTCAGATCGGACAGATCGTGGTATATTTTTCGGCTTTCCAACCAACTTGGCTTTGCCGGGTGCGAATTGGGCTGTCTTGTCGGGGCACATCCCGCCACAGACACCAGGCATCAGCAAGGCCCAAAACATCATGGCATCTTCTTCCAAAGCCAAAAAGACCGTCCGTATCGCTTCTGGCCGCAAGCGCGTTCGCCAGGACATCAAGCTGAACGCTGCCAACGCTGCCCTGCGTTCGAAGTTCCGCACCGCCATCAAGGGCGTGCTGAAGGCTGTGCAAGCTGGCGACAAGGCCAAGGCTTCTGACGCCTTCAAGGCTGCTCAAAGCGTGATCGACTCGATCGCCGACAAGGGCATCTTCCACAAGAACAAGGCCGCTCGCCACAAGAGCCGCCTGGCTGCCAAGGTCAAGGCTCTGGCCTGATCTCCTGTCGACACCACCAGTTGGTGTCCACAAACAAAAGCCCGCTTCGGCGGGCTTTTTGCTTTTCAGCTCAAAAGCACTCTGCTTCCAGCTGCTCAAGCAAGGTGATGCCATCAGCGTCACTGCAAGACTCGAACAACTCGCGGACCTGGTTGACGAAACTCGCCAACAGCAGCAGGTCATCGCATTGCACAGCGGTGCGCGCGTTGCGCCGTTGGTGAAAATAAGCCCAAAAAGCAGCATCCGGTCTATCGACCTGCAGCAAGGTGTGGTGCTCGATGAGCACCATCACGCGACGGGTGTTCCCGCCACAGTCGATCCCGGCAAAGGTGGTGTAGCGATCCACACCGGCGGACGATCCTGGTTTACAGCAAGACATGCACAACTCCCGAACAAGGTCAAAACCATCGGGAGGTTAGGAAGGCCTCGGGTCGCCGTCCGTCGGCTGGCCGACGTTCACGGAGATAGGTGCGCACCCCACTCATCGAGTTGAACCAGGTTGTGAATGATCAGTTTCTGCCGCCCCACGCGCTCCACCAGACCTTCGCGGACCATGTCGTTGAGCACCGCTGAAACGGTCTGCCGCGTCGACCCCAGTAGCAAGGCGGCCTCTGTCAGCGTGACACCCAACTGCACCTGGCAGCGGCCTGACGCATCCGCCCCGCCTTGCCGCCGGGCCACACTGACCAGAAAGTGGGTGAACCGTTGTCGAGCATCACGGAAAACGAGGTTCTCGACCACCCCGATCGTGTTGCCCAGCAAGGTGCCCAACACCCGCATGATGCCGGAGACCGCTGCAGGCTCCTGCGCCAGCAGCACGGCGAACCGACGCGTGTCGACCAGCATCAACTCGGAAGCCTGAACCGCTTCGACAAAGGTCGGGGTATGGGTGGTGAAGACATCGCCACCGGGCGTACTGACGACCTGCCCCTTGGCATAGCTGCGCAGCACAAATTCGGCCAGGAAGGGCCGGCCAGCCACGGAGTCGAGAAACTGCAACAGGTCGTGCGGCTTCATGACCCGTCAGATCAGCTCAACGCGCAGACGGAGGGTCAGGCAGCAGGCAGGCGTCGAGCACCTGCAGGTCATTGTCTCGGGCGAAGTTCATCACGAAGTCCCAGGCCATCGGTTCGATGTCGCGCAAGGCTTCGTTGACCACCACACATTTCACATTGCCGAGCGTGGTCGGCACGCAGTATGGGGAGTACCCGATGTGAGCGCCAATGCCCTTCTGTACCCCGCCTGGTCTGAAAGAAGCCATGGCGCCTGCCAGTCGCTCTGCCCAGTCACTTGGACGAAAGGTGCGACCGGCTGAGGTCACACCCTGAATGAACACTTCACGGGGCTTGGTGCGAGATGGGGGCGTCGACACGGTGGCGCTTCCGACAGACTGTGCAATGGGTAGATTGACAGGCGCAGTCGCAGATTGTGTCTGCTGGCTGCGGGGAACAGGAAAGGCGGTCAGAGGATCATCCTCGGCAACCGCCTTCAGAGTAGTCACGACTTCAAGGGTGGTATCCATCGCTGACAGACCTCCATTGTCGGACACATGCAAGGATGTCGCAAGCGACATGGCCGGAATCCCCGTGGCACGGTAGGGCTCCAGGGCAATCCCTCATGACAGGACTTCGGTCATTTGATCATGCCCTTGAGTTTCGGACATGGTCAGTTGCGTGCCTTTTACTTAGAATAGGCATCGGCGCAGCATTGCTTCTGCGCTTTTCTTTTTTTCTGAGAGATTCGTCATGACCGCCGTTTCGATGCCCCATGTGATGCCCACCTATGGCCGCCTGCCCATTGCCCTGACGCATGGGGACGGTTGCCGCGTCTGGGACACCGACGGGCGCGAATACCTTGATGGGCTGGGCGGCATCGCCGTCAACACCCTGGGTCACAAGCACCCGAAACTGGTGGCCGCCCTGCAGGATCAGGTCACCAAGATGATCCACTGCTGCAACTACTACCAGGTGCCCCTGCAAGAGGAACTGGCCCGCATGCTGGTCGAGCGCTCGGGCCTGACCAATGTGTTCTTCTGCAACTCGGGCCTGGAGGCCAACGAGGCAGCCCTCAAGATTGCCCGCAAGTATGGCCATGACAAGGGTATCGACCGTGCAGAAGTGGTGGTATGTGAACGCGCCTTCCATGGCCGCTCTATCGCCACCTTGTCGGCCACCGGCAACCCCAAGGTCCACCAGGGCTTCGAGCCGCTGGTTGAAGGTTTTGTGCGCGTCAAGTTCAACGACATCGACAGCCTGCGTGCCGTGGCGGACAGCCACCCGAACATCACCGCCGTGTTCATGGAAACCGTGCAAGGCGAAGGCGGCATCCACCCGGCCCGCATCGAGTACCTGCAGGCCGTGCGTCAGCTGTGTGATGACAAAGGCTGGCTGCTGATGCTCGACGAAGTGCAATGCGGTGTCGGCCGCACGGGCAAGTGGTTTGCCCACCAGTGGGCCGGCATCCAGCCTGACGTGATGCCGCTGGCCAAAGGCCTGGGTTCGGGGGTGCCTGTTGGTGCCGTCGTCTGCGGCCCACGCGCCGCCCATGTGCTCAAGCCCGGCAACCACGGCAGCACCTTCGGCGGCAACCCGCTGTCGATGCGCGCAGGCGTGGAAACCATCAAGATCATGGAAGAGGAAGGCCTGCTGGCCAATGCCGGCCGCGTGGGCCAGCACCTCATGTCTGCGCTGGAGCGTGAGCTGGGCAAGGTGGCCGGCGTGACCGAAGTCCGCGGCCAGGGCCTGATGATTGGCATCGAGCTGGATCGCCCCTGTGGTGTGATCCTCTCGCGCGCCATGGAAGCCGGCCTCTTGCTGAGCGTGACGGCCGACAAGGTCATCCGCCTGGTGCCGCCGCTCATCCTGACCACCGAAGAAGCTGACCAGATCGTGGCCATCCTGGCCCCGCTGGTGCGCCAGTTCCTGTCTGAACCTGCTGTTGCCTGATTCCACCCATGAAGCCTGGTATGAGTCTGATCAAACACTATCTGCAGTTCAAGGATCTGCGGGCCGAAGAATACGTCTACCTGTTCGAGCGTGCTGCCATCATCAAGCGCCGCTTCAAGAACTACGAGAAGTACCAGCCGCTCGCCGACCGCACGCTGGCCATGATCTTCGAGAAGGCCTCGACCCGCACCCGCGTGAGCTTCGAAGCTGGCATGTACCAGATGGGTGGCTCGGTGGTGCACCTGACCACCGATGGCAGCCAACTGGGCCGCAGCGAGCCCATCGAGGACAGCGCCAAGGTGATCTCGCGCATGGTCGACATCGTGATGATCCGTACCTATGAGCAAGCCAAGATCGTGAAGTTCGCGGCCAACTCGCGTGTGCCGGTCATCAATGGTCTGACCAACGAATACCACCCCTGCCAGATCCTGGCCGACATCTTCACCTACATCGAGCACCGGGGCTCGATCCAGGGCAAGGTGGTAGCTTGGGTCGGTGACGGCAACAACATGGCCAACACCTGGCTGCAAGCCGCTGAACTGCTGGGCTTCACGGTGCATGTGAGCACGCCCAGTGGCTACGAGATCGACCCGACCGTGGCCGGTGTCAAGGACACCAGTTGCTACAAGATCTTCAAGGACCCGATGGACGCCTGCCGTGGTGCCGACCTGGTCACCACCGACGTCTGGACATCGATGGGCTACGAGGCCGAAAACGAGGCCCGCATGAAGGCCTTTGCAGACTGGTGTGTCGACAGCGACATGATGGCCGTGGCGAAGCCCGATGCACTCTTCATGCACTGCCTGCCCGCACACCGCGGCGAGGAAGTCTCGGGCGAGGTGATCGATGGCCCGCAGTCCGTGGTGTGGGATGAGGCCGAGAACCGCCTGCATGTGCAGAAGGCCCTGATGGAGTTCCTGTTGCTGGGCCGGATCGGCTGATCAACTCAGAAGCGGTAAGCGAGTCGCAAGCCGCCCCAGTGGCGCCCGCACACGATGATGGGGGCAGCCGCTTCCTTGAGCATCACAAAGTGACCACCGCCCATGTCGCGGCGGTAGGTCTGCAGCAAGAACGGCCGTTCGTTGCGTGCCGAAGCCAGCCCGGTGCGGTCGTTGAAAATGCGCCGCCACCGTGAGTGGGCGGTGTTCCACTCCACATCCCCTTGCCGCTGCGGCTGGCAGTACTTCTGGTTGTGCGTCGAGATATAACCGTTTCGATCGGCTGCGATGCAGAAGACCACGTCCGGCAAGGCCGCCACCCCCGCCTCCTGGATGAGAGGAAACAGCTCATCCGTGAGGTCATTGAAGCATGCCGCATGCTGAGGTGGGTTGGTGCCCGCCATGGGTCGGTAATGCTCGTCGAACAGCCCGTCCAGACTGATGCGCCCCTGGTCGATGGCCTGCTCCAGCGCGGCACCGATCTGGCCTGCCACTTTCTGGGCTTGTTCGATATAGGGAGTGTCGGGGGTGTAGACGCCGCAACCGGCAATCAGGTCCATCAGGCGCTCGGAAACCGACAGCACAGCCTCGCTGCGCTTGAGCGCCGTGGTCAGGGCGTCGTGGGTATGCCCGACTTCCACATTCATCTGCTCGACTTGCTGGTTGATGCCTTCTGAGGCAGCCCGGCTGCGGTTGGCAGCCTCGGTGACATGGAGCACCCCCTCTTCCACCTGCGTCAGCGCATGGTGGAAGGTGATGCGACGCGACTTGCCATCCAGGCTTTCGACCGATTCATCGGTAGACAGCAGATCACGCGACAGCGACTGGATGCGTTCATCCAGCAGCGACACCGTACCCATGATGGCTTTCGAGGTGTCCTCGACCTGCGTCGCCAGATCCTTCACAGCATCGGCCACCACTGAAAAGCCTCGGCCGGCCTCACCGGCGCGCTTGGCCTCAACCGACGCATTGAATGCCACCAGGCGGGTCTGCAAAGCAATCTGGGTGATTTGCTTGGCGGCTTCTGCCACCTCGTGCAAGGACTCGAGTACGCCACCCACTTCTCGCCCAACATGGCCCACCCCGTCTCGGGCTTGCTCCACGGCCTTCAGGCTCTGGTGGCTGACCTCGTGGATGCGCTGCTGGGCCTGGCCGATGTCCTGCAATTGGGTCACCAGCGAGCCGAACGCTTCGGCCTGTCTCCGGGCTACACCGGAGGCATCTTCCAGCGTGCCGCGCAACTCGGCGGCCTCCATACCCAAGCCGTTGGAATCTTGTTGCAGCGTCTGCGCGAGCTCGTAGACCTCGGAACTGCAAGGCTTGCCTGCGGCTTGCGCGCCATCGACTTCAAGCGCTGAATCAGCCTCGCTGGCACGGTGGGGTACTGCGGACGCTTCCTTGCGCAAGAAATCGAAAAACATGGCTACCACTCCCGGAGCTTGACCCTCAACCTCGCGATCGACTGGCTGTGGAGCTGGCAGACGCGAGATTCGGTGACACCCAATACTGCCGCAATCTCCTTGAGATTCATATCCTGTTCGTAGTACATGCTCATGACGAACTGCTCACGTTCGGGCAGATTCTTGATCGCCTCGACCAGAGCCGTACGCATACGATGGTCCTGCAGCAGGCTGAGCGGGTCACTGCCTTCGTCGCTGACATGGCGGTCAAGGAAGTCGTTGTCGCCATCTTCACCGCTCATGTCTTCCAGGTGGATGAGCTGCGTGCCGCGCACCTTGCCGAGCATCTCCTGGTAATCCACCAGCGACATGCCCATCTCCTTGGCGATCTCGCTTTCCTGCGGCGCTCGGCCCAGACGTTGTTCGAGCTTGTGAACAGCGGCCTCGATGTCACGTTGCTGCTTGCGGGTGCCCCGGCTCATCCAGTCGGCACCACGCAACTCGTCGAGCATGGCACCTCGGATGCGCTGCGTCGCAAAGGTCTCGAACTGCACGCCCTGCCCTGCGTCGAACCGCGTCAGCGCATCACTGAGGCCGATCATGCCGACCTGGATCAGGTCATCCACTTCGACGTTCGCCGGCAGCTTGGCAATCATCTGGTGCGCCAGTCTCCGAACCAGTGGGCTGTACTGGCGGAGCATGGCGTCCATATCGAGGCGGCCTTTGGCGGTGTACATGTGCTGCTCCATGAACATCAGTTGAGAACGGGGGCCATGCGCGAAGGCAGGGCCGCACCTGGTGAGACGAGGTGATCGAATGCCGAGTCACCCAGGGTATGAGGCAGGGCACACTGCAACAGCCCTGCCGCCAGTTCGATGAACCGCGCGCCCGGATCCAGGCTCGACGGTTCGTGTGGATTGATGCGCACGCACTGACGCTGCGCGACCCCCAGAAAACTGTCGGCACACTGAGCCAGCCGCTGCGCAATGGCATCGGCTCTGTCAGACTGGGGTAAAGCACAGACCAGCAGGTCATAGGCCATCCAGCGTGCGCGCTGACTCATGAGCTTGACGCCAGCATACGCGCTCGTGAGGCCTTCTGGCCGGTCATCAGAGAAAACGAGGGGTCTCAGGTTGTGCGCTTTGGCACGATCGCCAAAGACACGTACCAACTCGCTGGCAGAGGCGTGCACCAGCACCACATCGCATTGCGGTGCAGCATCGGCCACGGCATCCATGAAGGCGCTGCATGAGCCGCGGGTGTCTGCGTACTTCAACGGCAGACCGCGGGCCGCCAGGTAACTGACATCCGGCGACAGCTGCTCTACACCCTCGCTCAGATCGAACTGAGCCAGCTCACCCGGAGCCCGGGCCTGCTCGCTCGCATCGACCACCAAAGTGTGGAGGCCCATGGCGCCGTAGGCGGTACACAGCCGCTCCAGCACCACGCCGCCGTATGGGGCTGCCGCACTGTTGGCGACCACAGGCACGAATCTCAGCACCCGTGTCGCGAACATCTGGCGAAGACCCTGGGCCTGATCGACCGGACGGTTGGTCGGGGCCGACGATCTGGAAGAACTGATCATGGTCTTGACTTCTTGTGTTGATCAGGCAAAACGTCGATTCGAACGATGCTCACATGGCGGCCGAGCGCATGACCGTTTCTCCCGCTGAGGGCGTGGAAAAGACCAGGCTCACTTCGTTGGGGTCCAGTCGGTATGCGGGGTTCAGACTGGCACGCAAGGCACGGTGAACCAGGGCTTGTGCCGACAGGCGATGCCAATCTTCTGGCACGCGCTGACCATTGGCCACGCCCAGCACCTTCAGCTTGTGGCGGATCAGGGCATCCAGAGCCGGCCCGAGCTTCACGGCCTCGTCCAGCTTGGACAGGATGACGCCGGCACAGGCATGAGCCTGGTAGGCCGTCATCACATCTTCAATGGCATCACCCTGAGACGAGGCATTGACCACCAGCACCTTGCGGATGCTGCGGTGCGCCAGCATGTCGAGCAACTCCTTGGTACGGCCATCACGCTGGGCCATGCCTGCGGTGTCGATCAGCACCAGTTTCTTGCCGGACAGCAATTCCAGCAGGTCTTCCAGGGCAGCACGGTCATGCGCCATGTGCACCGGCACACCCAGGATGCGGCCGTATGCGCGCAGTTGGTCATGGGCACCCACGCGATAGGCATCCAGCGTGATCAGGCCCAGGTTCTGTGCACCATGCTTGGCTGCAAACATCGCAGCCAGCTTGGCTGTGGTGGTCGTCTTGCCGACACCGGTCGAGCCGATCAGGGCAAACACGCCACCCTGGTCTTCGATGGCAGCTTCATTGTCTGCGGTGTTCAGGTTGCGTTGCAGCACCTGGGCACCCCAGTTGTGCTCGTCCTGGGCGCCGTTGCTCACATCGGCTGGCATCGCGTCCAGCATCTTGCGGATCAGCACCGGCGAGAAACCACCGTCCAGCAGCTTTTGCGCGAGGCTGGCCTGAGCGGGTGTACGACCGAGCTTCTCGATGAAGGCGATGGTTTCGAAGCGCTCTTTCATCATGGCGCGCATCGCACGCAGCTCTTCCAGCATCGAGGCATTGGCGTCTTGTGCAGCCTTGAGCGCCTGGGCGGTGGCTGCATCGACGCGCTCGCTGGCTGGCGCACGGCTGGGCGTGACCGCAGCCATGCTCAGGTCCATGTCGGCAACCACAGCACGTGCCGGCTGACGAGCCGCCACAGCCTTCGGTGCAGCTTGAACAGCTTCGCGCACCACGGGCGGTTCAGCACGCATAGGCAGCACCTGTGCTGCACGCGGTGCTTCTGCCAGATCCACATGGGCGGCCGGTGCAGACACCGGCGCAGGCCGAGGATTGACACTACCCAGGCGCTGCGACAGTTGCTGCTCTGGCGTGCCTTCCAGCGCGGGCTCGGTGCGGGTCTTCAGTGCAGCCTGGCGACGCTTGAGCATGCGCTCGCGCACGTAGTCCTGGAAGGACAAGGTGCTCATGGCCAGTTGCTTGACATCGTCCTGTACCGAAGCGACCAGGCCAGATGCACCAGTGCGACCTGCCGAGGGTTCCTTGCGGCCATCCATCTCGGGCTCATCGCGGCCCAGCTTGTCACGCAGGCGGGACGCTGTTTCGCGCGACAGAGCCGGCTCGACAGCGACCTCCGGTTCTTTCGCATATGACTCGATCGCAGGGACGCTGTCGCCCGCCATCGCCAGGATTTCAATGCCCCCCTCGGGTGCCGGCTTGGTCGACAGCACCACGGCGTCGTCGCCGAAGGCCTGCTTGACCTTCTGCATAGCCTCACGAGAGTTCCGTCCGGTAAAGCGTTTGACGTTCATGCGTGGCCTCCAATCAGGGTACCAATGCGGATCGAGTGGGTTTCAGGGATTTCGCTGTGGCCCAGCACCTTCAGACGGGGTGCTGCGCGCTTGATCAGTCGGGCCACCATCGGGCGGATCGAATCGGGCACCAGCAGGCAGGCCGGGTGACCCATGTTTTCCTGGCGCTGGGTGGCTTCGGCGGCCTGGCGGGTCAGGTGGTCGGCCACGCCCGGGTCGAGCATCGGGCCGTTCTGCGAGGTCAGGGCCTGGGTCAACAGACGCTCCAGATCCGGTTCGATGGCGATCACATCGAGCTCCTTCACCGGACCATAGATCTGCTGCACGATGGCCGGGGCCAACCCGATGCGGATACGGCGGGCCAGTTCGGTCGGGTCGCTGGCGATCTGCGGCGACATGGCCGTCTGCTCTGCCATGGTCTCGATGATGGAGCGCATGTCACGGATGTGCACGCCCTCTTCGAGGAGCAGTTGCAGCACTTTTTGCAGGGTGGCGATTCCGACCATCTTGGGGACCACGTCTTCAATGAGTTTGGGGGCCAGCTTCGTCACATGCTCTACCAGTTGCTGGGTCTCGACCCGGCCAAGCAACTTGGCTGCATGGACTTGCATCAAGTGTGAGAGATGTGTGGCGACTACGGTCGATGGATCAACCACGGTGTAGCCCGCCATTTGCGCGGCTTCACGCTGGCGCTCCTCCACCCAGACGGCAGGCAGACCAAAGGCCGGGTCCACCGCAGCCGTGCCCTTGATGGGATTCGTCACATGCCCCGGGTTGATCGCCATCAGCATGCCGGGGAACACCTCGCCCTCGCCGACGATGGCGCCACGCAAGGTGATGCGATAGAAGCTGGGCCGCAGCTCCAGGTTGTCCTTGATGTGCACGGACGGCGGCAGGAAGCCCACTTCCTGCGCAAACTTGCGCCGCACGCCCTTGATGCGGGTAAGCAGGTCCCCACCCCTGTCCTTGTCAACCAGCTGGATCAGGCGATAGCCCACCTCCAGACCCAGCGTGTCCACAGGCTGCAGATCGTCCCAGGTCGCTTCGCCATTGTTCGCTGGTGCATCGGCCGGCTTGTCAACGGGCTTGGGCGCCCGGGCAGCGGCTTCAACCTGCTTCTGCAGGTGCCAGGCCCAGTAGCCCAGGCCTGCCGCGAACGGCACGAACACCAGGAACGGCATGCCCGGGATGACGCCAAGCAGACCAATGACCCCCGCAGCCACCCCGATGACTTTCGGATTGCGGAACATCTGGCCGGCAATCTGCGCGCCCATGTCCTGGTCCTTGCCGACCCGTGACACCACCATGGCCGCAGCCACCGAGATCAGCAGCGCAGGAATCTGGGCCACCAGCGCATCACCAACGGCCAGCAGCACATATGAGCTCGCTGCATCACCGGGCGACAGATCGTGCTGGGCCACCCCGATCACGAAGCCGCCAATGATGTTGATGAACAAAATCAGGATGCCGGCAATGGCATCGCCACGCACGAACTTCGAGGCACCGTCCATGGCACCGTGGAACTCGGCCTCTTCACCCACTTCGCGACGGCGGCGCTTGGCCTCCTTCTCATCGATCAGACCCGCATTGAGGTCCGCATCGATGGCCATCTGCTTGCCGGGCATGGCATCCAGGGTGAAGCGGGCCCCCACTTCGGCGATCCGTTCGGACCCCTTGGTCACCACCACAAAGTTGATCACCACCAGGATGGCAAACACGATGATCCCGACGGCAAAGTTGCCGCCAATCAGGAAGTGCCCGAAGGATTCGATCACGCGGCCCGCTGCGCCGGGACCCGTGTGGCCTTGCAGCAGCACCACGCGGGTCGACGCCACGTTCAGCGACAGCCGCAGCAAGGTGGTCAGCAGCAGCACGGTCGGGAAGGCGGCGAAGTCCAGCGGACGCAGCATCGTGGCCGACACCATCATCACCATCAACGCCATGGCGATGTTGAAGGTGAAGAAGATGTCCAGCACCAGCGGCGGCAGGGGCAACACCATCATCACCAGCACGAGCAGGACGACGATGGGGGCACCCAGCATCTGGATGTGTTTGGCTTTGCCTCCCAGGAGGTTTTGCACTTGTTGCAGCATCGGGTTCATGCTTCAGCCTCCACGACCTTGCCGTGTTGCGGATCGAGTTCAGCCGGCACCTGCAGATCTGGCAGGTTGCCAGGCAACGGTGCCCGGCCAGCCAGGGCAGCCTTGAGCTGGTAGACGTAGGCCAGCACCTGGGCCACGGCGTTGTAAAGCGCCATCGGCACCTCGGCGTCGACCTCGGTGCTGGCGTACAGGGCACGGGCCAGCGGTGGTGCCTCGAGCACAGGCACCTTGCTGGCCGTGGCGACATCGCGAATGCGCATGGCCAGCAGGTCCAGCCCCTTGGCCACCACACGCGGCGCCCCCATGGAAGCCTCGTCGTACTTCAAGGCCACGGCATAGTGAGTCGGGTTCATGACGACCAGGTCGGCCGTAGGTACCGCTGCCAGCATGCGCTTGCGGGCCATTTCACGCATGCGCTGCTTGATGCGCTGCTTGACCTCGACATTGCCTTCTTGCTGCTTGAATTCGTCCTTGACTTCCTGATGACTCATGCGCATGCGCTGCATGAACAGGAAACGCTGCAAGGGCCAGTCGATCAAGGCAAAAGCTGCCAGCACCAGCAGCATCGACATCAGCACCTGCTTGAAGAGCTGCCCCAGGTCCGCCAATGCCGAGGGCAAGGGCTTGGCCAGCAAATCGACCAGATTGGGCCAGACCTTGTAGAGCACGCCAGCACCCACAGCGCCGATGATCAGACCCAGCGCAGAGGCCTTCAGGGCATCGATGATCTGCTGCTTGGACAGCAGGTTGCCCACCCCGGCGATCGGGTTGAGCTTGCCAAACTTGGGAAACACCACCTTGAAGGACATCACCCAGCCGCCCGACAGCACCGCTGCGGCGACCGATGCCAAGGCCACACCCAGGCCAAAGGGCACCACCATCATGAGCGCCTGACTGCTCCAGGTGCCCAGACGCTCGAACATCACATCGGGATTGGCGACACTGCGGGCATCAAAGCGCAGCCCCGCATGCAACTGCTCCTGCAGGCGCTCCATCCACACGGGGGTCAATGCGATCAACACCCCGGTGGCAGCCAGGATGACTAGAAAGTGGCCCAGATCACGCGAACGGACAACCTGCCCGTCCTCGCGGGCTTTTCTCAGCTTCCGCTCCGAGGCGGGTAACTGCTTGTCCTGTGAACTGTCGTCGGCCATGGCGTGCAAACAAAAAAACTGCGGTGCTGGCCCGATTCTTCAGGACATGTAAAAAATCTTTAGCCGGATAAGCAGGGCCCAAAACCTGCTATTCATTGGCTTGTAGCCAAGCCGGTGCAATCCCCCATGCAAACCGGCTTATTTCCTTGTACTGACAATGGCGGTTCTCCGCTAAGCTCCAGACCCATATGGCCAACACGCCGGCATTCCAACGCCACTATCGACACGTCCTCGGTCGCAGCGCCGAATTGGCGCACCTGATCGTCAATGACGTCCGAAATTCACTGCGCAGCGCCAGTGCCGATCTCGCCATGGCGCAAGATCGCAGTCAGCTTTTTCAGGTGTCGGAAGCCCTCGCCAGTCAGGGCTTGCGCTTTGAGGCCGCACTCGAATCCAGCTTCATCAAGACCATCGAATCGTCTTATGACGAGGGAACGGGCGTTGGAGGCAAGCCCACCCTCGACTCCCTGAGACTCGATGACCTGACGCTGGTCGATGAGGACCAGGCCGAGGTCGACATCGAGATCTCGCGGACGGTTCAGCTCGTCGAACTGAAAGCCGAGTGGGAATGGCGTGAGCTGCAGGCCCTGTCGGCCACGCTGCAAGGTGAAATCAGCCTGCGCCCTGAGGCCAACCCTTTTCGCCCCGTGATTTATGCACGGGGTTTCAGCAAGGCTGTACAAAGCCTCGGCTTGCCTCCGGCCGGTCGCAACATGCTGCTGCGCCTTGGGGGCAAAGCGCTGGCTGATCGCCTGCAGGGGCTGTACGCGGACGTCTGCGCCGATTTGCAGCAGCAAGGCGTCAGCCCCCTGGCCTACCGCGCCGTGACCCATCCCCGCACCACCCACCACTCCGAGGTGGACATCACCCAACCTGGCGCCTTGCAAAATCTGGCCCAACGGGTTCCCGTGGCAGCGGACGACACTGCGCCGCTGTCGCCCAGCGAGCGCAAGACCCTCCACCTGCTGTCTGGGCTGTTCAATCAGATGGTCCAGGATACCGAACTCCAACCCGGGATCCGCCGCCTCATCGGTCAGCTGGAAGCGGCCGTGTCACGCATGGCCGTTCAAGATCCCCGCGTGCTGCGCACGGCACAGCACCCGGCGTGGCGCCTGATCAACGAAATTGCCTCGTTCGCCACGGGGTATGAAAACACCGACAACATCCAGCTGCACCAGTTTCAAGCCTTTCTTGAACCGCTGATCGAGCAACTCTCCACCTCCCCCACCCCGCTGGCGGACCAGTACGAAGAGGCGATCTCCCAGATTCAGGATTTCATCGAGCAACAGGATCAGGCCCAACTCAAGCCCAATCAACAGGCGGTGAGCCGACTGGAGCGCGCAGACCACCAGCAGACGCTGATGCCCATCCTGCGCCAGCAGGTCCGCGAGCAACTGCTGGCCAACCCGGTCGTGGAACTGGTACAAAGCTTCCTGCTGGGGCCTTGGGTCGAGGTCATGGCCAAGACCATGTCCTCACCTGAGCACGATGAAGCCCTCATTCAGTCCATGCTCCGCGTGGTGGAAGACCTCATCGGCAGCCTGCAACGCCCCACCACCCTGGCTGAGCGCGATGCGTTGCGACAGAACCTGCCTGACCTGATCGAACGCATCCGCCAGGGCATGGCCCTGATCGACATGCCGACAGAGGACCGCGGTGCGCTGCTGGACGAGTTGCGCGGCATCCATGGTCGCTATCTGCGAGCCATGCCCAAACCTGCACGAGAGCTGACCCCCCAGGAGCTCGTCCAGCAGATGCGCGACGAGATCTTCCCCCCCATGGGCCAGAGCGGTTTCGAGTTTGACGAGGTGCAGCCCGTCATGAACACGGGCCTGGGTGACCTGCCCACGATTCCCATGGGCCTGGGTGACGAACACGACGAGTCCCTCGCCGAAGAAGCCGTGGACCGCTGGCTGGACTCCCTGCGCAGCGGCGCCTGGTACAAACTGTTCGTGGAAGGTGAATGGATCACTGCCCGCATGCTGTGGGCCAGTGCCAACCGCCGCTTCTTCCTGTTCACCAACAACAAGACCAGCCAGATGCACGCCTTGAGCAAAAGGGCGCTGGAGCGGCTGCGCCACGAAGGCCTGGCCACCAGTCTGGAAGAGCGCAGCATCATGCAACGGGCCGTTGACAGCCTGATGCAGGACCTGGACGACTGAACCGCCAGCCGACTCAGTCGGCGGTGGCCGGCACCACCGTCCAGTTCTGCTTGATATGGCCCTGGTTGTCGACACTTTCCAGGTGCACCGTGAAGCCCCACAGGCGCCCTACATGCTTGAGCACCTCCCGGGTGCTCTCGCCCAGCGGCCTGTCGTTGTGCTGGGTATGACGCAAGGTCAGTGAGCGGTCACCACGCAGGTTGACGCTCCACACCTGGATATTGGGCTCGCGCGAGCCCAGGTCATACTGCCTGGACAAGGTTTCCCGCAAGGCCTGGTAGCCAGCCTGGTCATGGATGGCACTCACCTCGTAGGTGCTGGCCTCCTCTTCGTCACGGATGGCAAAGAGCCGGAAATCGCGCATCACCTTCGGCGACAGGAACTGCCCGATGAAGCTCTCGTCCTTGAAGTTGCGCATCGCATAGTCCAGGGTCGTGAGCCAGACATGGCTGCCCGGCGCAGCGCCCTTGGCGGAGCCTGCAAAATCAGGGAACCACAGCCGGTCTTCCTCCGTCGGGTTTTCGCAGATGCGCCGCAGATCGGTGTACATCGCAAAACCCAGCGCATAGGGGTTGAGACCGCTGTAGGCCCGGTGGCCGACGGGCGGCTGGAAAACCACATTCGTGTGCGACTGCAGCCATTCCATCATGATGCCGTCGGTCAGCCAGCCGTTGTCGTACATGGTGTTGAGCAGGTTGTAATGCCAGAACGTGGCCCAGCCCTCGTTCATCACCTGGGTCTGCCGCTGCGGATAGAAATACTGCGCCACCTTGCGCACGATGCGCACGATCTCGCGCTGCCAGGGCTCCAGCAACGGGGCATTCTTTTCGATGAAATACAGCAGGTTCTCCTGCGGCTCCGACGGGAATCGCCTCACCGACTCATCCTCGGTCACACGGTCAGCTCGCCGTGGCAAAGTGCGCCACAGGTCGTTGACCTGCTGCTGCAGATAGGCTTCACGCTCCTCTCTGCGAGCCAACTCCTTGTCGAGCGACAGCTTGCCCGGCCGGCGGTAGCGATCCACCCCATGGTTCATCAGGGCATGACAGCTGTCGAGCATTTCCTCGACTGCATCGACCCCGTAGCGCTCCTCACAACGCGCCACATAGTTCTTCGCATAGACCAGGTAGTCGATGATGGACGATGCATCCGTCCACATGCGAAACAGGTAGTTGCCCTTGAAAAAACTGTTGTGGCCATAAGCCGCATGGGCGATCACCAGGGCCTGCATGGCCATGGTGTTTTCCTCCATCAGGTAGCTGATGCAGGGGTTGGAGTTGATGACGATCTCATAGGCCAGGCCCATGAAGCCGCGCCGGTAGTTCTTCTCCGTGGCGATGAACTCCTTGCCGTACGACCAGTGCCGGTAGTTCACCGGCATGCCCACACTGGCATAGGCGTCCATCATCTGCTCGGCGGTGATGATCTCCAGCTGGTTCGGATAGGTGTCCAGCTCAAAACTCTCCGCCGTCATGCGGATGATGTCGTGGTACTGCTCGATCAGCTCGAACGACCAGTCCGACGGTCCGGGCAAGGGCTTGTCGATCATGCGTCCACCCCTTCCTTCTTGAAGAGTTCACGGAACACCGGGTAGATCTCCGACGGGTCGAGCACCTTGCGCATGGCAAAGTTCGCATGCGTCTCCGACAGCGCCATGTACTCGTCCCACAGATTCTGCTCAGGCTGCGCCACCTGCACATAGGCAAAGTAGCGCACCATCGGCAGGATCTTGTCCTCCAGGATTTCCCGGCACCGGGGCGAATCATGGTGCCAGTTGTCCCCGTCACTGGCCTGCGCCACATACAGGTTCCACTCATGGGTCGGGTAGCGGGCCTGGATGATCTCGTCGAGCAGCACCAGGGCGCTCGACACCACCGTGCCCCCGGTTTCCGTCGCATGGAAGAAGTCGTTCTCGTTGACCTCCTGCGCCTGGGTGTGATGGCGAATGAAGACCAGCTCAATCTTGTCGTAGTGCCGCGTCAGGAACAGGTAGAGCAGGATGAAGAATCGCTTGGACAGTTCCTTGCGCTGCTCATCCATCGAACCCGACACATCCATCACGCAAAACATCACGGCCTTGGTGGTGGGCACCGGCACCCTCACCCGACTGCGGTAGCGCAGGTCGATCGGGTCCAAATAGGGAATGCCTTTGACCCGCCCGTACAAATGCGCCAGCCGCGCTTCAATCTGCTCGATTTCGACCGCATGGTCGTGGGTGAGCGCATCGTCGCCCGCCTCTTCCTCTCGACGCAACGCGGCCAGCCGCTCTTCCAGTTCACGGATCTCGCGGCGGCTGGATGCACCCAAGGCAATGCGGCGTCCCAGGGCACCACGCATCGAGCGCACCACGTGCAGGTTGTTGGGCGTGCCATCACTGGAGAAACCAGCCCGGTGGCTCTTCCATTCCGGAATCTCGGCCAGCGCCGTGCGGACCAGATTCGGCAAGGCCAGGTCTTCGAAAAAGACCTGCATGAACTCTTCCTTGCTCAGGGTGAAGACAAAGTCATCCTCTCCCTCGCCGCTGTCACTGGCCTGACTCCCGCCACCACCCTGCCCACCACCTTGCGGCTTGTCGATGCGGTCACCTTGCACATACTCGCGGTTGCCCGGGTGCACCACATCGCGTGTGCCCCCATCGCCATGGTGGAACACAGGCTGTGACAAATCCCGCTTCGGGATGGTGATGTCTTCGCCCTTTTCGATGTCAGTGATGCTGCGGCCATTGATGGCACGCTGCACCGCCTTGCGGACCTGCTCTCTGTAGCGCCGCAGAAAGCGCTCCCGGTTGCCGATCGACTTGTTCTTGCCTGCCAGCCGTCTGTCGATGATGTGTTGACGCATCGGATGTCCGTTTCTGCACGTCCTGGGCGTCCTGTCAGCGGGGCCGCAGCCCCACCGTCAGGATGACTTGCGCACGCGGAGGTACCACTCGCACAGCAGGCGCACCTGCTTGGCGGTGTAACCCTTTTCGACCATGCGGTTGACGAAGTCTTCGTGCTTCTTGACCTCGTCGGCGCTGGCCTTCGCGTTGAAACTGATGACCGGCAACAACTCTTCCGTGTTGCTGAACATCTTCTTCTCGATCACCGTGCGCAGCTTCTGATAGCTGGTCCACAGCGGGTTCTTGCCGCCGTTGTTGGCACGTGCACGCAGCACGAAATTGACGATCTCGTTGCGGAAGTCCTTCGGGTTGGCGATGCCGGCCGGCTTTTCGATCTTCTCCAGTTCGGCATTCAGTGCCGCGCGATCGAAAATCTCGCCCGTGTCGGTATCCCGATACTCCTGATCCTGAATCCAGTAATCGGCGTAGGTCACGTAGCGATCGAAGATGTTCTGACCGTACTCGGAATAGCTTTCCAGATAGGCCGTCTGGATCTCCTTGCCAATGAACTCGGCATAGCGCGGCGCCAGCATCTCCTTGATGTAGGCGATGTACTTCTGCTCGGTCTCGGCCGGGAACTGCTCGCGCTCGATCTGCTGTTCCAGCACGTACATCAGGTGCACCGGGTTGGCCGCCACCTCAGCCGCATCAAAGTTGAACACCTTCGAGATGATCTTGAAGGCGAAGCGCGTGGACACACCACTCATGCCTTCGTCTACACCCGCGTAGTCACGGTACTCCTGGATCGACTTGGCCTTGGGGTCGGTGTCCTTCAGGTTCTCGCCGTCGTACACCTGCATCTTGCTGTAGATGCTGCTGTTCTCAGGCTCCTTCAGGCGCGTGAGGATGGCGAACTGGCTCATCATCTTCAGCGTGCCTGGAGCGCAGGGGGCCGCCGACAGCGACGAGCCACGCACCAGCTTCTCGTAGATCTTGACCTCTTCGCTCACGCGCAGGCAGTACGGCACCTTGACGATGTAGATCCGATCGAGGAAGGCCTCGTTGTTCTTGTTGTTGCGGAAGGCCTTCCACTCGCTTTCGTTCGAGTGGGCCAGCACCACCCCATCAAACGGAATGGCCCCGAAGCCTTCCGTGCCCTTGAAGTTGCCTTCCTGGGTGGCCGTCAGCAAGGGGTGCAGCACCTTGATGGGTGCCTTGAACATTTCCACGAACTCGAGCAACCCCTGATTGGCCAGGCACAAGCCGCCCGAATAGCTGTAGGCATCGGGGTCGTCCTGGGCATAGGTTTCCAGCTTGCGGATGTCGACCTTGCCCACCAGCGAGCTGATGTCCTGGTTGTTCTCATCACCCGGTTCGGTCTTGGCAATGCCCACTTGCTTCAAGATGCTCGGGTAGCGCTTGACGACCTTGAACTGGCGGATGTCCCCACCGAACTCCTCTAGCCGCTTCACGGCCCAGGGGCTGAGGATGCGCTGCAGGTAACGGCGTGGAATGCCGTATTCCTTTTCGAGGATAGGGCCATCTTCGCTGGGGTCGAACAAACCCAGCGGGGACTCGTTCACCGGCGAGCCCTTGATGGCATAAAAAGGCACCTTTTCGGCCAGTTGCTTGAGCCGCTCGGCAATCGACGATTTGCCCCCGCCCACCGGGCCCAGCAGGTAGAGAATCTGCTTCTTTTCTTCCAGCCCTTGCGCGGCATGGCGAAAATAGCTGACGACCTGCTCAATGGCATCTTCCATGCCATAGAACTCTTCGAAGGCGGGGTAGATCTTGATGATCTTGTTGGTGAAGATGCGCGACAGCCGCGGGTCATTGCGCGTGTCGATCATCTGGGGCTCACCGATCGCCAGCAGCATGCGCTCGGCGGCGGTGGCAAAGGCTGTCTTGTCCCGTTTGCAGATCTCGAGGTATTCCTCCAGCGAGTACTCTTCCTCACGGGTGCGCTCGTAGCGCGCGGCGAAGTTGCTGATCACGTCCATGCAGACCTCCAGAACCATCGACACAAGCCATCAATGCTGGGGGATCCGCCGGCAAAACGTCTGGTGACCCGGCGCGACCACACAAGCATCGCCATAACACCAAAGATCGTTGAAACAGCTATCAGACCAGAGCCTGACTTGACAGGATTGGACCCCTTATCTTTGCTGTTCCCTTGGGCCTATCTTGCACCTTTTTTATGAAGTGCGTGCAAGTCATCCAAATTAGACGCGTCAAGTGTTGCTTGTGGCACGCACTTCCTCCATAGAGGTGATCCCTGCCAGCACCTTCTCGAGGCCATCCTGACGCAAGGTATGCATGCCTTCCCGCATGGCCTGCTGCTGAATTTCCTCAGCCCGCCCACCGGTCTGAATCAGCCGACGCAATTCCCGGCTCATGGTCATCAGTTCATGCACCCCCGCACGGCCCTTGTAGCCGGTCTGGTTGCACTTGGGGCAGCCGGCACTGTGGAACTTCATGAGCTGGCCATCTCGACCAAAGCGCCGCTTCCACTCAGCCAGGACCGCGGCCGGCTCGAAGGCTGGCACGCCCTTGGGAACCACCTGCAGATAGTCCCGCAACATCAACTCGACCTCGTCCTCGGAAGCGGGTTCGGCCACCTTGCACTCATTGCAAAGACGTCGCACCAGACGCTGCGCCAGCACCACCAGCAAGGAGTCTGCAAAGTTGAACGGATCCATCCCCATGTCCAGCAAGCGGGTCACGGTTTCAGGCGCGCTGTTGGTGTGCAGGGTCGACAGCACCAGGTGACCAGTCAAGGAGGCTTCGACCCCCATGCTCGCCGTTTCCTGATCGCGCATTTCACCGACCATGATCACATCCGGGTCGGCCCGCAGGAAAGCCCGCAGAGCCTTGGCAAACGTCCAGTCGATCTTGGGGGTGACCTGCACCTGGCGCAAGCCCGGCTGGGTGATTTCAACCGGGTCTTCCGCTGTCCAGATCTTGCGCTCCGGCACATTGATGAAGCTCAGCGCCGAATGCAGGGTCGTGGTCTTGCCGGAACCTGTTGGCCCCACGCACAGCACCAGTCCGTATGGACGCTCCATGGCCTCCTTCAGACGATCCAGATTCGACGGGCTCAGACCAATCTTGTCCAGTGGCAAAGGCTTGGCCGAAGCCAGGATCCGCATCACCACATCTTCCATCCCGTTGTTGGTGGGGATGGTCGCCACCCGCAATTCGATCTTGTGTTGCGGCACGAAACGTGCGAAGTTGATCTTGCCATCCTGAGGCTTGCGGCGCTCAGAGATGTCGAGATCGCACATGATCTTGATCCGCGCGATCATGGCGCTGCGGTAGTTGTGCGGCAACTCCAGGTAAGGCGTGAGGACACCGTCTTTGCGGAAGCGAACCCGGACCTTTTCCCGCCCCGGATAGCTTTCAATGTGGATGTCGGAGACGCCCTGGTTGTGCGCCTCGATGATCATGGTGTTGATCAGCCTGACCAGCGAGTTGTCGCTCTGCTCAATGGCCGGCTCATCCTCCTGCAAGGGTTCCTGACGCTCCCGCTCCAGGCTCTCCATGAGCTGATCGGACGACTGCAACTCCAGATCGAACTCGCCAGACAAGGCGTTGTTGCGACCATAGGGATCTGTGGTGACGTCGGCACCAATCTTGGCGTAGGCATCCTTGAGCGCCCACTCCAACTGGGTGTGCATGGCCAGCACAGGCACGATCTTGCACTGGGTGATGAACTCCAGCTCGGACAAGGTCAAGCGCTTGCTCGGGTCTTCCACCGCGACAATCAGCGCCCCATCGCGCAGCAGCAAGGGCACCACCATCAGCCGGTGGGCGATGCCGAAGGCCACCTTGCGCAAGGCATCGGCCTCTATGGGAAACTTGTCCAGATCAACCAGGGGGTAGCCCATCTTGCGGGCCAGCGCAGTCTGCAGGTCATGGCGGGTCACCAGCCCCATCTGCACCAGCAACTCACCCAAGGGCACGCTGCGGTCATGTGTTTGCCGCTCAAGTGCATCCGTCAGCTGCGTCTGGGTGATCAGCCCCAGGGCCATCAGGGCTTCGCCAATGCGCACCATCGGCATCTTGCTCTGCTGGCGGATGGCATCCATCAGCTGATCTGGTGTCACCACATGCTGCGTCAGCAGGATGTCGCCCAGCTTCTGGTTGCGCATCTGGGCCTGCACCTCGACCGCCTGCTCCACCGCCTCCTGGGTGACCGCATGGCTGTGCACCAGCACTTCGCCGATCTTGGCACCCACCTCGAAATGGCCCAAGGCCTCGCGCGGCACGAAGAGCCGCGTCACATCCCCGGCGTCATCAACCGGCGGAAACAGGAACAGGCCGATGTCTGTCTCGGCATGACCCATGGTCAGCCCTTCCTTGACCTCGCCAGACGTGAACGTCACCCGGTAGGACACACAGGCCCGATGCGTCAGCATGTGCGCATGCGGGTCCGCCTCGTCCAGCGTGGCCGCTTTAGGCTTGAAGACCCGCGTCAGATGCAGGCTGCGAAACTGGTTGAAGCGCAGCGCCATCGTCGTGCGCGACGGTGGCACCTGGATGTGCGCCACCTCTTCTTCCGGCACGAAGAAGCTCAGCCGGCCCTTCATGATCCGACCGTTGAGCCCCTCGATCTCGCAAGGCTCATGCTCGATTTGCTGGCTGGCAGCCGGGTAGATCGCAAACGGCGGTGTTGGCCAACAGAAGCCGACCGACTCGGTCTCGTCTTCGACATCGCCAGGCAGCATCAATGTCGGCATCGGTGGCGTTGCGGCCGTCTCAGGCGCACCGTTGCCTGGCTCCGACAAAGGGCCATCCCAGTTCAATGGTGGCAAAGGGGACTCGGACATGGCACTCCTAGGTACACGGCCAGACTGCAGGCGTGAATGATTGCCATGCTATGAAATCGACGCAGGCAATGAAACGGGTAAATGAGGCCTTATTTCACACCATTTGACACTCAGACCCACTCACCGGTCACGGGGACTGATGCCAATCTGAAACACCGTGTCCGGCAGACGTCCGTTTTCATCCATGGGCAGGGATTCGGTCTTGTCGATGGCACGCAGCACCGCCGCATCCCATGCGGGGTTGTTGCTCGGGTCCAGCAAGCGCCTCGACAGGATGCGCCCATCAGGTGCACAACGGATCTCGACAAACACCGTGGGGTTCCCGTTGATCACTTCCGTGAACACGATGTTGGGGATGATGCGTGCGCGCAACCTGGCCCCATAGCCCGACGATGGACCAGCTGACCGCGGCGCCGTACCGGCAGAACTGGACCCATGCCCTGCTGTACTGGATGTGCCTGTTCCGAGTGCATTCATCATGCGTTGCAGATTGGCCTTGCGTTGCGCTTCCAGTTGGGCGTTGCTCAAGGTCGGCTGGGTTGCAGATTTCTCAGCCGGCTTGTCAGTCGACTTCTTGTCCGCCACCGGCTGGGACTTCGGTTTCGGCTCTGCCTTGCTCTGAACCTTCGGCTCCGGCTTGGGTTCTGGCTTCGGCTTGACCTTGGGCTCGGGTTTCGGTTCCGGCTTCGGCTTGGGTTCTGGCTTGGGCTCGGGCTTGGGTTTCACCTTGGGGGGAACCTTGGTGACGATGTCCGCATGGCGTTCCGGCTCGACCTTGGGCTCCACCTTCGGTTCAGGCTTGGGCTCGACCACCGGCTCGGTCTTGGCGGGTGGCTCAGGCGGCGTCGGCTCTGGTGGCGGTGTAGGAGCAGGAGGTGGTGCAGCCTGTTCAGCCGCCGTTTGCGGAATCTCCGACCAGACTTCGGCCTCCAGCACATCCTGGCTGCGGGTACGCCAGCTGACCCCCAGGGCCAGGGCCGCGACCAGCAGCACGTGGGCCAGCGCGGCGAGCGCAGCCCCCTTGCCCAGGCCATCAGCTGAATGGGGTCGAAACGCCGCGCCGTCCACGGGTTCAGACTCCAGTGGTCTTGACCGTCAGGCCAACCCGAACCACGCCGGCACGCTGCAGGGTGTCCATCACCTTGACGACCTCCTCGTAACGCACGTCCTTGCGGGCACTGATGATGACCGGCGCCGCATTCGGGCCTTCCGGCGTCGCGTCCTGTGCGGCCTTCACGCGGGCCGCCATGTCGGACACCGACAGCTTGCCGCTATCTTGATGGTCAATCCGCAAAGTGACCTTGTCACCCTCATCGACCACGACCTCGATGACCTTGTCCGGAGCCTGGCGAGCCTTCCCGACGCTGGGCAGATCCACCACGCCGGTCGGCATCAAGGGCGCACTGACCATGAAGATGATGAGCAACACCAACATGACGTCGATGAACGGCACCATGTTGATTTCGTTCTTGATGCGGCGCCGGCGCCCGCCAGCACGTGCATTGAGCTCGGCCATGATTCAGCGCCCGGCGGGTGCGGCGCGCCCTGCCTCGACGGGGGCGGCCGGCTGCACATTGCGCGCCAGGATGTTGGAGAACTCCTCCATGAAGGACTCCAGCTGGATCGCGATGCGGTCAATGTCTCGGGAGAAGCGGTTGTACGCCAGCACGGCCGGGATGGCCGCAAAGAGGCCAATGGCTGTCGCCACCAGCGCCTCAGCGATACCCGGCGCCACGGTGGCCAGGGTCACCTGCTGCATGTTCGACAAACCGGTGAAGGCGTGCATGATGCCCCACACGGTGCCAAACAGGCCGATATAAGGCGACACCGAGCCAACCGAGCCCAGGAAATCAAGCCGGGCCTCAATGACATCCATTTCACGCTGGTAACTGGCCCGCATCGCGCGGCGCGAGCCATCCAGCAAGCTGGCGGCATCCACCACACGGCGTTCACGCATCTTCAGGAACTCACGCATGCCGGCGGCAAAGATCCGCTCCTGTGGCGACAGCGGCCCATCTCCGCGGGTCGCATCCTGGTAAAGCTCCTGCAGCGTGCGGCCGGCCCAGAACTCCCGGTCGAACTCGTCGTTGTCGCCCTTGACGCGCTTGAGGCCGATGGCCTTGCCAAAGATGACGCTCCAGCTGGCGAGCGACACACCGAGCAGCAAAGCCAGCACGATCTGCACCACCACACTGGCATGCCTGACCAATTCGATGATGGACAAGTCTTGATTCATGAGTCTGTCTACCTTCAACCCGTGATTGTGACGGATCAGGACTGCCTCACCGGCAGCAGCTTGAGGATATCTTCAGGAATGCGGCCCGGCTTGAACGCACCGGTCGCGGTGTTGGCGCCCGGCTCGGCTGGGCACACCCACCCGATACGGACCTGACCTTCGGCCAGAAGTTCATCTTGTCGCCAGGCCTGCTGCTTGAGCACCAGGCTGACGCGGCCCTGTTCCACCAACAACGTGGTGACGACGATCTGATCATCGAGTCGGGCCGAACGCAGATAGCGCATCTGCAGGTCACTGACCACGAACATGCCCTTGCCCAGCTTGCGCAAGGTTTCCTGAGACAGGCCCAGATCGCGCAACCAGTCGGTGCGGACACGTTCGAAAAACTTCAGGTAGTTGGCGTAGAACACCACCCCACCAGCATCGGTATCTTCCCAGTAGACCCGGATGGCCATCTGGTAGTCACACGCAGGACGCTCGGTTTCTGTTTTCATGTGGCCCGATTATGTATCGGGACAGAGCCACTTCCCTGTGTCAGAGGAAATCGGCCGCCTGTACGGCCTGCAAGGTGATCTGCATGACGCCGTCTCGCTCGCGCCCACGCAGCCACCACACGGCCCCCTTGCGAATGGTCCAAGGCAGATCATGCCCAGCCAGCAGCCGCGCCGCGACCATCCCCAGAGTGGGCTGGTGCCCGACGATGAGAACCGGGTCCTTGGCATCCGGCCAGCGGGCCGCTTCGAGCAACTCATCCACAGAGGCATCAGGGGCCAGCGCGGGCACGGTCTTGAAAGCCCTGTCCAGCGCCTTGGCCGTCTGCTGGGTACGGCGCGCCGGGCTCACCAGCACGCGGGTGGTGTCTGCCATGCGCTGGTTCAGCCAGGCAGCCATCCGTTCGGCCTGCCGTTCACCCTTGGGTGTCAAGGCCCGCTCCAGATCGTCTCCAGCCGGGTCAGTCAATGGATGCGCCTGGGCGTGGCGCCAGAGGATCAGGTCCATCAGTCCGGCTCCTTGTCACGGTATCGCTCCATGAGTGCACGCTGGGCACTGGGGCCATCGGTTCCCACACGCTCGTAGCAACCGTCGGCACGCTGCTCCCATGCATCACAGCCATCCAGCAGATAGGGCACCAGGCACTCGTCGATGACACGCTGGCGCAAGACGGGGTCGCGCACCGGCCAGGCCACTTCGATGCGGCGCGTCATGTTGCGGTTCATCCAGTCGGCACTCGACAGGTACACCACCTCTTCATGGTCTTCATGGCCCCAGCGAAGGTAGATGACGCGCGTGTGCTCGAGCATGCGCCCCACCACGGAGCGGACCCGGATGCGGTCGGTCAAGCCTTCGATACCAGGGGGCAGCACACAGGCGCCCCGCACGATCAGATCAATGCGCGCACCTGCTGCCGCGGCGTCGATCAGGGCGCGGATCAAGGGCTCGTCGGTCAGTGCATTGACCTTGACGACAATGCGCGCCGGCAAACCCGCACGCGCTGCGTCGGCCACACGGCCCATCATGCGGATGAACTGACGCTGCATCGAAAACGGCGACAGCATGAGCTGACGCGGCGAACGTGGTTGCGACAGGCTGGACAGTTGCTGGAACACCAGGTCGGCATCCGATGTCAGCTCGGCGTTCGCCGTCAGGTACCCGATGTCGGTATAGAGCTTGGCCGTCTTGGGGTTGTAATTGCCCGTAGACAGGTGGGCATAGCGGCGCAGTCGCGCACCCTCGCGGCGCGTCACCAGCATCATCTTCGCGTGGGTCTTGAGACCCACGATGCCGTACACCACCTGCGCCCCCAGGGCTTCGAGCCGCTCAGCCCAGTTGATGTTGGCTTCTTCGTCGAAACGGGCTTTCAACTCCACCACGGCAAGCACTTCCTTGCCTCGGCGCACGGCCTCCAGCAGGAGGTCCATCAATTCAGACTCGCTACCCGTGCGGTAAATGGTCTGCTTGATCGCCAGCACGTCCGGGTCGTAGACCGCTTCGCGCAGGAACTCGATCACCGAACCAAAAGACTCGTAAGGGTGATGCAGCATCACATCCCCGTCCTGCAGGCGATCAAAAATGCCGCCCTGGCGCGGCAAGGTTGCCGGCCAGCCCGGCTGGTAATGCGGGAACCGCAGATGATCGCCCTTGCACTGGTCAATCAACTGGGTCAGCCGGACCAGATTCACCGGGCCATTGGCCTTGTAAAGCGCCTGCTCAGGCAAGCCAAATTGTTCAAGCAGGAAGTCGGACAAGTCTCGCGGGCAACTGTTGACCACTTCCAGGCGGATGGCCTGACCGAACTGCCGGGTGCTCATTTTCGAACGCAGCGCCTGGCGCAAATCGGTCACATCGTCTTCGTCGACATCGATGTCCGAGTCACGTGTCACGCGGAATTGCGAGAAGGTCAGCAGGTCACGTCCGGCAAACAACTCATGCAGGTGGGCGCGGATCACGCTGGACAACAGGACAAAGCACTGCCGCCCACCAGAGATGTGATCAGGCAGGCGAATCACCCGCGGCAGGACACGCGGAATGCGCACGATGGCGATCGCGCCATCTCGGCCAAAAGCATCCCGACCGCCGAGCTTCACGATGAAGTTGAGGGTCTTGTTGGCCACCTGCGGGAAAGGGTGCGACGGGTCCAGCCCAATGGGCACCAGCAGCGGCCGCACCTGCCGTTTGAAGAAATCGGCCACCCACTCGCGCTGCAAGGGGTTGCGGTCATCGTGGTTGAGGATGTCGATGCTGGCGTTCTTCAGTTGCGGCCCGACCACCTCGTTGAAGATGCGGTACTGCTCTTGAACCAGGGCATGGGTGGCGTCTGACACATCTGCCAGGTAGGCCGGGTCGATCCCGGTGCCGGCCATGCGAGACGCTTCCAGCACGTCGGCATAACGCACCTCAAAGAACTCGTCGATGTTGGACGACACGATGCAGATGTAACGCAGCCGCTCCAGCAGGGGCACGTCCTCGCGTTGCGCTTGAGCCAGCACCCGGCGATTGAACTCCAGGATGGCATGTTCACGGCTAAGCAAACTCACGCGCGGGGCTCCCTTGTCTTTATTGGCTGGCGAATTCATGACTTCCTGACTGTGACTTCCCGAACAACAACACACCACGGCATTTCAGGCCAATAGATGCGGCATAACGAGTTTAAAAAATGAACGTGACGCCATGATGACAATTCGGTGACACATGTACAGCCCCGGCAAGCCCTTGTTCAATGCGCTGCCTCCCAGTTCGGGCCGGCACCCACTTCGGCCACCAAGGGCACCTTCAGCGCTGCGACCGAAGCCATCAGGGCCGGCACCTCGGTCTTGACCCAGTCCAACTCGCCTTCGGGCACCTCCAGCACCAGTTCATCGTGCACCTGCATGACGATGCGACTGGCCTTGTTGTGCGCGTCCAGCGCCGCCTGCACAGCAACCATGGCCAGCTTGATGAGATCGGCCGCCGTCCCCTGCATGGGGGCGTTGATGGCCGCGCGCTCTGCTCCGCCGCGGCGCGGGCCATTCGGGCTGTTGATCTCGGGCAGCCACAGGCGTCGACCGAAAACGGTCTCCACATACCCTTGTGCCTTCGCGGCCGCACGGGTGTCATCCATATACCGCTTGACGCCCGGGTAACGCTGGAAATACCGGTCGATATAGGCGGTCGCCGCACTGCGCTCGATACCCAGGTTGGAAGCCAGCCCGAACGCACTCATGCCGTAGATCAGACCAAAGTTGATGACCTTGGCATAACGGCGCTGCTCACTGTCGACCACACCGGGCGGCACGCCAAAAATCTCGGAGGCCGTCGCACGGTGCACGTCCAGTCCTTCAGCAAACGCGCGCAGCAGGTTCTCATCCTCTGACAGGTGCGCCATGATGCGCAACTCGATCTGCGAGTAGTCGGCCGACACGATGACATGGCCCGGTGGCGCAATGAAGGCCTCTCGAATGCGCCGCCCTTCCTGGGTCCGCACCGGGATGTTCTGCAGGTTGGGGTCGTTGCTGGCCAGACGCCCGGTCACGGCCACCGCTTGCGCGTAGTTGGTGTGCACCCGGCCGGTCTCCGGGTGGATCATCAAGGGCAGCTTGTCGGTGTAGGTCGATTTCAGCTTGGCCAGCCCACGATGCTCCAGGATGCAGGCTGGCAACGGGTAGTCTTCTGCCAGCTTTTCCAGCACTTCCTCATCGGTCGAAGGTGCGCCAGAAGCCGTCTTCTTGATCACCGGCAGCCCTTGCTTGCCAAACAGGATTTCACCAATCTGCTTGGGCGAACCCAGGTTGAAGGGTTGCCCAGCCAGTTCGTGCGCACGCGCCTCCAGTGCCATCAGGCGCTGCGCCAGCTCGTGGCTCTGCTGGTTGAGCTTGTCCTTGTCGATCAGCACACCATGGCGCTCGATGCGCTGCAGCAGCTTGGCCACAGGCACTTCCATGCGCTCGTAGACATCCTTCAGCGCCGGCTCTGCCTGCAATTGCGCCCACAGGGTATCGTGCACATGCAAGGTCAGATCGCTGTCCTCGCAGGCATATTGCGAGGCCTTCTCGACGCTCACCTGAGCAAAAGGAATCTGTTGCGCCCCTTTGCCGGCCACGTCCTCGTAGCTCAGCCCCTTGCGGTCCAGGTGGCGTTGCGCCAAGCTTTCCAGACTATGCGGGCGGTGGGCCTCCAGCACATAGCTTTGCAGCATGGTGTCGTGTGCATAGCCTTGCACGGCAATGCCATGGTTGGCGAGCACATGGATGTCGTACTTGATGTTCTGCCCAACCTTGAGATGCGTGGGCGACTCCAGCCATGGCCGCAGACGCGCCAGCACCCCCTCAAGAGGCAACTGAGCGGGCGCATCCACCCCGGCATGGGCCAGCGGCACATACGCCCCCTCGCCCACCTGCGTCGACAGCGACAAGCCAACCAGGCGCGCCCGCATCGGGTCCAGCGAATCGGTTTCGGTATCAAACGAGGTGATGGGGGCCGACTCGATGCGCTCGATCCAGCGCAACAAGCTGGCCTCATCCAGCACGGTTTCGTAGCGGGTCTCGATCGGCGCCCTGGTCACGGCGAGCTGTCCGTCGTCGGAGCCGAACAGATCGGCCGTCGCGCCCGCAACCCCACCGGCAACGGCACCCGATGGCGCCGATTGCTCCATCTCGCGCGCCAAGGTCTTGAAACCATGGCGAACCGCAAAGTCCTTCAAACCCGCGCGATCCAGATCACGCAATGCCAGGGCCTCCAGCGCAGGCCAGCCCGGCACGTGGGCACTCAGATCGCAATCGGTCTTGACTGTGATCAGCTGGCGCCCCATGGGCAACCAATCCAGTGCCTTGCGCAGATTCTCGCCAGCCACCCCTTTGATGGTGCCTGCTGCGGCGACGATGGCATCCAGCGACCCGAACTCGGTCAACCACTTCACCGCCGTCTTGGGGCCCACCTTCTCGACACCCGGCACGTTGTCGACGGTGTCCCCGATCAAGGTCAGGTAATCAATGATGCGGTTGGGGGGCACACCGAACTTGGCCACCACACCGGCCTCATCCAGCCACTCGTTGGTCATGGTGTTGACCAGGTTGACCTGCGAGGTCACCAACTGCGCCAGGTCCTTGTCGCCCGTGGAGACCACCACCCGGTGGCCCGACAGCGCACCGACACGAGCGAGCGTGCCAATGGCGTCATCGGCTTCGATGCCCGGCACTTCCAAAATGGGCCAGCCAAGCAGACGCACCACTTCGTGAATGGGTGCAATCTGCGCGGCAAGATCCTCTGGCATGGAGGGTCGATGGGCCTTGTACTGCGGGTACCACTCGTCACGGAAGGTGGGTCCCTTGGCATCAAACACGCACACCGCATGTTCTGCCTGCACATCCTTGAGCAGGCGCCTGAGCATGTTGACCATGCCGTGCATGGCACCGGTAGGCTCACCCTGGGGCCCACGCAGATCGGCCATGGCGTGATAGGCGCGGTACAGGTAGCTGGAACCATCCACCAGCAAAAGCGTGGGCAGCGAAGAAGATGATGCGGGACTGTTCATGCACCGATTGTCCAACAGGGCTGACCTGGAATGAAAAAGGCCGGCTTGCGCCGGCCATCAATCAGAAGGAAACCTGTGACTCAGAATTCAGCCGTGCCACCAAACGTCACCAACATATTGGTGCGATTGGGGGACTTCTTGTTGAAGAAGATGTCCAGACCGGAATGCAGGCGGAAACCCGGCATGATGGGGAACGACAAACCCGCACCGATGTACGGCATCACCCGGCTGCTTTGATCCTTGAACGCAGAGCCATCACCCAACTCGCCCCGGGCATTGGTTTCAAAGTAGCCCAGGCCCGCGCGCAGGTGGTTGGTGAACGTGCCAAACAGCTCAGCCTCCAGGCTGATGCCCAGACCAGCCCCCCAGGAACGGTTGCTCTCAGTCAAGATGGCGGAATCAGCGACCCCTGGACCAAACGCCCTGGCCTGCTTGCCGAAATAGAAGTAAGTCACCTCGTAAGCCCAGTTCGGCGTGGTCTTGTAGCCAACGAACAGCTTGGACGCGTCCGTGGCACGGTCACAGGCCACGGCCCCACGGCAGTTGTTGGGCACGGGCAAGCCCAGACCATAGGACACGCCAACGTAGACGGATTTGTCCGAGCTCTGAGCCGAAGCCGGCATGGTTCCCATCAGCGCGGTGACCGCTGCGGCGACAAACGACAGACGTTGAAACGACACGGAACGCAGGGCATGGATACTCATGGTGTTGAACCGACTCCTCTTCGGCAACTAATGGTTAACCCGTGCAATTTAACGGGTTTCGATTTGGCGTGTGTGGAGTCTGCCACAGGGCCTTCTACAATCACCATCTCGAGATACCCTGAGCGACAAGGGTTTACGCTCAAAACCCCCCTGCTTGAATACCCTCCTGTCCGAACTTCTCCATGGCTGTTTTCACTGAAGTCACTCCTGCTGATGCCTCCCCCCTGCTGTCTTCCCTCGGGCTGGGTTCCCTGCGCTCCATTGAAGGCTGTGCTTCCGGGATCGAAAACACCAACTACTTCGTCAGCACCGACCGCGGTGACTACGTCCTGACGCTGTTCGAACGCCTGAGCTTCGAGCAGTTACCCTTCTATCTGAACCTGATGCGCCACCTGGCTGAACGGGGCATCCCGGTTCCCGCGCCTCAGGCCGATGCGAGCGGCACCATCCTCCACCAACTCAAGGGCAAGCCGGCTGCAGTGGTCACCCGCCTCAAGGGACGCAACCAGCTGGCCCCCCAAGTGCCACATTGCGCCCAGGTTGGTGCCATGCTGGCACGCATGCATGTGGCTGGGCAAAGCTATACCGCCCAGCAGCCCAATCTGCGCAGCCTGCCCTGGTGGAACGAGACGGTTCCGGTGGTCGTACCCTTCCTGGACGCAGAACAACGCGCCATGATCGAGGCCGAGCTGGTCGACCAGAATGCACTGGCCGAAACGGCGGCCTATCAAGGCCTGCCGCGGGGCCCCATCCACGCTGACTTGTTCCGCGACAACGTGATGTTCGATGGCCCGACCCTGGCGGGTTTCTTCGACTTCTATTTCGCCGGCTGCGACACCTTCCTGTTCGATATCGCCGTCTGCCTGAATGACTGGTGTATCGACCTGCCCACCGGCGAGCTGGATGACGCGCGCGCCCAGGCCTTTGTCGCCGCGTACGATGCCGAGCGCCGTCTGACAGACGATGAACTGGCCCTCATGCCGGTGCTGCTCCGTTCTGCCGCTCTGCGCTTCTGGACATCACGCCTGTGGGACTTCCATCTGCCTCGTGACGCTGCCATGCTGCAACCACACGACCCGCGGCATTTCGAGCGGGTGCTGAAGCTGCGTCGCAGCCAGCCCTGGTCTTTCATCCGCCCGAGCCAAGGCTGAAATGACATGAAGCTGCGCTCTGTCCCCGCACGCATGGGGCTGACCTGGATGGGTCATGGTTTGCGTGCCTGCGCCAGGCAGCCCATGGGCTTCATCGGCCTGCTGGGCATGGTTGCCTGCGCGGCCATGGTGACGCTGGGGCTGCCCGTTCTGGGGCCGTTCGTGGTCATCGCCGTCATGCCAGTCATCTGGATGGCATTCATGCTGGCCAGCCGACGTGCCATCGAAGGTCAACGGGTCACCCCTTCGGTGCTGATCGAACCATTGCGCGCGCAGGAAGACATCACCAAGGTGTGGATGCCCCTTGGGGGTGCCTACTTGCTGAGCGTGCTGCTCATCAAGATGCTGGCTGACCTGCTGGGCCCTGGTCCGGAAGTACTGGCCGACGCATTCGAGTCAGCCAAGGACCTGTCTGAAGCGCTCAATGCCCCTGCTGTTCAGACCGATCTGCTGTGGCGCCTGGCACTGACCATGCCTGTTTCGCTGCTGTTCTGGCACACCCCTGCCCTGGTGTTCTGGGCGCGGGTTCCCTTGCTCAAGTCCCTGTTCTTCAGCGCCATGGCCTGCTGGCACAACATCGGCGCCTTCATCCTGTATGGCCTGAGCTGGACAGCCGCTGTCGCCGCACTGGGCTTGGCGGGCGAATTGTTCAGAATGGCCTCCCCTGAGCCGATCCTGTCCAACATCCTGATGGCCATCGGTGGGCTCTGGCTGGCATCGGCCTTTTACGCGTCGCTGTACTTCACCGTGGTCGACTGCTTTGAGCCGGCCAGTCCGACACCAACAACAGACGCCCCACCCGACGCGGCAGGTGAGGCCTGACGCTCAGCTGTTGACGCGGGCGACGCCGTCCAGCGCACACGCCATCACGGCATTGCGCAAGGCAGCAATGGCCTCGTAGCGCGTGAAACTGCGACGCCAGGCCAGCACCACGCGCCGCGAAGGCACCGGTGGCTTGAAAGGCACGAACGCCACATGCGGATGGGGCTCGGCGGGCACCGACAACTGCGGCACGACCGTCACCCCCATGCCCGCAGCCACCATGTACTTGATGGTTTCCAGCGAAGAGCCTTCAAAGCTGCGGCGAATGCCTTCCGCATCGCTGGAGAACCGGGCGAACTCGGGGCAGACATCCAGCACCTGGTCACGGAAGCAGTGCCCCGCACCCAACAGCAGCATCGTTTCCCGCTTGAGTTCCTCGGCACAGATTTCCTTGTGGCTGGCCAGTTCATGCGATTTGGGCACGGCCACCAGAAAAGGCTCGTCATACAGGGGTGCCACGGCCAGCCCTGCTTCGACGAAGGGCTCAGCCAGAATGGCGCAGTCCAGCTCACCCGCGCGCAACATCTCCAGCAGCTTCACCGTGAAGTTTTCCTGCAGGATCAGCGGCATTTGCGGTGTCAGCGTGATGGCATTGCGCACCAAGTCAGGCAGCAGATAGGGCCCGATGGTGTAGATCACGCCAAGCCGCAAGGGCCCTGCCAGCGGGTCCTTGCCCCGCTTGGCAATTTCCTTGATGGCCTGCGCCTGCTCCAGCACCGACTGCGCCTGCCGCACGATCTCTTCGCCCAAGGGCGTCACTGTCACCTCGGTGCTGCCACGCTCGAAGAGCTTCACATCAAGCTCGTCCTCGAGTTTTCGGACCGCCACCGACAAGGTCGGCTGCGACACGAAGCACGCCTCAGCCGCGCGCCCGAAATGGCGCTCGCGGGCCACGGCAACGATATAGCGAAGTTCAGTCAGCGTCATGGCCTTGATTGTCTGACATTTGATAGCCCCTCAGGCCTTGAGGTATTCAGCCTTGTTGCCCAACCAGCGTTCAACCTGCTTCTGGGCCACGCCTGGGTCGGCCTCCAGCAACTGCTCGGCGGCCTTTCGGGCTCGGGCCACCAACCCCTGGTCTTCCGACAGATCGGCAAACCGCAACAAGGCCGCGCCGGATTGCCGAGACCCCATGAATTCCCCAGGGCCCCGTATATCGAGATCCCGCCGTGCGATCTCGAAGCCATCGTTGGTCTCGGCCATGGCCTTGAGGCGCTGCTTGCCCGAGTCCGACAACGGCGAGGCATACAGCAGCACACACACACTGGCCACCGCGCCTCGACCAACACGGCCACGCAGCTGATGCAACTGGCTGAGCCCGAAACGTTCTGCGTGCTCGATCACCATCAGGCTGGCATTGGGCACGTCCACCCCCACCTCGATCACCGTGGTGGCCACCAGCACGGACAACTCACCCGCAGAAAACCGCGCCATCACCTCGGCCTTCTCGGCAGCCGGCAAACGTCCATGCAGCAAACCGACACCGTAACCAGGTAGCGCCTCACTCAACTCCTGATGGGTCTGCGTCACATTGCTGAGGTCGAGCGGTGGCCGTTTGTTGCTCGCCCGGCCAGCAGCCTCATCGGCGGCCTGGTCGCTGTCTTCGGTTTCATCGATCAGCGGGCAGACCCAGTAGACCTGCGCCCCCTTGGCCACCTCATCCCGGATGCGCTCGACCACCTCATCACGTCGGCTGTCGGCAAACACCCGGGTGACGATCGGCGTGCGACCTGGGGGCAACTCGTCGATGGTGCTGACCTCCAGATCAGCCAGATAGGTCATGGCCAGCGTGCGCGGAATGGGGGTCGCGCTCATCATCAGCAGGTGGGGCTCCAGCTCGCTGCTCTCCAGCTTGCGGCGCAATTGCAGGCGCTGGGCCACACCAAAGCGGTGTTGCTCGTCAATCAAGGCCAGGCCCAATCTGGCGAATTCCACCTGGTCCTGAATGACGGCGTGGGTGCCCACCACCAACTGGGCTTCACCTGAAGCCACCGCCTCGATCTGCGCGCGCTTGGCCTTGGCCTTGAGACTGCCCGTGAGCCAGGCCACCTTCACGCCCAGCGGCTCCAGCCAGCCAACCAGCTTGCGGAAGTGCTGCTCGGCGAGGATCTCGGTCGGCGCCATCAGTGCACACTGCCAGCCGGCATCCATGGCAATGGCTGCGGACAAGGCCGCCACCACGGTCTTGCCCGAACCGACATCACCCTGCAACAAGCGATGCATGGGCTGGGGCCGTTGCAGATCCTGGGCAATTTCGTCGCATACCCGGTGCTGAGCCGCGGTCAAACCGAACGGCAACACCTCCAGCAGGCGCTGGCGCAAGCCCCCCGGTTTGTCCAGCAGTGCTGGTGCCCGCAAATGCGCCCGCTCGCGGCGCGCCTGCATCTGCGACACCTGCTGCGCCAGCAACTCTTCAAACTTGAGGCGCATCCAGGCAGGGTGGCTGTGGTCTTCCAGCGTCTCGATCGACACCTCGGGGCTTGGGTGATGCAAGAACCGCAAAGCCTCGCGCAGGCTGGGCATGCCCTTCGGCAACAACGCAGGCGGCAGAATTTCCTGCAAAGGCGCTCGTGACAGTCCGGCCGCCACCGCCTTACGCAAATATGCCTGAGGCAAGCCGGCACTGGTGGGGTACACCGGCGTCAGGGCCTCGGCCAACGGGGTGGTGTCGCTCACCACCTTCACGGTCGGGTGCACCATCTCTCGCCCGAAAAAGCCATGGCGCACCTCGCCACGCACCCTGAGTCGCACACCACGGCCCCAGCTCTTTTGCTGGCTGGGATAGAAATTCAGAAAGCGCAACAGCAGCTCGCCACTGCCATCGTCGATTTTCACCAGCAACTGCCTGCGCGACCGCGCTTCCACGCGGTTATCGCAGACCACGCCCTCTACCTGCACCGTGTCGCCGTCGCGCGCATCTCGCACTCTCGTCAGACGGGTCTCATCCTCATAGCGCAGCGGCAGATGCAGCGCCAGATCGATGTCACGCACCAAGCCCAGTCGCTCCATGGCCTTGGCCGGAGCGGACTGTTTGGACGCGGTCGATGAGGTGGCGGAACGATCAGACACGGACATGGATAAAAGCACAGTATGCGCGACATTGTGCAGCCCAGGGAAAGCCCGACCAAGGGACTTCATCCCCCCTCACGTGGGTGCCGTCCGGTTGCACCTTGAAACAAGGATACATTCAACAGAAACGCGACAATGCAGCCTTTCCTTGGCACGGGGCCCGTCCGCCCCTCAATGGCATGACCAATCCAACAACAACGAACCACACACTGAGCGACTTCGACTTCGAACTGCCGCCTGAACTCATCGCCCAGCAACCTGCCGCCGAGCGCAGCCTCTCCCGCCTGCTGGACGGCCGCAGCCTCCCTCCAGTTGACCGCGTATTTCGCGAACTCCCCGACCTGCTTCAAACCGGCGATCTGCTGGTTTTCAACAACACCCGCGTCATCAAGGCCCGCCTGTACGGCCAGAAAAGCACAGGCGGCTCCGTTGAAGCACTGATCGAGCGCATCCTGCCCCATAACGAGGTGTGGGCCCACATGCGCTCCAGCAAGTCGCCCAAGCCTGGCAGCACCGTGCGCTTCGCCAACGCCTTTGACGCCGAGGTCCTGGGACGCGATGGCCCTGATGGTGGCCTGTTTCACCTGCGCTTGCCCGCCGACCCGCTGGTTCTGCTCGACCAGCATGGCCATGTCCCCCTGCCGCCTTACATCACACACAGTGACACCGACGACGATGTGCGCCGCTACCAGACCGTCTTCGCCGAACGGCCGGGTGCCGTCGCTGCGCCGACCGCGGCACTGCACTTCGACGAGGCCCTGCTGGCGCGACTGAAGGACAAAGGCATCAGCTCCGCAGCCGTCACCTTGCATGTGGGTGCAGGCACCTTCCAGCCGGTGAGAACCGAAAACCTGACCGAGCACAAGATGCACAGCGAATGGTTCGAGGTCAGCGCGGCAACCGTCGCCGCCATCGAGGCCACCAAGGCCCGTGGCGGTCGGGTGATTTCGGTGGGCACCACCACCCTGCGCGCACTCGAATCAGCTGCGCTGCACCGACAAGCTGGGCAGATTCTGGCGGCTGGCAGCCGGGATACCGACATCTTCATCACCCCCGGATTCGAATTCAAGGTGGTGGACCTGCTGATCACCAACTTCCATTTGCCCAAGAGCACCCTGATGATGCTGGTCAGCGCCTTCGCGGGCTATGAGCACATCCGCACCTTGTACCAACACGCCATTGCACAACACTATCGATTCTTCAGCTACGGAGACGCCATGCTGCTGCAGCGATAGCGCGTGCGCCACAGGCGCTACCAAGACCATAACAAGAAAGAATCATGGGAAGCTTTACTAACCGACACTGCGGCGGCCTGCGTCATCGGGCCGCCACGCTCCTGCAGGGCTGGTTCGCCGCCCTGCTGTTGATGCTGGCCGCGCCCCTGTGGGCGCAATCAACGCAGACCATCCGCGAGGTCCAGGTGGCACCCGGGCTTTGCCGGGAGGGACAAGCGGCACAGTCGGTCCAGCTTCCCGATGATTGGGCGCTCCATGGCATGAGTACGCCAGGCGTGGCCTGCTACCGCGCTCAGGTCATCCTGAAACGCACCCCCGACGAGCCCCTTGGCTTGCGCATTGACCGTCTGCCCGGCAATCACCGCGTGGTGGTCAACGGCATGACCGTTCAAACCCACGACATGCAAGGTGACGCCATCACCAGCATGGCATCGCTGCCCCACCTGATCGAGATTCCAGCAGAAATCCTGCGTGGCGGCGACAACGAGGTGTGGATCGACGTACGCATGAATCCGTTCCAGAAGGTGGGCATCTCCCCCCTGGTCATCGGGCCACTGGACCAGGTTCGACCGGCCTTTCTCGAATGGCAGACGCTGACTGTCGACTTGCCTCGCATCCTGAACCTCAGCGTGGCCGGCATGGCCATCTTCATCCTGCTCGCATGGCGCGCCCGCCCGGGTGACAAGGTCTTTGTCTACTTTGGTTGCCTCATGCTGGTCATGTGCGTGCGCAATGCCTTCTACTTCCTGGACACCGTGGCATGGCCCCACTCCCTGGTGACCTGGATGCTGTTTGCCACCCATGCCCTGGCCACCTACTTCCTGACCGCGTTTGGCCTGACCTATGCCAATGCCTCCGTCAGACGCCTCATCTGGCCCGTCCGCCTGCTGGGCATTGGCGTACCGATTCTGGGTCTTGCCCTGCTGGACACCCCGCACTTCCAGGTTCTGACCACCGTGGCCTACCCCGTCATGCTGATCTGCAGCTGTCTGGTGGTGCTGAAGGTCGTCGAAGCAGCCTTGCAGCGCCATCTGCTCGAAGCCATTGCCATGACCGCCGGCCCGATTGCTGCGGCCATCTCGGTTGGCCATGACTACCTGTTCATGACGCCGATGCTGGACGTCACAGCCCAGGGCTGGACGCCCTACTGCACGCCCCTTCTGTTTTCCGGCTATGCGCTCACGCTCATGCGCAAGTTCATTGCCACCATGAGTCTGGCCGAGCGCATGAATGCCCACCTGGAAGAACGGGTCGTCGAACGGACACGCGCGCTCGAATCGGCCAACCAGGCCAAGACGCGCTTCCTGGCTGCAGCCAGCCACGATCTGCGCCAACCGACCGCGGCCATCGGCTTGCTGGTGAGCCTGCTGCGCAAGCAGGAGGCCCCGGCCGAGGTGCACCGCATTGCCGGCATGCTGCATGAGGCCGTGGCCTCCATGGAGTCACTGCTGGTCGGCCTGCTCGACATTTCCCGACTGGACGCCGGTTCGGTCCAGGCCAACCTGCAACCGGTCTACCTCCATGATGTCTTCCAGGCTGTGCGGGTGCACGAACAAAGTGCAGCCGATGCCAAGGGCCTGAGTCTGCGCTTCCGCCTGCCCCGCTTCGATGGGGATGACCTGATGGTCCACACCGACCCCATCCTCATCCACGGCATCATCCGCAACCTCGTCGCCAATGCCATCCGTTACACCGAGCGTGGCGGGGTATTGGTGGCGGTGCGCCGTTGCCGCAAGCAACGCGTGCGCATCGAGGTGTGGGATACCGGTATCGGCATCGCGCCCGATCAGCTTGACCGCATCTTCGACGAGTTTTACCAGGTCGGCAACGCAGCGCGCGAGCGCAACAAGGGCATCGGACTGGGCCTGGCCATTGTGCGACGCACGGCTGACGTACTGGGAGAACAGATTCGGGTCCGCTCCAAACCGGGCAAGGGCTCCTGCTTCTCGATCGAGCTGCCAGTTCACCGCATCAAGCCCACGCGAAGCCAGGCACCCGCCTCGGTGCTGCGCCCGATGGAAGGCCGCAGTGTGTGGCTGGTGGAAGACGATGTGATGCTGCGCAATGCCCTGGATGCAATGCTGCAGAGCTGGGGCGCCCATACCCGCGTCTGGCCCGATGGCGAGGCCTTGCTGGATGACCTCCCCAAGCTGCTGTCACCCAACCAGCCGGAGCAGCACCCGGACATCCTGGTCACCGACTTCAGGTTGCCTGGCATCAATGGCTTGACCCTGGCCCAGACAGTTCAGACCTATCTGATCGGCACCAAATTCTGCCTGCTGCCACTCATCATCTCTGGCGAGACAGACCCCAACCAGCTGGCCAGGATGAGCACCTCGGGCTTTGCGACCCTGCCCAAACCCTTCAGAAGCGAACAGTTGCTCGAACAACTGCTGGTTTTGCACGAAGCGAAAGCCGTGTGATCGGCAGGATGCCCCGGGTGGCGCGACAATACGCCCCATGCTGAATTTCGAACTGCTCAAGACCGAAGGCCTCGCCCGACGTGGCCGACTGACGCTCAACCACGGTGTGGTCGAGACCCCCATCTTCATGCCCGTGGGTACCTATGGCACCGTCAAGGGTGTCATGCCACGCTCGCTGGAAGAGATGGGCGCACAGATCATCCTGGGCAACACCTTCCACCTCTGGATGCGTCCGGGCCTGGACATCATGAAGCAGTTCGGTGGTCTGCACCGCTTCGAAAGCTGGAACAAGCCCATCCTGACCGACTCGGGCGGCTTCCAGGTCTGGTCCCTGGGCGAGATGCGCAAGATCAGTGAAGAAGGCGTGCGTTTCTCATCACCTGTCAACGGCGACAAGCTGTTCCTCACCCCCGAGGTGAGCATGCAGATCCAGACCATCCTCAACTCGGACATCGTGATGCAGTTCGACGAGTGCACGCCTTACTGGAAGGGTGACAAGTCGAGCGGCCACATCACCACCGAGAAGGAAGCCCGCTACTCGATGGAGTTGAGCCTGCGCTGGGCCAAGCGCTGCATTGCCGAGTTCAAGCGCCTGGACAACCCCAATGCGCTGTTCGGCATCGTGCAAGGCGGCATGTTCGAGCACCTGCGCGAAGAATCGCTGGCAGGCCTGACCGAGCTCGACTTCCCCGGCTATGCGATTGGCGGCGTCAGCGTGGGTGAGCCCAAAGACGAAATGATGCGGGTGATGAACTTCATCTCGCCCAAGCTGCCGACAAACAAGCCTCGCTACCTGATGGGCGTCGGCACACCGGAAGACCTGGTCGCTGGTGTAGCCACCGGTGTCGACATGTTCGACTGCGTGATGCCCACCCGCAATGCCCGCAACGGCCACCTGTTCACCCGCTTTGGTGATCTGCGCCTGCGCAACAGCCGCTACAAGGCCGATGAGCGCCCCATCGACGAAACCTGCACCTGTCACACGTGCCAGCACTTCAGCCGGGCCTATCTGCACCACCTCGACCGCTGCGGCGAGATGCTGGGCCCCATGCTGACCACCATCCACAACCTGCACTATTACCTGAACCTGATGAAGGAAATCCGTGCAGCGCTGGACGAAGGGCGCTTCGCCGCCTTCCAGCAGCAGTTTGCGGCCGATCGCGCTCGCGGCATCTGAGCATCTCCTGACCATGAAGCAGTCAGTCAGGTCCTGGCCTGTTCGCATCCTGCGTGCAATCTGGGTGGGCCTGATCGGCCTGCTGCTGATCTTCGAAGAATGGGGTTGGGAGCCCCTGGCGCGGCTGCTTGCCCTCATGGGGCGCTTGCCCGGGCTGCGCTGGATCGAGTCCCGCATCCGCCATCTGCCACCTTATGCCGCGCTGGGCCTCTTCGCCATCCCGGTACTGAGCCTGCTGCCCATCAAGCTGGCCGCGCTCTACTGGATCGGCCAGGGCCACGCCATCATTGGCCTGCTGATCATCCTGGCGGCCAAGGTAGGTGGCACCGCGCTGACCGCCCGCCTGTTCATGCTCACCCGCGACACGCTGATGCAACTACCCTGGTTCGCCCGCTGGTTTCAGCGCTGGATGGACTGGAAGACCCGCGTGATCGATGCCGTCAAGGCCTCGGCTGCCTGGCAGCAATGGCAGCGTTTGCGCAGCCACATCCACCAGCAATGGCGTTCCCTGCACCAATGGCTGCGCGCACGCTTTTGAACTCACTCACCAGAACTGCCAGTAGCCGGTGACCAGCACCCAGGCGCCCAGCAGACCATTGGTGACGCCGTGAGCGATCACCGCGCTCCACAAGGAGCCGGAGCGGCGATACAGCCAGGCATAAGCCAGCCCGGCCAGGATCGCGGCCAGCCACTGGGTATGGGCCAGCGTGAACACCAGCGTCGACAAGCCCATGGCCTTGAGCGACACCAGACGCGGGTCGACCTGTTCAAAAGAAGGCTTGTCAATCCAGCGCATCAGGAAAGAGCGCCAGAACAGCTCTTCCATGACCGGCACCAGCAGCGCTGCACCCGCCCATCGCACGGCCACCAGCCCCCATTCAATGCGACCCTCGCCGTCCACCGGCACAAATGACGCCGCGGGCTCACCCAGCATCATCCAGCGATCATTGAGGTTGATCCACAACCAGAACACCCCGACCCCAACCAGCACGGACAGGATCAGATCCAGCCAGTTTGGCCAGGCGTGGCGCCGCAACTCTGCATAGTCACGCCAGAACCAGACCAGGCTGCCCCCGACGACCAGCACGGACACACCATAGATCCAGCGGGCATCCACACCCCACAGCCCTTCGGCTGGCCAATGCCCACGCACCACCAGCAAGACCATGAACAGGACAAACGGGACGATGCGCGCCAACGCATCACGAGACAGAAGGTTTCCCATGGAAAAGCGCCACTCAGCGGAGACCGCTCAAACAGAAGCCCCGGATTGTGCACCCGGGGCGGGGGGCGGTCAGGGCATCGGCTCGTCGAGCAAGGCCTGAACGCGGGCCTGCAACGCCTCCGGCGTCACTTGCTCGGGAGGAATGGCCTCCCCCACCACCAAGCCCACACGATTGAACAAACCCCGACGCAAGGGGCGCGACATCGCTGCCCCCTCGATGCGGGAGAAGGTGGACCCCCAGAGGTTGTGCAAGGCCGACGGAATGACGGGAACCGGTTGCGACTCGAGGATCTTCATGATCCCGCCCTTGAAGGTTTGCAACTGGCCATCACGGGTGATGGCGCCTTCCGGAAACAGGCACAGCAACTCGCCCTCGGCCAGCACCTGGCGCGCACGATCGAAAGCCCGCTCATAGGCTTCGGGGTCTTCCTTCTGCGGCGCAATGGGAATGGCCTTGACCATGCGGAAGAACCAGCCGATGCCTGGCGTCTTGAAAATGCGGTGGTCCATCAGGAAGATCATGGGACGCGGGCTCAGCACCCCCAGGATCACCGCATCCACAAAGCTCACGTGGTTGCACACCAGAATGGCCGCGCCATCGGTTGGCAGGTGCTCATCGCCCCGCACGCGCAAGCGGTACACCACACGCGTGATGACCAGCATCACCAGCCGCAAGATGTACTCGGGCATGAGCCAGAACACATAGCCGACCACCACCACATTGAGTACGGCCGTGACACCGAATACCTGCGAGATGGAGTAACCCGCCCCGAGCAATGCGCCGGCCACCAGGCTGCTCACGATCATGAACAGCGCATTCAGGATGTTGTTGGCCGCAATGATGCGCGCCCGGTGACTGGGTCGTGCCCGCAACTGGATCAAGGCATACATGGGCACGCTGTACAAGCCGGCACTGAAAGCCAGCAAGGCGAGGTCTGCCATCACCCGCCAATGGGCCGACTGGCGGACAAACTCCCCGACGGTCAGCAAGGTGGCTCCGGCGCTCATGCCTCGGGTGGCCAGAAAGAGGTCAAACGCGAAGACCGTCATGCCCACCGCACCGATGGGCACCAGGCCGATTTCCACATGACGGTGCGAGAGCGTTTCGCACAACAGCGAGCCCACCGCAATGCCGACGGAAAACACCACCAGAAGAAGCGACGCCACCTGCTCGTTACCGCCCAGCACATCGTGCGCAAACGCCGGAAACTGAGACAGGAACACAGCCCCGAAGAACCACATCCACGAGATCCCCAGCAAGGAGCGGAACACGCTCGGGTAGTCCCACGCCAACCGCAGGTTGCGCCAGGTCTCCGTGACGGGATTCCAGTTCAGCCGAAGCCCAGGGTCCGATGGCGGCGAAGCCGGAATCCGTTGCGACACGCCCCAGCCCAGCAGGGCCATAGCCAAACAGGCCCCGGCTACCCATTGGGCACCGGTTTCGGGAATGCCCATCAACAGCCCCCCGCCCACATTGCCCAGCAAGATGGCCACAAAGGTCCCCATTTCGACCATGCCATTGCCACCCGTCAACTCACGCTCACTCAGGTGCTGCGGCAGATAGGCATATTTCACAGGGCCAAACAGGGTCGAATGCAGCCCCATCAACAACACGCAGGCCAGCAAGAGCGGCACCCACTGGAACCAGAAGCCGACACCAGCGGTCAGCATGATGGCCACTTCCAGCAACTTGATGGCACGCATCAGGCTGCCCTTGTCGTGCTTGTCTGCCCACTGCCCAGCGGTTGCAGACAGCAACACGAAAGGCAGGATGAACAAGGCCCCGATCACCAGGCCGGCCATTTTGGGCGCGAGCCAGGCAAGATGCAGGTGATAGGTCACCAGCACCGTCAGCGCAAACTTGAAGAGGTTGTCGTTGGCGGCCCCCAGAAACTGGGTCCAGAAAAATGGCGCAAAGCGCCGTTGCCCCAACAGCTGAAACTGCCCCCCTGCGGCCGGCTGCAGACCGGCGCTGTCCTGCTTGAAGTCGCTCAAGATGACACCCTTGTTTTGTACGCCCCAACTGTAAAGGCAAGATTCAATCTGACTGCGGCGTGCGCAGGCTGCCCAGTACCACTTCGGTATCCTCGCCCAAGGTCGGGCCTCGGCGGCTGATCCAGCCCGGTGTCGCTGACAGCTTCGGGACGATGCCTGGCACCGACACCGTCAGCCCATCTGCAGTCGTCACTGGCACGATCATCTCTCGGGCGAGATAGTGCGGGTCTTCAGCGATATCCCTCGCGGTGTAGATGCGCCCGACCGGCACACTGACCGTATTGAGCACATCGAGCACGTCCTCGACCCGTCGAAGCTCAGTCCAGCTGGCGATGGCTGCATCGATCTCTGCCACCCGCCGCACACGTCCAGGATTGCTGGCGAGCTCAGTATCTTGCGCGAGATCGTCTCGCCCAATTGCCACCATCAAGCGCTTGAAAATCGAGTCTCCATTGCCGCCGATCACCACCATGCCATCGGCGCAGGGGTAGGCATTGCTGGGAGCGATACCGGGCAGCGCCGAACCTGCAGGCTGACGCACCGCCCCGAATGCGCTGAACTCCGGCAACAGGCTTTCCATGCAGTTGAACACCGCCTCGTAGAGCGCCACATCCACCACCTGGCCCCGGCCCTTGGGCGCATCGGCACGGACGCTCTGGTGTCTGGCCTGCAGCGCCAGCAAGACACCGATCACCCCATGCAGGGCAGCCAGGGTGTCGCCCAGGCTGACACCCGCTCGCACAGGTGCTCTGCCAGGCTCACCATTGAGGTAACGCATGCCCCCCATGGCCTCGGCCACAACAGCAAAACCGGGACGCTCTCGATACGGCCCACTCTGACCATAGCCGCTGATGCGCAGCATGATCAGCCCCGGATTGGTCTGACTCAGTTGCTCATAGCCCAGGCCCCACTTTTCCATCGTGCCCGGCTTGAAGTTCTCGATGACGACATCGGCCTCATCGATGAGGCGCCGCACCGTTTCACGGCCCTCCTGCGTACGCAGGTCGAGCACCACACTGCGCTTGTTGCGGCTTTGCACCTGCCACCACACGCTGGTGCCGTTGTGCAGCATGCGCCACTGCCGAAGCGGGTCGCCCCCTGCACTGCCTTCGGCTGCCGGCGGCTCGACCTTGATGACTTCGGCGCCAAAATCTGCCAGCGTCTTGCCGGCAAAGGGACCGGCGATCAACTGACCCAGTTCAATGACACGAATGCCGGCGAGCGCCTGAGGCGGCACGCCGGCATGTTCAGCTTCTGTAGCAGGGATGTGTGCGCTCATGGGCCCAGATCGTAGACCCAATCGCGATCGGTCTTGCGCTTACGCTTACTGTTTGCCCGCCTCGGGCTGCGTCACAAAACCAATCTTGGTCAACCCGGCTTTCGACGCATCAGCCAAGGTCTCGGCCACAGCCTTGTAGGCCACGGCCTGGTCAGCACGGAGGTGAATCTCCGGCTGATTGGCCTTCGCGCCTTCGGCAGCAAAATGCTGCGCCGCTTCTTCGCGGGTCATGGCCTGACCATTCCAGTAACGCACGCCATCGGCATCAATCGAAAACTCGATCTTCTCGGCCTTGGTTGTCTCCACGGTCGCACTGGCCTTGGGCAACTCCAGCTTCACCGAGTGGCTCAGCAGCGGCGCCGTCACGATGAAGATCACCAGCAGCACCAGCATCACATCGATGAGCGGCACCATGTTGATCTCGGACAGCGGAGCGCCCCCGTTCTTGTTGTCGAAACTGGCGAATGCCATATCAGCCCCCTCAGGCGTTGGACGCCGGCTTGACGGTACGCAGGGCCGCAGCCTTGGTCACCGGCTCGTCGTGATCGACACTGGTTTTCAGGGTCTGACCTGTCGACAGGAAAGTAAACAGCTCGAAAGCGAAGGCGTCCAGTCGGGCAGACCAGACCCGGTTGCTGCGGGTCAGCCAGTTGTAACCCATCACGGCTGGAATGGCCACAGCCAGACCCACACCCGTCATGATCAGGGCCTCGCCCACAGGGCCGGCCACCTTGTCGAGGGTGCCTGCACCAGTGGCGCCAATCGCCAGCAGGGCGTGATAAACCCCCCACACGGTACCGAACAGGCCCACAAACGGTGCCGTCGCGCCGATGGTAGCCAGTACCGCCAGACCGTTTTCCAGGCTCATTGTTTCTTCGTCCAGCACCTTCTTGATGGTGCGGGTCAGGAAGTCCTGGGCTGTGCCGGCTTCTTCCAGCTTGGCCGCGCCATAGCGGGCATGGTGGGCCTGCGCATGCATCGCGTGCGAAGTCAGGTGTGCGAAGGGTTCATTCACCCCATGGGTGGCGATTTCATGCTGAACCGCTTCCAGAGAAGTGGCATTCCAGAAGAAGTCCAGAAAGGCCTTGCTGCGACGCTGACGCAACACCATGCCCACGCCCTTGGTCAGGATCAGCGCCCAGGAGACCAACGACATCAGCACCAGGATGATGAACAGCCCCTGGCCAACGGAGTCGGTCTGGGAAATGAAATGGCTGAAACCCAGTTGCGGGGCAGCAGTGGTATCCACCGTGGTGGCGGTGGTCGCGGCCGGCACCACCGGCGCCGTTGCGGCTGACGTTACTTCACTCATGATCAACGCTCATTCAAATTGAAACTGATACGGGCAGGTGCCCAGGCACTGCGTGCGACACCGTTTTCGAGATACGGCTTGAAACGGGCGGCCCGCATGGCCGACATGGCGGCCCGGTCCAATCGCCCATAACCAGACGACTTCACCAGCTGGATGTCCTTGGTATGACCGGTTTCATCCACCAGCACCAGCATCTCGACCGCGCCAGACTCACCCAGATCGCGTGAGACCGGGGGGAAAACCGGCTGTGGAGGAATCAGATACTGCACGGCAGACGACGGCAGGGTCCGGGGTTGCTGCGAAGCGGGTGCAGCAGCGGCGGGACCAGTCGTGGCCGCAGTGGTTGCGGCCGCTGGCGCTTCGGCAGTCGCAGCAGCGGTCGTGGCAGGTTTGGCTTCCGGCTTCGGCTCAGGTGCGGCCACAGGTACCTGATGGTCGCTGGGCTTGGCAGCCTGCTGGCTGGCCAGCACGGGCGGCGCTTTCTGATGCTGAACCGGCTGCGGCTTGGGCTGCGCCACGGGTTGTGGCGGCACAGGCGATGGTTCGGGCGCCTGAGGCGTGGCGGCCTCGGTGATCATGCTCACCATCAGGGGCGCCGGCTCAGACGGTGCACCAGCACCCCGGCCCAAGCGGACGACTTCCAACCCCGCCAGCACATGCAGCGCCACCACAAGCACCACACCAACCCAGCGTTGCCCACGCGTCAGATCACTGGGGGCTGAATCAGCAAACAGGCCGGGAGAGATGGTGGTCGTTGACAACATGGTCACAGTCTACCATTTGACGCAATTGCGAATCAATATCATTTGAAATCACTCACCTTTTGACACCCTCCTCGGAGGGGTCTTTTGTGCGTGAGTGAAGCGGCCACTTCATGGGAAGATTCTCCCTATGATCCAGGGCACATCGTATGCCCGCACCAACATTTTTCAGGGCTTTCATGAACCTCGATGTCTTGCTGGCGCCGCTGTCAGGCGACCACCCTTGCGGCGAAGATCTGTCGTTTTCGACCGACTTTGACCAGATTGCCGACATGCGGCGAGAAGACGACCCCACGCTCGCCCAAGGCGAGTGGGTCACCGCGCTGAAAGTGGCTGACTGGCCGGGCGTAGCAGAACGCTGCCAACTCCTGCTGGGCACGCGCAGCAAAGACCTGCGTCTGGCGCAGTGGCTCACCGAGGCCTGGTGCCACACCGACAGCTTTGTCGGCATGGCCCGAGGGCTGCAGATCTGCCAGGCCCTGTGTGCGAGCTACTGGGACGGGCTCCACCCTCAGCCTGATGATGGCGACATGGAGCAACGCATCGGCAACGTGACCTGGCTGCTGCATCGGTTGGCGCAACTGATGCCCACCCTGCCCTGGGTACAAAGCCGCCAGGGTCCCCGCTACAGCCTGCGCGACTGGCAACTGGGCAAGCAGCCAGCACCGCTCGCGGCAGACGCTTCACAAACCATCGCCACCGGCCCGTCCCTCGATCAGTTCATGCGGGCGCTCAAGGACACGCCGGCAAACCATCTGTCTGCAACGGTGGCTGCGCTGGACGAGATCCAGCAGCAGTTGCGCAGCTGGCAAGACCTGATTGACGCCCAACTGGGGCAGGATGGCCCCTCATTTGTGGCGGTCAAAGATGCACTGGATCTCGTCAGCCACGAGGTCCGTCGCCTGATCAAGGAAACCGGGGGGCTGCCTGAAGCCGCCGTGCCCATGGTGCTGCCATCAGGTGCAGCAGAGCCCGCCCACGCCGCACTGCTCACGGTACATCACCCAGCGCACCGCGGCCCCATCGACAGCCGCGCGCAGGCGCTTCAGCAACTGCGCGAGGTGGCTGCCTTCTTCCGACGTACAGAGCCCCACAGCCCGGTGGCCTACCTGGCAGAAAAGGCAGTCAAGTGGGGCGACATGCCTCTGCATGAATGGCTGCGCCAGGTCATCAAGGACCAGGGTGCACTGACACACCTCGATGAGCTTCTGGGCACCCAGGTAGCCCAGACAGACGCCTCTACCACTTACTGAACGATCTGGAACTCGATGCGCCGATTGCGGGCACGCCCCTCGTCGCTCGCATTGCTGGCCACAGGCCGGTCGGGACCGGCCCCCACCGTGCTGATGTGATCAGCAGCAAAGCCTTTGGATACCAGATAGCTTCGAACCGCATCGGCACGCGCCTGAGACAAGGCGATGTTCGATGCCCGGCCACCCTGTGCATCGGTGTGTCCTGTGATCAACACCCGCTTGTCCTTCATGGCCGCCAGCGTACGTGACATGTCGTCCAGCAAGCCCAGCCCTTGAGGACGGAGCACGGCGCTGCCCGGCTCGAACTCCACGATGCGGTTCGCCAGCGTCTTGTCCAGCAAAGCCTGCTCCTGTGCGGCCACGCGCAGCCCATTGCGCACCGTGTAGGTCGGGTTGAGCGCCGACGCCATGTCACTGGTGATTTGCTGACGCGTGGCCTCGTTGCTGACGTCACCAGTGAGGTCGATGGTATTGCCCTCCACCTTCAACTGACCACGTGACACCTGCTTGAGCGATGGTGCCAGCACCTTCTGCAGGTGCTGCGACCATTGAGGCGGCGCGACCACAGGTCCCAGCGTGAGCTGGTCCACCACGCGATCAGCACCATAGATCTCGCGCAAACGGGCGACCACCTGGGCCCGCGTGGCCTCGTCGGGCACCACCCCATTGATCACCACCTGCTGGGGCCCCAACACCTGGGCGCCAGACTGCGCCCATGCACATGAACCCGCACCAGCCACCAGCCAGGCCACCAAGCCTGCCCCCAGCACCATGAAACAAGATTGCCGTTTCATTCACACCCCCAGAAATACTTCTTCGAACGTGCGCAGGGCTTGCGCCAGCGACAGGCCTGGATCACGCAGGTAGTTCGACAGCTTGCGCAAGCCGTAGTCTTCAGCTGCGCAAGACTCAACCCACTCGGCATCGGTCACATCGACCGTGTCACGGCACATCGCTTCGGTATCGATGGCAGCACACAGCGAGGACGCCGACGCGCCCTGAAAGCCGATGTAGAGCCTGTGCATGCCGTCAAGCTGATTCACCAGCACACAGAGCTCGACCGGGATCTGCCGGAAAAAGCCCAGCACCAGCGACAACCAGAACGACGCCAGGCAAGCCCTCAGTCCAGGTTCGTTCACCAAGGGCAAGCGCAAGCCCTTTTGCAGGCGGGATGCCCCTTGGCCCATGACAGGCTGCAGCAGCAGCCCCATTGCCAGCATCACCTGCCGAACAGATACGCGCCCTCCATGGCTGGCCAGCATCTGCTCCAGGCTGGCCACCGAATGCGTTTCGAGAAAGTCCAGCAGCTCCATGCGGGGCACACTGATGCGTGGATCCAGCTCGACACCTGCGCGCAAGCTGATCTGGGCCACGCTCATGTCGGTGGCGGCGTGGGACACCTTGGCAATCTGCTCAAGTCGCCCCCAGACACGCGACAGCGCTAAGGGACTATGGCGCATGAACTCCACCGGTTCGGTGACATCAAAGGCAGTCGCCGTGAGAAAGGGAAAGCGCCGCCCGGACGCATCCTGGCTGGCCAGCCAATGTCCGGCCAGCGCGACCTTGCTCTGCACCCCCATGAGCGCGAAATAGGTAGGAGGCGCCGTGTCATAGACCAGCTTCCAGCGCGGATCCATGGCCAGACGCTCCATCATCCGCGTTTGCCATTGATCGAGGCTGTCGACCACGGCCCCATGCCGCTGGCTGCGCACAAAGTCGCCGCGTGAAGGCAGCTTGCCGAAGTACAGCACGTCATGGGTTACCAGTGCATGACTCATGGTTGCACTCCTGCGGGGGCCTGGGCAACACTGACCTCGTCCCCACCGCCAGCCACCATGGCAGGCAAGGCCCCCGGGTGAGACACGGGTGTCTGACCAGCCCCGCCGGCTGCAGGCGGGCTCACCGCCACCGTGGCCGCGGCATTCGAGATGATCTTCAACTGCACGGACACCGCCTGGGCACCCTGGGCCCAGCGCAGCTCGAAGCCGCCGTTGTCGATGCGATGACGCTGTGCCGCATTGATCAGCTTCTCCAGACCGAAGCGACCTGGCTCGCTGAAGAACTCGATCGTTCGACCGTCGTGCGTCACACCCGACACCCGCGCCCCCGGAGTACCCGATCCAGGCCAGGCCATCCGCACCCATCGCGCCACGCCATTGCGATAACGCATCTGCTGCCCGTCAATCTCCACCGTGTACTCGACCAAGCCTGGTACTGGCAGCGGCAGCATCTCGAACTCGGTTTGCGGCGGCGCCCCACCACCCGGGGTCTGCGCCCCGGCGGAAGCCGCCCCAGGGCCTTGTCCGCTCATCGGCGCCACCCAGGAGGCCAGGCCCGCAGAGAACTCGGGCAACAGGCGCACACCCATGTCCGCCCAGGTACGCGGAGTCAGCGCATCGCCTCGGCGAACAACGAGCGCGCCGAGAGATTGCTCCACGTACTTGGCCACGGCCCCCTCCGACCCGAACACCTTGGCAATTTCAGTCGGGCTGGCCTCCACCCTGGACTGGCGGTCAAACGGGTACTTCGCCGCCAGCGACTGCTGATAGGGCTGGTAGACCTGGGCCATCCAGACCCGGTTGAGTTCGGCTTCCGTCGGACGCACCACCACACTGAATGCCTGCATCAAGGGCCTCACCAGCACAGGGCGCAAAGCCGCACGTGAGCTTTCGGGCATGCCATTGAGCATCTGCTCATCCACCAGCCGCAAGGCTTCAGCCAGCTCGCCCTGCCCTTCCAGGGTTTGTGCCATCAGTTGACGCGCCGCAGGCCCGGCGTCACCCTGGTTCTTCATCTGGTTGAAGCGGGTACGCACCTTCGACAAGGCATCCAGATAGGTACGCATCAGGGTGGCCCCACCATCACGGCTCATCATGATGCGGCTCAGGCCCACGAATTCGCGACCGATCGGGCCCAGCGGAATCTCGCTGGTCGGTGTGGTGACATTGACGTCGACCGTCACCCGACTGGGCGCCATGCGCAAAATGGATTGCTTGAACCACTGGATGAAACCCTGTCGCCCTTGCGCCAGTTTTTCATTGAGCAGAGATGGGTTGTCCCACGATGTCTGGTCATACAGCGCCTGGATGAGCCTGCCCAGCGGAGAGGCCGCAGGATCACCCAAGCGGTTCATGTGCTGCACCGCCTTGTCGAAGCTGCCGAAGTCCTGCACCGTGATGCCCTGCATGAACTTTTGCCACTCGCGCGCATATTCGGTCTTGTACATCTGGGTCAGCGCCTTCTGGATCTGCTCGGGGCTGCCCTCCAGCGTGAGGTCATCGCTTGCGGCGGTTTTCAAAACCCAGTCGGTCGATTGCAGCTCCTGATTGGCCGCCTGCTTGAATGCATCCTTGACGTACTGATCCCAGGCCTCGCGGGTGAAGGCGCCAGAGATGGCATGGCTGCCTGCCACGATCGGGCGGTCAGCCTCGTCCACCAGCCGAGCCACGGTCACCGGAGCGAAACGGGTGGCGGCGCGCGCCTTGACCTCGGCATACACGCGCTCGCGCGCAGGCATGCCCTTGATGACGCGACGCAGGTTTTCTCGGGTCTGGTCGAGCAGGCCCAGGTTCAGCTCCAGTTGAGGGAAGGCCGGATCGGCCATCTGCGCCAGGGCGAAAGCCATCAAGCGCTCAGCCTTGTCAATCATCTGCGCGCGCGGCATCGTGCCGCGGTTTGACTCGAGCCACTGGCGCCAAAAGCGCGTGAGCTGGTCGCTCATGTGGCCGGACTCCAGCCGCGCCCGATCACCCAGCATCAGGTAGCCCTTGAGCGCGTTGTAGGCCTCGGTGACATTGGTGGCAGACGCCTGGCTATAGGCAGAGGGTGCGGCTTCACCCGCCTTGCCGACGCCTTCCGATGCAGCAACTGCCCCGGAGGCAGCAGAGGCCGGCGCAGCGGCAGCCACGGCGGGAGCCTCATCGCTCAGGCGTTGCAGTGGACGCAACTCTGCCGCATGCGCATTGACGTCAGAGAGGTAGGCTGCCATGGCCTGCTCGACCGGCTTGAGCATGACCGCCTGCAAGCCAGCGAAGTACTCTTCGCGCAGTCTGGCTTCAAGCGCCTCACCTTGATAGAGCCCCATGCCCAATGACCAGGGATGGGTCTGGCGATAGTGCTGCATCTGCTCCAGTCGATCCTGGATGATTTCCAGTGCCTCCAGTCGCGACTGCAGATCGACCCGCTTGTCCTGCACACGCTCGGCCTTGATCAGATCAGCTTCGACATTGGCGACCAGTTGCCGGTTGCCGATGAAAGACCATGTCCAGGCGCTGAGCAGCGCGCCAACCAGCAGCACCCCACCGGCAAAGCCTGCCAACCGCCATTGCATCTTGCGGCGGCTGGTGTACTGCTGCACCAGCTGACGATCGGCAAAGATGACGCGGGAAAACAGCTCCTTGAGGAAAAAGCCACTTTGCGAATACACCGCAGCGGCGCCCTGCCCGGGCTGCCACTGCAGGCCAAACTGCTCTGCCACCCGGGCACTGGCCTTGCCGGTCGACTGCCCTTCCTGAACCGCACTGGTGAAGTAGAAGCCACGGAAGATGGGGCGGAACTGATATGGGTTTTCTTCAAACAGGGTGGTCAGGAAAGTTCGCAGTGCAGGCTTGAGCGCAGCGAACTCGAGCGGGAACGTCAGCACCCCCGGTGGCAACTGCTCACCGCGATGCAAGGACATGCGCGCCACAGAGGCTTCCTTCAAGCCGTCATAGAGGGTGTCGAAATGGCGATCAAACGCATCGATGGGGTCCTGCCTGCCATCGGGGTCATAGGGCAAGGTGGCCCCCCAGACCTTGTCTCGCTCATCACGGTCGCGGTCTTCGAAGAACTCCACGAAACCGGAAATCAGATCAGCCTTGGTGAACACCACATACACCGGTGCGAACACCTCCAGCCGTTCGGTGAGCTCCTGAACCCGCTGCCTGAGCTTGCGTGCCAGGGCGATACCCACCTCCGGCTTGTTGCCCCCCAACTCGGCCACGCTGGCCGCGATGATGACGCCATTGATGGGCGCGCGAGGACGGTACTTCTTCAGCAGTCCGAGAAAGCCCAGCCACTCGTTGCGATCTTCTTCATGAACAGCGTAGCGGCCTGCGGTATCGAGCAGGATGCCTTCCGTGGTGAAAAACCAGTCGCAATGGCGTGTGCCACCAATGCCCTGAATGATGTTGTCGGTGTTCTCCGCAAAGGGAAATTTCAGACCCGACTTGACGACAGCCGAGCTCTTGCCCGCAGCCGGGTTGCCGATGACGGCATACCAGGGCAATTCGTACAGGGCGGCTGATCCGGAGGTCTCGCCAAGCCGCGAAGACTTGATGAGCTTGACTGCCTCGGCCATGCGCTCACGCACAGCCTGTACCTCGTCGCGCTTGTCCTGGGGTGCTGCACGGACGGCCTTCTCGGCCTCATCGTCCATCGCTTGCTGCAGTTGGTCGGCCGCACGGCGTGCACGGATGCGGCGCACCAACCAGAAGCCTCCCCAGACCAGGAGTACCAGCACCAGCACGGCGCCCGCCCAGATCATGCCCAGCTTCAGGGTATCGGCCCCGATGAACAGGAAGGCTGCCAGCGCCGCCATGCCCAGGATGGTGATCACGCGCGGGTCAAGAAAAAACTGCCAGATTCTCTGCATAGTGCTTGTCTCGGGATTCAGGTAGGCACGCCGGATGACATGGCGGGTGCACGCCAGGGCGCGAGCGCCACGGCAGCACGGTGATGGGAAGGCTGCACTTGCACCGCCAGGGTCAGCCCGTCAGGTGAACGATGGGGCAGTGCCCCTGCCGCCAATGCCAGGGGCAGCCAGGCTGCAGCCAGGCCAGGGTCGCCACACGAGTCCCCCGCGCGTGCCACACCCTGCATGGGATCAAGATCGGGAAACAGCGCCAGCACAGCCTCGAAGACTTCACTGGTACGGCTGGCGCGGTGATCGCCGTCACTGACAACCAGATTCAGGCTCTCTGCCTGGTGACCCGTGATCTGCACAGCCTGCGTCATGGCCTGCAACAAGGCGACATGGCCAATGCGCCCCAAGGCATCGGCCGACTTGTCGCGGATCTGCCTGACCGGCCGATGCAGTCGTGCCAGTGGCGTCTGCGCAGACAAGCCCGGCCACTGCTCATGCAACAACAACAGGCCTACACCGGCCTCGCCCGGGATACGCCCCACCTGGTGCGCCGATGTGAACAGCTCTCCCCGCCCTTGCCAGCGCTCGACCACCTCAGCGTCAATCGCGCTGTCTGCCACGACCAGCACCGCCGCACGGCGGCCGCACTTGGGCTCGCGAACCCATTGCAGCAGGAGACCATCTACCGCGCTCCACAGCTCATGGGCAGCCTCGGCAGGCAAGAGCTGAATCTGCAAATCCATCTCACCGACCTCGGGCAGCAGGTCTCGCGTGCGCATCTTCAACCACGCATGGAGTGCGTCCTGCCAGGTCGTATTCCACTGGGCTGGTACAGCGCACAGCAGCAACACATGCGGCCGCCGAATGGCCTGCGTGGCCTGCACGGCAGCCGGATGCGCCACGCCTGACAAGTGGGCCTTCATGGTGGGCATGCTGCTGGGCAGCGAGGCCTCGGCCATGTCGGCATCGGCCAGGGGTACCAAGGCGTCACTCAAGGCCATCAGCTCATGCGTCAAGACCTTGTCCAGCAAGGCCCAGCTGCGCTGAACATGCACGGGGGCCTCGTCTCGCAAGGAGGGGGGCAGCGCTGTCTCCACATCCAGCTCATTGATCCGAGCGCAGAAGATGGGCAGCCCGTCGAAGTCACTGAGCTCGGCATCCGGTCCCGGTCGGAGAACCCCCTCCAGCATGGTGCTCACCGCTTGAGCCGCCTCGCCTGGAACGGGCAATTCAACTGCCACCGAGGCCACCACCGCGGAACAAGTTCGCTCGGCATCTGGCTGCAAGTGATCGGCCTGCAAAGCCCCTGACGGCAACGAGGATGCGGGGGCCCCAGCCGCGCTGATATCAGGCGCCATGCGCATGGCACGCGCCACGCGAAGAGACACCAGCAGAACCCCGGTGAGCACCAGCGGCAGCACCACCAGTTGCAGCAGCAACTCGGTGCCACCGACATCGCGCCCGCTGCTCTGCCAGCGCCAGGCCGACACCAACCAGACAAGTGCAACCACCAGGAGGGCCAGCCCCCCTGCTTTCCACCACGGCCGCATGGATCAGGCCGCCGTACTGACTGCCTGAGAGGCAATCAAGGTGGCACCACAGGCGCATTTATCGCCGTGCCGGGCAGCTGGTTGACCGTCGATCAGCATGGTGGGGTCACCCGTGACGATGACCGTGGTGCCATGGCTGCGCTTGGGGCAGGTGACCTGATCGCCCACACGGGCAATGCGCCGCCCGCCGGTATCGGTGACCCCGGATGCACCCACCACTTTGCCCCCGTGGCTGGTGCTGTCTCCCAAGACAATGAACGGCCGGCCCATGTTGTCAGACTCCCTGCTTGTTAGCTGGCCGGCATCGAGGCAGGCCTTGCCGGGGAGTCTACGTTTGGCGGGGAAAATCACAGCCCCCCCGTTGGAGCGAACCCTGTTACCGGGTGTGACGGCGACGCAGTTCCACGTGCCCGAAGTCCATCATGCGCCAGCGCCCCCCCCAGGTCAGCCCGACTGACTCGGCCACCTGGCCATAGAGCTCATAGCCACGCATGGCCCAGGGGTCCTTTTCGGAGATCACCAAATGGCCGTCCTTGAAAAAGGCGCAATCGGCCGCAAGACCGTACTGGTGGTAGCTCTGCCAGGCACCCGCATTCGTGACCTGCGGCCCCTGGGCGGCCAGCAAGGTCTGGCGCTCAGGGCTGCGATAGCCTTCCAGCAAGGCCATCTGGTAGCCGTGCTGCTCCTTCATGATCTGAAAGACCTTGAGCAGACGCTGCACAAACTCGGCATCCATCTGCTCCCAGCGGCGATCGGCTGTCGACAGCATCGGGCGCACCATCTCCACTTCGGCAGTGACAAACACCTCCGGCGGCAAGGGGGGCGGCGGCACCAGTTGTTCGCCCTGCAGCAGACCGGCCACGTGCTCGTTGCCTGGTGCCGGGCCGTCTTCATAGGCATCAAGCATGCGGGTGCCGCCTGACTGAGACCACCACCACAAAGAAACCGCTGGCAGCGTGACGACCAGCAAGGCCCCGCCCAGCCAAAGGCCGCGATGCGACCAGGCCGGCGAAAGCAACCCACGCGGGCTGGGCCACCACTGCGGGAACATCAGGCCGGCCACGGCAGCACACCCCAGCATGAAGCCCAACCAGACCAGCCAGGTCAGCATCTCAGATCCCCCATTGGTAACGAATGTTTGCAATCACCTGGTGCGCCCCTCTCCTGTTCTGTGCGCGGTCTCCGTAGAATCGCGCCTCAATAAACAAAACATATCCAGGGAGTTGATGTGAGTGACGCATCCGGTCTGCAATCGACCCGCCCATTTGTGCGCGGTCACGAACGCCACGGCCCACTTGATCGTCCCAGCCTGTTTGCTGGCTCGGATGACGATTCGGTGCCGCCATCCACGCTGCAAGGCGTGCGGATTCTATCGACGCTGGAGTCCTCTCGGCGTCCTCCTTCCCCCCCGTCCCGACGGACTTCCCACTTAAGGGGGAAGCGCCGAACCAGTCGCTGGATGCAAGGTGCCTTGTGGGGCCTGCTGCTGCTTGGCATCGGCGGTCTGGTCACCGGCTTTGCGATGGTCGTGCAAAGCAGTCAGCCTGCGCCGATGCGCAAGGCAAGCACCGCACAGCCCGTGGCGACCACCCCACCCCAAGCGCCCACCCACATGGCGGCGGCAGAGCCACACGGGGCCGCCCGCATTGAGACCACCACAGCAGCCCAGACGCCACCAGCCCAGCCCGAGCCTGCGACGGCGGCAACGGCCACATCCACATCACCCACGCTCGTGACGGCCAAGGCTGCAAGCCCACGCAAGTCAGCCGACAGTGAGCGAAAGAACGAGTCGGCCAGGAGCAAGACCCCAGCCTCGTCTCGTCAAACTGCTTCGCGCAGCCGGGATCAGGATGTGGCACTGCTGGAAGCCATGCTGGCCCACACGGGCGGCCGGAAGGAACCAGGCAGAAGCGGGCAAACCCCGTCACAATAGGGGCCGCTTCCACACGATACGGCACATCTGGTTCAGGCTTGATAGCATCGGGCCCCTTCCTTTGTGCCGTACCGACGCGCTTTGACCCGAGAGCGAGCCATGACCAACTCCCCTTCTTCTGCTGTTGCCACCGACGCCTCTGTCGATGAAGGCACACCTGTCTCCGTCCGAATCCGGGAGCGCATCAAGGCCGCACAGCGCCGTTTCCATGCCAACGACAACATCGCGGACTTCATCGAGCCCGGCGAGTTGGCGCTGCTGCTCGACGAGGTACAAGGCAAGATGGCCGAGGTGCTGTCCAGCCTGGTGATCGACACCGCCAGTGACCACAACACGCAAGACACTGCGCGCCGGGTTGCCAAGATGTTCCTCACCGAGGTCTACAAGGGCCGTTACCAGCCTGCGCCGGCCGTCACCGAGTTCCCCAATGTCGAGCGCCTCAACGAGCTGATGATCGTGGGCCCGATCACGGTACGCAGCGCCTGCTCGCATCACCTGTGCCCCATCATCGGCAAGGTCTGGATTGGCGTGATGCCCAACGAGCACTCCAACCTGATCGGCCTGTCGAAATACGCCCGTCTGGTCGACTGGATCATGAGCCGACCACAGATCCAGGAAGAGGCCGTCACCCAGGTGGCTGATCTGCTGCAGTCGCGAATGAACCCCGATGGGCTGGCCGTGGTGATGGAGGCCGATCATTTCTGCATGCAGTGGCGCGGCGTCAAGGACATGGACTCGAAAATGATCAACAGTGTCATGCGCGGCTCCTTCCTGAAGGATGCCAACCTGCGCCGTGAGTTCCTGTCGCTGCTCAATCAACGCAAGGCTTGAGGTCAACATGCTTGTCAGACTGCTTTATGTCAGCCGCCCGGCTGTGGCCCTGAACGACGAGACACTGGATGCCATCCTGCAGGCTTCGCGCAAGGCCAACCCGCCACTGGGCATCACGGGTTTGCTGTGCCATTCCGACAAGGTGTTCATGCAGGTGCTGGAGGGCGGCCGCGAAACGATCAACCGCCTGTATGCCCGCATTGCCAATGACCCCCGTCACCAGGATGTGACCTTGCTGAGCTACCAGGAAATCGACGAACGCCGCTTCGCCTCCTGGACCATGGGCCATGTGAACATCAGCCGGCTGAACCCCTCCATCCTGCTGAAGTATTCCGAGCGCCCGGTGCTCGACCCCTACGCCCTGCCCGGCCATGTATCGATGGCCCTGCTGGAAGAGTTGATTGCAACGGCCTCCATCGCAGGCCGATGACCCCCTTTTTGTTTCATGAGTGACCCCTTGATCGATTTCCAAGGCCAGCCGGCCGTCCGCATCCAGTCCCCCGAAGGGGCCCAGGCCACTGTGCTGCTGCATGGCGGTCAGGTGGTGTCGTGGATCCCTGCCAGTGGCGGCGAACAGCTCTATCTGTCAGCAGATGCCCGCTATGGCGAGGGCCAGGCCGTGCGGGGCGGCATTCCGGTGATCTTTCCTCAGTTTGAGCAGCGTGGCCCTGACCGCAGCCTGCCTCGCCATGGGTTCGCCCGCCTGCAGAACTGGGAAGTCGAAAGCGTGCGCACCGGTCGTGAACACGCCCAGGTGACGATGGTGCTGCGCGACAACGAGCAGACCCGAGCCATCTGGCCTCATCAATTTCAGATGGAGCTGACCGTGGCGGTCAGCGGCCACCAACTCGATCTCGAACTCTACGTCGAGAACACCGGCAAGACGGTGTGGCCCTTTGCTGCCGCACTGCACACCTACCTGGGCCTGCGGTCGCTGCAACATGTCCGGCTGGAGGGCCTGATGGGCCGCCACTTCCAGGACAACGTGCATGGCCAGGAAGGGCTGGAAGACAACCCGGAAAAGCGTTTCGCAGGCGAAATCGACCGCATTTACGCCCAGGTTGGCGACTTGCGCCTGCGCGATGGTTCGCGTGTGCTGGACATCGGCTCGGACAACCTGCCCGATGCCGTGATCTGGAACCCGGGTCCGGACAAGTGTGCCGCCCTGGCCGACATGCCCGACGAAGACTGGGAACACATGCTGTGCGTGGAAGCCGCGCGCATCAATGCCCCGAAGACGCTGGCGCCCGGCGAGAGCTGGGTCGGCCGTCAGAGCATCCTGCTCAACGCTTGACGGGATCTTCCGCCAGCAGTTGTCGGATGTCCTTGGTCAGGGCATCTGGCGACTCGCCATAACGGGAAAACAGGCGGATGCGGCCCTGCGTATCGAAGATGTAGGCCCCCGCCGTGTGGTCCATGGTATAGCTCTTGCCATCCTGGGTCGGCACCTTCTGGTAGTAGACCTTGAACTCGGCAGCGGTGTCGCGCGTCTGTGTGGCATCGCCACGCAAGCCCAGGAAAGTCTCATCCAGTGAGTGCACGTAGGCCTTGAGCACCTCAGGCGTATCGCGATCCGGGTCCACCGTCACGAAAATGCCCTGCAAACGGGCACCATCGGCACCCAGGCGCCGACGCACCTCGGCCAGTGTCGCCATCGTGGTCGGGCAGACATCCGGGCATTGGGTGAAGCCGAAGAAAACGAACACGACCTTGCCCTTGAACTCTTCGAGGCTGCGCAGGTGTCCATCGACATCGGGCAGCTTCAACTCGTGGGCATAGCCGGCACCCGAGATGTCCATCGCGGTATATGAAGCCTTGGGGGCACCGGCTGGGCCGGAACCGGGGCGGTCACAGCCGGACAACAGGGCGGCGCATGCCAGTGTCATGACACCCGCCATCAGCCCATGGGCAAATCGGGAAACGTGCATGGCTTGAGTCCTCTTCAACAGCATGGCGCGCATTCTAGCGAGGCCCTGGCTTGCCACCCTGGCGAATCATCTGGCGCATGTCATCGACCGATACGCGCGCTTCGGCCTCCACCTTGACGCGCGGAACCGGTTTGATGGCATGCCCGTAGACCAGTTCGATGGTCAAGCCCAGGCGGCCATCCTCTCGGCGCAAATGGGTTGACAAGGCCTCAAGCAGGCGGCGCTTCCAGCGGGGCGTGCGCAGCCCCTGGAAACGACCCCACGCGACATTGCCTCCCCAGGTCCGCAACTCGGCCAGCAGTTCTTCGGCCGTGGCCCAGGTCAGGGTCAGGCGCTCCATGTCCATGACCGGGTCGGCAAAACCGACGGCCACAAGGGCATCGCCCAGGTCATGCATGTCGATGAAATCGACCGTGGGCAAGGGCCAGCCCAGCTCGGCATAGAGTGCGCGCAATTCGCGTGCCGTGTCAGGGCCCAGGCCTGAACACATGAGGAAGCCATCAACCGCCAGCAGACGGCTCCACTGCCCCAGCATGCCCGGCAGATCGGTGGCGCCATGCAAGGTCATGTTGGCCCACAGCATGTTGGCACCCGAGGCCGGCCATGCCGGGGGCATCGGGGCACCGCTTTCGACGACCGGTTGTTCGTTGCGGCGCCACGGGGCCCACCATGCGCGCGGCGCAGCCTGGCGCTCACGCTCGATGCTGCGTTGCGTCAGTGTCGCGGTCGGCTCCACCACCCAGCGCCGGGCCTCGGGATAGCGGGCACGCACCACCTCCTCGCCCCCACCCAGCCAGGCATTCCAATGCACCCAGTCTGAGGGAACGAGCTTGATCATCTCCAGCTTGGACCCCAGGCGACGTGCCACCTCCTGGTTCAACCAGGCGACCTCGCTCTGATGCGCCAGGCGGCGCAACTGGTATTGCACGGCTTCGGCTTGAGGCGCAACGGCGGGGATGGTGTCGGGAGCGGTATCGGACATGGGGCGCAGACGAATGACACCCTCTGCAGAGCGATGGTGTCGGAGCAAGGCGCTCAGTATATTGAGTTGATGCTCAGCCTGCCCTGGTCATGGCCATCAACCTTGCTGCCCGCTCGCCTTGCCATGCAGGGGCGGCAATGCCTGATCTGTCGATCATGGCAAGACCGCGCGCTGTGTGCCCCATGCGTGGCCCTGATGGCGCCGCGCACCTTGCGCTGCCCACGTTGCGCCCTGCCCAGCGTGACAGACGACGCCCCGTGCGACGTCTGCAATGACTACCCACCGCTGTTCGACCGGGCCCTGGCCGCAGTGGACTATGTCTCGCCCTGGAAAGAGCTGATTGCCCGACTCAAGTTCAAAGATGACACGGCGCTGGCGCGCATCCTGGCCGACCTGCTGATCACCCAGTTCCCGGCTCAGGCTGCACGTCGGCGCCCCAGCCTGCTGCTGCCGGTGCCACTGTCAACGGCTCGCCTGCGCGAACGGGGCTACAACCAGGCGGCCTTGCTGGCCGGTTCGATCTCGGCGGCAACCGGCCTGACGATGCGACATGACGCGCTGGTCAGGCAGTGGGACACCCCGCGCATGATGGCCCTGGACGCCGATGCCCGACGGGAACACATCCGAGGCGTGTTCGCGGTGCCCGAAGCGGCACGACGCTGGGTGATCGGGCGCCACGTGGCCATCGTCGACGATGTGCTGACCACAGGCGCCACCCTGGACGAGGCCAGCCGCAGCCTGAGGGCTGCCGGCGCACGCGAAGTATCTGTCTGGGTCGTGGCACGCACCCCGCTATTTGGTGCTTGAGAGGGGTCAAGCCTCGCTATAGTGCCGGCATGAGTCGCCGTTATGTGCCATCCAGACCCGATGTCCTGGCTGGCCTGTCCATCGCCGGGCTGCTGATCCCGGAAGCCGTGGCCTATGCCACCATTGCCAACCTGACCCCACAGGCGGGCATCATGGCCCTGCTGTCGGGCCTTGTCTGCTACGGTCTGCTGGGCAGCAGTCGCTTTGCGGTGGTCTCGGCCACCTCGTCGTCTGCTGCCGTGCTGGCCGCCACCACGCTGTCGATGTCGGGCGGCCAGATGGGCAACCGCGTGGCGCTGGCCGCTGGCCTGGTGCTGCTCACCGGCCTGTTCTTCTGGCTGGCCTCGCTGGCGCGCATGGGGCGCATCTCGGCCTTTGTGTCCAAACCCGTGCTGCAAGGCTTCGCCTTTGGCTTGTCGCTCATCATCATGTTGCGTCAGCTACCGCACGTCATGGGGGTCAGCCCGACACACACGGACATGCTGCATTTCGTGCCGGAGCTGATTCAACTGGCCCCACAGTGGAACCTGCAAGGCCTGCTGCTCGGCGCCATCGCGCTGAGCCTGCTGTTTCTGCTCAAACCGCTCAAGCAGGTGCCGGGCGCCCTGGTGGTGATCGCGCTGGGCATGTTGCTGGCCCACCTGGTCGACCTGCCCGGGCGGGGCATTGACCTGGTCGGCCCGATCGGGTTCAGCTGGGTCTGGCCCAGCCTGCCGACCATCAGCCAGGACCAATGGTTGCGGCTGGCCGAACTGGCCTTCGCCATGGTGCTGATCCTCTATGCGGAGTCTTATGGATCGATCCGCAATTTCGCCCTGCGGCACGGCGATGCCATCAAACCCAATCAGGACCTGATGGCACTGGGAACGGCCAACGTGGTCTCCGGGCTGCTGCAAGGCCTGCCCGTGGGAGCAGGCTATTCGGCGACAGCCGCCAATGAAGCAGCCGGGGCGCGCAGCAAGTGGGCCAGCTGGGTGGCGGGTGCCGTGGTGCTGCTGATCGTGTCGCTCTTGCTCAACGACCTGGCCTGGCTGCCTCGGCCCGTGCTCAGCGCCATCGTGATCCACGCCGTGAGCCATTCGCTCAACCCAGAAGTATTCAGGCCCTATTTCAAGCTGCACCGCGACCGCAAGGTGGTGATCGGCACCATCGTTGGCGTGATCGTGCTGGGCGTGCTGGACGGGCTGCTGGCCGCCATCGGCATCAGCCTGCTGGTGACCCTGAGCCGCTTGACCAATGCCCAGGTATCGGAGCTGGGAAGGCTGGGCGATGGCCATGACTTCGTCGGCATTCGGCTGCACCCGGATGCCAAGTCAGAAAACGGCATCCTGATCCTGCGACCTGAAACCCCCTTGTTTTTCGCCAACGTCGAACACGTGCTGCATGATGTGCGGCAGATGGTGCGCCATACCCCTGGCCTGCACACCCTGATCCTGAGCCTGGAAGAGTGCCCGGACCTGGACGGCACCAGCGTCGAGGCCTTGCGCGACCTTGCTCGGGACATGGACAAACGGGGCCTGTGCCTGATCCTCACGCGCCTGAAAGCCCCCACCCACACGGTCTTGCAGCGCGCCGAGATCGCGGCACTGCCCGACACGCGCTTGAGTGAGTTGAGTGTCGACGGTGCCGTGTCCCTGGCACGATCGCTCCAGGCTCAAACCGCTGCCCCGGCCTCCGCGCAAACCGATCAGGGCTGAAGGGGTTTGCACAGGCGACCAGACAAGCTTGGCCAAACATGGTGAACTGCAGCCCTGCGTTCACCATTTCATTGCCATGACTGCCGACATCGTCATACAGACGCCCAGCGCTGCCCCCCAACAACTCATCGTGCTGCTGCATGGGGTGGGCGCCGATGCCTCCACCCTCGTACCCCTGGGGCGCCATGTGGCCCACAGCCAAGCGCAAGCCTGCGTGGTCAGCCTGCAAGCCCCCTACCCCTGCGACATGGGGCGAGGCCGCCAGTGGTTCTCTGTGGCCGGTGTCACCGAGGCCAACCGGCCCGCTCGCGTGGCCGAGGCCCTGCCTGTGATGGCCGAGCAAATTCGCCACTGGCAGACTCAAACCGGCCTGACGGCAGCCCAAACCACGCTGATCGGTTTCTCGCAAGGCGCCATCCTATCGCTGGAAGCGTGCAGCCGCTCGCCCGATCTGGCCCAGACCGTGGTGGCCATAGGCGGCCGCTTTGCCGAGCTGCCATCGTCGGCACCGGCACCGGTGCGTTTTCACCTGATTCACGGCACGGCCGACCCGGTGATCGCCGTGGTTCACGCTCAGCAGGGCGCGCAACAACTGTCGTCACTGGGTGCTGAGGTGACGCTGGACCTGTTTGAAGGAGCGGGCCATTTTGTGTCTGCCGAGATGGCGGACCGGATCGTTGAGCGGCTTGCTCGAGACTGAGGCGGGCGGTGAAGAGGTGCCGCTGATCAATGCACCCACAGCACCTCAAATTGCTGCCCGACTGGCGCGACCTGTATCGACACCTCATCGCCCTCGCATTTGCCCAGCATGGCCCTGCCCAAAGGGGCTTCGCTGCTGATGACCTGAACGAGTTGTGCGCCTACGAGCAACTTCATGCTGCCCCCATCCGGGCCGAGAAAAAACTGTTGCTGCTTGTCTTCGGAATCGATCAGGCAGACCAGCGCACCGAGCTGTATGCCTTTGCTGGCGTCATAGGGGCGCGGGCGGAATTGGCGCCAATTGGCCATCGCCTGGCGGATGGCTTCAGCGCGCCGAGCCTGGCCGGTGGCCAGGTAGGCTGCTTCGAGGCCCAGTGTGTCGTATTTGTTTTCGGCGATGTTTTCTTCGTGAGTCGCCGTTTCATGGGCCACCCGCGCTGCCTGCTCGGTTTGCAGCAGGTCTTCGGCGAGCCGTTCCAGCACCTGCTGCTGCAGCAAGAATTTATCCATGATGAAAGGTAGGCAACTCGAACAAGCGGGGCTTATCGCTGATCAATGTCCGCACCCTGCCCTCAGACATCGCACAGATTGTGCGAGGGACCGGTTTGCATCGATTGCTACCGCCGGCCGAGGGCCGATGGCAGTCTCTCGGCAGCCTAGGAGGATCGCGAGATATTCGTTTTGCGGCCTGAGCCGCCCAGCGGGCCGGATGGAAGGTTGCGTCGGGCTTCGAACTCCTTACCTGAGCGCTTGTTGACGGTGACCCACCCACGTGTGTCGCGGCCAAGGCGAGCAGGGTCCTTTTCCGCACGACCTGCGTCGCTGTGAGCGTGCTTCTGCGCTAGCGGGTCGGGACGCTTGTACGGCTTTGACATGTAAGGCTCCTGAAGGCCGCCGAGACTTGGCGCTGTCGCATTATCGAGGCTAAAACGAGGCGTCGTGTGGAGTATGGAGGCTCCCTGCACGAAGAGGTCCTAGACGTCCAACCGGCATTGTGCGCCCAGCCAGTGCGGCCGAGAACCGTTCCCGGCCATCAGCAGGCGGTTGCCCCGAGCCCAAAAGCTCCGGCTGAGGCGAGACCCTGGAGGACAGCTTTGCGGTGGCAAGTCTGGGCGTCTAGTCGGCTCGAATCGGCCAAAGGCTGCGGCTAGGCCCGACCATGCGGGTGACCGTAAGTTTCAGAGAAGCGGTCAACCGGAGTCGGTCGGGGAATTCACCATGACGGCCAACAAAGATCACTCGCTGCAGCACGGCGCGTGGGACAGCGCCTCAGACTGGCTGCACCGTTAAGCGCAACTACCCTCACCATGGAAAACGGTATCAGGCAGGGAGGCATAGAACGCTTCATAGCCATCGAATGTGGCGGCAGCCTGGGCCAACACAGGCGCCATCAGCAAAGCGATGAAATACTTCATCGATTGGCCAGTCCACCGGTTGCCGTTAGACGAGTTCGTCACCGGCATGTCAGCTTCTCGACCTCATAACCCAACGACATGTAGAGATGCGTGCGCTCGGTCGATCCGACCTTCTCCTGCAAGTGAACCCCCTCTTGGCTTGTACAGATACCAGCCCGACGCGGCCGACCGCCCTGATCACGTGATTCCAATTGGGTTCCTGCGCTTCGCGTCCTCATCCGCGTCCCGACAGCCGCAACGCCGATGAAGGGGGCTTCAGACCACAACTTGGGAACACGAACGCGGTAAACAAGGGGTTGGGCGCCGCCCACCTCGTCAGTGACCAACAAGCCTTCGACAGATGCCGCGCTGAAGTCGGCTGATGAAAGCCGCTTGCAACATGCCGCGCCATGCTTGGCTGCCGGATACTGAATGTCTACGACGGAGCCTTTCACAAGGGGTGCATCTGTGATCAAGACGCCATGGCCCGCACCATCCAACTGAACGATTGCGAAGCGCACGCCCGACGCAGCGGCCGTGCCAGACAAGATAAAGCTCACGAGGAAGGCTGCCAGCTTAGCGCCCATCATCTGACCAGTGGGGTGGATCTGAAACACACCGTACTTGACGTCGCGCCGCACGTGCATTTGTCATCTCGGTCAGCCAAGCGTTCATTCAGCCTTCGGTGGTGGTGCGTCCGGACACTCATCCGACCACTGCACGACCTTCATGGTGGCGACCTGTTCGCCGATGGTGTCCAGACGCAAGCAACGGGCACCCATTTTGTAGAACATGATGCAGCGGGACGAGTCGATCGAGCAGCTGTCAACCTCATTGAAACCGCGCTTGATCAGGTGCTTTTCAACACCCTCGTATTGATAGCCGCCGTCGGTATGCATGGGGATGGGACGCCAGCGATCCTTCAGCAGCACCTTACGCGCGGCCACAAAGAACTGCCCCTCGTGGATTCGAACCGGGGCATCCGATGCCAATGCCAGCAAGGGTGAAGCCGCCATGACCCCAATCAGCGCTCTCTTCATTTCAAATCCCCACCAAAGCCCTTGTAGCTCTCGATGAACTGCTCGTACTTGACGTACGGCTGCGGAGGATACTCTGGTCTGTTTGGCAGAGACTCTAGCAACAGAGGCACATCAGCCAGAACCCCACAAGGGGTGGTAACAGTAACCTGGCGTTACCTGTGGTGCCACCATAGGTTTATGAGGGACCAAAGAAAAAAGCCTCTTGCAGAGCAAGAGGCTTTGATCTGGTGGGTGGTACAAGGATCGAACTTGTGACCCCTGCCGTGTGAAGGCAGTGCTCTACCGCTGAGCTAACCACCCGAAACTTGTTCGGCTTGCTGATCTGCTTCGTTTTGTTCGTCGCGATCAGCGAAGACCATGACTATAACACAACTTCCAAAGATTTCCACAAAGTTTTTCCGCCGCTTGCTTTGTCGAGATCTGACAACGCTGCGTCGAAGGCCGCTGCCTCTTCTTCCGTGGGGCCCAGCACCGGCAACTTGAAGGCACTGAAGTCCATGGCTGCAGCCTCGGCCACATTGCCACCATCTGCGCCATCGGCCCCATCCGCATCCATCAGCAGGGCATCCTGGCCCCGCGTCATGTTGATGTAGACCTCGGCCAGCAACTCGGCATCCATCAAGGCGCCGTGCAGCGTACGGTGGCTGTTGTCAACTTCCAGGCGTTTGCACAGCGAGTCCAGCGAGTTGGACTTGCCAGGGAACATCTCGCGCGCCATCTCGAGGCTGTCGACGACGCCCCAGATGCAGTCGGTGAACAAGCCGCGGCCAAGTCGTTTGAACTCGGCATTCAGAAAACCGATGTCGAACGCCGCGTTGTGGATGATCACCTCGGCATCGCGGCAGTAGTCGATGATCTGATCGATCAGGGCGCCAAACACCGGCTTGTCCGACAGGAACTCGTCTGTCAGGCCGTGCACCCGCACCGCCTCTTCGTTGTTCGGGCGCTCGGGGTTGATGTAGAAGTGCAGGTGCCTGCCGGTCAGGCGGCGGTTCACCATCTCCACGCAACCGATTTCAACAATGCGATCCCCGGTCTCGGGGTTCAGGCCGGTGGTTTCGGTGTCGAGGAAGATCTGACGGGTCACGATCAGTGGTTCTCGCGCGCGTGGTTGATGGTGTACTTCGGGATCTCGATGGTCAGGTCGGTGCCCGCCACGATGGCCTGACAGCTCAGGCGCGAGTTGGGCTCCAGACCCCAGGCACGGTCCAGCAGATCTTCCTCGGTTTCGTCCTGCGCGTTGAGGGAGTTGAAGCCCTCGCGCACGATGACGTGGCAGGTGGTGCAGGCGCAACTCATGTCGCAGGCGTGCTCGATTTCGATGTGGTGCTCGAGCAAGGCCTCGCAGATGGAGGTGCCGGGTGCCGCCGTGATCTCGGCGCCCTGTGGGCACAAGGTGGCGTGAGGGAGGATCTTGATGACAGGCATGGTTAAGGCGTAGTGTCGGTCAGATTTGGTCAATCTGGCGTCCGGCCAGAGCCTGGCGGATACCGCGGTTCATGCGCTCGGCAGCAAACGCCTCGGTGCCTTGCGCCAGCGCCTTGGTGGCGGCTTCAAGCGACACCAGGTCGCCGCGGTCACAGCGCTGGCCGATCTGGGCCATCAGGGCATCGATTTCTGCACGCTGCTCGGGCGTCAACAAATCGCCATCGGCCGCCAGGGCGGTACGGGTGGCTTCGATGAGTCGCTCAGCCTCGACACGGGCTTCGCGCAGTGCGCGGTCCTTCATGTCAGCGGCTGCCGTGGTGAAGCCTTCGCGCAGCATGTGGGCGACCTGGTCGTCGCTCAAGCCGTAGCTGGGCTTGACCACGACCGATGCCTGCACCCCGGATGCCTGCTCACGCGCGGTGACGCTCAGCAGGCCATCGGCATCGACCTGGAAGGTGACGCGGATGCGGGCTGCACCGGCCGCCATGGGCGGAATGCCACGCAACTCGAACCGGGCCAGCGAGCGGCAGAACTCCACCTGCTCGCGTTCGCCTTGCACCACGTGCACGGCCAAGGCGGTCTGACCATCCTTGAAGGTGGTGAAGTCTTGTGCCAGCGCGCAGGGAATGGGGGTGTTGCGCGGAATGATGCGCTCCACCAGACCACCCATGGTTTCAATGCCGAGCGACAGCGGCAGGACGTCGAGCAGCAGGTGCTCGCCCTTGTCGTTGTTGCCTGCCAGCTGGTTGGCCTGGATGCCGGCGCCAATGGCCACCACCTCATCGGGGTTGAGGTCGGTCAGCGGTGCCTTGCCAAAAAACGCACCGACGGCATCGCGCACAGCCGGCATGCGGGTGGAGCCGCCGACCATGACCACGCCCTGCACTTCGTCGGGCTTGACCTTGGCATCGCGCAGCACGCGGCGCACGGCGCTCAGGGTCTTGTCGATCAGGGGCTGAGCCAGTTGTTGCAGGCGCTCACGGGTGATGCGCACGGACAGCATGCCGCCCGACAGGGCGCACGAGAGATGCGTGGCGCCATCAGTGGACAGCCGCTCCTTGGCAGCACGGGCGGCCACCAGCACGGCCCGCTTGTCTTGCGGGGTGACCGCTTCGAGCTTGGCATCCGACAGGGCTGCATCGGCCAGCACGTGGTCGACGTCATCGCCGCCCAGGGCCGAATCGCCCCCGGTGGCCACCACTTCGAACACCCCACGGCTCAATTGCAGCAAGGAAATGTCGAACGTGCCGCCGCCCAGGTCATAGATGGCATAGAGGCCTTCGGCACCGTTGTCGAGACCATAGGCGATGGCCGCGGCGGTGGGCTCGTTGAGCAGGCGCAGCACGTTGAGGCCGGCCATCTGGGCCGCGTCCTTGGTGGCCTGGCGCTGGGCATCGTCAAAGTAGGCCGGCACGGTGATCACGGCACCGAACAGGTCATCGTTGAACGTGTCTTCTGCGCGTTGGCGCAAGGTGGCCAAGATCTCGGCAGACACCTCGACCGGCGACTTGACGCCGGCGACGGTCTGCAGACCGACCATGCCCGGCTGGTCCACAAATTGGTAGGGCAAGCGGTTGACGTCTCCCAGGTCGGCCAGCGAGCGGCCCATGAACCGCTTGACGGACACCACCGTGTTGAGCGGGTCTTCCGCCTGGCTGGCCAGTGCGTCGAAACCGATGGCACGGCGGGTCTTGCCCTGGGCGTCAACCATGTAGCGCACAGCCGAGGGCAGGATCACACGGCCCTGGGCATCGGGCAGGCATTCGGACGAGCCACTGCGCACAGCGGCAACCAGCGAGTGGGTCGTGCCCAGGTCGATACCCACCGCGATGCGGCGCTGATGGGGATCAGGGGACTGACCAGGTTCGGAGATGGATAACAGGGCCATGGGGTTCAACAGGTCGGGCAGGCACCCTGCCCTCGGCTCACAGGCCGTCTTCGTATTGTTCGATGCGCTGGTCGATTTCGTCACCCAAACGCTCGATGAACATCAGGGCACGCACTTCCTGCGCTGCAAGGGCAGCATTGTGCTGCACGTCCAGCAAATCGGTGACCCGGGCCAGCCGAGCCTTGCGCTGAGTGTGGACTTCTGAGGCGAGTGCCTCGACGTCTTTCAGGCTGCCCGCCTCTTCCAGGGCCTCGCGCCACATCATCTGCTGCATGAGGAAGTCGCCCGGCATGGCAGTGTTGTTCTCGGCCTGGACCGGCACGCCAGACAGCTCACACAGATAAGCTGCCCGCTTGAGCGGATCCTTCAGGCGTTGATGGGCTTCGTTGACCCGCACCGCCCACTGCATGGCCACACGCTGGGCAGCAGCACCTTCGGCCGCAAACCGGTCAGGGTGGACTTGCGCCTGCAGGGTCTTCCACTGTGTGTCGAGCTGGGCGCGGTCGAGCGTGAAGGTCTTTGGCAGACCCAGGAGGGTGAAATCGTCGGCATCCAGGTTCATGGCAGTCCCGTCAGAAAGCAAAACCCCACCACACGGTGGGGTTGGCATGACCGCAAGGCCCATGCCCGGTCGTGGTGTCATGAAGGGCGTCAGACGCGGAACGACTCACCACACCCACAGCGGTCACGCTCGTTCGGGTTGTTGAACTTGAAGCCTTCGTTGAGGCCTTCGCGCACGAAGTCGAGTTCGGTTCCGTCGATGTAAGGCAGGCTCTTCGGGTCAACCAGGATCTTCACACCCTGGTCTTCGAAGATGACGTCATCGGCCGCCACCTCGTCGGCGAATTCCAGCTTGTAGGCCAGGCCAGAACAGCCGGTCGTCTTCACGCCCAGACGCACCCCCACGCCCTTGCCTCGACGGCTCAGGAAGCGGGTGATGTGGCGCGCCGCTGCCTCGGTCAACTTGACCGACATGCCTGCCAGCTGCCCGGCATCGATGTCGGGCAATGCGGTTTCACCAGGACCGCGTGTGCAGGATCCGCTTTCGGTGACTTGTTCAGTCTGCATGTTTGGTCTTGTAATCGTTGACGGCTGCCTTGATGGCATCTTCCGCCAGGATCGAGCAGTGGATCTTGACCGGGGGCAAGGCCAGCTCTTCGGCGATCTGCGTGTTCTTGATCGACAGTGCTTCGTCCAGCGTCTTGCCGCGCACCCACTCGGTCACGAGCGAGCTCGACGCGATGGCCGAACCGCAGCCATAGGTCTTGAAGCGCGCATCTTCGATCACGCCGGTGTCGGGGTTGACCTTGATCTGCAGCTTCATCACGTCACCGCAGGCCGGGGCACCCACCATGCCGGTGCCGACCGATTCGTCGCTCTTTTCGAAAGAGCCCACGTTGCGGGGGTTTTCGTAGTGGTCAATGACCTTGTCGCTGTATGCCATGTCTGTCTCCTGGGGCGAAGTGGGGTGCGGCGCTCAGGCGCTCAATGCGCAGCCCACTGGATGGTGCTGATATCGATGCCGTCCTTGTACATGTCCCACAGGGGCGACAGTTCGCGCAGCTTGGCGACGCGCTCCTTCAGGGTCGCGACGGCGAAATCGATTTCTTCTTCGGTGGTGAAGCGGCCGATGGTCATGCGCAGAGAGCTGTGGGCCAGTTCGTCGCTGCGACCCAGTGCACGCAGCACGTAGCTGGGCTCCAGGCTGGCCGAGGTACAGGCTGAGCCAGACGACACCGCGATGCCCTTGATGCCCATGATCAACGATTCGCCTTCGACAAAGTTGAAGGAAATGTTGAGGTTGTGGGGAACCCGACGGGTCAGGTCACCATTGACGAAGATCTGCTCGATGCCTTCCAGCCCCTTCAGCAGGCGCTGCTGCAGGGCACGGATGCGCTCGTTTTCCGATTGCATCTCTTCCTTGGCAATGCGGTAAGCCTCACCCATGCCCACGATCTGGTGGGTAGGCAAGGTGCCCGAACGCATGCCGCGCTCGTGGCCGCCACCGTGCATTTGTGCCTCGATGCGGATACGCGGCTTGCGGCGCACATACAGCGCGCCGATGCCCTTGGGGCCATAGATCTTGTGCGAAGCCAGGCTCATCAGGTCAACCGGCAGCTCAGCCAGGTTGATGGCGACCTTGCCGGTGGCCTGTGCGGCGTCCACGTGGAAGATGATGCCCTTCTCACGGCACAGTGCGCCGATGGTCGGGATGTCCTGCACGACGCCGATTTCGTTGTTCACCAGCATGACCGAGATCAGGATGGTGTCCGGACGGATGGCCGCCTTGAGCGCATCCAGATCCAGCAGGCCGTTTTCCTGCACATCCAGATAGGTGGCCTCGAAACCCTGACGCTCCAGCTCACGCACGGTGTCGAGCACAGCCTTGTGCTCGGTCTTGACCGTGATGATGTGCTTGCCGCGGGTCTTGTAGAACTGCGCAGCGCCCTTCAGGGCCAGGTTGTTCGACTCGGTGGCACCGGACGTCCAGACGATTTCTCGCGGATCGGCGCCGATCAGGTCAGCGACCTGCTTGCGGGCGTTCTCAACGGCTTCTTCAGCTTCCCAGCCGTAGGCATGGGTACGCGAAGCGGGGTTGCCGAAGTGTTCGCGCAACCAGGGAATCATGGCATCGACCACACGGGGGTCCACAGGCGTGGTCGCACCGTAGTCCATGTAGATCGGGAGATGGGGGGTCATGTCCATTTTGGGGGACTCAGGCTGGCGCCAGCCCTGTCGGACTGACAACAAAAACGACAAAAATGCGGGGGGATTATCGTCTGCTGACGCGACGACTCACTTCGCCACCATGGTTGAACCCAATGCGAACACGGAATTAGGCGCCGTGATCTTGATGGGTTTCACCACCGGCTGGGTGGAAATCGCCCGCTTGACCGGTTGCGCCTCAACCGACACGCCCTTGGCCAGTTGGTCATCGACCAGCTTGCGCAGGCTGATCGAATCAAGATATTCGATCATCTTGTTGTTCAGGCTGGTCCACAGGTCATGGGTCATGCAGCGTGCGCCGTCATCCCCCATGCAGTTTTCCTTGCCGCCACAACCAGTGGCATCAATGGGCTCGTCCACCGCGACGATGATGTCGGCGACGGTGATGTCTTCGGCCTTGCGGCCCAGCGAGTAACCGCCGCCGGGGCCACGGGTGCTTTCAACCAGCTCGTGGCGACGCAGCTTGCCGAACAACTGCTCCAGATAGGACAGCGAAATCTGCTGACGCTGGCTGATGGCAGCAAGGGCAACCGGGCCGGTGTGCTCGCGCAGGGCCAGGTCAATCATGGCGGTAACGGCAAAACGCCCTTTGGTGGTCAATCGCATGGCTCAACTCCAGTAGACCGAATGACGAGCGTTCCTTCGTGACCTGGATAGACCATGAATGGGCTACCCCGGGGTCTCCGGGGTACCAGGAGACGCTCGCTTTTCCGAGTGAATGACTCGATTATACGGTAACCGAGCAATTCAGTCAACTTAGACCGAGGGGGAACCCTTGGTCGGCTGGCTGAGCCTTTGATGCAAATAGTGGACCACCCCATCACAAGCGGCTTCCACGAGGTCGAGCACGCGCTCGAATCCGTCCGGCCCGCCGTAATACGGGTCTGGTACGGCGGCCACCCCGGCGAACGGGGAATCAGCGGGCAGGAAGTCGGTGAGCTTGTGCAACTTGGCCCTCAGCGCGGCATCCGGACACAGTTCGCGCAGACGTTCGACGTTGTCTGAATCCATGGCCAGAATGAGATCGAAGTCTCGGAAGTCCCGCGCCCTGACCTGCCGCGCCCGCAAATGATCCATGCGGTAGCCGCGCCGCAGGGCGTGGCGCTGGGCGCGCTCGTCAGGCGGGCAGCCGGCATGGCCGCCATAGGTGCCGGCAGAGTCGACCTCCACCCACGCCGCCAAGCCGGCCTGAACCAGCTTGTGGCGCAACACGGCTTCTGCTGTGGGCGAACGGCAGATGTTGCCCAGGCAGACCAGCAGCACACGTTGCTTGGGCACCGACTCATCCAGCGTCACCGAGGTTTTCACAGGCCAGATCCGTTTCAACAGGGACATCAGAAACAACCCCGCCTCAGCTCACCAGGTGGTCTTCGCCCGATGCCCCGAAAGCCTGCTCCTTGAGCAGAGCCAGTTGGTCGCGCAAGCGCGCAGCCTGTTCGAACTCGAGGTTGCGCGCGTGTTCGAGCATCTGCTTTTCGAGCGCCTTGATGCGCTTGCCCAGATCCTTTTCGCTGAGTGCTTCGGCATCGGCCACCGAATTCGACAAGGCCTCTGCGGCACGCAGATCGTCCTTGGCAGCGTTCGACATGACACCGTCGATCAGTTCCTTGACCTTCTTGTTCACGGTGCGCGGCGTGATGCCATGTACTTCGTTATAGGCGATCTGCTTGGCGCGCCGGCGCTCGGTTTCACCAATGGCCTTGCGCATGGACTCGGTGATCTTGTCTGCGTACAGGATGGCCTTGCCGTTCTGGTTGCGCGCCGCCCGCCCGATGGTCTGGATCAAGCTGCGCTCGGCGCGCAGGAAGCCTTCCTTGTCGGCATCCAGGATGGCCACCAGAGACACCTCAGGGATGTCCAACCCTTCACGCAGCAGGTTGATGCCCACCAGCACATCGAACGTCCCCAGGCGCAGATCGCGCAAGATCTCGACGCGCTCGACCGTGTCGATGTCGGAGTGCAGATAGCGCACCTTCACCCCGTTGTCCGTCAGGTAGTCGGTCAGCTGCTCGGCCATGCGCTTGGTCAGCGTCGTGATCAGCACCCGCTCGTTCTGCTCGACACGGATGCGGATCTCCTGCAGCACGTCGTCCACCTGATGGGTGGCCGGACGCACTTCGACAATGGGGTCAAGCAGCCCGGTGGGACGCACCACCTGCTCGACCACCTGGCCAGCATGCTCCTGCTCATAAGCCGCCGGCGTGGCCGAGACGAACACCACCTGACGCATCTTGCGCTCGAACTCCTCGAACTTCAGCGGGCGGTTGTCCAGCGCGGAAGGCAGGCGGAAGCCGTATTCCACCAGGGTGGTCTTGCGGGAGCGGTCACCGTTGTACATGCCGCCCAGCTGACCGATCATGACGTGACTCTCGTCAAGGAACATCAGTGAATCGGCCGGCATGTAATCGACCAGCGTAGGGGGCGGGTCACCCGGCTTGGCGCCCGACAGATGCCGGGTGTAGTTTTCGATGCCCTTGCAATGCCCCACCTCCTGGAGCATTTCCAGATCGAAGCGGGTGCGCTGCTCCAGCCGCTGGGCTTCCACCAGCTTGCCGGATTTGACGAGCTCATCGAGGCGTGTACGCAACTCGTCCTTGATGCCCTCGATGGCCTTGAGCACCTGCTCGCGCGGCGTGACGTAGTGGCTTGAGGGGTAGACCACGAAGCGCGGAATCTTCTGACGGATCTTGCCAGTCAGGGGGTCGAGCAACGACAAGGACTCGATCTCGTCGTCGAACAACTCAATGCGCAACGCCAACTCGGAGTGTTCCGCCGGGAAGACATCGATGGTGTCGCCCCGCACACGGAAGGTCCCGCGGGAGAAGTCCATGTCATTGCGGCTGTACTGCATGCGGATCAGCTGGGCAATGGCGTCGCGCTGGCCCAGTTTGTCCCCCGTGCGGACAATGAACCGCATCTGGGTGTAGTCCTCGGGCTTGCCGATGCCGTAGATGGCCGACACCGTGGCCACGATCACCACATCGCGTCGCTCCAGGATGCTCTTGGTGGCCGACAAACGCATCTGCTCGATGGCCTCGTTGATCGCGCTGTCCTTCTCGATGAACAAGTCGCGCTGCGGCACATAGGCTTCCGGCTGGTAGTAGTCGTAGTAGCTGACGAAGTACTCCACCGCGTTCTTGGGGAAGAACTCGCGGAACTCGGCATAGAGCTGCGCCGCCAGCGTCTTGTTGGGCGCAAAGATGATGGCTGGCCGCCCTACCCGCGCAATGACATTGGCCATCGTGAAGGTTTTGCCCGACCCGGTCACCCCCAGCAGGGTCTGGTAAGACAGGCCGTCATCCACGCCCTCAACCAGCTGCGCAATGGCCGTTGGCTGATCCCCCGCTGGCGGGTAGGGTTGAAACAGCTGGAACGGCGAATCGGGAAAACTCACGAATTGCCCGTCTGGCGCGCTGTTTTCTCCCTCTGCCGGGGCCGCCGAAGCAGAAGAAACATCAATCAATTCAGACATGGACGACGTACATCGATAAAATAAAGGGTTTGCCCGACACTGTGCCCGCAGGCCACAAGCCTGCCAAAGCCAGTCAAGACCGGCCTGGTGTCGAGCGGTTACTGATTTTCAGCTTATCCCAACCGACCGGAGACTGCTTGCCATGGCCTCGCTGTTTGCTTCCGTTGAAATGGCCCCCCGTGATCCCATCCTGGGCCTCAACGAACAATTCAATGCCGACACCAACCCCAACAAGGTGAACCTGGGTGTGGGCGTCTACACCAATGATGACGGCAAACTGCCGCTTCTCAAGTGCGTGGCTGCTGCCGAACAGCAGATTGCTGCCTCGCTCAAGGCCCGTGGCTACCTGCCCATCGAGGGCATTGCCGCTTATGACAAGGCTGTGCAAGCCCTGGTGTTCGGCGCCGACCACGCTGCCGTGACCGAAGGCCGCATCGTCACCGCCCAAGCCATTGGTGGCACGGGCGGCCTGAAGCTGGGTGCCGACTTCCTGCACAACGTCAGCGGCAAGAAGCAGGCTCTGATCTCGAACCCCAGCTGGGAAAACCACCGCGCCATCTTCGAAACCGCCGGTTTCACCGTGGGCACCTACCCCTACTACGATGAAGCCAAGCGCGGCATCAACTTCGAAGGCATGCTGGCTGCCCTGAACGCTGCCGAAGAAGGCACCGTGATCGTGCTGCACGCCTGCTGCCACAACCCGACCGGCTACGACCTGAGCGATGCCGAATGGGAACAGGTGATTGCCGCCGTGAAGGCGCGCAACCTGGTGGCCTTCCTGGACATGGCCTACCAAGGCTTTGGTGAAGGCATTGCCGAAGACGGCAAGGTGATCGGCAAGTTCCTGGATGCCGGCCTGAACTTCTTCGTGTCCACCAGCTTCTCCAAGAGCTTCTCGCTGTACGGCGAGCGCGTCGGTGCACTGAGCATCGTCAGCGAGTCGAAGGAAGAAGCCGCACGCGTGCTGAGCCAGCTCAAGCGCGTGATCCGCACCAACTATTCCAACCCGCCCACCCATGGCGCCACCGTGGTCGCATCCGTGCTGACCAACCCCGAGCTGCGCAAGATGTGGGAAGACGAGCTGACCGAAATGCGCGTGCGCATCAAGGACATGCGCAAGGCCCTGGTCAACGAGCTGACCGCTGCCGGCGTGCAAGGCGACCTGAGCTACATCACCCGTCAGAAGGGCATGTTCAGCTATTCCGGCCTGAATGCTGCCCAGATGCAGCGTCTGCGCTCGGAATTCGGCATCTATGGTGTCGACTCCGGCCGTATCTGCGTGGCTGCGCTCAACACCAAGAACATCAAGGCCGTGGCTGCTGCCATCAAGGCTGTGATGTAAACACCGGCGCGCTACAGGCGAACCGACAAGGGCTCTTCGGAGCCCTTTTTCTTTGCCTGAAACAAACCCGATTCGTTAAATTGTTCACGGCGTATTGGGCCATTTGCGCCCGGTTGTTGTCATGACCACAGGGTGGACACCAGTGCCAAAATGGTCTAAAACGGCTTATGCTGCAGCGCACAACGCCACCCACAAGGTGCCGCGCCAAGCCCAAGCAGGGATCACACAACACTGCAAACTGAGGTCACCCGATGCTCTATCAGATCTATGAGACCAACCGCGCCTGGTTGAGCCCCTTCTCCGAATTCGCCAGTGCCACCGCCAAGCTGTTCAGCAACCCGCTGTCGCCCATGGCGCACATCCCGCAGGCGCAACGCATGTCGGCTGGCTACGATCTGCTGCACCGGCTGACCAAGGAATACGAAAAGCCCGAATTCGAGATCAACCACGTCAACGTGCAGGGCACCGATGTCGTGATCCAGGAGCAGGTGGTCGTGCACAAGCCCTTCTGCCGCCTGCTGCGCTTCAAGCGTTTCACCGACAACGCCGAGTTGCTCTCCAAGATGCGCGAGCAACCGTCGGTGCTGGTGGTGGCGCCGCTTTCCGGCCACCACTCCACCCTGCTGCGCGATACCGTGCGTACCCTGCTGCAGGACCACAAGGTTTACATCACCGACTGGGTCGACGCCCGCATGGTGCCCATGGAAGAAGGCGCCTTCCACCTTGATGATTACGTGAACTATGTTCAGGAATTCATCCGCGCGGTCGGCCCCAATGTGCACGTGATCTCGGTGTGCCAACCCACGGTGCCGGTGCTGGCCGCCATCTCGCTGATGGCCAGTCGGGGCGAACAGACGCCGCTGTCCATGACGATGATGGGCGGCCCGATTGATGCCCGCAAGTCACCCACTGCCGTGAACAACCTGGCGATGAACAAGTCGTTCGAGTGGTTTGAAAACAATGTGATCTACCGCGTGCCGCCCAACTACCCCGGTGCCACCCGCCGTGTGTACCCGGGCTTCCTGCAGCACACCGGCTTTGTGGCCATGAACCCGGACCGCCACGCCACCTCGCACTACGACTACTTCCTGGACCTGGTCCGTGGTGACGGCGACAGCGCCGAAGCCCACCGCCAGTTCTACGACGAATACAACGCGGTGCTCGACATGCCGGCCGAGTACTACCTCGACACCATCAAGACGGTGTTCCAGGACTTCGCCCTGGTCAACGGCACCTGGCAGGTCCGCAACCCGCAAGGCAAGCCCGAATTCGTTCGTCCGCAAGACATCAAGACCACGGCGCTCCTGACCGTGGAGGGTGAGCTGGACGACATCTCCGGTGCCGGCCAGACCGAGGCTGCACACGACCTGTGCAGCAGCATCCCGAAGGCCCACAGCCAGCACTACACCGTGCCGGGCGCAGGGCACTACGGCATCTTCGCTGGCCGACGCTGGCGCGACCTGGCCTATCCGCAGGTGAAGGCCTTCATCTACGCCCACAACAAGCCAGGTACCACGCAGGCTCAGGCTCCAGCACCGGCACCAGCATCGGTTGAACCGGCCGCCAAGGTGGCGAGCAAGGCTGCCAGCAAAACAGCCCCGCGCAGCCGAGCCAAGGTCAGCACGCCCGCTGCCGAATAAGCCGGGGCATGTAGACTGGCGCCCGTGATGCTGGACGCCAATCTGATCAATGACCTGCTGCCGCAGACGCAATGCACGCGCTGCGGCTACCCTGACTGTGCTGGCTATGCCGAGGCGATTGCCCGCGGCGAAGCCGGCATCAACCAGTGCCCCCCCGGTGGGGATGAGGGCGTGCGCCGCCTCGCACAGGCCACCGGCCTCGCCTATGCTCCGCTCGACCCGTACTACGGCGAAGAAGGCCCCCTGACGGTGGCCGTGATCGACGAGAGCTGGTGCATAGGCTGCACGCTGTGCATCAAGGCCTGCCCGGTCGATTGCATCGTCGGCTCACCCAAACACATGCACACCGTGATCGAGCCCCTGTGCACGGGCTGCGAGCTCTGCGTGCCCGCCTGCCCTGTGGACTGCATCAGCATGGAGCCTGCGACGACCAGCCCAGCGACGGCCACCGGCTGGGCCGCCTGGAGCCCCCAGCAGGCCGATCAGGCCAGGAGCCGCTACGCCTTCCACAAGGTGCGACTGGTGCAAGCGGCCAAAGACAATGCCGAACGGCTACTGGCCAAAGGCGAACACAAGCTGGCGCACCTGGAAGATGAGTCGCGCCTGACCGATCCGGCCGTGCTGGACCGCAAGCGCGCCACCATCGAGGCGGCCTTGGCTCGCGCCCGTGCGCGGCGACAGCCACCAGGCTGATCCTTGTCAAACGCCATAGGCCCAATTACCCTCGTTTTCCCCTATTTGAGGGTCATTCCGGTGTCACGCATGGCCCGCAAAATGCATGATTGCATCAAGAGCGGGCGCACTACCCGCCAGAGAAAGTGGAGACTGTCATGCGTGCCCTGATGAACCTTGCGATTGAACCGGCCCTGCACCTCTTCGAGGTGTCAGCGATGGTCGTCCTCAACCCCTCCCAGCAGGCGGTCAAGCGTGTTCTGAAGGTGCTCGCCGATACGCCCAAAGGGGCCGTGCGCATTGTCCGAGAGCGCTATCCGCAGTCGCGCGCACACCAGGTGCTGTCCTGCCACGATCTGCCGCCCAATCTGGCTGCTGCCTGATTTGCATCACGCCTCTTGAGACCAGGCGACATGATCCTCATTTATGCTGCGTGTGTTCACAAGGAACAAACGTCAGAGGATCTCGCATGCCCGTCTCTTCATCTACTCGCTTTTCTCGCCTGAGCAAGGCCATCGCTGCGGCGGTGGTGGTCGCATCCCTGTCCGGCTGTGGCTACAACGACTTCCAGCGTCTGGACGAACAGACCAAGTCTTCCTGGTCCGAGGTGCTGAACCAGTATCAGCGCCGCGCTGACCTGATCCCCAATATCGTCGCCACCGTCAAGGGCGAGGCCAGCTTTGAACAGGACACCCTGACCAAGGTGATCGAGGCCCGCTCCAAGGCCACCAGCATCCAGGCCACCCCCGAGCTGATCAACAACCCGGAAGCCTTCAACAAGTTCCAGCAGGCGCAAGGTGAGCTCTCGGGCGCACTGTCGCGGCTGATGGTGGTCAGTGAAAACTACCCCAACCTGAAAGCCAATCAGGGCTTCCAGGACCTGCGCGTGCAACTGGAAGGCACTGAAAACCGCATCACGGTGGCCCGCAACCGCTATATCAAGTCGGTGCAGGACTACAACGTGCTGGTCCGCAGCTTCCCGAGCAACCTGACTGCCAAGGTGTTCAGCTACGAGGTCAAGCCCAACTTCACGGTGCAGAACGAGGCCCAGATCTCCACCCCGCCCACGGTCGATTTCAACAAGAAATAAGCTGACGTGTCTGCACTGCTGATGCGCCCGACCAACTGGCGCTCTGGCTGGCGGGGCTACCTGATGGGCATGGCCATGGCCCTGACTTGGTGTCTCGTCATGGTGGGATGGGCGCGTGCAGACGACACGGGTGGCGTGCTGCCCGTGCCGGCACTCACGGCCCATGTCATCGACCAGACCGGCACACTGAGTGCCGACCAAACCCAGGCACTGGAAGGCAAGCTGGCCGCACTGGAAAAAAAGCGGGGCAGCCAACTGGTGATCCTGCTGGTCCCCACAACCCAACCGGAAGACATAGCCGCCTACGCGCAGCGCGTGGGTGACACCTGGAAGATTGGGCGCAAGGATGTGGGGGACGGCTTGCTGCTGGTCGTCGCCAAGCAGGACCGCCGGGTTCGCATCGAGGTGGCCAAGGCCCTGGAAGGGGCCGTGCCCGACCTGGCTGCCAAGCGCATCATCGATCAGGCCATCACCCCGTCCTTCAAGGCAGGCGACTTTGCCGGCGGCCTGGACAAGGCCATCGACCAGCTGGACGCCCGCATTGGCGGGGAAAACCTGCCAGAACCTGCCGCCAGTCCGGATGCGCCCCCGTCCGGCGGGGTGCTGTTCGGGCCGCTGATGGTGTTCGAGCTGGTGGCCTGTGCCTTCATCAGTGGCTTTCTGGCCCGCATGATGAGCACCAAGTTGGTGGCTCTGGTGACCGGTGTCGCCATGGGCGGGCTGGCCATGCTGCTGTCGGGCAGCATCCTGCTGGCCCTCGGCTGGTGGATCTTCGGCTCCTTGTTGTCCCTGGTGTTCGCCAGCAGTGGTGGTGGCGGCAGCTGGGGTGGTGGAGGCTGGGGCGGTGGTTCGTCCGGTGGATGGGGCGGCGGCGGAGGCGGCGGTTTTTCCTCCGGCGGTGGCGGTGACTTCGGGGGCGGTGGCGCCTCCGGCAACTGGTAAGGCAGGCATATCACCATGCAGACGTGGCGACGAACCCTCCGACACCTCTGGCTTGACGCCGGTGATGCGCGCCGCGCCTTGACGCCCTCAGGCTTGAAAAGGCTGGAAGAGGCCGTACGGCAGAGCGAAATACACCACCGTGGCGAATTGCGTCTGTGCGTGGAAGCAAGCCTTCCCCTGCCCCTGCTCTGGCGAGGCATGTCCGCTCGCCAACGCGCGATCGAGGTGTTCAGCCGCCTGCGGGTCTGGGACACCGCACAGAACAATGGCGTGCTGATCTATCTGCTGCTGGCGGACCGCCGCATCGAGATCATCGCCGACCGCGGCCTCAGCGAACACGTCAGCAAGGCCCAATGGCAGGCCATGGCCGACACCTTGGGAACCCAGCTGGCACAAGGTGCGTTCGAGCAAGGCATGCGTGGTGCGATTGCGGAGGTCGATGCCCTGTTGAGACAGCACTTCCCGGCCCATCAGCATGAGCTCGATGTCAATGAATTGCCTGACGCCGTCGTGCTGATGTGAGCGAAGTGCGGCGCCCAGCCGCATTACCATCTCGGTCGATCAGCAGGAAAACCCACATGACAGCCAGCAGCAAGCCGATGAAGACGGCCGACATCGAGACCTTCTTTGCCACCTTGCAGGCGGCCAACCCCCACCCGGAAACCGAGCTGGAGTACAGCACGCCGTTCGAGCTGCTCACGGCGGTCCTGTTGTCCGCACAAGCCACCGATGTAGGTGTCAACAAGGCCACGCGCAAGCTGTTTCCTGTCGCCCATACGCCCGAGGCCATCCTGGCGCTGGGCATGGACGGGCTGTGCGACTACATCAAGACCATCGGGCTGTACAAAAGCAAGGCCAAGCACCTGCTGGAGACCTGCCGCATCCTGATCGACGAGCACGGCAGCCAGGTACCCCAGACCCGTGAAGCGCTGGAAAAGCTGCCAGGCGTAGGTCGCAAGACGGCCAACGTGGTGCTCAACGTCGCTTTTGGTCAACCCACCATGGCGGTCGACACCCACATCTTCCGACTGGGCAACCGCACCGGGCTGGCCACCGGCAAGACCCCGCTGGAGGTTGAACTCAAGCTGCTCAAGCGCATCCCTGCGCCCTATATGCAGCATGCTCACCACTGGCTGATCCTGCATGGACGCTACATCTGCCAGGCACGCAAACCCCGTTGCTGGGAATGCAGCGTAGCCGCTCAATGCACATTCAAAGACAAGACAGCCGCCCCTCAGGCCTGAGCAGCAAAGGCCTCGCGCACCGTGGGGTAGCGCAGTTGCAGGCGCAACTCGGTCTTCAGGCGCTGGTTGCGCAAACGGCGTGACTCGCTCAGAAACGACATCTGCATGGGCGACAGTTGCTGGCGCGCTTCTGCCCTGCTGAGCCGTGGGGGGTGATCCAGACCCGCCAGATCAGCGACCAGATCGAAGTAATCACCCATCGGCAAGGTCTGGTCGTCACAGACCTGCACGACGCGGCCGGGGCGACCACGCCACAGCGCTGCCAGACAGGCCCGGGCCAGGTCATCTGCGTGGATGTGGTTGGTGTAGACATCGTCAGCCGCTTGCAGCACAGGGGCCCCTCGTCGCACGCGGTCACGCGGGTCGCCCCCCTCTCGGTCCAGGGCATAGATGCCGGGGATGCGCAACACGCAGCCACGGGCACCACCACCCCACTGTCGAACGGCCTGTTCAGCTGCCACACGCCGGCGGGCCCGATCCGTCTGCGGCGCCAGCGCGCGGGTTTCGTCCACCCATTGACCTTGCGCGTCGCCATACACCCCGGTGGTACTGCCATAGACCAGCGCCCGCACCTGCCCTCTGCGGGCGAGGGCTCGCAACAGGTTGACGGTGCGCGGGTCACGGTCGCCGGTGCTGGGCGGCGGCGCCAGGTGCACCACACGTTGCGCCAGCCCGGCCAGTCGCCCCAGGGTACGGGGGTCATCCAGATTGCCCAGCAAAGGCACGAGCCCCTGCGCCCGCAGCGATACCTGGCGCTCGGGGCTGGAGGTCAGCGCCAGCACACGTGTGTGAGGTGTCACCAGGCGGGCCAGACGCTGCCCGACATCACCGCAGCCAATGATCAAAATGCGGGTGCGGCGAAAGCGAGCGGGGCGAAGCATGCTGAAGTTGCTCATCAGGCTGGAGGGAAAGCGGTGCGGTGAGGGACAATAACGCCGCGATTGTCACCCCTGTCGAGATTGTTCATGAGCTTTTCCGTCACCATCGAACCCAGCGGCCGCCAGTTCACCATGCAGCGCGACCAGACCGTGCTCGGCGCCGCCATCGATGCGGGCGTCGGCCTGCCTTACGGTTGCAAGGACGGCGCCTGCGGTTCCTGCAAATGCAAACTGATCGAGGGCCGCGTCATCCACGGTGCCCACCAGACCAAGGCCTTGAGCCCCGAAGAAGAGGCGGCCGGCTGGGTCCTGACCTGCTGCGCCACCCCACAAACCGATCTGGTGCTGGAATCCCGCCAGGTGGTGTCCGAGGGCAACTTCCCCATCGTCAAGATGCCCACCCGCGTGACCAGCCTCACCCGCGTGGCACCCGACGTGATCGTGATGCGCCTGCAATTGCCGGCCACGCACAGCTTCGGCTTCCGTGCCGGCCAGTACATCGAGTTCATCCTCAAGGATGGCAGCCGCCGCAGCTACTCGATGGCGAACGCGCCGCACACGCTCAGTGACGGCATCGAGCTGCACCTGCGCCACATGCCGGGTGGCAAATTCACCGATCACGTCTTCGGTGAAATGAAAGAAAAGGAAATCCTGCGCGTGGAAGGGCCTTACGGCTCCTTCTTCCTGCGTGAAGACAGCGACAAGCCCATCGTGCTGCTGGCATCGGGTACAGGCTTCGCACCGATCAAGGCCATCATCGAGCACATGGAACACCAGGGCATCACCCGCCCGACCGTGCTGTACTGGGGCTGCCGCAGCAAGGCGGACCTGTACCTGAACGACTGGGTCGAACAGGCCGTAGCACGCCTGCCCTGGCTGCGCTATGTGCCCGTGCTGTCAGAAGCCAAACCTGAAGACCTGTGGAGCGGCCGCACTGGCTTCGTTCACCAGGCGGTGCTGGACGACCTGCCAAGCCTGGCTGGACATGAGGTCTACGCCTGTGGCGCACCGGTCATGGTGCAGGTGGCCCAGCGCGAATTCACCGCCCAGGCTGGCCTGCCCACCGAATGCTTCTATGCCGACGCTTTCACCAGCGAAGCCGACAAGCACAGCGCCTGACGCCTTTCACCCTCACAAGGAGCCCCGTTCATGTCGTCTTACGACCCTCAGAACATCTTTGCCAAGATCCTGCGCGGCGAAATTCCCTGCATCAAGCTGCATGAAGACGAGCACACGCTGGCCTTCATGGACATCATGCCGCAGACCGAAGGCCACGCCCTGGTGATCCCGAAGGAGCCGGCCGTCACGCTGTTCGAGCTGTCGGACGCCGCTGCAGCAGCCTGCATGGCCACCGTGCGCAAGATTGGCAATGCCCAGAAGAAGGGCCTGGGCGCCGACGGCGTGGTGCTGATGCAGCTCAATGGCCCGGGTGCAGGCCAGACCGTGCCGCACTTTCACATCCACGTGATCCCCGGCTCGCTGGCTGACCTGCGCAAGCCGCACGCCACCCACATGGCTGACACGGCCCATCTGAAGACCCTGGCCGAGAAGATCATCGCGGCGTTGTGAACGCCGCCCTGCCCTCAGGTCAGGCGCCCAGGTAGGCCGCCTGCACCTGTGGGTTGTCCAGCAGCTCCTTGGCGGGCCCGGACAGCACCAGTTCACCCGAATCAAGCACATAGGCGCGGTCGGCCATCTCCAGTGCGCGGAGGGCATTCTGCTCAACCAGCAGCACCGTCACCCCCATCGACGAGACCTCACGCACCACCTCGAAAATCTGGTCGACCATGATGGGCGCCAAACCCATGGTGGGCTCGTCGAGCAGCAGCAGCCTGGGCTTGGCCAGCAGGGCTCGCCCCATGGCCAGCAGTTGCTGCTCCCCGCCCGACAAGGTCCCCGCCAACTGGCGATGCCGCTCCTTCAGACGCGGGAAACGCCGGTAAACGGTGTCGATGTCGGACTCGATATCCTTGTCCTTGCGCAGGTAGCAGCCCATGCGCAGGTTCTCGTCGATCGACATGCGGGCGAAAATGCCGCGGCCTTCCGGCACCATCACCAGCCCCTGCTCAACCAGGGCCCACGGGCCTTGTCCGGCAATGGGATGCCCATTGAAGCGGACCTCGCCAGACTGTGGCGCCAACAGGCCGCATATGGCCTTCAAGGTGGTGGTCTTGCCAGCGCCGTTGGCGCCAATGAGGCTGACCAGCTCGCCGGCATACAGGTCCAGGTTCAGATTCTTGACCGCCTGGATGCCGCCATAGGCGACATGCAACTGGCGCACGGACAGCTGCGGTTCGGTCAGCTCGTCCACCTCGATGCTCACCGACATCGACACTGAAACATCCACGGTGCTCATCTCGTCCTCTTCACGCTGCAGTCGGCTGGTGGGCCGTACCCAGATAAGCCGCGATCACAGCCGGATCACGCTGCACCTGAGCAGGCGAGCCCGATGCAATCAGCCTGCCCTGATCCAGCACGGTCACATGGTCACACAGCCCCATCACCAGCTTGACGTCGTGCTCGATCAGCAGCACGGCGCGCCCCTGGGCGCGGATGCGCTCGATCAATTCGCGCAACTGCAGCTTCTCGGTGGCATTCATGCCGGCGGCTGGCTCGTCCAGCGCCAGCAGTCGCGGCTCGGTCGCCAGCGCGCGGGCAATTTCCAGCCGACGCTGGTCACCATAGCTCAGGGTACGGGCCGGGTGCTGAGCCTTGTGCTCCAGCCCCACAAAGGCCAGAAGCGCGCGGGCATCACGGGTGATCTGGTGCTCTTCGCGCACAAAGGCGGGGGTGCGCAACACCGCCTGCCACCAGCCCACGCGGGTGCGCACATGCCGGCCAACCCGCACGTTGTCGAGTACCGACATGTCGGCAAACAGGCGGATGTTCTGGAAGGTCCGCGCAATACCCGCCTTGGCCACCTCATGGACCGCGGTGGGCTTGTAGGCCTGGCCATCCAGCTCGAAGCGGCCTCCGTCGGAGGGCACCAGGCCGGTGATCATGTTGAAGAAAGTCGTCTTGCCGGCGCCATTGGGGCCGATCAGCCCATGGATCTGGCCTTCAGGGATGGTCAGCCCCACGTCAGAGAGCGCCTGCACCCCGCCGAAGCGCTTGGACACCCCACTCACTTGCAGCAAAGCGGTGCTCATGCGGCCTCCTTGTCGGATGCGGCTGCAGCCAGCTGATCCTCATGGCGCGGCGAGGGCCACAAGCCACGAGGCCGCGCCAGCATGATGCCGATCATCGCCAGCGCGATGAGCAACTGACGCAGGATGGCCGCATCCAGCCGGCCATCTGTCATGGCTTGCAAGGGGCTCGCCACATAGCGCAAGACCTCGGGCAGCGCTGCCAGCAGGAACGCCCCCAGGATGACGCCCGGGATGTGGCCCAGCCCGCCGAGCACGACCATGGCGACGATCATCACCGACTCCTGCAAGGAGAACGACTCTGGCGACACGAAGCCCTGGAACGAGGCAAACAGCACCCCGCCCACGCCGCCGAACATGGCGCCCAGCCCGAAAGCCAGCAGCTTCAGGTTGCGCGTATTGAGCCCCATGGCTTTGGCAGCAATTTCGTCTTCGCGGATGGCCATCCAGGCTCGCCCCAGACGCGAGTTCTGCAGGCGCAGACACACCACGATGGCCAGCGCGACGATCAGCAGGAACAGGTAGTAGTGCAGGGTCACTGGCTCGATGGTCATGCCCCCTACGTGCAGCCGCTCGCCCAGGTTGATGCCGAACACACGGAAGGGATCGATGCTGCCGATGCCCTTGGGGCCGTTGGTGATGTTGACCGGGGCATCCAGGTTGTTCATGAACACGCGGATGATTTCACCAAAGCCCAGGGTCACGATGGCCAGGTAGTCACCGCGCAGTTTCAGCGTGGGCGCACCCAGCAGCACACCAACCACCCCGGCCAGCGCAGCCCCCAGCGGAATCGCCACCCACACCGGCCAGTGCAAGCCATTGGGAAACAGCGCAGCCACGGCCGGCAGGTTGTCGGTGAGATGCGGCGAGGCCAGCAGGGCAAACAGATAGGCACCGACCGCATAGAAGGCGACATAGCCCAGGTCCAGCAGGCCAGCGAAACCCACCACGATGTTGAGCCCCAGTGCCAGCAGGATGTAGATCAGCGACACATCGAGGATGCGCACCCAGGCCTGGCCCTGGCTTTGCAGCACCAGCGGCAGCACCAGCAGCAGGGGCAGCACAACGGTAGCGGCGCCCCATTTGTTGTTCTTGTTGAGAATCAGCATGTCGAGGCTCCGGTCAGGCGCGGTCTGCCACGCGCTCGCCCAGCAGACCTTGCGGACGCAAGGTCAGCACCAGAATCAGCACGGCAAAGGCAAAGATGTCCTGGTAGTTGCTGCCCAGCACCCCGCCGGTCAGATCACCAATGTAGCCGGCCCCCAGTGCTTCGATGACCCCCAGCAGGATGCCGCCCAGCATGGCGCCGGGCAGGTTGCCGATGCCCCCGAACACGGCGGCGGTGAAGGCCTTCAGACCGGGCAGGAAGCCCATGGTGTGCTGCACCGACCCGTAATTGGCCGCCCACATGACGCCAGCCAGCGCTGCCAGCGCAGCACCGATGACAAACGTGGCAGAGATCACACGGTCGGGGCGCACCCCCATCAGTTGGGCTACCTTGGGGTTTTCTGCCGTGGCCCGCATGGCTCGGCCCAACCGGGTGCCATGGATGAGGGCCATCAAGCCACAAAGCGTGGCAGCCGACACCACCAGGATCAGGATCTGCACCAGATTGGTGGTGGCGCCCATGAACTCGATCGGGTCATCGGGCAACAGAATAGGGAATGGCTTGTAATCAGGCTTCCAGATGATCATGGCCAGCGTCTGCAACAGCAGCGACATGCCCATGGCCGTGATCAGCGGTGCCAGCCGGGGCGCGTTGCGCAAAGGCCGGTAGGCGAGCTTCTCGATCACGAAATTGAGCACCATGCAGGCGACGATGGCCGCCAGCAGGCCGATCAGCAAGATGACCCAGCCAGGCCAGCCGGTCGATTCCAGCGAGGTGACCACGCTCCAGCTCACCAGGGCCCCCACCATGAGCACCTCGCCGTGCGCGAAGTTGATGAGGTTGATGATGCCGTAGACCATCGTGTAGCCCAGCGCCACCAGGGCATACATGCTGCCCAGCACCAGACCATTGATCAGTTGTTGAATGAAGATATCCACGTCGCACGCACATGCAAAAAGCCCGCCACATGGCTACCGGGGTAGCAGGCGGCGGGCCGGTTTCGGACGAGCCAGACCGGATTATCGGCCAGGCTCACCCCGGTTCAGAACAAGGATGGCAGACGCAGGCTGTCTGCGACCATGCGGATGATCTTCTTGCGCGCTTCCGTGTAGGGCGGGAAGAACATGCGGGCCATCATCACCGGGCCGGACTTCAGCACCCCACGCTCGTGCGAGAAGGTCTTGAAACCAAAGTGGCCGTGGGCATTGCCGATGCCGGAATTGTTGACCCCACCAAACGGCAGGTTGCCGTGCGCATAGTGCAACAGGCAGTGGTTGATGGCCACGCCACCCGAGCTTGTTTCGGTCAGGATGCGCTGTGTGTTGGCCGAGTCCCTGCTCCAGATGTAGAGGGCCAGCGGCTTGTGGTCGGCATTGATGCTGCGGATCACCGTCGTGAGGTCGTCGAACTCGATCACCGGCAGCACCGGGCCGAAGATTTCCTCGCTCATGATGCTGGCTTCCGCAGGCACCCGGTCGATCAAGGTCGGGGCGATATAGCAACTCGCGGCATCGACATCCCCGCCCATCAGCACACGGGCCCCACGGTCCTTGGCGTCTTGCAACAGGCCGGCAATGCGCTGGGTATGGCGCTGGTTGATGATGCGGGTGAAGTCACGGCTGGCGCGTTGCGCATCGGGGGTCTGGCCGTAGCGTTCGGCCACCACCTCGCGGCATGCCTGCACGAATTGCTCCTTGACGGCACGGTGCACATACACGTGGTCGGGCGCGACACAGATCTGGCCACTGTTGACCAGCTTGCCCCACATCAGGGTCTCTGCTGCCAGACGCACATCGGCCGTCTGGTCCACGATGACCGGCGACTTGCCGCCCAACTCGAGGGTCACACTGGTCAGGTGACGGGCAGCCGCCGTCATCACGATCTTGCCGACGGCAGGCGAACCGGTGAAGAAGATGTGGTCAAACGGCAGGTCGAGCAGCACCTGTGACGTCTTCAAGGCCCCCTCGAACAAGGCGACCTCGTCCGGTGCAAAGGTATCGGCGATAACCTCGGCCATCACCGTGCTCACCGAAGGGGTCATCTCGGACGGCTTGAGGATGACCGTGCAGCCGGCCGCCAGCGCCGACACCATCGGGCCGAAACACAGGTTGAGCGGGAAATTCCAAGGTGCCACGATGAGACTGCGCCCGCGCGGCTGGTACTGGATCCAGGCGCGCGTCCCCACCGTACCCATGGTGGGCCACACACGGGTCGGCTTCATCCACTTCTTGAGGTTGCCAATGGCATGACGGATTTCGTCGAGCACGGGCATCAGCTCGGTGGCATCCACCTCGGCAGAGGGCTTGCGGTAGTCTTTTTCAAAGGCCGCGTAGAAATCATCGCGACGCGCCAGCATGGCTTCGCGCAGCTTCTTCAGGCGCTCAATGCGCTCTGCCGCGGTCGACTCACGCCACTTCAGTGCCGTGGCCAACTGGGCGTCAAAAACCTGGCGAATCGCGGCGGGATCCGATTCCCCGATCTGGGGATCGACCACTTGCATCAAAGGTCGGTTCATGCCTGTTCTCCGTCAAGTCCGTGGAAGGCCCGCACTCTGGCGGGACAATGGTGGGCGGGCGCGAATTCTGCCATCTGGAAACAGAAATTCTCACAATAGGGCGATTGTGCCTTGACCTTACAAACAAGCAGGTGGCCTGGACGTCCGCATCTACCCTAGGTCATCTGGATTGCATTCAATATGAAACAACTCGAATTTGAACTCCGCGGGGAGTTCATCCCCCTCGACAGCCTGCTCAAGGCCACCGGCCTCGCCGACAGTGGTGGACGCGCCAAGACCATGGTCAGCGAAGGCATGGTGCAGGTCGACGGTCAACCCGAGTCACGCAAGACGGCCAAGATCCGCGCCGGGCAGGTCGTGACGGTCGACAACGTACGCATCTCAGTTGTGACCGAAAAACCTAGGGATTAGCCCAATAGGCAAAACCCGAACCCCAGGGGAAAAATGGAAGGCTGTCCGGAGACCCAAAGCATGTCGAACATCTACGAACAAGACCTTCCGCGCAACGACGCCAACTTTGCTCCCCTCACCCCGCTCTCTTTCATCGAGCGCACAGCCGCTGTCTACCCGGACAGGCTGGCCATCATCCATGGCGAATTCCGCCAGACCTGGGCTGAAACCTACAAGCGCTGCCGCCAGCTCGCCAGCGCGCTGAGCCAGCACGGCATCGGCCTGGGCGACACCGTGGCCGTGATGCTGCCCAACACGCCCCCGATGGTGGAGGCCCACTTCGGCATCCCGATGACGGGCGCGGTGCTCAACACCCTCAATACCCGCCTCGACCCGGAAGCCATTGCCTTCATGCTGGACCACGGCGAGGCCAAGGCACTGATTGTTGACCCCGAATTCAGCGGCGTGATCGCCAAGGCACTGGCCCTGCGCGAAAGCAAGGCCCCGCTGCTGATCATCGACACCGAAGACAGCCTGTACACCGGCAAGAGCCAACCCGTGGGCAGCATGAGCTATGAAGCCTTCCTCGCCCAGGGCAATGCCCACTTTGTGTGGCCCTTCCCGGCCGAAGAGTGGCAGGCAATCAGCCTGAACTACACCTCGGGCACCACTGGCAACCCCAAAGGCGTGGTCTACCACCACCGCGGCGCAGCCCTGAACGCCATCTCGAACATCCTCGAGTGGGACATGGCCAAGCACGCTGTCTACCTGTGGACATTGCCGATGTTCCACTGCAATGGCTGGTGCTTCCCCTGGACGGTCGCCGCGCGCGCTGCTGTCAACGTGTGTCTGCGCCGTGTTGACCCGAAAGCCATCTTCGAAGCGATCCGCGACCATGGCGTCACGCACTACTGCGCTGCTCCGATCGTGCACAACGCCATGCTGAGTGCACCGGACGACATGAAGAAGGGCCTGACCCACACCGTGAAAGCCCTGGTCGCAGGCGCTGCACCACCCGCCGCCATGATCGAAGGCATGGAAGTGATGGGCATCGACCTGACCCATGTGTACGGCCTGACCGAGGTGTACGGCCCCGCCACGGTGTGCGTCAAGCACGACGAGTGGCAGGACCTGCCCGTGGGTGAGCGCGCCCGACTCAATGCCCGCCAGGGGGTGAATTACCACCTGACCCGCAATGTGGATGTGCTCGACCCGCTGACCATGAAGCCGGTGCCGCGTGATGGCGAAACCATGGGCGAAATCATGTTCCGCGGCAACACCACCATGAAGGGTTACCTGAAGAACCCCAAGGCCACGGCAGAAGCCTTCCATGGCGGGTGGTTTCACACCGGTGACCTGGCCGTCATGTACCCCGATGGCTACGTGAAGATCAAGGACCGCAGCAAGGACATCATCATTTCCGGTGGCGAGAACATCTCGTCCATCGAGGTGGAAGACGTACTCTACCGCCACCCCGCCGTGATGGCTGCTGCGGTGGTCGCCAAGCCCGACCCCAAGTGGGGCGAAACGCCCTGCGCCTTCATCGAGTTGCGCCCCGGTGCATCCGTCACGGTGGAAGACATCGTCGCCCACTGCAAGGAGCACCTGGCCGGCTTCAAGGTTCCGCGCGCGATCGTCTTCGGCGAACTGCCCAAGACCTCGACGGGCAAGATCCAGAAATACGAACTGCGCAAGCAGGCTGGATCAACTCAGGCCATTGACGCCTGATTGTCTTGACCGCAAGGTCGCGACCACCTGAGGCAGGCGCGCCAGACGCGCGCGCCACTCCTCAGGCAGCCCCTCGTTACGAAGCCACGCCCGCGAACGTCGGTAACTGACCCGACTGGAACCGTCTTCAGCCGCCTCGACCACCAGTTGAAGTGGGAGCTCAGGCAACGGTGCCTGAACCTCCTGAAGCATGGGCGTGTGCCCGTCTTCCGTGCCCAGAACCAGCACGGCGGCCTTGGTGTCGGTGGCCGCAGGTTTGACCTCGGCCACCACCGCCAGCCCGCGCCGCTCTGCGGCACGCCGCAAACGACGCACGGTTTCCTCGGCAGAGAGTGGGCTCGACAGGGTCACCCAGTCATCAGGTTCCCGTGCGCCCTCTTCTCGCTCAGTAGCATCGGCCCCGCGGCCAGCCACCAGCAGCACCAGGGCCATGCACCCTGTCATCCAGCAACGTTTCACTCGCATCGCTTGCCCTCCAGGTGAAGCAGTGAGACTCCGGCCTCGCCCGGAAGTTCAACACAAGGATGTTTCGGGGCGTAAAACGACTGCGGTCCGAACGGAGGAGGTGTGGCAGGGGGATGCCACAATCTCCCCCGCAGGGCCACCTGCCTGTGAAGTTTCAAGCGATGTAAGACACCCATGACTGGATTGAAAAAAGCTGGCTTGATAGCCGCCATGGTGCTCGGGGCACTGGTCATTTCTGCAGCCATCGTGATGGGGCGTGATGCTTTCACCACGGGCACAGCGCAGCCCGCACAGCAGATGCCCTGGGAAGTGAAAGCCCTGCCCGGTGGGAGCAGCCAGGTGCTGGGCCTGACCTTGGCAACCATGGCTGCCGCCCCCGCATCTGGGGCCACTGAGGTGAAGCCCAGCACCCTGGCGGATGCCCAGCACCGCTGGTCATCCGACTTTCAAATGGCCGTAATCGCGGCTCCGGGTGAAACGGGCACCCTGGAAGCCTATGTCGAAAGCGCCTCCATCGGACTCATCACAGGTCGCCTGGTCCTCACCGCGCACGCCACCGATGCCCAGATCCAGCTCTTTCGCGAACACGCCGTGAAAGCTGAATTCATGGAAAGCACCACACGCAAGTATGTGCTGAGCACTGCGGACCAGGTGATGGCCCTTCAGGCACCCATCATTGCCGTGGGCTTCATCCCTTCAGCACATCTGGATGCGGCCACCATCGAGGCCCGCTTCGGTGCCCCGGCGCAGAAGCTGAGCGGACAAACCAATCTGGAGTACTGGCTGTACCCCGACAAGGGCCTGAGCGTCACAATCGACCACAAGGGCAAAGAGTTACTGCAGTACGTGGCCCCGGCCGAGTTTGATCGCCTGCGCAAGCCCCTTCAGAACATCAAGCCTGCTTCTTGAACTCCGCGTTGAGGGCGTCGATCTCGACGTCCTTGCGGGCCCACAGCTCATTCAACCACTCCTGCACGGCGCCGCGTTCGGCCGCCGAGCCATCCTTGGGCAGCAGATGCTCGGGAATCTTCACCTCGTGCACCCGCACCACGATTTCGGGAATGTGGCCGGTCATCAGATCGGTGAATGTCGGCACCCCCTTGGGGTAGATCACGGTGACGTCGACCACCGCATCGAACATGTCGCCCATGGTGGCCAGCGCCATGCCGATGCCGCCCGCCTTGGGCTTGAGCAGGTGACGGAAAGGCGAGCGCTGCTGGTCATGCTTGGCCTGCGTGAAGCGGGTGCCTTCGGCAAAACTGATCACCGACGTCGGGATCACCCGGAACTTCTCGCAAGCCTGGCGGGCCGTCTCCAGATCTTTTTGCGCACTGGAACCACCCTTGCGCTTCATGAACGGGAAATCCAGCGCCCACCAGGCCAGGCCGACCAGGGGCACAAAAATCAGCTCGTACTTGATGAAGAACTTCAGGAAGGGGATGCGTCCGCTGAACACCTTCTGCAGAACCAGGATGTCAACCCAGCTCTGGTGATTGCAGGACACCAGATACCAACCGCGTTTCTTGAAGCCATCGGCACCCTGTACGTCCCAGCGCGTGTGCCCGACCGCAGCCATCCACCAGAAATTGCAGCTGTTCCACCAATGCCCGATGCCGGCGATGATCGGGTCGAACACCATGCGTACGATCCGGAATGGGAGCACCAGTTTCAACAGTGCGAACGGCATCATCGATGAGAAGCCGATGGTGGTGGTCACCACCAGCAACAGGGAAACAGCGGTGGCCTTCAGTACATCAAGAATCCGTTTGAACATGGCAAGTCTGGTGGCGAAATCAGGGCTGAAAAAACAGGAACAGCCGAAGGTCAGATTATGTGCACAGATGTGCAGCAATTCAGCCCCCTGGCTTGCGTGAGATCGTTCACACCAGTGTGATGGACCCTGGGTGAAGCCCTGAACACCGAATTCCGGACGCGGCGTAAGGTGAAGTCGACTCTGTTGCCACGGCCAAGGACGATCCATCATGCAGGCGCTCCAACTGTCTCCCGCGTTTGACTCCCCCTCGGAAAGCCCTTGCGAGATGCCGCCACCCGCCGTCGAGCACTGGCAACAGTGGCAGACGCTGGAAGCCAATCTGGCGACCTTGCTGCTGGAACCCTACCGCTGCCCCACCTTCATCACCGACATCGCGACCTGCGCGGCCACCTTGCTCAGCCTGACGGCCCGCGACCCCGATGTCGCGATCTTCCACATGGTGCACACCACGCCGGAGAAGATGAACCGCTACGGGGTCATGCACGCCATGCACACGGGCATGCTGCTGGCCTTGATCGGCCTGCGCAAGGACTGGGGGGATGCGCGCAACATCAGCGCCATCAAGGCGGGCCTGACCATGAACATCTCCATCACGGCCTTGCAGGTTGAACTCGCACAGCAGGCCGGGCCGTTGACACCTGAGCAAAAGGTGGCCATTGATGCCCACCCACTGGGCAGCTGGAAGATGCTGCATGACCTGGGGGTGACCGACGAAGAATGGCTGATCGCGGTGGCGCAACACCATGAGCGCCCAGACGGCAAGGGCTACCCGCAAGGCCTGACCGAAGTGCACCCCCTGGCCGACGCGATCCGGACCTGCGATGTGTTCGGCGCCAAGATGAGCCCTCGCGCAGGACGGGCCCGCATGCCCACACCCCGCGCTGCCGCCGAGATCTTCCGCCAGCGCAGCGCCGGCTACTTCGGCGCCACCATCATCCGCGAGCTGGGGCTCTATCCACCCGGCTGTCTGGTTGAGCTGTGCACAGGCGAACAAGCCATGGTCGTGCAGCGCCACCGTGACCCCCATACGCCCGACGTCGTCGTGCTCAGTGACACGCAAGGCCACGCCCTCGCCAGACCCTACCGGTGCCAGACCACACGTACCGGCGGTCACCTGATCATCGGTGCGGCACCAGACCAGAGTTGGGGGGCGCTGTTCGGTCCAGAGGACATCCTCAGCCTGAAGTAACGCCCTTCAGGCACCACAACAGGAGGCCCCATGATCGCCAACCCTCGATCTCTCTGGACGGCCCGCTTCCTGAGATTGATGGCGGTGGCACGCTATCGATTCATCGTCGAGCTCACGCTCATCTTCCTGGCGGTCTGGGTCGGCTGCGCCGCCCTGGTCTATCTGTTCGAGATCGGCCACAGCCAACGCATCCACACCTTCACCGGCACGGTCTATGCCCTGCTCGTCACGATGACGACATCCGGGGACTCGGCCGTGGCGCCGGTCACACTGGGCGGGCGCATGGTCATGGGCTTCGCCCTGATCGTGTCCAAGCTGCTCACGGCACTGCTGTGCGCACTGGCTGCCGCGGTGCTCATCGAACGCAAGGTTCGCGAAGACATGGGGCTGAAAATGCACAAACTCCATCAACACATCGTCATCATCGGCTGGAACCTCAAAGGCCCGCAGATCATCCAGACCTTGCGTCGTGAAGCGGACATGCAGCATGTGCCCATCCTCATCATGGCCGACATGGACCACAAGCCGGTAGAGGACCCCACCGTGCTGTTCACCCGGTCGCCGTATCCGGCACGTGGGGACGCCATCGACCGTGCCGCACTGGACCAGGCTGCCACCATCGTGGTGCTCGCCAATTACGCCGAAAAGCAGAATGCCGATGCCTTGACAGCGGTGAACTGCCTGCTGGCGCGCCGGGTCAACCCGCGAGCCCGCCTCATCACGGAATTGCTCGACCCCAATCAGCGGCTCTACCTCGAAGCCGCCGGGGCCGATCTGGTCGTGGGCATCGGGGAAGTGGGTGGTTTCCTGCTGGCAGAGGCCACGATTGGCAACGAGCAAGCTCGGCAACTGCTCAACTATGTCGCCGAAGCGGGCCGTGCCAGCGCCCCGCCCGCGGCACCCACAGCCGCCGCAACGCAGCCCCCTGCCGGGCAGCCTGCCGCTTGCGCCAAATAGCCTGTCAACCACCAGGCCCCGCCGAAAGCGTTACCCTTGGCGCTTTGTCGTCTCGCGGAGCCCTTTTGTGCTGAGCTGGTTTGAGCGTCTGGTCAACCCCTATCCGGACCAGTCCCCCCGGATTCCCCCCACCGGTTTCCTGCCCTTCGTCTGGGCAGGCACGGCAGGCTTGCGCCCCTATCTGTTCGGCATGACCCTGCTGACGGCCCTCATTGGCGCCTTCGAAGCCCTGTTGTTCAGCATGCTGGGCAATGTGGTCGACTGGCTCAGCCACGTTGCACCTGCCGACCTGTGGACCGCCTCGCGTGGCAAGTTGCTGCTGTTGGCGGGCGTCTTGCTGGCCAGCCCGCTGGCCGTGGCGCTGCAGACCTTCATCAAGCACCAGGCCCTGGCGGGCAACTTCCCGATGAAGTTGCGCTGGCAGTTCCACAGGCTGATGCTCGGCCAAAGCATGTCCTTTTTCCAGGACGAGTTCGCCGGCCGTGTGGCCACCAAAGTCATGCAGACCGCCCTGGCGGTGCGCGACACCTGCTTCATCGTGGGAGACATCCTGGTGTTTGCCACCATCTATTTCGTCACCATGACCGCCGTGGTCGGGCACTTCGACCTCTGGTTGATGCTGCCCTTCCTGGGCTGGCTGCTGCTCTATGGCCTGTCGGTGGCCTATTTCGTGCCGCGGCTGAGTCGGTCTGCGAAGGCGCAGGCGGATGCGCGCTCGCTGATGACCGGGCGCATCACGGACGCCTACACGAACATCGCCACCGTCAAGCTCTTTTCGCATGGCCAGCGCGAGGCCGGCTACGCTCGCTCTGCCATGCAGGACTTCATGCAGACGGTGCACCGGCAGATGCGACTGGTCAGCGGCTTCGAGATCATCAACCACACCCTGAGCATGCTGCTGATTCTCGCCACGGCGGGCTTGTGCCTGTGGCTGTGGACCCAGGGGCAAGTGGGTATCGGCGCGGTCGCCGCTGCCACCGCCATGGCCTTGCGCCTCAACGGCATCTCGCACTGGATGATGTGGGAAATGGCCAACCTGTTCGAGCAGATCGGCACCGTGCAGGATGGGCTCAACACCCTGGCGCGGCCGCCCAAGGTGCAGGACCGCCCCGATGCCCACGCCCTGACCGTGCGCCGCGGCGACATCCGCTTCGACAACGTGAGCTTTGGCTACGACAGCGACCGCGAGATCATCCAGCACCTGAACCTGCACATCCGCGCCGGCGAGAAGATCGGCCTGGTCGGACGCTCCGGCGCCGGCAAATCGACCATCGTCAACCTGCTGCTGCGCTTCCATGACATCGAGCATGGCCGCGTCTTCATCGATGGGCAGGACATCAGCGGTGTGACGCAGGACAGCCTGCGCCAGCAGATCGGCATGGTCACGCAGGACACTTCGCTGCTGCACCGCTCGGTGCGGGACAACATCCTGTATGGCCGCCCCGACGCCAGCGATGCAGACATGCTGGCAGCCGCACAGCGGGCCGAAGCCGATGAATTCATCCAGACCCTGTCCGACCCCAAGGGGCGCACGGCCTATGACGCCCACGTGGGCGAGCGTGGCGTGAAGCTGTCAGGCGGCCAGCGCCAGCGCATTGCCATCGCCCGCGTCATGCTCAAGGACGCGCCCATCCTCCTGCTGGACGAAGCGACCAGCGCACTTGACTCGGAAGTCGAAGCGGCCATCCAGGCCAGCCTTTACAGGTTGATGGAAGGCAAAACGGTGGTGGCCATTGCCCACCGCCTGTCCACCATCGCTGCGATGGACCGCCTCATCGTGCTCGATGAAGGACGCATTGTGGAAGAAGGCGACCACGCCACCCTGCTGGCCAAAGGCGGTTTGTATGCCCGCCTGTGGGCCCGCCAAAGCGGTGGTTTTCTGGGTGAAGCAGCGTAACGAGAATCACTCGCACCCCATTTGTTGACGAAACGCAAAAGCGCCGCATTTGTGACGTTTTTGATATCGCCAAGACCGCTGCTGGTAACGACAATAACCGCTGCCTACCCCCCTGGGTATCTTTGCCAGAAACTGGAGAAATACACATGACCTCTCGCCGTCAATTCATGATGACCGTTGTTCCCGCCGCTGCCGCGCTGAGCATGATGGGCCGTGCTGCCCACGCTGCCGACAAGGCCACGGAAACCGAACCCGCAGCCGTGGGTCTGGGCTACAAGCTGGACGCCACCAAGGTTGACGCCAAGAAGTTCCCCACCTACAAGGCTGGCAGCAACTGCGGCAACTGCAACTTCTTCCAAGGCAAGGCCGGTGATGCTTTCGCTGCCTGCCCGCTGCTGGGCGGCAAGCTGGTGTCGGGCAAGGGCTGGTGCTCTGGCTACGCCAAGAAGGCCTGATCCCTCGGTCTGAGCTCTCTACAGCAGGCGCGGTCTCTCACGCAGGGACCGCGCCTGTTTCATTTGCAGGGCTATAAGCCTGCCGCCACGGCGTGAACGCTTCGGCTGTCATCGGACGAGCGATCCAGTAGCCTTGTGCCTGCTCGCAACCCAACTCACGCAGCAGACTGGCTGCCTGCTCGGTCTCCACCCCTTCCGCGATGGTCTCCAGCCCCAGGCTGGTCGCGATCTGGATGATGGCCCGCACGATGGCCATGTCTTCCTGGTTGCGCGCGAGTTCGCGCACGAAGCTCTGGTCGATCTTCAGCTTGTTGACGGCAAACCGCTTCAGATAAGACAGGCTGGAATAACCCGTCCCGAAGTCGTCAATCGCCAGTTGCACACCCATGGCGGTGAGCGCATGCAAGCGCCCCTGCACCGCGTCAGGGTCCGACATCAACACCGACTCGGTCAACTCCAGCTCCAGCGCCCATGCCGGCAGGCCGCTGGCCGATAGCGCGGCCTGGATGGTTTCTTCCACATCGCCACGCTGAAACTGCACGGCAGACAGGTTCACGGCCATGGTCAGGTCGCTCCAGCCTGATGCGTGCCAGCGGGCGGCCTGCAGACAGGCCTCCTTCACCACCCATTGGCCGAGCGGCACGATCAAGCCGCATTCCTCGGCGATCGGGATGAACTGCGACGGTGCCACCATGCCCCATTCCGGATGCTGCCAGCGCACCAGGGCTTCGACACCCAGGAGTCGCCCACTGCGCAGGTCGATCTGCGGCTGGTAGTGCAGCACGAATTGCCCGCAGTCGAGCGCCTTGCGCAAGCCATTGCGGATATGGAGGCGATCCAGGGCCTCCGCATTCATGCGCTCATCAAAGAAACGGTAGGTGTTGCGCCCTTCCGACTTCGCCCGGTACATCGCAGTGTCCGCCTTCTGCAGCAGCGCGTCGAAATCCTCGCCATCGTGGGGGAACATCGCGATCCCGATCGATGCGGTGGTCACCAGTTCATGCCCTTCGACATGGATAGGTTGCTGCAAGGCTTCCACCAGCTTGCCCACCACAGCCGAGACGCCTTCGGCGTCATGGACGTCCTTGAGCACCAACAGGAACTCGTCACCGCCTTGTCGGCCCACCGTGTCGACCTCGCGCACCTGCTCGCGCAGGCGGTTGGCCACGGTCTTCAGCAGCACATCCCCTGCCGCATGCCCCAGGGTGTCATTGACCGACTTGAAGTTGTCCAGATCAATGAACACCAATGCCGTCAGGCGTTTGTAGCGACGCGCATGGGCAATGGCCTGCACCATGCGGTCACGTGTCAGGTCCCGGTTGGGAAGCTGGGTCAGGGCATCGTGATAGGCCAGAAACTCGATGCGGGCCTCAGCCTGAACGCGCTCCTGGATTTCCTGATGCAGACGCTGGTAGGGCGTGCTCACGCTGGTCACGAAAACCGCCCTGTAGATATAGAAGTAGGCGATGATCTTGTAGACGTGGCCCAGCAGCATGTAGACGTCGTGCACGCTGGCGTACTGCATCAGGCAGATTTCAGACAGGATCGTGATGAGCGACGCCGCACACAATTGCGTGGCGCTGAACAGTTCCTGCGAGCCTCTTGACCGATAAAAGCCCCAGGCCGCCAGCGCAGCCAGAGCCACCACCCCAGCTTCAGCCCCCACCTTGAAGGGGGTCAGCCCTTTGCCCTCGACAAACAAGGCAGGCCAGGCATGGGGAAAGTACAACTGCACCACATAGGTCAGCACCGACAGCACGATGGCCACCACCAGCATGCCCCAGCGGGCTCGCTCGGAGCGCAAGGGCAACACGGGCCGCCAGGCTGCCAGCATGAGCGTCAGCACCGAGATGTAGCGCGCAGCCAGCCAGAAGCGGATGGCCTTTTCCGGATCTGCCGGTGTGATGAAATCCGGCATGCCCTTGTAGGACAAGGTGTGTCCGAAGTCGACCAGCCCGACAGCCAGGAAACCACAGCCAATGAGGGTGATGGTGCCGGGCTGCCCAGGCACCCAGGCATGCCAGGCAATGAAGAAAACCAGGAAGGCAGCCACGATGGCCACAAACTCGGTCACGGTGTGCAGCGTGAGCGGAAACACACTGCCCGTGTGTGCACCAAACAGCCAGTCAGGCACCAAGGAGCAGACCACCAGCAAAGCCGTCAGCGCCCCCAGCAAAGGCCATGGGAGCCTGTCATTCAGCGCAACGGCAACAGGGGTTTCGGAAGAAGTCGTCATGCCCAGCGGTCATATCCTGTCGCATGTATCGACAGCCAACGCGGGCGACTGTAGCACCGAGCCAGATCAGGACAGCATGAACAAACCCGGATGCCTGTGCCGACCACGACGCAGCAAGGTGGTCGTAGCCGGAACCAGACTGCTGACGGCAAACCAGAGCATGTCGTGATCCGGCTCCGATGAACTCGACAGTGCAACGTGGAGCTGCTGCCAGGCGGCCCAGTCGATTTCCCGAACCACATCGGTCCAGGGTCTGCCCAATTGCCCCAGCGTGAAGGAGAGCATGCGCAAACGCGCCATGATCGCCTCCAGCGTGTTCTGACTCATGAACAGCTCGTCCTCGCTTTGCAGCGGCGCCAACAGCACGGTGATGTCATGGGCACATTCCTCGGCAATCTGGACCAGAACCATGGTGCGCTGCATGTCGGGGCTCCCGCAAACAAGATGGGCTTCATCATAAAAACACCCCAGCCTGGCGTGCTGCAGCGGCCGCAATGCCCGAGCAAGGGGCTCAAGCGCCCCACGGCCTTGCCAAAACCCGCACACCAGCCAAGGGCTCTGCCCCACGCGAAATGGCCCGCACCAGCGACAATACGGGGTTAGACCCGCCCCCACCATGTCCGTCACCAAAACTGCACCCGCCCCCCATCGCGCCCCGAAAGCCCTGACTGCCTACCGCCCCTACTGGGCGAAACGCTTCGGGACAGCGCCTTTCCTGCCCATGAGCCGGGCAGAGATGGACTCGCTCGGCTGGGACAGCTGCGACATCATCATCGTGACGGGCGACGCCTATGTGGATCACCCCAGCTTTGGCATGGCGGTCATCGGTCGGGTGCTCGAGGCTCAGGGCTTCCGCGTGGGCATCATCGCCCAGCCGGACTGGCAAAGCGCCGAGCCCTTCAAGGCCCTGGGCAAGCCCAATCTCTTCTACGGGGTGGCTGCCGGCAACATGGACTCGATGATCAACCGCTACACGGCTGATCGAAAAATTCGCAGTGACGATGCCTACACCCCTGGCGGTGAAGGCGGCAAGCGCCCTGACCGGGCCTCTCTGGTCTATGCACAGCGCTGCAAGGAAGCCTATCCGGACGTGCCCCTCATCATGGGCGGCATCGAAGCCTCGCTGCGCCGCATTGCGCACTATGACTACTGGCAGGACAAGGTCCGCCGCTCCATCCTGGCCGATGCCAAGGCCGACTTGCTGCTGTATGGCAACGCCGAGCGCGCCATTGTGGAAGTCGCCCACCGTCTGGCCGCGCGCGAGCCCATCGAGCAGATCACGGATGTCCGGGGCACCGCCTTCATGCGGCGCTCCAACGACCCGTCGGCTGAAGGCTGGTTCGAGCTGGACTCGACCGAGGTTGACCAACCAGGCCGCATCGACCAGCACATCAACCCCTACCTGACCACAGGTCAGCAGGCTGCGGCCATGGGGGAAAGTTGTGCGCTGGAAGAGTCCGGGGCCTTTGATCCCGTCAAGGGGCAGGACAAGGCCGTCGCGCTCGGCGCCGAGGTCAAGCCGATCCACTTTGCCAAGCCGCTGGCAGCCACGCCCCTGCGAGGCAAGATGAGCTTGCCGCCGCGTGAGCGCACCGTCATCCGGCTGCCCGCATACGAACAGGTCAAGAGCGACCCGGTGCTCTATGCCCACGCCAACCGTGTGCTGCACCTGGAGACCAACCCCGGCAACGCCCGGGCGCTGGTGCAGGCGCATGCGCACCGCGATGTCTGGATCAACCCGCCGCCCATCCCCCTGACGATGGCGGAGATGGACTACGTCTTCGACCTGCCCTACGCCCGCAGCCCGCACCCCAGCTACGCCGACAAGCAAGGCAGCCATGACGGCGCCACCAAGATCCCGGCGTGGGAGATGATCCGCTTCAGCGTGAACATCATGCGCGGCTGCTTCGGTGGCTGCACCTTCTGCTCGATCACCGAACACGAAGGCCGCATCATCCAGAGCCGCTCGGAAGACTCGGTCATCCACGAGATTGAAGAGATCCGCGACAAGGTCAAGGGCTTCACGGGTGTGATCTCCGATCTGGGCGGCCCCACGGCCAACATGTACCGTCTGGGTTGCAAGTCGCCCGAGATCGAGGCCGCCTGCCGCAAGCCCAGCTGTGTCTACCCCGACATCTGCTCGAACCTGCATACCGACCACACGCCGCTGATCCACATGTACCGGCGTGCACGTGCGCTGCGAGGCGTCAAGAAGATCCTGATCGGTTCAGGCCTGCGCTATGACCTGGCCGTGCGTTCGCCGGAGTACATCCGCGAACTGGTGACCCACCACGTGGGCGGCTACCTGAAGATTGCCCCGGAGCACACCGAGCAAGGCCCGCTGTCGAAGATGATGAAGCCCGGTATCGGGACCTACGACCGCTTCAAGGCCCTGTTCGAGAAGTTCAGCGAAGAAGCAGGCAAGAAGCAGTACCTGATCCCCTACTTCATTGCGGCACACCCGGGCACCTCCGACGAAGACATGATGAACCTGGCGCTGTGGCTCAAGCGCAATGGCTTCCGGGCAGATCAGGTGCAAACCTTCTACCCCAGCCCCATGGCCACGGCCACGGCGATGTACCACTCGGGCCTGAACACCCTCAAGGGCATCAGCCGGATCGAAGGCAAGGGCGAAAAGGTCGACATCGTGCGCGGTGAGCGCCGTCGCCGTTTGCACAAGGCCTTCCTGCGCTACCACGACCCCAACAACTGGCCCCTGCTGCGCGATGCTCTCAAGGACATGGGGCGCGCCGACCTGATCGGCAATGGCAAGCACCATCTGGTGCCGTCTTACCAGCCGGTCACCGATGGGGCTTACCAATCGGCTCGACGCAAGAACTCGACCACGTCTGGCGTGAAGACGTCCCCGGTCACCAAGGGCCGCGTGCTGACCCAGCACACCGGGCTGCCACCACGGGAACACGGCGGCAAGCCGGCTGCGCGCAAGACGGCAGGGTCTGGCTTCGCCCCCCGCAAAAAGGGCCGCTGAGCCGGGCGCTCAGTTCCTGCGCGAGGTACGCTGGGCAATCGCCTGGCGATCCAGCTGGTCCAGCGTCTTGCGCCATTCAGCTGGCTCGACCGTGCGCGGCATCATCAGCATCAGCACACAGCCATTGCGGATGCGCGCCGGGCGAATCACCACCTGCACATCACCCAGGATGACGCAGGTTTCGCGCACCGCGCGGCCCAGGCTCAGCCCATCGCCCAGGCGCCCCACGGCGGCCAGCAGCGCATAGCCTTGCTGGACCATCTCGGCACCAGGGCTGCCTGTGGTCTGTGCCTCCAGCGCCTTGTTTGTCAGGTTGAAAATGCAAACGGCGGTCGCACCGGTCTGTGTCTGAGCCAATCGCACATAGTCGTCAATCGACAAGGGCTGGTGCGACACCGCAGACGGACGCGCTGCTTCGGTCAACTGCGGCGTGGCCGCACCACGGGTAGACACCTGCGCATCACCGATGCGGATCTGGCGGATCACTGGACGGGACTGCCCAAGCCCCTGCTGAGCATGGCGGTTCCAGTAGGTGGACAACAGCGCCCAGGTTGACGGCACCGAGTTGGTCGCCGGTGACACCTCAACCTTCAAGCCAGGAGACGACTCGAGTGCAGCCAGATCCTGACGCAGCGAGGGGTCACGCGTTTGCGGCAGGATCAGCAAGTGCATGCCGCCGGGCCGGTGCGCAGCCAGCAGGTCATCCTTCAGGCAACTGACGCCCAAAGCCGCGGTTTGAGCCACCTGATGCTCGGCATACAACACATTGACCGCAGCGAACGCTGCAAGCTGGCGGCGGATCGCCACGCGCTCTGGCGCATCGGCCTCGACCTCGGATGCATAGATCCGGACCGTTGACGGGGTGGCCGGGCAGTCGATGAAGTACAGGGTGGCCAGCGTGTCACCAAACCCCTGGCGACGCACACACAATTGCTGCAGCGGCCAGCCGGTCTGCAAGGACAGCGAGGCCAGAAAGGTTCTGGAGCGGCCAGAGCCCAGGTCATGCAGGAGCATGTAGGGCGGTTGCCCCAGCTCCAGTTGCAGTTTCAGCGCCTCGGACGGGCGGCACACCACAAACCACTCGCGCAGGGTGTCAGAGACCTTGCTGCCCAACTCACGGACATCGGGCCCAGTCTTGCCCGGATCGTCCATGATTTGCGTATTGATCTGGCCATAGCCAGGCGCTCGCGGCGCCGTTTCTGCCGTGCCATCCATGACACATCCCCTATTTTGTGCGTGCCGAGCAATGGTCGCGGCGATACGCAATTTGTTACGTATTTTCGCATCGTAGATGCTCGTCGTCTGTAAAGAAACAATGCCCACTGCGTCGCATGGACTTCTGGCGCGCAGTGATGCGCGAAGACATCGCTCCACCCATTCCTGCGGTGTGACTTGTCGCACAACCGACGTATGCTTGCTGCAGTCGAACAAACCCCGAAAGCGGTTCAACCATGCGCTACGTTGTGTTCAACCAGAAGGGTGGCGTGGGCAAATCCACCATCACCTGCAACCTTGCCGCCATCAGCGCCCAGCAGGGGCTGCGCACCCTGGTCATCGACCTCGACCCTCAGGGCAACTCCACCCACTACCTGCTGGGCGGCACCCAGGACGATGCCGAGGTGAGCGCGGCCGCCTTCTTCGACCAGACCTTGAAGTTCAGTGCGCGTCCCAAAGGGGCTGAAGAATATGTGGTGGACACCCCCTGGGAGAACCTCCACCTGATGCCTTCGCACCCTGATCTGGACGAATTGCACGGCAAGCTGGAGTCGCGCTACAAGATCTACAAGCTGCGAGACGCACTGGAAGAGTTGTCAGAGCAATATGACCGCATCTACATCGACACGCCACCGGCCCTGAACTTCTACACGCGCTCGGCCCTGATCGCGGCACAAGGCTGTCTGATTCCGTTTGACTGCGACGACTTTTCGCGCCGGGCGCTCTACAACCTGCTCGAGAACGTGCAGGAAATCCAGGCCGACCACAACGAGGAACTGAAAGTGTCCGGCATCGTGGTCAACCAGTTCCAGCCGCGTGCAAGCCTGCCGCAAAAGCTGGTTCAGGAGTTGATTGACGAAGGTTTGCCGGTGCTGCAACCCTACCTCAGCGCATCCGTGAAGGTGAAGGAGTCACACCAGCAGGCCAAGCCCATGGTGCACCTGGACCCTCGCCACAAGCTGACGCTCGATTTCGTGGCCCTGCACGAAGCGCTGGGGGCCATCAGCACGCATTGAATGCGTCGATCAGTTCTTCCGACCACAGTTGCACATCGGCTTCACTGATGTGCAGCCAATCGAGGGCCTTGCCTGCGTAACGGGTCCAGTCGCTGTCTGGCGGCAGACCTTCATGCACGCACGCCAGGTGCTCTGCCACCAGACCTGCCGCCACGAGCGTGTGGATTTCTGGCTCGGTGAAGCTGTCACCCAGGGCATCGAGATCATGGTGCAGCCGGATGGCGGCCATCAAGGCGGGCGCCAGCTTCCAGACTCGCGCCACCAATGCCCCCACGACGGCATGATCCGTGCGGTGGTTGGCATTTTCCGTGGCAATGAACGAGCGGTCGATGCGGGCCCGGGCCTCCACCAGGGTCCCAGCGTAACCCCGCACACTCTGCATCATGACCGGCAGGCCCACATGGCAAAACAGACCATAGGTGTAGGCCAGGTCAGGTGACATGCCCGGCAAGTGGCGGGCGATATAGGTCATGGCCACCGCACGCTTGGTGGAGCGTTCCCAGAAACGTTGCAAATGGGGGCTGTTGACCCGGATGGCGTTCTGCGCCAGGAAACCCGTCATGATCGACGCGGTTTCTTCCAGCCCCAGGCGGTTCATGGCCGCGCCGATGCTCTGCGCCGGTTGCCCGCTGGCGTAGAGCGCCCCATTGGCAGCACGCAACAAGGTCGCTGACATGGCCACGTCGCTGGAGGCGATGTGCGCGACTTCGTTGAGATCAGGTTCTGCCTGGTTCATCGCCTCACGCAGGCGAGCCAGCAGTTCGGGACAAGGCGGGATGACGATGTGCTGCAGCGGACCGCTGCGTCGGGCCTGATCAATCTCCTGCTGGATGGCGGTCGTGCGCGCCGGAGAAGCGGTAGGTTCGGAAAGGATCGCCGTCATGGTGGTCAACATTCAGAGGCAGTGAATCTGAGTAGCCTGCACGTCTCTATCGGCACACAGCGCCACAGATTGAGCGTAACTTTTTGGCAAAGCGCACACCCGCGTTCACCAGGGCTGAACCAACCAGGCCAGCCAGCCAGCCCCCATCATGGCCAGGAGCCCCAGCGCCACCCGCCAGGCATAGGCAAAGCCCCCTGCCACCATGGCGCCCGCCACTTTGCTGATGCTGTTGGTGGTCATGGCCAGCAACATCCACAAGGCCGTCTGGCTGCTCCCCAGCTTGCCAGCGGCAAACAGGGCGAACACGGCACCACCCGCAGCATGGGCATCGCCAAAACCAGCCAAAGCCACCGCCAGGGCCCCGGCTCCGGGCGCCAGCCGCGTCAACCACCCGACTGCGGCGGCAATGCCAGTCAACATCGCCGCAAACATCAAGGTCTGGCCCAGCTTGAACACCTTGCCAGATGGTTGAAGTGGCCCGCCTGCCTGCGCACCCTTGCGCCAACTCACGCCAACAGCCACCAGGGCCGTCAAGCCCGCAGCCCCCAGAGGCAACACCAGCGCCGACAGCAGCGCCACCGACGCACTGGCAGCCACCAGCGCCATCAGCAAGACCGTTGCGACATTGGACGCCAGGGCTGCTGCCACATAAGGTTCGCGCATACCAGGCTCTTCACGCGCCTTGGCACCCATGGCCGCGATGGTGGCCGTGCTCGATATGAAGCCTGAAACCAGCCCGGACAAGACCAGCCCAGCCTTGGGGCCCACCACGCGCAAACCCACGTGCCCCAGCATCTGCAAGGCCATCAGGGTCACCGTGAGACGCCACAGATCACGTGGATTGACCTGTGACAGCATCGGCAGGGGCTGGTCGGGAATCAAAGGCAGCACCACCAGCACGGCGCCCGCCAGCACGAGGGCGCTGCGCAGCTCTTCTTCGGTCAGCAACTCGGTGGAAAACCGATGCAGCGAGGCCCGGGCCGCCAGCAAAAAGGTGATGACCACCCCCATCGCACTCGCCACACCCGGGTGTTCCGTGGACACCACCCCAAGGACATAAGTCACGAACAGGGCCATTTCGGTGGTGACGCCCGGATCGTCAGACTTGTCACGCCAATAGGACAAGAGCGCCAGCAACAACACCAGCAGCCCGCCCAAGGCGACCAGCCACCCATAGCCCGACAACTGCGCCAGTGCGCCGGTCAGTGCAGCGAGGGTGAAGGTCCGCATGCCGGCAAACGCCCGGTTCTGGCCCATGCCCTTGCGGCGCTCGCGCTCCACACCGATCAGCAGACCACACCCCAGCGCCACCGCCAGGCCCATCGGCATCGAAGAACCCATTTCGATCAACATGCGCGCAGGATAACGGCTTTGCGGCACAGAACCGGGAAGATCCGTACACTAGCGCCCGCCAAACGGCATTCCTCGACATGACCATCCTGCTGGCCCCCATGGAGGGCCTCCTCGATTTCGCGCTGCGCGACGTGCTCACCCGCGTCGGTGGCATTGATCGATGCGTATCGGAATTCATCCGCGTCACCGGCACCCTGTTGCCTGAGCGGGCGTTCCGCCGCATCGTGCCTGAGCTCGCCCATGGTGGTCGCACCTCCGCGGGCGTGCCGGTGCGCGCCCAGCTGATGGGCTCGGACCCGGTCTGCCTGGCCGACAACGCGGCTCGCCTGGCATCGCTGGGCCCCGCTGGCATCGACCTGAACTTCGGCTGCCCGGCTCGCGTGGTGAACCGCCACGGTGGTGGTGCGGCCCTGCTCGAAGAGCCCGAACTGATCTACCAGATCGTCTCGGCGGTGCGCCAGGCGGTTCCGACTGACGTGCCCGTGTCCGCCAAGATGCGGCTGGGGCTGCACGACGACCGTCGCGCGGAAGCGTGCGCCCAGGCCATCGAGGCTGCAGGCGCCTGTGAACTGGTCGTCCACGCTCGTACCAAAGCCCATGGCTATCGCCCCCCGGCCTATTGGGACCGCATCGCCGACATCAAGGCGGTGGTGTCACTGCCGGTGATCGCCAACGGCGAGATCTGGACGGTGGAAGACGCACGGCGCTGCCGTGAGCAGTCGGGCTGTGATGACCTGATGCTGGGACGCGGCATGGTGTCCGACCCCGGTCTGGCACTGGCCATCCTGGCCGACAGCGGCGCCCAGGTGCGCACGCCCACCTGGCAGGACCTGCTGCCGCTGATGCAGCATTTCTGGAGTCTCATCATCACGCACATCGAGCCTCGCGCGAGGGCCGGACGCATGAAACAATGGCTGAATTACCTGCGCCGCACCTATCCTGAGGCAGAAGAGGCCTATCAGGTGCTGCGCACCGTGACCGATTCGCGCATCATGGAAGCCTGGCTGACGCAGGCAGTCTGGGCCCATCAGCCCACCGACGCCCTCATGCCAGACATCATCTAGACAATAAGAAAGCACCCTTCGATGGCCATTCAATGGTTCCCCGGTCACATGAATGTGACCAAAAAAGCCATCATCGACCGCATCAAGGACACCGACGTCGTCATCGAGATGCTCGATGCGCGGCTGCCCGGGTCCAGCTCGAACCCCTTGCTGTCGCAGCTGACCGGTCACCGTGCCCGGCTGAAGATCCTCAACAAGCAGGATCTGGCCGACCCCAACCGCACCGATGCCTGGCTGGCCTGGTACAACGCGCAGCCGTCGACCCGCGCCCTGGCACTGGATGCCGGCGAGAAGGCACCGGCACAGCGCCTCATCCAGGCCTGCCGGGCCCTCGCCCCCAACCGCGGCGGCATGGACAAGCCTCTGCGTGTGCTGATCTGCGGCATTCCCAATGTCGGCAAGTCCACCCTGATGAACACCCTGGTCGGGCGCAAGGCGGCCAAGACCGGCGACGAGGCCGGTGTCACCCGCATCGAGCAGCGCATCAACCTGGCCGACGATTTCTACCTCTTCGACACGCCCGGCATGCTGTGGCCCAAAATCATTGTTGAAAAAGGTGGCTACCACCTGGCAGCCAGTGGCGCAGTGGGGCGCAATGCCTATGACGACGAGGAGGTGGCGCTGGAGCTGATCGAGAGCCTCAAGCGCAGCTATGCTCACCTGCTGGCAGACCGGTACCGCCTGGACGATGTGGACGCCATCCCGACACGTCATGACGAGTTGCTGCTTGAAGACATCGGCCGCAAGCGTGGTGCCATGATGAGCGGTGGCCGGGTGAACATGGCCAAGGCGGCCGAGATCATCATCAATGACTTCCGCAGTGCGGCGCTGGGCCGCATCACCCTGGAGACCCCGGAAGAATTTGCAGCCTGGCTGGCGCGTGCCAAAGTGCTGGAGGCTGAGCGCCGTGCCCTCAAAGCCGAGCGAGACGGCCCCCGAAAAGGCAAACAAACCCGAAAAGACTGGTGATCACCACCGCTTGACATGGACCGTGCAATGGCACGATCCGATACTGAACCGTTCTGGAGCACCGATTGGCTTCCTCCCCTGACCACATCAGCATGGCCCTGTTTTGCGACTTCGAAAACGTCGCACTGGGCGTGCGTGATGCCAACTACGACAAATTCGACATCAAACGCGTTCTGGAGCGCCTGCTGCTCAAGGGCAGCATCGTCGTCAAGAAAGCCTATTGCGACTGGGAACGCTACAAGGGCTTCAAGTCGGCCATGCACGAGGCCAACTTCGAGCTGATCGAGATCCCGCATGTGCGCCAGTCTGGCAAGAACTCTGCCGACATCCGCCTGGTGGTGGATGCGCTGGACCTTTGCTACACCAAGAGCCACGTCAACACCTTCGTCATCATCTCGGGTGACTCCGACTTCTCCCCGCTGGTCTCGAAGCTGCGCGAAAACGCCAAGTATGTGATTGGCGTGGGCGTGAAACAGTCGACCTCGGACCTGCTGATTGCCAACTGCGACGAATTCATCTTCTATGACGACCTGGTGCGCGAAAGCCAGCGCCAGCGTCGCGACAACCGTGGTGACCAGAACCAGCCCCGCCGCACGCCCGAAGAAGAGGCGCGTCGCAAGGCTGAAATGGAAACGCGTCGTACCAAGGCTGTCGAGATGGCCGTGGAAACCTACGAGGCGCTGGTCACCGACCGCGACGAAGGCGGCCGCATCTGGGCATCCGTGCTGAAGGAAGCCATCAAACGCCGCAACCCAGGTTTCAACGAAAACTACTACGGCTACCGCACCTTCGGCAACCTGCTGGAAGATGCCCAGAGCCGCGGTTTGCTCGACTTTGGTCGTGATGAAAAATCGGGGGCTTTCGTGACACGTGGCAGTGGGCCCATGACCTCTGTCGTGGCCGTACCGCATGAACCCATCGAGCCCATGGCAGCAGAGCCGGTGTACACACCCGTGTTGTCGGCCCCAGCGGTCGACACGGCAGACACCCCCCCTGTGCTCCAGACCACGGAAACGGGCGCCACGCCCCCTGCCTCCAAGGAAACAGGCAAACGCCCGGCCCGCAAGGCGGCACCGCGCCGCCGTGGCAAGGGCACACGCACTGAACCAGCCAACACCGCCGAGTCGGCGAGCCCCGCCCTCGAAGCGGACAGCAAGGCTGCGCCCCAGAACGAGCCAAATTCCGCAATGGCAGCCGCACCTACCGAGGAAAACCCGAATGGCACCGTTGCCACAAAGCGGAAAACTGGAACGGGAACCCGGCGTCCTCGCAAGCCGGGCGGCAAGACCACCGTCAAGGTGCCACCAGCCGATTGAGGTGGGTGCCCCTGACCAGCCAACCCTGCCGTACTGATCCGGACCACGCCTGCGCATGAAGCGACCCCCCTTCCAGTGGCCCCTGCTCTCAACAAGGGTCACCCTGCTGACACTGGTCATTTTCTTGACTGGTGTCTGGTCGCTCACCGTCTTTGTGTCGGACACCATCCATGACGACATGGCTCGTCAGTTGGGGCAGCAGCAGTTTTCAGCGGCCACCCTCATCACGGAACAGGTTCAACAGCAGGTAGCCGAGCGCAAGGATGCGCTGGACCGCACGGCCGCCAAAGCCAGCGAGGTGGCCGAGACCGATCTCGCTGCCTTCCTGCAAGCCCAGCCGGCCTGGCAAGCACTGTTCAACTCGGGCTACCAACTGCTGTCCCCAAGCGGAAACGCACTGCTTTCCACCTTCACTTCGGTCCCTCAGCAGCCGGCCCTGCCCGCGCTGTCAGCGCTGGACATGGCACGGGTTCTGGAGTCTCGCACTGCGATCGTCACGGCCACGCGCTTCAGTACCGATCTGAACGCCCCGATCATGTCGATCGCCGTGCCCATTCGTGCAGCGAATGGCCGCCTGATCGCCGTGCTGGCTGCCGTCACCCGGCTGGATCAGCCCAACTTCCTGAGCAAGGTCGTAGACAAGCACTACGGCCAGACCGGCGGCTACGTCATCACCGATGGCGCCACCCGGCAGATCATCGCCGCCACGGATCGTAAACGCGTCACCGAATTACTGCCCCCTCGAGGCACCAACCCCAAGATCGACCGATTTGAAAAGGGCTATGAAGGCTCCGATGTGCTGGTGAACTCGCACGGTGTCGAGTTGCTGGTCTCGGCCCGGGCGATCCCCGGCACCAGCGGCTGGCACGCCGTGGTCACCTTGCCCACGGCCGAGGCATTTGCGCCTGTCAAGGCAGCGCAGCAGCGTGCCCGCCTAGCCGCCATCGTGTTGACACTCATCGCCGGCGGTGTGATGTGGTGGCGTCTGCGCCAGCTGTTTGAACCGCTTGAGGAAGCCACGGCCACCATCAGCCAGGTCACCCGCGCGGCGGCCTTGCCGCCGCCTATCCCCGTTGTGCGCCGAGATGAAATCGGCATGATGATCGAGTCGTTCAACCACCTGATCGACCAATTGGGACAGCGTGAAACGGCCTTGAAGGAAAGCGAGTTCCGCTGGAAATTCGCCATTGAAGGCTCGGGAGATGGCGTCTGGGACTGGAACATCCAGAGTGGCGATGCCTCGTGGTCGGCTCGAACCAAGGAAATCCTGGGTTACCCACGCGACGACAAGCGTCCCAACACATATCGTTCCTGGCTGGAGCACGTGCATCCGGAGGACCGGGCTGGGGTGGAGTTGATGGTCCAGTCTTGCCTCAAGGGGCAGACGCCCAGCTACCACCATGAATACCGCGTGAACCGCACGGACGGCAGCCTGCGCTGGATTCTCAGCCGAGGCATGGTGGTGGCACGCGGGCGCAATGGCGAACCCCTGCGCATGATCGGCACCGATGCCGACATCACCCAGCGCAAGCGCGTTGAACAATTCGAGCAGTTCAGAGGCCAGGCACTGGAACAACTGGCCGAAGGCCAGCCCATCAAGGCGATTCTGGAGTCGCTGGTGCGCGGGGTCGAAGCGATCGACCCCACCATCCGGGCCAGCATCCTGCTGGTGGACACCGATGGCCGCCACCTCATCAAAGGCGCGGCCCCCAGCCTGCCAGACTTCTACAACGAGGCCATCAATGGCCTGACGATTGCAGAAGGCATCGGCTCTTGCGGCACAGCTGCCGCCACCGGTCACCTGGTGATCGTCGAAGACATCATGAACCACCCCTATTGGGCCAACTTCCGCGACCTCGCGGCCAAGGCCAACCTGGGGTCATGCTGGTCGCAGGCCATCGTCGACAACACCGGCATGGTGATGGGCACCTTTGGCATCTACCACGACCATCCTCACCGCCCCACCGCCGAAGACCTCAAGCTCATCGATCAATGCACCAGCCTCGCCAACATCGCCCTGGTACATGCCCGTGACGAAGCCCGCCTGAGGCAGGCTGCCGATGTGTTCAGCCATGCCCGTGAAGGCATCATGATCACCGACCACCATGGCCTGATCACCGACGTCAACGAGGCCTTCTTCCGCATCACCGGCTACACCCGAGACGAGGTGGTCGGCAAACGCCCCAGCATCCTCAAGTCCGGCCGGCAGGATGCATCGTTCTACCAGGGCTTGTGGGCCACCTTGAATCAGCAAGGCTACTGGTCTGGCGAAATCTGGAACCGCCGCAAGGATGGGCTGGAATACGCTGAGCTGCTGACGATCAGCGCGGTCAAGGACGAGTTCGGGCAGGTCACGCAGTATGTCGGCCTGTTCTCCGACATCACGTCCATCAAGGAACACGAGCGCCGACTTGAACACATTGCCCACTTTGACGCCCTGACCGGCTTGCCCAACCGGGTGCTGCTGGCCGACCGCCTGCATCAGGCCATGAGCCAGACCCGGCGTCGCCACCAGAAACTCGCGGTCGCCTATCTGGATCTGGACGGCTTCAAGGCCATCAATGACAGCTACGGCCACGAGGCCGGCGACCAACTGCTGTCAGCCCTGTCTCACCGCATGAAATCGGCGCTGCGCGAGGGTGACACCCTGGCCCGACTGGGTGGCGACGAGTTCGTGGCCGTGCTGCTGGACGTCGATGAAATCGATCATTGCCTGCCCATCCTGTCGCGCCTGCTGGCCGCTGCTGCCACCCCGGTCGACATCGAAGGCCGCCCGCATCAGGTGTCGGCCAGTGTCGGGCTCACCCTCTACCCGCAGGGCGAAGAGGTGGATGCCGACCAGTTGCTGCGCCAGGCTGACCAGGCCATGTACCAGGCCAAGCTGGCGGGCAAGAACCGATTCCACCTGTTCGACCCCGAGCAGGACCGCAATCTGCGCGGGCACCACGCCAGCATCGAGCACATCCGACAAGCCCTGCTGGAGCGGCAATTTGTGCTGCACTACCAGCCCAAGGTGAACATGCGCACCGGCAGGGTCATCGGTGCAGAGGCCCTGATTCGCTGGCAGCACCCTGAAAATGGCCTGTTGCCGCCGGGGCAGTTCCTGCCCATCATCGAAGACAACGCCCTGTCCATCGAACTCGGTGACTGGGTGATTGCCGAAGCCCTGGACCAGATGAGCCGCTGGAAAGCCAAGGGGCTGGTTCTGCCTGTCAGTGTGAACCTCAGCGCCCGCCAGTTGCAGCAAGCCGATTTCCTGGATGGCCTGAGTGCCCATCTGGCACGCCACCCCGAACTGAGCCCACGCTCGCTGGAGTTGGAAGTGCTGGAGACCAGCGCGCTGGATGACCTCTCGCATGCCACGGAAGTCATGGCGGCATGCCAGGGCATGGGTGTGCGTTTTGCGCTGGATGATTTCGGCACAGGCTACTCATCACTGACTTACCTGAAGCGCCTGCCCATCAGCATCCTCAAGATCGATCAAAGCTTCGTGCGCGACATGCGCGACGACCCTGACGACCTCGCCATCCTCAAGGGCATCCTGAGTTTGTCGGCGGCCTTCCGCCGCGAGGTGATTGCCGAAGGGGTCGAAACCGAGGCGCACGGACTGGCCCTGCTGGGGCTGGGCTGTGAACTCGGCCAGGGTTACGGCATCGCCCGCCCGATGCCGGCTGACAAGATCCCCGAGTGGGTGGCCACCTGGCATCCCCCAGCCAGTTGGTTGGGCAACCTCAATCTCTGAGCGGGTCGGGCACTAAGATCTGCCTGTCTCGTCCTGCCCACCCCATGCTGACCCTGCGCCGCCTGCACCGCCTGCACCTGCACCCCATAGACCTCGATCTGCACGATGGCGAATGCGTGGCCTTGAGCGGCCACTCCGGTTGTGGCAAGAGCGTGTTGCTACGCGCCCTGGCCGACCTCGACCCGCATGAAGGTGAAGCCTTGCTGGATGGGCAATCGTGCGCCTCCATGCCCGCCCCGCAATGGCGCAAGCAAGTCACCTACGTACCAGCCGAGTCAGGCTGGTGGGATGACATGGTGCGCCCCCACTTCCTGCCAGAGCAAGACCTCGCCACGCTGTTGCCGCGAGTCGGGCTGGCTGCCGCCGCTGCCGACTGGCCAGTCGCCCGTCTGTCGACCGGTGAACGTCAGCGCATGGCGCTGCTGCGTGCGCTGCGGCCCGGCGTGCGGGTGCTGTTGCTGGACGAGCCCACCTCCGGGCTTGACCCTGACAGCGTCCTGAAGGTCGAAGCCCTGTTGCAGGAACAACTCGCCCAAGGCATGTCCATCCTGATGGTCACCCACAGCCCCGAGCAGGCCATGCGGCTGGCGCATCGGCGCTTCAGGATGCAGGACGGCTGCCTGCAGGAGCTGAGTACATGAACGAAGCTACGCTGCGCGCGGGGGATCTGGTGCTGGTGGCCTCCCTGGTTGTGCTCAACGCCGGGCTGTCACTGTGGCTGCAACTGGGCCTGGCACGCACACTGCTGATCGCGGCAAGCCGCACGGTCGTGCAACTGCTGCTGGTGGGCCTGTTGCTCAAGACCGTGCTGACCCTGCAGTCGGGCTGGCTGGTGGGCGGTGTGGTGCTGCTGATGTTTGCAGCAGCCAGCCACGAGATCCTGTCCCGGCAGGACCATCGCCTGGCCGGGTGGTGGGGCATGGGGCTGAGCACCGGCGCCACCATGGCCGCCACCCTGCTGGCCACCACCTTGGCCCTGATTGCCCTGCGCCCATCAAGCTGGCTGGATGCGCGGGTGCTCATCCCCTTGCTGGGCATCATCCTGGGCGGGGTGATGAACGGCGTGAGCCTGAGCCTCAACACCTTTCAAAACAGCGTGCAAAGAGACCGTTCTGCCATCGAAGCCCGGCTGACACTGGGGGCCACACGCCATGAGGCGCTGCGCCCAACTCTGCTGAGGGCCCTGCGCAGCGGCATGATTCCGATCGTCAACCAGATGTCGGCAGCCGGCATCATCACCCTGCCGGGCATGATGAGCGGCCAGATCCTGGCTGGCATGCCGGCCATCGAGGCGGCCAAGTACCAGATCCTGGTGCTGTTGCTCATTGCGGGTGGTGCCGGTCTGGGCGCCATCGGGGCCACGCTGGCCGCCAGTTGGCGCCTTACCGATGAGCGCGATCGCCTGCGGCTCGACCGACTGGGCTGAGCCCGACCAGCGCCCCCGCCACGTTCACTGCACCACCAACTCGACGCGGCGGTTTTGTGCCCGCCCCTCTTCGGATGTGTTGGCTGCCAGTGGCGCCAGGCTGCCCACACCACGGGCCTGCAGGCGACGGCCATCCACCTTGTAGCCCGATGTCAGCTCGGACACCACGGCCTGTGCGCGCTGCAGAGACAGGGTCATGTTGCTGTCAGGCTGGCCCTGGTTATCGGTATGGCCGACGACGTACACCTTGAGGCCAGGCTGGGCCTTGAGCAAGTTGGCCATCTCCACCAGTTGCGCGCGTGATTCGGGCTTCACATCGGCCTTGCCCGTATCGAAATACAGCCCGTACAGCGCGATACGCCCTTTGGCCTGCAGCCCTTCACCCAGGGCCTTGGCGTTGACCGTCACCTGCCCGGTCTGCATGGCCTTCGGCTCGACAATCTGAATATAGGTGGCGGCTGCGCGCGTGTCGTCATTGACCGCCGTAGAGGTATAGACCAGCACCGACACAGGGGAACCCCCGGCATTCGGCAAGGTCCCCACCAGCATCCGGCCATCGGCGCTCAGCGGGTCAACCAGGTTATAGGAGGACGAACTGCTGGCACTGGGAATGCCACCCGGCGCCCACTTCAAAACGGTGGCCAGGTCTTTCATGTCACCCTGCGCACGCCAGGCGAAATACAGGTTGCTGCAATTCTTGTCGCAGCTGAACTGGCGGCTCAGACCGGCGGCAGCCAGGGCCTGCTCGTAATTGCGAAACACCTCCAGCGGCGCCTTGCCCTGAGGTGACAGATAGACCAGACGCGTGACCTTGCCCTCGACCGACTGCTGGTCCTTGAGGCGACGCGGCCCGCTGTCACGCACCTCCTGCACGGACAGCGGCACGCCCGCCTGGCCCCACGACTGGGCCTGATAGCCGACCAGCACCGAACCCGTGAAACGCTGGATCAACGGATGATCCTGACCACCTGGCACATTGCCCGGCCACGGCGCAGCGGCCAGCGCGGCAGACAGTTTGAACACCAGGGCGCCCAGCAGCGCCCCCCTCCCGAATGTGTGGATGACGTTTTTCATGCCGTCATCCTCGCAAATTCAGGCAGGCCGACTGTGACGCCAGAGCATCTTTTACAGCCTGTTTCAAACGCGGGGCTTACTTGGCCCAGCTGTCCTTCAGGCCCGTGATCTTGTTGAACACGGGTTTGCCGGCCTGATGGTCCTTGCAGTCGGCCACGAAGTAGCCAAAACGCTCGAACTGGAACTTCTGATCAGGCTGCGCCTGGGCCAGCGAAGGCTCCACGTAAGCCGTCACGACCTTCTTGCTGTCCGGGTTCAGGCTGGCCTTGAAGTCCTTGCCACCGGCATCAGGATGCGGATCGGAGAACAGCCGGTCGTACAGACGCACCTCGGCGGCCACACCATCGGCAACGCCCACCCAGGTGATGGCCGCCTTGACCTTCACCGAATCGGCACCGGGTGTGCCACTCTTGGTGTCCGGCACCACGGTGGCCAGCACTTCGACCACCTTGCCATCGGCATCCTTGACGCAGCCCGTGCACTCGATCACATAGCCGCCCTTGAGGCGCACCTTGTTGCCAGGGAAGAGGCGCTTGTAGCCCTTGGGCGGCACTTCCTCGAAGTCTTCGCGTTCGATCCAGACTTCCTTGCCCAGCTTGAAATGACGAACCGGCGACTCGACACCTTCCGGCGGGTGCGGCAAGGCGGGCAGGCTGCACGGCTCCTGATGGCCGGCCCCCATGACCTCGTCCCAGTTGCTCAGCGTCAGCTTGACCGGATCGAGCACAACCATGCCGCGATGGGCCTTGCTTTCCAGGTCATCACGCAAGGCGATGTCCAGCGTGCTGTAGTCGATCCAGCTGTCGGCCTTGCTCACGCCGATGCGCTCGCAGAACAGCTGGATGGCTTGCGGGGTGTAGCCGCGACGGCGCAGGCCCACGATGGTCGGCATGCGTGGGTCATCCCAGCCTTCCACCACCTTCTCGTCAACCAGTTGCTTGAGCTTGCGCTTGGACGTGATCACATAGGTGAGGTTCAGACGCGCAAATTCGTACTGGCGCGGCACCGGCTGATTGATCAGACCGCCTTCGGCCAGACGCTCCAGCAGCCAGTCATAGAACGGGCGCTGGTCTTCGAACTCGAGGGTGCAGATGGAGTGGGTGACCTGCTCCAGTGCGTCTTCGATCGGGTGGGCGAAGGTGTACATCGGGTAGATGCACCACTTGTCGCCCGTGTTGTGGTGGGTGGCCCGCTTGATGCGGTAGATGGCCGGGTCCCGCATGTTGATATTGGGGCTGGCCATGTCGATCCTGGCGCGCAGGACCATGGCGCCGTCGGCATGCTGGCCATCACGCATTTCACGGAAACGGGCCAGGTTCTCGGCCGGCGTGCGGCTGCGGAAGGGGCTGTCCTTGCCGGGGGTGGTGAAGTCACCACGGTTGGCACGCATCTCTTCCGGGGTCTGCTCGTCGACATAGGCCAGGCCTGCTTCGATCAGGTACTCGGCAGCGCGGTACATGAAATCGAAATAGTTGCTGGCGTAATACAGATGGGTCTGCGCCTGGCCGTTGAAGTTCGACTCCCAGCCGAAGCCCAGCCACTTGACGGCATCCAGAATGGAGTCGACGTACTCCTGCTCTTCCTTTTCAGGGTTGGTGTCGTCGAAACGCATGTGGCAAACGCCACCGTAGTCACGGGCCAGCCCGAAATTCAGGCAGATGCTCTTGGCGTGCCCCACGTGCAGGTAGCCATTCGGTTCGGGCGGGAAACGGGTACGGATCTTGGCGGGGTCGGGCTGCCCCGTTTCCTGATGGGCAGCATCACCCGGCGAGCCGGCCCATTGGCGGCTGGCATAGGTGCCCTGCTCCAAGTCGCGGTCAATGATGCCGCGCAGGAAGTTGGTCGGTTTGTTCAGGGTCGAGTCGGCAGTAGGCGCATTCATACGCTAATTCTATCGAGCCGACTAGGCAGCGCACGCCTTCGGGTATATGGTTGAAGCCTGAATCAATCATAAAAACACCACCCATGTCGAATGGCAAGAAAAACGACAAGCGTTTGAGCAAGAAAGACTACGAGGAATTGCTCGCTCCGATGCAGATGGAACTCAACCGGGTGGCCCGCTGGCTGCAGCACACGGGCAAGCGCTTGCTGATTCTCTTCGAAGGCCGTGACACGGCTGGCAAGACCGGGGTGATCAATGCCCTGACCGAGAGCCTCAACCCGCGCCAGTACCAGGTGGTGGCGCTGCCCAAGCCCTCTGACGACGAACACGGCCAGTGGTATTTCCAGCGTTACGTGCCGCACTTGCCTGCGGCGGGCCGCATGGCGCTGTTCGACCGCAGTTGGTACAACCGGGCCGGCGTCGAGAAGGTGATGGGCTTTTGCAGCGAAGACGAATACCAGCGCTTCCTGAAACAGGCCCCCGTCTTTGAAAAATTGCTGGTGGACGATGGCGTGCTGCTGTTCAAGTACTGGCTCACCGTGGACCAGGCCGAGCAGGAGCAGCGCTTTGCCGAGCGACGCGACGACCCGCTCAAGCGCTGGAAGCTGTCGCCCGTCGACCTGATGGCGCGTGAAAAATACAAGGACTACGGCAAGGCCCGAGACGCCATGCTGGCCGCCACCCACACGAAATTCGCCCCCTGGACCCTGGTGGACTTCAATGACCAGCGCGCCGGGCGCCTCACCCTGATCCGCCACCTGCTCGACAGCCTGCCTGACTGTGCGGTGCCCGAAGAGTGGATCGATTTCGCGCCACTGGCAGGCAAGCCCGCCACCGAGAAATTCACCGGGCCGCTGAAACCGATTCCGCCGGTGGTGAAGTGAGTTCGGCGGCGCCGTCGGAAGGGGACGCCCCCTCCACAGCCCGCTCGGCGTAACGGTTGAATCGCCACGAACTGGCATCCAGCGTGATGCGTCGCCAGGTGGCACGCTTTTCCGCAGGCGACATCTCGGGCCAGAGTTGCACCTCGTCAAAGCTGCGGCCACAGCCCTTGCAGATGTCGTCGCCCTGACTGGTTGAGCAGATCGCGATGCAGGGGGTGTCTGGCGTGGTCGCATACCAGGTCAGCCACGCCTGATGTGCCGCAGCAGGCATGGAGTCCTCGTCGCACAGGGTTTCGCGGTAGTACACCATCAGGGCATACACGCGCGCCAGCGCATCCAGTTCAGGCGGCAGACCCTGTTCGACACCTACACTGCGCTCGCGCCACCAGTTGATGGCCGACTCGATGTCGGTGATGTGGATCCCCGCCATGTCGGCACTCACTCCTGGGCTGCCACCAGGGCAGCCAGCGCGGCTTCCACCGTGGCTGCATCCACACCATCGGCCAGGCTGACAGGTGCCCCAGCCAAGGCCTGAGCGCCTTCGGTCTTGAAACGCTTGACCCAGCTGCCGGCCTCCCGGCCTTCGGCGAACGCCTGGCTTTGCAGCAGCAGGTCGCCACCCGCGGAGGTCAGCTTGAAGTAGAACTGGCCATCGGCCTCGCGGTATTGCTTGAACACCGGCACATCAGACCGCACGGCTGCCTTGCCCGGTTGTGCCTGGGCCACCGCCACCATTTGACGCAAACCCACGGCCTGACGCAGCTCGGACAGGAAGGGCGTGGCCGTGGCACGCGCCTTGGCTGCCCCAGCCTGCAACACCTCTTCGATGCGCTCCGGGTGGGCAATCAAGTCGGCATAGCGCTCGCGCATGGGCCCCACATGGGCCTCGATGAGCTGCACCACGCGCTGCTTGGCCTCACCCCAGCCCAGCCCGCCACGTAGATCCGCACGGAAGGCGTCACGGGTCGCCGCATCGGCAAAGGCATCGTGGATGGTCACCAAATGGGCGCTGTCCGGGTCTTTCGGCTCACCCGGCAACTTCGAATCGGTCACGATGCGCGCAATCGCCTCTTTCAGCGCCTTGCTGCCACCTTCAAACAGGGGCACCGTGTTGTCGTAGCTCTTGGACATCTTGCGGCCATCCAGGCCGGGCAACGTCGCCACGCTTTCCTCGATCTCGACCTCAGGCAGCACAAACAGCTCCTTGCCCTGACCATAGAGGTGGTTGAAGCGCATGGCCACGTCGCGGGCCATCTCGATGTGCTGAACCTGGTCACGCCCCACCGGCACGCGGTGCGCATTGAACATCAGGATGTCGGCCGCCATCAGGATGGGGTAGCAGTACAGCCCCATGGTGATGCCAGCATCAGGGTCCTCTTCCTTGGCGACATTGGCGTCCACCGAGGCCTTGTAGGCATGAGCACGGTTCATCTGGCCCTTGGCCGTCACGCAGGTCAGCAGCCAGTTGAGCTCGGTGATTTCCGGGATGTCGCTCTGGCGATAGAAGGTGACACGGTTGGTGTCCAGGCCGGCAGCCAGCCAGGTGGCCGCGATTTCGAGGCGCGAACGGGCAATGCGTGCGGGGTCATCGCACTTGATGAGCGCGTGGTAGTCGGCCAGAAAGAAGAAGCTCTCGACCCCTGGTTCACGGCTGGCCGCGATGGCGGGCCGAATGGCACCGACGTAGTTGCCAAGGTGGGGTGTGCCGGTGGTGGTGATGCCGGTGAGAACACGTTGGGTCATGAGGAGCTCGCTTGTGGAAAGCGCAAAAAACGGAAAAAACAGCGTGAAGGGGGCAATTGTAGGTGCCGGGGGCCCGCCATGCAGCCGCCTGGGCGATCTCTCTGGCCGGCTACCACTACACTCTCGCCTGCATGAAGAACATCGTCATTCTGATCTCCGGTCGCGGCTCCAATATGGAAGCCATCGTCAACGCCTGTCAGCAGGAAGGCTGGCCCGCGCGCATTGCGGCCGTGATCAGCAACAAGGCCTCTGCCGGCGGCCTGCAATTTGCAGCCAGCCACGGCATTGCCACCGCGGTGGTCGACCACAAGGCCTTTGACAGCCGCGAAGCCTTTGATGCCGAACTCGCCCGGGTGATCGACAGTTTTACCCCGGACGTGGTGGTGCTGGCCGGCTTCATGCGCATCCTCACCGAGGGGTTTGTGCGCCACTTCGATGGCCGCATGCTCAACATCCACCCCTCGCTGCTGCCAGCCTTCCCGGGCCTGCACACACACCAGCAGGCCATTGACGCTGGCTGCAAGCTGGCGGGTGCCACCGTGCACTTCGTGACACCAGAGCTGGACCACGGCCCCATCGTCGCGCAGGCCGCCGTGCCAGTGCTCCCCACCGACACCGAAGACAGCCTGTCGGCGCGCGTGCTGACGCAGGAACACCGCATCTACCCGCAGGCGGTGCGCTGGATGGTTGAAGGCCAGTTGGATGTGGGCCGTGATGGCAAGGTCTGCCACCGCCGTGGTGCACCTCAGGTGGTTTGGGGCGGCTGATCCACCGGCAGCAATGGCTGCGGCACCTCGAACCAGAAACGGCTGCCCTGCCCCGGCGTGCTCTCCACACCGATACGCCCCTGCATCATGTCAATGAGGCGCTTGCAGATGGCCAGACCCAATCCCGAGCCTCCGTACTGGCGAATTGTCTGGTCACTGGCCTTGCTGAAAGGTTGAAACAGCATCGGCAACGACTCAGCCGGAATGCCGATCCCCGAATCCTGCAGCTCGACATAGAGGAAGGGCATGCCCGATTCGCCCGAGCGCAGACTGCAGTGGATCCGTACCGCCCCACCAGGGGAAAACTTGATGGCATTGCCCAGCAAGTTAAGCAGGACCTGCTTGATGCGCAGCACATCGCCCACCACCATCAAGGGCTGAGCAGGCACATCCTTGCGAACCTGAACCTGGCATTGATCAGCCACCGGTGACAGCATGTCCACCACCTCGTTGCACAGCGCGCCGGCATCGAACGCTTCGGTATGCAAGGCGCTGATCTGGGTTTCGAGCCGCGAAAAATCCAGCACATCATTGACGATCTGCAGCATGGTGTCGCCGCAGTGCCTGATCTGCGTGACGTGCTGCTTCTGCCCCTCGTCCAGCGTCGACAGGCCCAGCAACTGCGCAAAACCCAGCAGACCATTGAGCGGTGTCCGTACTTCATGGCTGATCTGGGCGAACAGGCGTGTGCGCTCAAGGTTGGCTTGCTGCACAGCCCCCAGCATGTCTTCCAGAGACCGTGCCCGCTCCTCCAGTGCCTGGGTCTGCCGGTCGATGGTCTGCCGATGGACAGCAATGCTGTCCTCATAGACATCGTAGGCACGCCGCACCACCACGCCAAAACCGGCACCAATCAGCAAGAAGCCCAGTTGCATCAGGAAAATCGGGTTGTCATCCGGCGCCATGATGGGCGCGACCCACTGGTGCTGGTGGTTGCCCCACAGGAAGAACGCCGCCCCCACCGACAGGACAATCCAGGCCAGCCCATCTCGCACGCCCAGCAAGTGCGCAACGAACATCGGCCACCAGACCAGCCACCACACGGTGGACTGCGGCGCCAGGCCCATCCAGCAAACAGACAGCACCAGCCCACCGAAATTGAGCAGCAGCACCAGATGACTGGTCAGCATGACCAGCCAGGGCTTGAACTGGGATTTGACCAGTGGAAACAGCGCCAGCACCAAGGTGGCCGGACCACCCAGGGCCAGGGCGATGGGCCACTGGCCCAGCACCACACCGTAGAACAGGGCAAAGGTGTAGTGCCCCGCCACCGACACGAAGATCAGTTCACTGAAGCGACGATACGGAACCCAGCCAGCGTGTTGCTCTGCCGGACGCAATGAGCGCATGTGCATACCCCCAAGGTAACCGGTTGGCAGAAATCCGGACACCTTTGGAGGTTACTCCATTCATCGGTAGACGTGTATGCAGCCGCTCACAGGGTTTGCGAGAAATGCACGCGGCTTGTCATGCCGCAATGGCGCGCGAAGCCAAGGCCGCAGCGGCAGTACGGGTCTCCACGCCGAGCTTCTCGAAGATGTGTTCGAGGTGCTTGTTGACCGTGCGCGGACTCATGCCCAGGATGTCGGCGATATCCCGATTGGTCTTGCCCTTGGCCAGCCAGGACAGCACCTCGGTTTCCCGCGGCGTCAGGGAAGCCACCTCCAGCCGGCTGAGCGCCGCACTGGGTTGGGATTCGGTTGCCAGCGGTGCGTCAGTCGGTGCGCCCACCTCGGCCTTCTGATAAAGCAGCACCATGATCTCGTTGGGCCCCGTGGCGCCCAGGCTGCGTGCCACCAGACCAGGGTGCCCGGCCACACGCAACTCCTGCCCTGAGGCATCGCCTGCCAGGTCATGCAGCCAGGTCGATGGTGCACCACCGTCGAGATCGGGATAACAGGCCCGCAGCCAGCGCTCGGCCTGCGGCGAGCGCCATGCGATGTGCTGAGAGGCATCGAGCAGCAGCACCCCCATGCCACCGACATCGACCGCCCTGCTGGCCAGCCGCGTGACTCGGGCATTGCGCACATGCGTTGCCAGCCGAGCCAGCACCTCTTCAATGCGAACCGGCTTGACCACATAGTCGACCCCCCCCGCCTCGAACCCGGCCACGATGTCCGAGGTCTCCGACAGCCCGGTCATGAAGATCACCGGGATGCTGGACGAGGCAACCTGTGCCTTGATGCGCCGACAGGTCTCGAAGCCGCTCAGGCCCGGCATCACGGCGTCCAGCAAGATGGCATCGGGTTGCGTGCGCTCCAGTCGCTTCAAGGCCTCTTCGCCATCGCGTGCGACCAGCACCACATAGCCCTCATCGGCCAGCGCATCGCACAGCATGCGCAAGGTATCGAGGGCGTCATCGACCACCAGCACCGTCCCTTGGGACGACTCAGGCAGGTTGTTGTTCATCATGTTCATCCTTGAAGGGTTGCGGCCGCAAGCGCGACTGCAGCACATCGAATTCAAATTGTTCGGCCAGGGCACCCAGTTGCGCCCAGAACATGGCCGGCTCGGGATGGCTGCCGGCCCATTTCAGCAAGGCCTGTCGCAGGCCTTTGGCATGCCCGATCGCCGCCAGCCGACACAGTTCGTCAACCGCTTCTTCAGGCAAATCGACCGGCATCGTCGACGGACTGGATGCCCCCGTGGCCGACCACACCTGACGGTTGAAGGAACCCAGTGGCACGGGCAAAGCCGACAGTTCGGTCACCCACTCGATGTGCAGCAACTCGCTGAGCGTGTCGAGCAACTCCGACTCGATCACCGGCTTGCCCACGAAGGCCTGGCACCGCGACGCGGCGAGGTTCTCCGGCCGGTTCTCGAACACATTGGCCGACACGATGACGATGGGCACATCGACAAAGCCGGCTTCTCGCACCTGTCTGGCGGTGTGCCAGCCATCCATGTCGTCCATGCTGATGTCCATCAGGATCGCGTCCGGGCAAGACGCACACACGCTTTCCAGACATTCATGGCCACTGGCCGCTTCCCGTATCAGGAAGCCCAACGGCAACAACAGCCCGGCCAGCATCTGCCGCTGGATGGGCTGGTCATCGACCACCAGCAGCGTGCGGCGAGGCCCGCTGTAACCGGTCACCGGCAGGTGCCGCGGCCGGCTGTAGGGGCGAGGTGAACGCGGCTTTTCCGGTTCGGCAATTTCGCGCAGGTACATGCGCACGCTGAAGGTCGTGCCCTGCCCCAGCACGCTTTGCACCGACAACTCGCCCCCCATCAACTCGGTCAGCAGATGGGTGATGGTGAGCCCCAGCCCCGTGCCAGGCTCGCTGCTGCGCCGCCCTGCACTACCGCGCTCAAATGGCAGAAAGATCCGCTCGATGTCTTGCGGTGCAATGCCGATACCTGTGTCGATCACTTCAAACCGCAGCACTTCGCGCCTCGCATCCACCAGCAAGGTGATGTGGCCTTCTTCAGTGAAGCGCACCGCGTTGCTCAGCAGATTGAGCAAGATCTGCCTGAGCCGCTTGACGTCAGCTTGCACCCAACCTGGCACGCGCCCCTTGGTTTCGAGCACGAAGCCCAGGCCCTTGGCCTCGGCCTGTGGCTGCACCATGCGCACCACGTCATCCAGGAAGTCTCGCAAGGGCAGCGGCACGGGGTCCAGCCTCAGACGACCTGCCTCGATGCGGGCCAGGTCGAGCAAGCCATCAATGAGCCCCATCAGGTGCTCGCTGCTGCGTTGCATGGTGTGGAGGGCTTCGCGGTCGGACTGGCTGCGCTGCGTGTCCTTCAGCATGATCTGCGCATAGCCCATGATGCTGTTGAGCGGGGTGCGCAATTCGTGCGTCATGCCGGCCACATAGCGCGTCTTGGCCTGGTTCGCAGCCTCAGCCAGGTCCTTGGCTGCCTGCAAGGCGGCATCGGTTCGGCGGTGGGCATCGATTTCAAGTTGCAGCAACTGGTTGTGCCGATTCGACTCGTCCTGCGCCAGTCGTCTGCTTTCAGAGGCCAGGATCACCCACCAGGCACACACCGCCGAAGCCAGCAACAACAGCGCGTACACCTTCACGAAGGCGTCCTTGAGCGGTGCAACGTCTCCACCGGCATCTGCCATGTACGACGGGCTGACCACGCTCTCCTGGTAATAGACCACCCCCAGCACCAGCGCCATCAAGGTCGCCAGAGACAGAAACACGACCAGATAGTGGCCAATGCGGAAATTGATGCGCATGGACCAGCGGCGTGGCAGCACCAGAGAAAGGGCATCAGAGACCTGCTCGGCTGCGCGCGACCGGCTCTTGCACCGGTCATGGCAGCGCGATTCCAGCGTGCAGCACAAGGAGCAGATCGGGGCGTCATAGGCCGGGCAGGTGGCCATGTCCTCCGATTCGAAATGGTTCTCGCAGACCGAGCACTGCACCAGTTCACCGGCAGCCCATGGCGAGACCGGCTCACGCGCCAGATAAAAACGCCCCTTGGTCAGCCAGGCCAATGTTGGGGACACCAGCAAGGCCGTCACCAGCGCCACGAAGGGTGCACCGGCCGCAACCGCTTCACCCATCATGCCGGTGTGGGCGGCCACGGCCATCAACGCGGCCACGACTGTCGTGACAATGCCCACCGGGTTGAAGTCATACAGATGGGCCCGTTTGAACTCGATGTGCGGCGGGCTCCAACCCATGGGCTTGTTGATGACCAGATCGGCCACCAGGGCCCCTACCCACCCGATGGCGATGTTGCCGTAGAGCCCAAGCACGTGCTCGATGGCGCCGAACACACCCAGCGTCATCAACAGCACGGCAATGATGACGTTGAACACCAGCCACACGACCCGCCCCGGGTGACTGTGCGTGAGCCGCGCAAAGAAGTTCGACCAGGCCAGCGAACCCGCATAGGCATTGGTGACATTGATCTTGATCTGGGAGACGATCACGAAGATCACCGTGACCGCCAAGGCCATGGGCGTGTTGCCAAACACCTCACCAAAACCGGCCAGATACATCTGCGTAGGCTCCATGGCCTTCTCGACCGGCACCTCATGCTGCAGGGCCAGAAACGCCAGAAAGGCACCGGCCAGCATCTTGAGCATGCCCGGGATCACCCAGCCTGGTCCGGCCACCAGCACGGCCGTCCACCAGCGCACGCGGTTGTCACGGGTGCGTTCTGGCAGAAAGCGCAGGAAGTCCACCTGCTCGCCAACCTGCACAATCAAGGAAAACACCACGGTGGCCGCCATGCCAAAGGCCATCAGGCTGAAATCGCTGGACCCGGTGCTACGGCCTGCCAGACCCGTGAACTGCACATAGGCCTCGGGACGCTTGATGGCCACGAACAGAAAAGGACAAACAAACAGCAGCAGCCAGAGGGGTTGCGTCCATAGCTGCAAGCGTGAAATCCATGTCACGCCGTAGGTCACGATGGGAATGACAACCAGGGCGGAAATCACATAGCACAGTGTCAACGGCCACCCCATGAGCATCTGGATGGCCAGGGCCATGATGGCCGCCTCCAGGGCAAAGAAGATGAAGGTGAAGCTGGCGTAGATCAGCGAGGTCAGCGTCGAGCCCAGGTAACCGAAACCCGCGCCCCGCGTCAGCAAGTCCAGATCGACCCCGTAGCGTGCCGCGTAGTAGCTGATGGGCAAGGCGGTGAAAAAGATGATGAGCCCCACCGCGATGATCGCCCACAGCGCATTCGCGAAGCCGTAGTTCAGCGCAATCGCCCCACCAATGGCTTCCAGCGCCAGGAACGACACGGCACCAAACGCCGTGTTGGCCACACGGAATTCGGACCACTTTCGAAAAGTGCGGGGGGTGTAGCGCAGCGCGTAGTCCTCCAGGGTCTCATTGGCCACCCAGGAGTTGTAGTCACGCCGGATACGGAAGATCTGCTGTCGGGAGACGGACACGAACTGGCTCCGTGAAACGCATCGGGACCCCAAGGATGCAAGAAGTGCTCCACGCCGGATGCGTAGCCGTGTACGTTGAATAACGTATTCATGGAAACCCGCCCCTTGCTTACCGTGACGGACACGGCCCCACCAACACGCACAAACCAAGTGCACCGAAGTGCGGCATCCGTAGTCCCTCTTTTTGTGCAAGGAGCTTTTCCATGTCGAACCGTGACGATTCCCACTCCCATGACCAGACCCGCCGTCGCCTGCTGCAAGGCATGGGCGCCCTGCCCCTGATGGGCGTGGCCGGTCTGAGCTACGGCGCAGCGCCCCCCACCGCCAAGGTCAACACCACCAAACTGGCTGTCACCGATACCGAAGTGGTCGTGGGTCAACTGCACTCGGCAACCGGCACGATGGCCATCTCCGAAACCGGCTCGATCCAGGCCGAGCAACTGGCCATCGACCAGATCAATGCCATGGGCGGCATCCTCGGTCGCAAGATCAAGGTGATCAAGGAAGACGGCGCCTCCGACTGGCCCACCTTCGCCGAAAAGTCGAAGAAGCTGCTGGTCAACGACCGCGTCGCTGCCGTGTTCGGCTGCTGGACATCGGCTTCGCGCAAGGCCGTGCTGCCCATCTTCGAAAAGGAAAACGGCCTGCTGTACTACCCGACTTTCTATGAAGGTCTGGAACAGTCCAAGAACGTGATCTACACCGGCCAGGAAGCCACGCAGCAGATCATCTGGGGCCTGGATTGGGGCGCCAAGGAGAAGAAGGCCAAGACCTTCTTCCTGGTAGGTTCGGACTACATCTGGCCGCGCACTTCGATGAAGATCGCCCGCAAGCACATTGAAAGCGTGGGCAAGCTCGGCAAGGTCGTGGGTGAAGAGTACTACCCGCTGGGCAACACCAACTTCAACTCTCTGATCAACAAGATCAAGGTGGCCAAGCCTGATTGCATCTTCGCCGCCGTGGTGGGTGGCTCGAACGTGGCCTTCTACAAGCAACTCAAGGCAGCCGGCATCACCGGCGCCAAACAGTTCCTGCTGACCCTGTCGGTGACCGAAGACGAAATGCTGGGCGTGGGTGGCGAAAACTTCGCCGGCTTCTACAGCTCGATGAAGTACTTCCAGTCGCTCACCAACGACAACAACAAGAAGTTCGTTGAAGCCTTCAAGAAGGCCTACGGTCCGAAGGCCGTGATCGGTGACGTGACCCAGGCTGCTTACCTGGGCCCCTGGCTGTGGAAGGCTGCCGTCGAAAAGGCTGGTTCCTTCGACGTGGACAAGGTCGTGGCCGCATCGCCTGGCATCGAGCTGAAGACGGCTCCCGAAGGTTACGTGAAGATCCACGAGAACCACCACCTGTGGAGCAAGGCTCGCATTGGCCAGGGTCAGCCTGACGGCACCTTCAAGGTGGTCGCTGAGTCCCCCGCTCTGATTGAACCGAACCCCTTCCCCAAGGGCTACCAGTAAAGCGACCTTCCTGCGCTCGTCCCGGCCCGTCGAGGGGCCGGGCGGCGCAGGCTTTTTCCGATCCCATTGTTTCGCTTGCATCCCACCGTTGTGAGGGTTCCACCATGACGTTTTCAGAAATGCTCAACATCGGCCTGATGCAGGGCTTTGCAGGACTGAGCCTGTTCTCGGTCCTGCTGCTCATGGGCCTTGGCCTGGCCGTCATCTTCGGCCAGATGGGCGTGATCAACATGGCCCATGGCGAGTTCATGACCATTGGCGCCTACACCATCTACCTGGGTTCGACCCTCACCGAGAAGTACGCACCGAGCCTGTTGCAGTACTACTTCCCGGTCGCCATCCTGGCGGCCTTCATCTTTGCCTTTCTCGCCGGCTGGCTCACGGAATGGGCACTCATCCGGCATCTCTACAAACGCCCCCTGGACACGCTGCTGGCCACCTGGGGCCTGAGCCTGGGCTTGCAGCAACTGTTTCGCTCTACCTTCGGCCCCAAGGAAGTCAGCCCGACCTTGCCTGACTGGCTGATGGGTTCATGGTCACCCTCGGAAGGCCTGGACATCCCCATCAACGGCCTGTTCGTGATGGGGCTGACAGCCCTGGTAACGGGACTGCTGATGCTGGCGCTCTACAAGGCACGCTGGGGTTTGCGCGTGCGGGCCACGGTGAGCAACCGCGTGATGGCCAATGCCATCGGCATCAACACCAAGAAGACCGACCGACTGACCTTTGCCATCGGTTGCGGCATTGCCGGTGTGGCCGGTGCTGCCTTCACCACCATCGGTTCCACCGGCCCCACCAGTGGCTCGCTCTACATCGTCGACTCCTTCCTGGTCGTGACATTTGGCGGCGCCGCCAGCCTGCTGGGCACCGTGGTCTCGGCCTTTGGCATCGCCCAGACGCAATCGATATCGGAGTTCTTCATGACCGGCTCGAACGCCAAGGTGCTCACGCTGCTGCTCGTGGTCGGCATCTTGATGATCCGCCCACAAGGCCTGTTCGCCGCGAAGGTTCGCCGCTGATCCGCTGCACTGAATCAAGGAGCCCCCCATGAACAAAGTTCAAACCTGGATCGCGCAGCGAAGCCTCGGCAGCATCTTCCTGCTGGCCCTGCTGCTGATCGTCGTCTTTCCCCTCACGCTCGACATCTTCCGCCTCAACCTGATCGGCAAATACCTCACCTACGCCTTTGTGGCGCTGGGCCTGGTGATGCTGTGGGGCCATGCCGGCATCCTCAGCCTGGGCCAGGGTGTCTTCTTCGGTCTGGGCGGCTACTGCATGGCCATGTTCCTGAAGCTCGAAGCCTCGGACCCGATCTCCACCAAGATCCAGTCCACCCCCGGCATTCCCGACTTCATGGACTGGAACCAGCTCACGGCCCTGCCCTTCTGGTGGGTGCCATTCAAGAGTCTGCCCGTGGCGCTGATCGCGGTGGTGCTGGTACCCATGGTGCTGGCCTTCATCGTCAGCTTCGCCATGTTCAAGCGGCGCGTCGGCGGGGTGTATTTCGCCATCATCACCCAGGCCGTGGCCCTGATCCTGACCGTGCTCATCATCGGTCAACAAGGCTTCACCGGCGGGGTCAACGGCATCACCGACCTGAAGACGCTGCTGGGCTGGGACATCCGCACCGACAGCGCGAAGTACATCCTCTACTTCGTGTGCGTGGGGCTGCTCTTTGCTTCGATCTTCCTGTGCCGCTGGGTGCAAAAGAGCAAGCTGGGAACCTTGCTGCTCGCCATGCGTGACAAGGAAGACCGCGTGCGCTTCTCCGGCTACGACGTGGCCATGTTCAAGGTCTTCGCCTTCTGCCTGGCTGCCGGGCTGTCCGGTCTGGGTGGTGCCATGTTCACCCTGCAGGTTGGCTTCATGTCACCGTCCTTTGTTGGCATCGTGCCGTCCATCGAGATGGTGATCTTCGCCGCGGTCGGTGGACGCATGAGCCTGGTCGGCGCCGTCTACGGGGCACTCATCGTCAACTTCGGCAAGACCTTCTTTTCAGAACGTGCGCCAGACCTCTGGCTGTTCCTGATGGCCGCTCTCTTCATCGGCGTGACGATGGCCTTCCCTGACGGCCTGGCCGGTCTGGTCGACCAGAAGATCAAGCCCTGGTGGCAACGTCGCATGGCCCAGCGCGCCGCCCAGAAGTCGAGCCTGGCAGCGGCCCAGGAAGCGTATCCCGAGGTACCCCCTCCTGCTGAATCGAAGCCCGCATCGCTGCCTCAAGGCGTCAGCGGTCAACAAGCCTGAAGGAGCCCAGCATGAGCAAAAAGGAATTCGCGCTGTACATCGAAGACCTGACCGTCTCCTTTGACGGGTTCAAGGCCATCGACAAGCTCAATATCTATGTCGACAAGGATGAACTGCGCGTCATCATCGGCCCCAACGGTGCCGGCAAGACCACACTGCTCGACCTGATCTGCGGCAAGACCAAGGCCTCGGCCGGCAGCATCAAGTTCAAGGACGAAGAGCTGACGAAGATGTCCGAGCACGCCATCGTGCGATCAGGCATCGGCCGCAAGTTCCAGACGCCCTCCATCTACGAAAACCTCAGCGTCTTCCAGAACCTGGAAGTCTCCTTTCCAGAGGGTCGGTCCGTGTTCGGCGCACTGGGATTCAAGTGCACCGATGCAGTCAAGGACCGGGTGAAAGCCGTGGCCGCAGAGATTGGCCTGGCAGACAAGCTCGATACCGAAGCCGGCCTGCTCTCGCACGGCCAGAAGCAGTGGCTGGAGATAGGGATGCTGCTGATGCAGGAGCCCGAGTTGCTGATGCTGGATGAACCCATTGCCGGCATGAGCGCCAAAGAGCGCGAGCTCACTGCCGACCTGCTCAAGCGCATCTGCAAGAACCGCTCGATGATCGTGATCGAACACGACATGGACTTCGTCAAGCAGATCGCCTCCAAGGTCACCGTGATGCACCAGGGAAAGATCCTGGCTGAGGGCAGCATGGACGACGTGCAGAGCAACCCTCAGGTCATCGACGTCTACCTCGGCCATTGAAGGAGCCACCATGCTTGAAGTCAAAGACCTGTTCGTGAGCTATGGCCAGAGCGAGGCGCTGCATGGCATCTCGTTCGAAGCCAACAAGAATGAAACCGTGGCCATCATGGGCCGCAACGGCATGGGCAAGACCACGCTGTTCAAGAGCCTGATGGGCGTCTTGCCCACCAAGGCTGGACAGATCCAGGTGGCCGGCCTCGACGTCACCCGCGACGAGAGCTTCACACGTGTGGCCAAGGGCATCGCCTATGTGCCGCAAGGCCGGATGATCTTCCCCACCCTCACGGTCGAAGAGAACATCCAGACCGGTCTGGAAAACAGCAAGACCCGCAAGATTCCCGATGACATCTATGCGCTGTTTCCCGTGCTGTTCGACATGAAGCACCGCAAGGGCGGCAACCTCTCGGGCGGTCAGCAGCAACAGCTGGCCATTGCCCGTGCGCTGGTCACCAACCCCAAGGTGCTGCTGCTCGACGAACCCACCGAAGGCATCCAGCCTTCCATCATCAAGGACATCGCCAAGGCGCTCAACGAGATCCGCAAGCTGCGCGAAATCACGATCGTCGTCTCTGAACAGGTGCTGTCCTTTGCCATGGATGTGGCCGATCGCCTCTTCGTCATCGAAGGCGGCCGCCTGGTTCACGAAACCGCGCGTGCCGACACCAACGAAGCCCACATCAAGCAATACCTGTCCGTCTGATTTCCCGTCACCCAGCCCAAGAGGTCTGTCATGCCTGAAACCCTGATCAAAGTCGATCTTCAAGAATCGCCCTACAACAACCCGATGGTGCACAACCGCTGGCACCCGGACATCCCCATCGCCACCTGGGTCAACCCCGGCGATGACTTCATTCTGGAAACCTACGACTGGACCGGCGGCGCCATCAAGAACGATGACAGTGCCGACGATGTGCGCGATGTCGATCTGACCACCGTGCACTTCCTTTCAGGCCCGATCGGGGTGCACGGCGTGGAACCGGGCGACCTGCTGGTTGTCGACCTGCTCGACATCGGTGCCAAGGAAGAAAGCATGTGGGGCTTCAATGGCTTCTTCAGCAAGACCAATGGCGGCGGCTTCCTGACCGAGCACTTCCCACACGCGCAGAAGTCCATCTGGGACTTCAACGGCATGTTCACCAAGAGCCGTCACATTCCCGGCGTCGAGTTCGCAGGTCTCATCCACCCGGGTCTGATCGGCTGCCTGCCCGACCGCAAGATGCTCGACACCTGGAACGAGCGTGAAATCGACTTCATCGCCACCCAGCCTGACCGCGTGCCGCCACTGGCCAACCCGCCGTTCGCCAAGACCGCCCATGCCGGCAAGGCCACGGGCGAAGTCAAGGAGCGCATCGCCGCCGAAGGCGCCCGCACGGTGCCACCTCGTGAACACGGCGGCAACTGCGACATCAAGGACCTGTCGCGCGGCTCTCGCGTCTTCTTCCCGGTCTATGTGGATGGCGGCGGCCTGTCGGTCGGCGACCTGCACTTCAGCCAGGGCGACGGCGAGATCACCTTCTGCGGCGCCATCGAAATGGCTGGTTGGGTGCACATGCGCGTCAACGTCATCAAGGGTGGCATGGCCAAGTACGGTGTGAAAAACCCCATCTTCAAGCCCAGCCCCATCACCCCCAACTACCGTGACTACCTGATCTTCGAAGGCATCTCGGTGGACGAGGACGGCAAGCAGCATTACCTCGATGCCCATGTCGCCTACCGCCAGGCTTGCCTGAATGCCATCGAGTACCTGAAGAAGTTCGGCTACAGCGGTGCACAGGCCTATTCGCTGCTGGGTACCGCTCCCGTGCAGGGTCACATCAGCGGTGTGGTGGACATCCCGAACGCCTGCGCCACATTGTGGCTGCCCACCGAGATCTTCGACTTCGACATCAACCCGAGTGCATCCGGTCCGGTGAAGATGCTCGATGGCAGCATCGACATGCCGATCTCCTACGACATCGTCAAGTGACCGCGATACCGCATCCCCAAGGAGTGGCCCATGCCGACCTATGACTATGCCTGCCCCCAGTGTGGTGGCTTCGATGCCTTTCGCTCATTGGCCGATCGCAATGAACCGTGCGCCTGTCCCGACTGCGGTACAGCGTCACCACGGGTCTTCGTGAGCGCCCCGCGTCTGACCTGCCTGACGGCAGAGCAACGCACGGCCTACACGGTCAATGAACGGGCGGCCAATACGCCGAAGTCCTCACGCGAACTGGAAAGCGGTGGTTACGGTCGGCTGCGTCACCCCAAGGGTTGCGGTTGTTGCTCACCGGGCAAGAAAGGCGCCACCGTCACGGCGGCCAATGGCGCCAAATTCTTCCCCTCCAAGCGACCATGGATGATCAGCCATTGAGCTGATACCCGGTCAGCCTGGGCCCTGGCACCTGCTCAGGGCACCAGGCTCATGAACAGGAAGGCGGCGAAGATCACCAGGTGCACCGCACCCTGCATCACCGTGGTCCGCCCCAGCACCAGCGTCAGGGTGGTGTTGGCAAACGTCAGCATCAACAGCACGAGGTCCTTGCCCTCCACCCCGAGTTGCAGCGGCAAATCAAACCACACGGACACGGCGGCAACAACCGGAATCGTCAGCCCGATGCTGGCCAGTGCAGAGCCAATGGCCAGATTCAGGCTGGTCTGCAGGCGATCGACATGTGCAGCCCGGATCGCGGCCACGGTTTCAGGCAGCAACACCAGCATCGCAATCACGATCCCGATGACGGACTTGGGCGCGCCCACGCTGGCCACCCAGGACTCGATGGTCGGCGACAGCACCTTGGCCAGGCCGATGACCGCCACCAGAGACACCAGCAACAAGCCGACCGCAGTCCAGGCCTGGACTGCACTCGGGACCGTGGCATGGTCATTTTCGTCATGCAGGCCATCCACCGGCAGAAAATAGCCACGGTGCCGCACCGTCTGAACAAACACGAACACCAGCCACAGCACCAGCGAGGCCACACCGGCAAACGCCAGTTGGGCCGTTGAGTAGGTACCCCCTCGGGTGGTGGTCGTGAACGTCGGCAGCACCAACGACAAGGTTGCCAAAGCGATCAGCACACTGATGCCGGCACTGGCCCCTTCGACTCGGAACGTCTGCTCCCGGTGACGCCAGCCACCCACCAGCAGGCATAACCCCACTACACCCGTGCAGATGATCATGATCGCTGCCAGCACCGTGTCACGCGGTACCGCTGCGGCCTGCGCGCCGCCAGCCAGCATCATGGTCACGATCAAGGCCACCTCGATCACTGTGACCGCCAGCGCCAGCACCAGGGTCCCCAATGGCTCACCCACCTTGTGAGCAACCAGTTCTGCATGGTGCACCGCAGCCATCACCGCAGCCATCAAAGCCACGGCCAGCCCCGCGATCCCGATCGGTCCGCTCGAAAGCCATGACGCCGCTGCAAGCATCCCGACTGCCAGCAGGGGCACCATAAGGCTCCAAAGAGGCAGGTGGGTGTGTTCAGTTCTTGATGTCATGGCGAAGGTTCGAAGATGAAACAGGGGGGGGCGCCGGTGGTGCATACCATCTGGATGGCGGCACGAGCTTGTCGTCGGCTGGGTCCAGCACGTAATGCGGGGACATGATCTGCACCCCATTTTCGTTGAACACATCCTGAATGTTGGCGTGCAACGAGGCCAGCACTTCCGCACGAGATTGCGGCTGCGTTGGCACCGCCTGACACACCAGCCGGTACTCAGGATAGAAATCGGACAATGCCGTTTGATAAACCCGAGGAGCGGGGTCCTGCAAGATGCCTGGGGTCCGCCCTGCAGCCAGAATCAGCATGGCGTGGACCTGTCTCCAAGGCGTGTCATATCCGATGGTGACCACCGTATCGACCACATACCCTTGACCTTTGACAACACGGGAATAGTTCTTGGTTGCCGCGCCCACGATCATCGTGTTGGGCAAAGTCACCTCTTCCCCAAGTCCGGTCAGGATGCAGGTGTTAAAGGCCCCGATGCTGATCACCGTGCCTTCATGGTCACCAATGCGCACATATTCGCCTTTGCGCAGCATGCCTGTGTAGGTCAGGATCAATCCACCTGTCAGCTGCCCCACAAAACTCGACGCGCCGATCGAGGCCATCAGTCCAATCAGCACCGACATGCCCTTGAAGGCCTCCGTCTGTGCACCCGGCAGATAAGGGTAGGCCATGGCAATGGCAAACAACCAGATCAACCAGGTGAGCACCCGACGGGTCGTGCCTGCCGAATCAGCTGTCATCCACTGCACGGACAGATGCCCAGACTCGATGCGCGTGAACAGCGACGCCAATACCCCGGTTGCACCTTTGGCCAGCAACAGGATCACCACGGCCAGAACCAGACCCGGGACAGCATCAACCACAGCCTTGACGACCACCACCGCGACCGAAATGAGGAACTGGTTCAGCCCTTCACCCCAAGGCTGGGTGTACGGAAACTGCTGCAACGAAAAACTCACCCAGCCATAAGCCGCCAGCAAGCCGAGCGTCCAGCTCAGTGCCCCCACCACCCAACGCAAACCGGCCAACAAGCGATCTCGACGCAGCAACTCGGCAGCACTGCCACCCAGCGCGGAGGTCTTCACATCGATCAGTTGCGCCGCTGCCTGCACCACGTGACGGCGAAGCAGGCGCCCCCCTAGCCACAATGCCAGCAACAACGCGGAGGCCAGTGCCACCAATCCGGTGCTGATCAACAGATGCCGAAAACTCCTCGACGCCTGGGTGGCACCGATGCTGAGTTGCAGCGCCTTCTGCGTACGCTGGGCCAGACCCGACAAGGTATCACCCGACATCGGCTCGACATCGTCCTCGATCAAGGTGATCGCCATCACCCCATCCACCATCAGCAGCATCCCATGCGGCGACACCTGCACCGCCACCCTGCCCGGTCCACCTTGTGCCAGCGCCTCTTCCACATTGAGCGCAGCACGGTGCGCGCGCTCGGCCGGGGTCATCCCCAGGAAAGATGCCCTCAAGCGCACCACGGTGCGGTTGAAAACCACCACTGGGGCGGCTTCCTGCGGACTAACCACTGCAGAGGCCGACACAGGCGCAACAGGAGGCATCTGGGCCACGGCCGAACCCATGGGGAACAGCCCAGAAGCGATCAGAAGCACGCATGACAGACACCAGCCTGCCAGAGACCGCGTCACCCGGTGTTTGCCCATCTGAACTTGTCCTCCATGCCTTGCCCTGCCTTGCGGCACCGGAAAACTCTAACACCGGCGTGCCGCACCGCCGCACGCTACGTCAAACAACGTATTGGGTCAGACCGCCCCCATTTTCACAATGGACGGCAGCCTTCCCCAACCACAGGAGTACACCATGCTTCACGGTGATATCTCGAGCAGCAAGGACACCGTCGGTGTCGCTGTCGTCAACTACAAGATGCCGCGCCTGCATACCAAGGCAGACGTGCTGGCCAACGCGCACAAGATCCGGCAGATGATCGAAGGAATGAAGATCGGCCTGCCTGGTCTGGACCTGGTCATCTTTCCGGAATACAGCACCCACGGGATCATGTACGACCCCAAGGAAATGATGGACACCGCGTCGACCATCCCGGGCGATGAGACCGAGGTGTTCGCCATGGCCTGCCGCAATGCCAAGGTCTGGGGTGTGTTCTCGCTGACTGGCGAGCGTCACGAAGAGCACCCCAACAAGGTGCCCTACAACACCCTGATCCTGATGAACGACCAAGGCGAAATCGTTCAGAAGTACCGCAAGATCATGCCCTGGACACCGATCGAAGGCTGGTATCCGGGTGACCGCACCTACGTGTCGGATGGACCCAAAGGGCTGAAGATCAGCCTCATCATCTGCGATGACGGCAACTACCCCGAGATCTGGCGTGACTGCACCATGAAGGGTGCCGAACTGGTCGTGCGTTGCCAGGGCTATATGTACCCGGCCAAAGACCAGCAGGTGCTGATGGCCAAGGCCATGGCCTGGGCCAACAACTGTTATGTGGCCGTGGCGAATGCAGCCGGGTTCGATGGGGTCTACAGCTACTTCGGGCACTCGGCCATCATCGGCTTCGACGGGCGCACGCTGGGCGAGTGCGGTGAAGAAGAGTACGGCATCCAGTACGCTCAACTGAGCGTCGGACTGATCCGTGATGCGCGAGCCAATGGCCAGTCAGAGAACCACCTGTTCAAGCTGCTGCACCGTGGCTACACCGGCGTCATCAACTCGGGTGATGGCGACAAGGGCAAGGCGGAATGCCCTTACGAGTTCTACCGTCAGTGGATCACCGACCCGCAAGGCACACAGGCCGCCGTGGAAGCATTGACCCGGCCCACCATTGGCACGCCTCAATGCCCGATCGAGGGCCTGCCCAACGGCAGCTGAAGCCTCAGGAAACCCGATTGTTCACCACCGCGAATGGTGATCCTCGGTGACCCCCAGCAGATGCCTCACCGGCACGGGTTCGGCATCTGCATGAGGTTTGACCCAGCCGTCAAAGGTGCCCACCGGCTGCACATAGTGACTGGCCGCGAAGCCCATGTTGCGATCCGCCTGACGTCCACCCTCGGGTGTGAACAAGAGGTCCAGCAACCCATCATCGGTCTGGATGCGCCAGGGCGTCATGGGAGAGCGGGCATCGAAATCAAAACGGGCCAACCCCAGAGGGATAAGCCGCCCATCCAGCCACAGCGCGTTTTCATTGTCACCAAAGTAGCCCTGCTGCAGATTGAAGCCGACCTCGGGGCTGTGCGCGCAGGCCCACCGCCAGTGAGTTTCTCTGGCCAGCAAGCCATTCGAGCTGTCAATGCAGGCGACGGCATGACCCAGTTCAAAGCGACGACCTTTGACGCTCAGCCAACCCTCGACAGGCAAGGCAGGCGATTTCTGCGTGGCATGCCCCAGCCCGTTTTCGATGGGACCCACCGCGAGCAAGAAGGGAGCGGCATCCGCTGTAGACAGTTCGGCATGCAGCCGCATGCCGGGTACGCGCACCCGCAATTGAAGCTCTTCACGCCCATCGTGCTGCATCAGCAAGCCGGAGCGCCACCCACGGAACCACGTCCGCGCGCCTTTGACTGGTTGATCGGACACGTGGCCCTGTAGCGAGGGCACCCCATCCTGATGCCAGTCAACCACCACTTCCTTGCGTGCCCGGTCAAACACATAGGTGAATGCCGTCACAGCCCAACCCAGGTCGACGACCGCTATCCCGACATAGACCTGGCGCGCAGCAATACCGATGAATTGCCAGCGCTTGTGGTGCAGGCGCCGCCATAGCCAGGATCGGCCCCATTCGCCTTGCAGGGCATCCCAATCCACCCGGTCAATGAAGCCGGCATAGCGCCCCCATGCTGGCGCGCCACCGATCACCACGGAGGTGGGAGGAGCCGGCAAGACAGATCGAAAAATGGTGCTCATGACATGCGGCGAGACTGCAGTGGCTTACTGAGCTTAGCTGATTAGCACGAATGATGCCTGATCAACCCCATGTGCGCCGGGTCAATCAGGCAGGATAATCCCTGCATGCATCCGAAAGCCCTACTCGACCTCACCTGCACCCTGGTGCGTGACGTTCTCAAGCTCGACGCCCCGGCCGATACGTCGGTGTCCCTCTTCTTCCGCAAGCACAAGGAGCTGGGTTCCCGCGAACGCCATGCCCTGGCGGAAACAACCTATGCGGTGCTGCGTCAGCGCCTGCTCTGGCAAAACCTCGCACAGTCTGGCCACGGTCCCATGGAGCGCCGGCTCGTGCTGCTGGCCTGGCAGGGCCAGGAACATGTACTGAAGAATGCCATCACGCCCGACGAAGCGGCCTGGCTGGAGCGCACCAAACAGATTGACCGCACGGCTCTGCCGGACAAGCTGCGCCACAACCTGCCCGACTGGATCGCCAACCGGCTGCGCGAGCAACTGCCCGACGACGAGTTCTGGGCCCTGGTTGCCACCATGTCAGGCAGTGCACCGCTGGACCTGCGGGTCAATGCTCTCAAGAGCAAGCGAGAAGCCGTGCTGCAAGCCCTGACCGAAGCAGGCATCCCAGCCAGCGCCACCCCCTACTCCCCCTGGGGCATCCGCATCGATGGCAAACCTGCCCTGCAGAAACTGGCTCTCTATACCGAGGGGCAGGTGGAAGTGCAGGACGAAGGAAGCCAGCTGCTGGCCTTGCTGACCGGCGCCAAGCGCGGTGACATGGTGGTTGACTTCTGTGCAGGAGCGGGTGGCAAGACCCTGGCGCTGGGCGCCATGATGCGCAACACCGGCCGCCTGTATGCTTTTGACGTGTCTGGCCACCGCCTGGAAGGGCTCAAGCCGCGACTGGCCCGCAGTGGACTGTCCAACGTCTACCCAGCCCAGATTGCCCACGAGCGCGATGACCGCATCAAACGCCTGACCGGCAAGATCGACCGTGTGCTGGTCGATGCGCCCTGCTCGGGCCTGGGCACACTGCGCCGCAACCCCGATCTGAAATGGCGGCAGAGCCCTCAGGCCATTGAGCAGTTGCAGAAAAAGCAGATCGCCATCCTGAGCAGCGCCTCCCGCCTGGTCAAGCCAGGTGGCCGGCTGGTGTATGCGACCTGCAGTCTGATCCCTGCAGAAAACGAAGACATCGCTCAGTTGTTCGCAGCGGAACACCCTGAGTTCGTGCAACTGGACGCCCGTGCGGTACTGGAACAGGCTGGCGTGAGTCAGGCTGAATCGCTGGTCACGCCCGCAGGCCACCTGCGCATGTGGCCACATCGCCATGCCACCGACGGTTTCTACGCCGTGGCATGGGAGAAAAAGGCCTGATCAGAACAGGCTTTCCTTGACGTACACCACGTCATTGGCCTGCAGCTTGTCGTTGATGTCAGGCTGCAGCACCTGAACCTGGCCGGAAGCATCACGGCGGTGCACCTTGATGCCCCGCTCGGTGCCACGCTGGGTCAGGCCACCGGCTGCGGCCAGCACTTGCAGCATGGTCATGTCACGCTCCAGGCGCAACGAACCAGGACGTTGCACTTCGCCGTAGATGTAGACCATGGGCGCACGGTCTACCCAGACCACGTCGTTGTTTTCCAGTTGGAAATCGTCCTGGCTGCCAGCTGAGGCAAAGACAAGAGGCAGATCGACCACGCGGCGAAATGGCTTGCCGCTGCGCATGCCCGTCACCACCACCGTATCGGCTCCCTGGAGGGGCACGACACCACCGGCTACCGCCAGGATGTCGGACAGACGACTGGTACCCAGCTCCAGCGGATAACGCCCCGGACGGTTGACCACACCGAGTACCGAGACCTGGTTACCCTTGACCTGCATGACCAGGATCGATACCTGAGGCTGCTTGAGGAAGTTGCCATCACGCAGGCCATCAGCCAGCTTCTTCTCTGCCGCACCGACAGTCAGCCCGCCCAGTTTGACTGCGCCCAGAAGCGGATAGGAAATGCTTCCGCCTTCAGAGAGGCGTGCCTCCAAAGTCAAGTCCGGATTCTGGAACACGGTGACACGAATCACATCGCCCGCGCCCAGAACATAGTCATTCTGGTTCGCTGCATGAGCTCCACCCGCCACGCTCAGCAACATCACCATCATCCATTGCGCGATCACGCGGATCCACTTCATAGCTTCTATCCTCAGTTAGCAACTCGATTGACCAGTCCACCACAACACAACGCCAAGCATTTGCTTCACGGCAAGACACCACGGTAGCCCGACATTGTGGGGAGACCAAGCTGGATCATCACCCCAGGCTGAGGGGAAATCGGGCCAAATAAGCCGGAATGTCGCCCCCCGGCATCGGTCTGGATGCGAGATAACCCTGGACCAGATCGCAACCCATGGCTGTCAGCAGATCCCACTGAGCCTGGTTCTCCACCCCCTCTGCCGTGGTCTCCAGCCGCAGGGCGCGAGCCAGGCTGATGATCGCGGTCACCACGGCCTGGGCATCGCTGTCCTGAACCAGCGAGCGCACGAACATGCCGTCGATCTTCAGTTGGTCCATCGGAAAGCGCCGCAGATAGGCCAGCGAGGAATACCCCGTGCCGAAGTCATCCAGCGCCACCCGCACGCCACGACTGCGCAAGGCCATCAACGTGGCGCGCGCGCCATCGTGGTCTTCAATCAGGGCCGACTCCGTGATTTCCAGCTCCAGCCTGGCAGGGTCCAGCCCTGTATCGGCCAGCACCTGATCGACGATGTTGACAATGGTCTGGCTGCGAAACTGGACGGCCGACAGGTTGACCGCAACCCGCAACGCTGCAGGCCAGGTCGTCGCAGCCAGGCAGGCCTGTTTCAGCACCCAGGTGCCCAAAGAGACAATCTGGCCGGTTTCTTCTGCCACAGGTACAAACTCGCTGGGACTGATCAGGCCGCGCTCGGCATGCTGCCAGCGAACAAGCGCCTCAAAAGCGACCACGCCCCCCGTCGACAAGGCCACCTGGGGTTGGAAGAACACCTCGAACTGCTCTTCTGCCAGTGCCACCCCCAACTCCTGCTGCAACCTTGCACGGGCACGGGCGCTGTCGGCCATCGGAGGAGAGAAAAACCGGAAGGTATTGCGACCTGCGCCCTTGGCTGCATACAGGGCCAGATCGGCACACTGTTGCAGGGCTTGCGGATCCAGGCCATCGCGGGGTGCCAAAGCCAGGCCAATGCTGGCGCGCACCTCGACACGCACTTCCCGCAACTGGCAAGGCGCAGCCAGTGCCACGAGGATGCGTTCAGCCAGCTCGGAGACAGCCGACTCCGATGTGGTCTGCCACGTCAGTACGGCAAACTCATCCCCGCCCAAACGGGCCACCAGATCCCCGACCGACACGCACACCCGGAGGCGATCGGCCACGCAGCGCAACAGCTGGTCGCCCACCGCATGACCCAGCGAATCGTTGATGCTCTTGAAGTTGTCCAGATCCAGGTACATCAATGCGCAACGCTGCCCGGACTCGGCAGCCAGCTCGCATACCCGTGCCAGCTCATTGCCGAAGCTGTAGCGATTGGCCAGGCCTGTCAACGCATCCACATTGGCCAGGCGGGCCAGCTCATCTCGGGCATGGCGGGCATCGGTCACATCCGACCCCACTCCTCGCCAACCAGCAGCTCGCCCCCGTTCATCGAACAAAGGCTTGGCCATCAGGGACCACCAGCGCTGCTTGCCATTGACCACAACCGGCAACTCGAGCTCACGGAACGGTCGCCCGAGATGCAGGTGGGTGACCAGCTCGTTGAACAGGATTCGGGCTTCCGGCTGGCCGGGGGGCAGCATGGCCGACAGCAATTCGGTGAAGGACTGGGCCATCAGGCGTTCTGGCGCCAACCCGAAGGACTGAGCCAGACGACTCGACACATGGCGCAGCCTGCCACCTACCGACACCTCCCACAGCCAGTCACTGGCATGCTCCTCGAAGTCTTTCAGCAGCAGGTCAATCAGCTGCCGCTGACGGTCGCTTTCCGCCTCACCACGCAGCCGACTGAAAAAAGTTCGCGCCGTCAGCCAGCTGACCGCCAGCACCGTGAGCGTGTAGGCAGCCAGCAGGGTAAGCAGGGACAGGTTGTTGTCATAGCTGGAGCGCTGCAGGGCCACGACCGAGGTCACGGCGATACCGACGACGTAGGCCGCCGCTGCAGCAGGAATCGGGCTGAGGATCAGACCTCCAGCGCACATCATGCCCACCAGCACCGGCGCAATGAGCAACTCGCCGTGGTGCGTTGTCAAAGGAAAGGCCGCTGCGGGCAGCGCACCCCACGCCAGCGCATACAAGCCCGCATGCGCCGTGATCCACCGCAAGGCACGGGCGGGTGCAAGGGGCCGTGCGGCGCCACGGATGAAGCCCCGCCAGCCACGGTCAAATGCCCACAAGCTCAAGACCGATACGGCGACCCACGCGATCATCAACCAGGGGCCGAAGAGGTCCCAGAACGTGACGGCGATGGTGAAGGTGGCCACCAGGTTGCCCAGGAACACCACGGGCAGCAGGTTCAGCACAGCCTGGATCTGACGGGCCCGGAAATGACGGGCTGACGGCCCGTCGACACGCTCGGTCGTTCGGACATCATGCAAGCCCTGGCGCACGTGTTGAAACAACTGGGCAACCAGCATGGCGGGAGAAAAATGCGAAACCATCATGAATGATGTTCATGATGAGGCCTGATAACTGGCTGTCACCCACCCAACTGGATGAGTTGAGGGTAAATCCTCGCGATTTGGCCGCTTTTCCGAGCTTTTCTTGCGTTGCCACGGGGGAAGGCTTGTGAAGTGATGGCGCATTTCGCGTACCATGGCCGCCCTTGCTGAAAGATGTGTCCCTTTCCATGAGTGCTTCCACGCCTTTGTCCGACGCCGAACAGGCTCTGCGCGACGCCGCCAACGAATACCATCGCCTGCCTTCGCGCGGCAAGATTTCGGTCACCCCGACCAAGCCACTGTCCAACCAGCGCGATCTGTCTCTCGCCTACTCACCAGGCGTGGCCTATCCCTGCCTGGCCATCGAGCAAGACCCCGCCATGGCGGCCGAATACACCTCGCGTGGCAACCTGGTGGCCGTGGTGACCAACGGCACGGCTGTGCTGGGTCTGGGCGACATCGGTCCGCTGGCATCGAAGCCGGTGATGGAAGGCAAGGGCTGCCTGTTCAAGAAGTTCGCAGGCGTCGATGTGTTCGACATCGAACTGGCCGAGCGCGACCCGGACAAGCTGGTCGACATCATCGCGGCCCTGGAGCCCACACTCGGCGGTGTGAATCTCGAAGACATCAAGGCGCCCGAGTGCTTCTACATCGAGCGCGAGCTGTCCAAGCGGATGAACATTCCCGTCTTCCACGACGACCAGCACGGCACGGCCATCATCTCGAGCGCCGCGCTGCTCAACGGACTGGAGTTGGTGGGCAAGGCCATCGCTGACGTGAAGATCGCGGTGTCGGGTGCCGGTGCCGCTGCCATCGCCTGCCTTGAAGTGATGGTGGGCCTGGGTGTGCAGCGCAAGAATGTGTACGTCTGCGACTCGAAGGGCCTGATCCAGAGCGAGCGCGCCGACGCGCTGGCCGGCAAGCTCGACGAATCCAAGCAGCGCTTCTGCCAGGTCACCAGCGCCCGCACCCTGGCCGATGTGGTCGATGGTGCCGACGTCTTCCTGGGCTGCTCGGCTGCCGGCGTGCTGACCGCCGACATGGTCAAGACCATGGCCGACAAGCCGCTGATCCTGGCGCTGGCCAACCCCGAGCCCGAGATCCGCCCCGAGCTGGCCAAGGCTGTCCGTCCGGACTGCATCATTGCCACCGGCCGCTCGGACTACCCGAATCAGGTCAACAACGTCCTGTGCTTCCCCTACATCTTCCGTGGTGCACTCGATTGCGGCGCCACCAAGATCACCGAAGCCATGAAGCTGGCCTGTGTGCGCCAGATCGCCGATCTGGCCAAGGCCGAGATCTCCGACGAGGTGGCTGCCGCTTACCCGGGGCGTGAACTGCGCTTCGGCCCGGACTACCTGATCCCCACGCCCTTCGACTCGCGTCTGATCCTGCGCATTGCGCCAGCAGTGGCCGAAGCCGCCGCCGCATCGGGCGTGGCGACACGTCCCATTGCCGACATCAAGGCCTATCGCGAATCGCTCTCGCAGTTCGTGACCAACACCGGCCTGTTCATGCGCCCGCTGTTCCTGGGTGCCAAGGCCGCGCCCAAGAAGCGCATCGCTTATGCCGAAGGTGAAGACGACCGCGTGCTGCGTGCCGCGCAGATCGCCGTGGATGAAGGCCTGGCCTTCCCGATTCTGGTTGGTCGCCCCGATGTCATCGATACGCGCATCGAGCGCGCCGGCCTGCGCCTGAAGCCTGGTGTGAACTGTGAAGTGGTCAACCCGGGCAAGGACGACCGCTTCCGCCAGTATTACGAGGCCTACCACCGCCTGCGTGCCCGCGATGGCATCACCCCTGATCTGGCCAAGGTGGTGGTGCGCCGCTCCAACTCCCTGATCGCCACCATGCTGGTGAAGATGGGCGACGCAGACGGCATGATCTGCGGCGTGATTGGCCGTTATGACCTGCACCTCGAGCACATTCGTGACGTGATCGGCGTGCGTCCTGGCGCCCAGTGTCTGGCTGCCTTGAATGCGCTGATCCTGGACAACCACAACCTCTTCATCGCCGACACCTTCGTCAACGAAGACCCGACCGCCGAGCAGTTGGCCGACATCGCCGTGCTGGCGGTCGAAGAAGTGCAACGCTTTGGCCTGCCTCCGCGCGTGGCCTTCCTGTCGCACTCGATGTTTGGTTCGAGCACCCGCCCCTCTGCCCGCAAGATGCGCAAGGCGCGTGACCTGTTCGTAGAGCGCATGCCCCACATCCCTGCTGATGGCGAGATGCAAGGTGATGCGGCCTTGAGCGAATCCGTGCGCTCCAAGCTGCTGCCTGAGTCCACGCTGCAAGGTTCGGCCAACATCCTGATCTGCCCGAACCTGGACGCTGCCAACATCCTCTTCAACGTGCTGAAGATGACCGGCGGCAACGGCGTGACCGTGGGCCCGATCCTGCTGGGTGCGGCCGCTCCAGTGCACATCCTGAACCCGTCTGCCACGGTGCGCCGCATCGTGAACATGACGGCCGTGGCCGTGGCACACAGTTAAAGCGCGCCTGAACCTGGGTCATCGCGTACGGTGACCTGTCACAATTGCCCCACAGCCGCATCGCCCAACAGGCATGCGGCTGTTTCTTTTGCTGGTTTACGATCCATCAAGAATGATGGATGATTGACGATAGAAAATCAGCATGGCGTTACTGCTGATGTGCAGGATTTTTCTACCGTTGTGCAAACTGACTCTGACTCCTCAACCAGCTCATTTCGAGAAGGTCATGCCCAGCCTTGGCTGAGGGCATGGGGTCAATGGCTCTTCAGCAACTGCCCGAATCGGGCCCTGCGTATCCGACGCAGCTTGCTGGCGGCCCAGGTCTACCTGGCTGGTATCTGGGTGTCCGAATATGCCTTGCGGCACTGGGATGTCGATGTTCCGGCTATCCGCGGTTTTCAGATCTGCTCCGTGCTGGGCTCGCTGCTGTTCTACCTGTTGCTGCGAACAGGCTGGAGTGAGCGGTTGCAAGATCCCTCGCTCACGGCAGTGCAAATTGTCTTCGCGCAGACCATGGCTGCTTGGGCGTACTCCATCGTCTACCCGGTTCGCGGCGCGCTCTTGCTGCTGCAGTTCATGGTGGTTTATTTTTCGCTGTTCAAGCTCAAGCAGCGGGGGCAATTGGCGATCAGCTGCTATGGCTTGCTGATCATGGGCTTCACCATGCTGCTGATGAACCACCTGCAGCCCGGTCGGTTTGTCTACCAAAACGAGTTGGTGCATTTCGTGATTCTGGCCACGACCCTGCCTTCGGTGACGGTCCTGGGTCAACAGCTGACCAGCATGCGTCAGCGCATGAAACGGCAGCAAATTGACTTGCAAGATGCCGTGCAGCGCATTCAGGAGCTGGCGCACCGAGACGAGCTGACAGGGCTGTACAACCGGCGCTACATGCTCGACATGGTCAGGCAGCACGCGAAACTGCATGGGCGATCCGAACGCCCCTTGTGTCTGGCTCTCATTGATCTGGACCACTTCAAGCGTGTCAATGACCAGTTTGGGCATCACATTGGCGACGATGTTCTGCGCGCCTTTGCCCACGAAGCGCGCACCGCGCTGCGCGAAACCGATCTCCTGGCGCGCTGGGGTGGCGAGGAGTTCCTGCTGCTGATCCCGGACACCGATATCGAGCACGCCAGCAGAGGCATCGAACGCTTTCGTACCCGCTTGCGCCACACCCCGATCACACCGGAAGCCCCTGCCTTGCGCACCATGTTTTCAGCCGGGTTGACCCAGTTTCAGCCTGACGACTGCGTGGAATCGGTGATCGAACGTGCGGACAAGGCTTTGTACGAGGCCAAGGAAAGGGGCCGCAACTGCACCGTCACGCGGTGAGTGCCCATCGGCTCAAGCCGTGCTTAAAACAGGGCCTGCTGCCCCCCGGCCACCACGCTCAGCACCGACGGATCGAAGCCGCTGTTGGACAGATTGGGGGCCTGGCGCGCCAACCCATGGCGGGCACTGGCCTTGTTGACGCGCTGTGCGATCAGCTGCGCCCAAGGCCCCCAGCCGCGCATGCGCGTCGCAAAATCAGCCTGATAGGCCTCGCCGCCACGCATGTCGCGGATGCGCGCCATGATGCGCTCTGCCCGCTCGGGCACGTGGTGACTCAACCACTCCTGAAACAGCGGGTTGACCTCCCAAGGCAGTCGCACCACCGTGTAGTGGATGGAGCGTGCTCCCGCCTGTGCAGCGGCTTCGATGATGCGTTCGATCTCCGGCTCGTTGAGAAACGGGATGATGGGGGCCACATTGACCCCGACCGGCACGCCTGCCTCGGCCAGACGACGCACGGTCTGCAGCCGTCGGTGCGGCGCAGCGCCGCGGGGCTCCAGCCTGCGAGACAGGTCCGCGTCCAGCGTGGTGATGCTGATGAGCACCAGCGCCTGCTGTCGGGTCGCAGCGGGGGCCAGCAAGTCCAGATCACGTTCGACCCCGCTCGACTTCGTGACGATCGAAAACGGATGGCCTGTTGCCGTCAGCACCTCCAGCACCGAGCGGGTGATGCGCCAGGTGCGTTCGACAGGTTGGTAGGGATCCGTGGCCGAGCCAACATTGATGGGGCTGACCTCGTGGCTTTTTTTCTGCAACTCGCGGCGCAGGCAATCGGCGGCATTCACCTTGGCAATCAGGCGGGTTTCAAAGTCCAGCCCGGGCGACAGGTTCAGATAGCTGTGGGTAGGCCGTGCATAGCAATAGATGCAACCATGCTCACACCCGCGATAGGGGTTGATCGACCACGTGAAGGGCAAATCAGGTGAATCGTTGCGCGCCAGGATGCTCTTGACGGTCTCTGGTGTGACCACGGTCTCTGGCGGCACCGACAGCGTGTCCGCCCCCTCGCCCAGCGAACCCCAGCCGTCATCATGGGCCTCGCGCGCTTCCTGCTGGAATCGGTGGGCCAGGCGCGTGGCTGAGCCTCGCCCTTTCAAGGGCTGGGCCCGCTGTCGGTCATCTGGTAATGGCGCCTCACTCATGCTGTATATTTATACAGCATTTTCATCACGTGCTGGTGAGCAATCTGGTGTAGCCGGCGGTACCAGCAGCCAGGCTGTAATGCTGGCAAATGGTGTCACGTGCCCGTGTACGCATGGCGCGGTAGAGACCAGGTTCATGCAGGGCTTGCGCCACCCGGGCAGCCAGCGCCGGCTCATCGAAAAAGTCCACCAGCAAGCCGTTCACGCCATCGTCGATCACTTCCTGCACGGGCGCCGTGCGCGACCCCACCACCAGACAGCCTGCCGACATGGCCTCCAGCATGGACCAAGAGAGCACAAAGGGGTACGTCAGGTAGACGTGGGCTGCCGACACCTGCAGCACTGTGCGGTAGCTCAGATAGGGCAGTTTGCCCATCAGGTGGATGCGATCGAGATCCAGTTCAGGCAACTCGGCGAGCATCTTCTCTCGCCAGCACGGCGCATCCTTGGGGCGGCCGCCATAGCTGACGTCGTCACCCCCCAGGATCACGACCTGACAGGTGGGATGCAGCCGTTGCAGATGCACCAGCGACCGCATGAACACATGGAAGCCGCGATACGGCTCCAGGTTGCGGGCCACGAAGGTGACCACGGGATCACCTGGGCGCAGCACGCGGCCGTCGGGCAAGGTCAGCGCGGCGTTGGCATCCGGTGCCATCAGTTCCGTGTCGACACCCTCATGGATCAGTTCGATCTTGTCCTGATACCGAGCGGGGTGCCGGCTGCGCTGCCAGGCTGTCGGGCTCACGCCGACATCGCACTGCTCGAGGTTGAGCAGGTGCAATGCATTCCAGGTGCGCTGACGTGCCATGCCATCGAGGTCTGCTGGAAACGCCGGGTCGAAGCCCGTATCGGCATCTGCCGTGCCGTAGTACCACTCGCACAGGTGGATGAGCCGGGCTGAAGGAAACACGTCCTTGACGTACAGGCTTTCTCCCCAGCCAGGGTGGGCCACGATGACATCCGGCTGCCAGCCCTGCCCTTTCAGCCGCAGCAGGGCACGCGCCACCGCCTGTCCATGCAGCACGGCGCTTTCCATGGTGCGCAGGTAGTGGTGCTGTTCCTTGAGCGGCTCACGGTGCAGGTCATAGCCCAGCCAGCGCACACCGGGCATGCCGGGCGCAGCCTTGCGCCCCACACCAACCACATCCCACCCCGGTGTTTGCACCCAGGCCTTCGCCACATGTCGAAACTGACCGGGAAAATTCTGGTGAATCAGCAGGATGCGCTTGTCGGGCGCGGCCATTCATACCTCACAGGCTGCTCGCATGCAGCCATTGTCAGGCATTCAGAACAGATCGCGCAGACGGTACCAGGTCATGCCGATGGCCTGAGACAGCCCCCCCATCAACTCGCCGCCGGGGAACGGCGGGTTGATGATGCCGGCGAAGGCATCCAGCCGGTCGGTTTGACCCAGCATGGCCTCACTGACCACAGTGGCCGCCACGCGGGTCGGGACGATGCCGTGCCCGCAAAAGCCCTGCGCCCAGAAAACGCGGTCACCCCGGCGGCCCCAGTCAGGCATGCGGCGCATGGTGATGTCGATGTGACCGCCCCAGGCGTACTCCACCTTGGTTTTGGCCAGCGACGGGAAGGCCCGGGTGATGTTGCCCTTCATCGCTTCATGCACATTGCTCGGCTCGCCGCCCATGTAGGTGCAGCGGCCGCCAAACAGCAGGCGGTGGTCCGCTGTGGTGCGGAAGTATTCGAGGATGAACTGGTTGTCGTAGATGGCATGGTTGCGCGGAATCAGCTCGCGGCACACCCGCTCGCCCAGCACCTCGGTGACCCCGATGAAGGAGCCGACGGGCAGCACCCGCGACGACAACTTGCGATCGACCTTGTCGACATAGGCGTTGGCGGCCAGCACCAGTTGATCGCAGCGCACGCGGTTGCCGTCGGACAGTTGCACGGTCACGCCGTCCGCCCCTTCGGTGTAGCCCGTGACACGGGTCTGCTCGAAAATGCGTGCGCCGGCCCCCTCGACGACATCTGCCAGGCCCAGGATGTACTTCAGAGGGTGAATCTGCGCGGCATCCATGTCCAGCATGCCGGCCTGGTAACGCGGTGAGTTCACATAGTTGGGCAGGTCCGCCTTGTCGATGAACTGGAAGTTGTCGTAGCCCCACTGCTTGCTGCAGTCTTCGATCATGTCGGTGAGGTCCTTCACCCGGCGTGGCAGCACCGCCACTTCCACGTGACCATCTGCCAGATCGCAATCGATCTGATGCGTCTGGATCAGCTGGCGGATCTTGGTGATCGAGCGCAGGGACTCATGGAACATGTCCTTGGCACGGTCATGGCCCATGGCAGCCTTGAGGCGGTCCATGCCACAGGCAAAGCCCTGCACCAGTTGGCCGCCATTGCGGCCTGATGCGCCCCAGCCCACCCGGCTGGCCTCCAGCACCACCACTTTCTTGCCGGCCTGGGCCATTTCCAGGGCGCAATACAGACCGAAGAAGCCTGCCCCCACCACGCAGACGTCGGCCTGCAGGCTGTCGGTCAAGGCCGGGCGGTTTTTCTGGCGGTCCCGCGTGGTCGCGGCGTAATAGGTGTCGATGTAGGTGCTGCTGCTGCGAAACATGGTGCTTCTCCGAGAAATCAGGCCAATTCGATGAGGTGGCGCAGGTCCCACTGCTGCCGAGGATGGGCGTGCGACTGGCGCTCCAGGTGCTCCTGGCGCTTGATGGCCACGTAGAGCTCAACCAATGGGGCACCCAGCCAGGTGCGCGCGGCCTGGCTGCTGGCCAGCGCGTCGAGGGCGTCAGGCAGGCTGCGCGGCAGGCGCAAGGTATCGTCCCGACCGTCTCGTGGGGCTTGGCCTGCCCGCAAACCAGCCAGACCAAAGCCCATGGTCAGGGCGATGGCCAGGTAAGGGTTGACGTCGCCACCGGGCAGGCGGTTTTCCACGCGCCGCGCCTGGGGGCCGGATGCCGGTATCCGGAAGGCGGCGTGGCGGTCCTCTTCAGCCCAGTCGGCATGGGTGGGCGAGGCATCGCTCATCACGATGCGATCAAAGGACATGTCGTACGGTGCGAGCAAGGCCATGGCACCGGGCACATGGGCCTGCAGCCCGCCTATGAAGTGGGACAGGGCCGGTGTCGAGCTGCCATCGGGGTTCGCAAACAGATGCGGCCAGACCGGGTCGCCCTGCGTGCGTTGCACACTGAAATGCCAATGCATGCCGGTGCCAGGCTGGTCCTCGAAAGGCTTGGCAGCAAAGCTGGCCAGGAAACCATGGCGGTGCGCAATCTCCCGCGCCACACGCTTGAAGCGGAACACCGCGTCGGCCTGCGCCAGCGGCGCTCCCGGCTGGAAATTCACCTCGAACTGCGACAGTGCGGCCTCGTGCAGATGGCCGGTGATGGGGATGCCCAATTGCGCACACGCGGCATACAGCTCATCGAAATACGACTCGAACTGGGTAGAACGCTCCAGCGAATACTGCTCGCATGCAGACTCCTGCCCGGGCGCATCAGGCCAGGCCTTCGCACTGGTGACCTGTGTGCTGCCCGGCGTCGGGTCGCGCTGCAACAGGAAGAGCTCCAGCTCGGGTGCCACCGTGGCCTGCAACCCGGCTTCGGCATAGGCGGCCACCACCCGACGCAAGGCCGCCCGTGGGGACAGCTCGGCCGAATCCACTTCGCGCCCGAGACGCGCCGAATACCAGCCTCCCTGGGGCTCGCACAGCACAGTGGCTTCGCCAGGGCGGCCGGGTCGCCTGACCAGCGTCTGCAGATCAGGCACCATCATCACATCGCTGTAGCCCTTGGGCAGCACCGTGCCAAACATGTCGGACGGTGCGCCGCCCGTGATGCCCATGCCCAGCAACACCGAAGGCAGCTTGCACCCGCCCAGTGAGAGGAATTCATCGCGAGACACCAGCTTGCCGCGTGCCAGCGAGCTGAAGTCGGCCATGGCGCACTCCACGCGGTGGACACCCAGGGGTGCCAGGGCCTCGGAGAGAAGCTGTCGTTGGTCAGAGCTGGAATGCATGGTGAAGGAAAGAGTGAAATGGGCTGCTGCTGTCGAGTCATCGTAGGATTGGGCTTTTGCGCCCATTGCGCCAATCGGTGACAAACCGATTGGGCCACTCCAACCACCGGGGCACTTGGTGCCACCGGCTACCTGCATGACGTCCAGACCGCCCACCGACAGCCTTGGTGAATTCCTGCTGCGACACCGCGCCCATGCGGGCGACCAAGCCCTCGGCATCACGCTGGCACAAGGCCTGCGCGAAGCCATTCAGCGCGGCGTGATGGCACCAGGGCAGAGGCTGCCCGCCTCACGGGATCTGGCCAAGCAACTCGGCGTGGCCCGCAACACCCTGGTGGCGGTCTACGCCCAATTGCAGGCAGAGGGTTTCGTGGTGGCCGGACAGGGCTCCGGCACCTTCGTCCGCAAGGTGGTGCAGGAGCATGTGGGCGAACGCCCCGTGCGCCGCACAGCAGCCGCACCCATTGCCCCGCCTGCGCTGTCGACACGAGGCCAGCGTTACCGGGCCGACCGGCTGCACCGCTTCTGGGTAGAGCGCCCGTTCTGCCCGGGCCTGTTCAATGACGATCTGTTCCCGCAAGCGCATTGGAACAAGGTGCTCACGCAATTGCTGCGCACACCGGACAGCACCCACCTGCGCAATGGCCCGCCTGGCGGGCTGCCCGCCTTGCGCGAAGCCATCGCCCGCCACGTGCACGCCACCCGCGGGGTGCGCTGTGACGCGTCTCAGATCGTCATCACAGACGGCACGGCGCAATCGCTGACGCTCATCGGCAAGTTGCTGTCAGACACGGGCGACCGCATCTGGGTAGAAGACCCTTGCTACTGGGGTGCCAGCCGAGCCCTGCGCGACCTGGGGCTGGAGCTCGTGCCCTTGCCTGTGGACCAGGAAGGCGCCACCTTGCCCTCCGCCCATGCGAACACCACACCGCCGCGGCTGGCGTACCTCACGCCCTCACATCAATTCCCGACGGGTGCCGTGATGCCGATGGAACGGCGCCTCGCCTGGCTGGCACATGCCCGGCAGCACGGCACTCTGCTGCTGGAAGACGACTACGACAGCGAGTTCCGCTACAACGGCGCCCCGGTGCCCTCGCTGCAGGGGCTGGATGCCGAAACCGGCGATGGCCACAGCGTGATCTACCTGAGCAGCTTCAGCAAGACCATGTTCCCCGGCCTGCGCATGGGCTTCATGGTGCTGCCGCCCACCCTGGCAGAGCTGTTTGCCACGGCCGGCGCCGACTTCGACCGCGACGGCGATCAACTGACCCAGGCCGCCATGGCCACCTTCATCGACAAGGGGCACTATGCCGCGCATGTACGCCAATTGCGCCAGGCTTTTGGCGCCCGCCGGGAAGCCCTGGTGCAAGCGCTGCACACCCATGTGCCAGCACTGACCGAACCCGACTCCCCCATGCGCATCCTCGGCGGCTGGCGCGGCGTTCACCTCACCCTCGCCTTCCCGGCGCAGGTGGATGACCAGGCGGTCGCTGCTGCCTGTGCAGAGCGCGACATCACCGTGATCCCCTTGTCGACCTATGCCATTGACGCGCCCATACGCGGGCTCGTGATGTCATACGCCGGCGTGCCGGTGGATGACATCGACCTGCTGGTGGCACGCATGGCCCCGGTACTCAACGCCTTGCGCCTGCGCTGAGGGCACTGCAGGTCAAGGCCAGCAGCGACCCGCCGCCAGCGCTGCACGGATGGCATCGCCATCGCCATCCAGCTGCGGCGGCGCGCGGTCCGACAGCGGGCGCTCACCATCCAGGCGCATGGGCTGGGCCACCAGGGGCACACCGCCCACCTCGACCTGCATGCCACGTGCCTGCACCTGCTCGCTCTCGAACACACCCTGCACATCCAGAATCGGGGCGCAGGGCACCAGCCCTGGCTCCAGCAAGGCCACCCAGTCAGCGGTGCTGCGCTCAGTCAACCGCGCAGCGATCAGCCCCACCAGGTCGCCGCGGTGCTGCACGCGCGCGGCATTGCTCGCAAAGCGCGGGTCAGCCGCCCAATCAGGCTGTTGGAGCAACTCGCAAAAGCGCCTGAACTGCAGGTCATTGCCCACGGCCAGCACCATGTGCCCATCTGCCGTGGCAAACACCTGATACGGCACGATGCTGGGATGGGCATTGCCCATGCGCCGGGGCGGGCGCCCCGTAGCCAGGTAAGCACTGCCCTGGTTTGCCAGCATCGCCACCTGCGTGTCCAGCAAGGCCGCATCCACACGCCGCCCGACGCCCGTGCGATGACGCTCCAGCAAGGCGGCCTGAATGGCCGTTACCGCATACACCGCCGTGAACAGGTCGGCCACGGCCACACCCACCTTCTGGGGCTGTGAACCCGGCACCTCGGCGGGCTCCCCCGTCACACTCATCAGGCCACCTGCGGCCTGCACCGCAAAGTCATAGCCGGGAGCCTGCGCACGCGGTCCATCCTGGCCATAGCCCGTGATGGAGCAATACACCAGCCGGGGGTTGATCGCGTGGATATCGTCCCAGCCCAACCCATACCGTGCCAGCTGCCCCACCTTGTAGTTTTCAATGAGCACATCGGCTTCACGTGCCAGCGTGCGCACCAGCTCGGCCCCCGCCGAATCGGCCATGTCGATGGCGATGGAGCGCTTGCCGCGGTTCGCGCACAAAAAATACGAAGCGGTCCGCCCGTCGCCCTCGCCCCACCAGGGTGGTCCCCAGGCACGGGTGTCATCCCCGCTGCCCGGTCGCTCCACCTTGATGACATCGGCACCGTAGTCCGCCAGCATCTGGCCCGCCCACGGACCGGCCAGCACCCGCGAGAGGTCCAGCACCCGCAGGCCATCGAGCATCTTCAACATCGTCTTCGCCTTTTTGACTCGAACCCGAGCAGTGTGCACCCGCTCAGTTGAACGCCGCGATACCGGTGATGGCGCGGCCCAGAATCAAGGCGTGCACGTCGTGCGTACCTTCATAGGTGTTGACCACCTCCAGGTTCACCAGGTGGCGCGCCACGCCAAACTCGTCGCTGATGCCGTTGCCCCCCATCATGTCGCGCGCCATGCGGGCGATGTCGAGCGCCTTGCCGCAGTTGTTGCGCTTGAGCAGCGAGGTCAGCTCCACTGGCGCCAGCCCTTCGTCCTTCATCCGGCCGAGCCGCAAACTGCCCTGCAAACCCAGGCTGATGTCGGTCATCATGTCGGCCAGCTTCTTCTGGATCAGCTGGTTGGCGGCCAGCGGGCGACCAAACTGCTGACGGTCCATCACATACTGGCGTGCGCGGGCAAAACAGTCTTCAGCGGCGCCCAGTGCACCCCACGAGATGCCATAGCGCGCGCTGTTCAAACAGGTGAACGGCCCCTTCAGGCCACGCACATCGGGGAATGCGTTTTCTTCGGGGCAGAACACCTCGTCCAGCACGATTTCACCCGTGATGCTGGCGCGCAGGCCCACCTTGCCGTGAATGGCCGGTGCAGACAGGCCCTTCCAGCCCTTTTCCAGCACGAAGCCGCGAATGGCCCCCTCGTCATCCTTGGCCCAGACGAGAAACACATCGGCGATCGGGCTGTTGGTGATCCACATCTTGGCACCGCTCAGGCTGTAGCCACCAGGCACCTTGCGGGCACGGGTGATCATGCTGCCGGGGTCCGAGCCGTGGTTGGGCTCCGTCAGGCCGAAACAACCGATCCACTCACCCGAGGCCAGCTTGGGCAGGTATTTCTGCTTTTGAGCCTCGGTGCCAAATTCAAAAATCGGCACCATCACCAGCGAACTCTGCACGCTCATCATGCTGCGGTAGCCCGAATCCACACGCTCGACCTCGCGCGCGATCAGGCCATAGCAGACATAGTTGAAACCAGCGCCGCCATAGGCTTCCGGGATGGTGGCCCCGAGCAGCCCCAGTTCCCCCATTTCACGGAAGATGCTCACATCCGTGGTTTCCGTGCGAAATGCGTTCTGCACACGTGGCAGCAGGCGCTCCTGGCAATAGCGACGCGCGGCATCCGCCACCGCACGCTCGTCATCGCTCAGCTGGTCGTCGAGCTTGAAGGGGTCATTCCAGGAAAAGGCTGTACGGGTCATGGTGTTGAAGAGGTCCTTGGTGAGGTCCATGTGCAAGATGCGATCGATGCTAGGCAGCCCGTCTCCGGCCCAGTGCGCCACTTACTGCACCGCCCGCTGGTCCATTTGCCTGTCTGTATAATCGCGCCAGTCATTGGGGAGTAGCCGCTCTTCACGCTGAAGAGGCTGACGTCAACACACTTGACCCGCAGGTCATGGCGTCAGCGGTTCCCGCGCTTGGCAAGACCTTTGACCACCACGCACCCGTCCTGGCCGGAGGTGCGTTGTGGTCAATCGTGCGTCTTCCGGCCTGATTCACATCCCCCCCATGGAATCCATCCTCGTCTCCACCGGTGTCGTTGCCCTTGCCGAAATCGGCGACAAGACCCAGTTGCTGGCCTTCATCCTGGCTGCCCGCTTCAAAAAGCCCGTGCCCATCATCCTGGGCATCCTGGCCGCCACCATCGTCAACCACGGCATTGCCGGTGCACTGGGGGCCTGGATCACGGCCATGGTCAGCCCCGACATCCTGCGCTGGGTGCTGGGCCTGTCCTTCATCGGCATGGCCATCTGGACGCTGATCCCCGACAAGATCGAAGAAGAAGAAACCCAGGTCGCCCACAAGCTCGGTGTGTTCGGCGCCACGCTGGTGACCTTCTTCCTGGCGGAAATGGGCGACAAAACCCAGATCGCCACAGTGGCCATGGCCGCCCACTATGCCTCGCCGGTGATGGTGGTGATCGGGACCACCCTGGGCATGCTGATCGCCGATGTGCCTGCCGTGTTCGTCGGTGACAAGCTGGCCGCCCGCATCCCGATGAAGCTGGTCCACAGCATCGCCGCTGCCATCTTTGCCGTGCTGGGTATCGCCACCCTGGCAGGCGCTGGTGCGCGCCTGGGCTTCTGATCAGCCTGCAGCCAGGCGGCTCAGCTGCGTGATCTGGTCGATGCTTTCATGCATCGCATCCACGCTGCTGGCCAGGTCCTTCAGGTTGGCCAGACTGGCCGAGATGTTCTGCTGCTCGGTCGCGGTCTGTGCCCCCATCGAGGAAATGCGCTCGGCCGCCGTGATGCTCTGCTGTGCCATGCCCTGCGTGGTGGTGACCGTCTGGGTCGCCACATGGCGGATGCGTGAAATCGTTTCCACCGCATCGTGGATATCCTTGCTCGTGGCTTCCGCCTGAGACTTCGACGACTGCGCCAGGCGGCGCACCTCATCAGCCACCACCGAAAAGCCCCGCCCGGCATCCCCCGCGCGGGCCGCTTCCACCGCGGCATTGAGCGCCAGCAGATTGGTCTGATCGGCAATGCGGCCGATGCCCGACGTGATCTGGCTGATGCCTTGCGAAATGCGCTCCAGCTCGCCCAACTCCTGTTCCAGCACATGCTGGGCACCCTGGGTCTGGGACGCGGCATGGCTCAGCGAGCGGATGGAGTTTTCGGCGATGTCCAGCGCCTGCGACTGTGTCGACGTGGCCGTTTCCAGCCTGGGCAAGGCCTCCAGCAGCGGATCGATATGGCGCTGATAGGACGCAATGCGTGACATGGCCTGTTGCTGGATCGCGTTCAAGGCCTCCCAGCGCCCAAGCGCACGCTGGGCATAGTGCGCCGAATAGCTGGCATAGACCACCGGGAACTGGCGCATGGCCTTGGTGTAACCCTCGAAGAACACCAACGCAGACAGCGTCTGGTTGATGGGTACTCCCATCACCTCGCCAAAGCTGGAAAAGCCGGCTGCCGGCAACTTGCCGAAGAACTGAGCCTGCCCCAGCTCACGGCTGTTGCCCACCCGACGCAGCACGCAGTCGTTGAGCAACAGACCGGTGGGCTTGGGCTTGTCAGACAGGAATTTCTGCCAGTCGGACTCGGTGCTGCTCACGAACGGCGTGGCCTTCAGCAGGTGCAGGCGGTCACCGAACTCCAGGTCGCAGAAGAAGTTGATGCTGTCGACGTTGATGCTGGCGATCGAGCGGATGAAGTACTCGCTGCCCACGCGCACACCGAATGTGAAGCCCTCCAGGCGCGCCGCCAACTGGTCTCGACTGCAATGGAAGTGCTGACACAGCGCATCGATGATCGGCACCGGTTGGTGATGGCGATCAAACACCGACTTCACGGTACGCGCCACCGGGTCGGCCTCGGCCACCAGCCAACTGTGCTCGGTGGCTCCATAGTTCTGGCTCTTGAACGGCGCAAACGACACGCCCCGGGCCATTTCGCAAAAGATCACCAGCGCCTTCTCGCGCAGCACACCCTCTCGGGTGCCAATGTAGGTGGCCTTCATGTCCATCGTGCCACCGGCCGAGCCCCCTACCGCCAGACAAGGGAAGCGGGCGCAGGCGTACCAGGCCTGCATCAGGAAGCCCTCCGAGGCAGACACCCCATCGCAGTACACCATCGCAAAATGCCGCTCTGCGGAGAGGTTCATCTGCACAGGCATGCGCGCCAGATCAGCCTTGATGGCATCGATGCGGGCCTTGGCGGTGTGGGTGGAGCGCACATGCAGATCCACCACGCGCACCTCGTGCGCCCGAATCAGCCCCTCGGGCATCCACAGCCAGCTGCCCTGCTGACCCACCGCATCGCAGTAGACCGATTGACCAGGCTGGCTGCACAGCGCCCCTGAAGACGACAGGCACACCACCGTGAGCCCCTCTCGTCCCAGGGACTGCCACGCCGCATTGGCACGATCGAAATCTGCCTCCGGGGGAATGAACGCCATGAGCAGCCCCCGCTTGCCACGTATGCCCAAGGCCGCCAGAGAACGGGGCGGCTGAGCGCAATCGAAGTGACCACTGCGAGGGGCCTTGCGGGCAAAGAGAGCGTTGAACATGGGGCGGTTCCACTTCTGCAGAAGAGAAAGACTTGCGGGAAAACCCGCACACACCCATTAAATATCGTCCGTTTTTACTGGTTCTTGAGCCGGCATGCGCCTCGGATGTCACACACCAACCCGGTTCGCACTCACAAGCTCGCCATGTGGATCTGCGCTGCCTGCCACCCCAACTCGGCCAAGGGGCCAGCTTTTCGGCCTGTTTCTGCCGCATCTTGGGCGGTGGCGTTGCCATCAGCCGAACGCTGCGCAATACCATGCAGGATCGCGGCCATCCGGAACAGGTTGTAGGCCAGGTAATAGTTCCAGTGGCCTGCGGCGTCGCGCCCGGTAGCCTGGCTGTACCAGGCCACGTACTCCGACTCCTGCGGGATGCCCAGTTCGGCCAGATCCAGCCCACCGATACCGCGCCATAGTGCGGGCGGTATCCGCCAGGACATGCATTGATACGAGAGATCAGCCAGCGGATGCCCGATGGTGGACAACTCCCAGTCAAGCACCCCGATCACCCGCGGCTCATCAGGAGCGAAGATGAGGTTGTCCAGGCGATAGTCACCATGCACCAGCGTGCTGTCGTCGCCTGGAGGCAGGTACTCGGGCAGCCAGTCCATGAGGCGATGCATGGCATCGTTCATGGGAATCGTCGATGCACGGCACTGCCGCGACCAGCGGGCAATTTGACGGCCCACATAGTTGCCTTCCTTGCCGTAGTCGCCCAGGCCTGATGCGCGGTAGTCAACGGCATGGAGCGCTGCAATGACGCGGTTCATCTCCTTGTAAATGGCGCGCCGCTCGGCTGGCTGCAAACCAGGCAGGGACTGGTCCATGAACAAACGCCCCTGAAGGAACTCCATCACATAGAACGGTGTGCCGAGCAGTTCCTCGTCTTCACAATAGTGAAGCACTTGGGGCACCGGCACATCGGTATCCGCCAAAGCCTTCAGCACCCGGTATTCGCGGTCGATGGCATGCGCCGAGGCGAGCAACTCACCGGGCGGTTTCTTGCGCAGCACATAGTCGCGCGCAACCCCGGCGCCGTCGACCGACGTGATGCGATACGTCGGATTGGACTGCCCCCCCGCCAGCACACTCACTTGCAGGGGCCCGCTGCCTGCCAAACCCACGGCACGCAGGTAGTCACCCAGCGCTTCGGTGGGCAAGGTCTTTTCCATCTCGGTCATAGTGAACTCACCAAGTGTGCACCATCCACAGCGAGCGTCGCGCCAGACATTGCTGCGCCCGCGTCCGATGCCAGCAGCAGCAAAGGCCAGTCCAGATCGGCCATCTCACCAAATCGGCGGCTGGGAATGCGTGCCCGCAGCTTGTCACCAGCCGGGCTGGCAAGAAAGTCACGGTTCAGATCTGTCGTCACATAGCCAGGCAACAGCGCATTCACACGGATGCCATGGCGCGCCAATTCCAGTGCCAGTGCCTTGGTGGCCTGTATCACGCCGGCCTTGGAGATGGCATATGGTGCAACGCCGCCGGCCACCCGCTCACCCAGGATGGAGGCCACGTTGACGATGCTGCCCCCCTGCCCCGCGCTCACCATGCGGCGAGCAGCTTCGGTAGCCACCAGCCAGCTGCCCTTCAGATTGGTCTCCAGAACGTGGTCGAAATCTGCCTCGGTCTGCTCCAGAGCCGGACGGGTCACGGTCACGCCAGCGTTGTTGACCACCACATCCGGCACACCCCATGCGCACAGTGCATCCATGCCTTGACGCACACTGCTGCTGTCGGTGACATCCATCGTGAAGGCACGGGCTTCTCCCCCCTCCGCATGGATGGCCGCCACCAGGTCCTGCAGCTTGTCGGCGCGCCGCGCCGCCACCGCCACGCGGGCGCCAGCGGCCGCCAGCACATGGGCAAAGTGCATGCCGAGGCCACTGGATGCGCCCGTCACCAACACCAGCCGGCCCTGCAGACTGAATCGCTCCAAAGCGCCAGTCATGCCGCACCTCGGCTGCCCAGCAACTCAGCCTCGGCCTTGTCAGCCAAATGGGCCAGCTTGCGCGCCATGCTCCAGCGGTGCACCTCGCTGGGGCCATCGTAGATGCGGAAAGCGCGCATGTCGGTGAAGATGCGCATCACCGGCTTCTCTCCCGTGACCCCCTGCCCGCCCAGCACCTGCACGCAGCGGTCCACCACACGCCACTCGGCCTCGGAACAAACCACCTTGGCGCGGCTCGACTCGAAATTGCACTTCTCGCCCTGATCCAGCAGCCACGCGGTATGCCAGATATGGAGACGCGCGGTGTGCAGGTCGATGTCGTTGTCAGCCAGCATGAAACCGACGCCTTCGTGCTCCACCAGGGGCTTGCCGAAGGCTTGACGCTTGCGCACATAGTCAAGGGCCACATCGTGTGCACGGCGCGCCTGCCCCAGCCAGCGCATGCAGTGGGTGAGCCGTGCCGGGGCCAGTCGGACCTGGGCATATCGAAAGCCTGCGCCCAGTTCACCCAACACGTCGGACGCAGGTACGCGCAGGTTGTCGAATCGCAGCACGCCGTGGCCGCCTGTGAAACAGGTGTCCATCGCATCCATGTTGCGCTCCAGCACGATCCCCGGTCGATCCATGTCAGACAAGAACATCGTGGCTGAACCATCTTCCATGCGCGCCATGATGATGGCGTAATCAGCCCCGTCAGCCCCCGTGATGAACCACTTGACGCCATTGATCACGTAGTCATCACCATCACGCACGGCCACCGTCGCCAGAAGCGACGGGTCCGCACCCGCGCCAGGCGCCGGCTCGGTCATGGCAAAGCACGAACGCGTGTGCCCCTGCACCTGCGGAAGCAACCAGCGGGCCTTTTGGGAGGGCGTCGCCACCGCCTCCATCAGATGGATGTTGCCCTCGTCTGGCGCGTGGATGTTCAGTGCCGTCGGGCCCAGCCAGGAGTAGCCGGCCTCTTCAAACACCACCGCCTTTTCGACGTGGGTCAGGCCCAGGCCGCCCATCTCGCGCGAAGCGTGCGGCGTGAGCAGCCCTGCAGCCTTGGCCCGTGCCACCAATTCACGACGCAAGGCCTCACTCGGGCCATGGTGGCTCTGACGTTCGTCGTTCTCAAGCGGCATCACTTGCTCGGCAATGAACTGCCGGGTCTTGTCGCGCAGTGCCCGCAACTCGGGTGAAAGTGAAAAGTCCATGCTGTCGTGTGAGGCCGCCGCCAATTGCTCAACAATATTGTTGGACAATATTGTAGGTCATGGCCACCTACAATCCAAGCAAGCCATTCCGCCATCTCCAACACATCCCCAACGCATGTCACTCACTGACGCCACCACCAGCGCATCAAGCACGGTGGTCTACGGCATCCTCAATGGATTGGCAGAGCAGAAGATCGTCCCGGGGCAGCGGCTGGTCGAGGTGGACCTCGTGGCGCAATACGACGTGAGCCGCAATTCCGTGCGGGAAGCCCTGCTGCAACTGGCGGCACAAGGCGTTGTCGAGCTGCAGCGCAACAAAGGTGCAACCATCCGATCGCTCAGCATCGAGGAAACACTCGAGGTGCTGGACGTGGCAGAACGCATGACCGGCTTGCTGGCCAGAAGCGCGGCACAGGGCATCGCAGCCGGCAAGTCAGACACACCGCTTCGTGAGGCCCTTGCCGAACTGGAGCAGGCCAATGCGACTGGGGACACCCACGCCTTCGCGCGAGCCCGGCGCGGCCTCTATCGCGCCCTGTTGCACATCAGCGGCAGCCGCGAGTTGCAGCGGCTGTTTCCGTCTATTCAGATGCCGGTCGTCTACGCGCAGCACCGGCCATCCACGCTGCAACAGGTTCGCATGCGTGACTACCTGGCCATGTGCGACGCCGTACTCCGTGGCGATGCTTGTGCAGCTGACGCTGCCGGCATGGCGCATGTGCAGAACGTGCGCGCGGCCATCCTGACACAGTTGTCTAGTACGGTCAGCGGCGCTCGACCATCGGCAGATGGTGCCGCGCAAAATTAAACCAATCGAGGGAACTTTTCCCCACTTAGCACTCAAAGACATAGAGTGCTAATATTGATTGGAAGGACGACTCCGAAAGGACTGCCCGTAATGACTATCACCACTGCCATTGCCACCCGTGACCCCTGGACCCTGGTGCCCTCGCTGGGCAACCTGGATGCTTACATCCGTGCGGTGCAAGAGATCCCCATGCTGGAGGCCAACGAGGAGCAGGAGCTGGCGCGCAAGCTGCGCGAGCAGAACGACCTGCAAGCAGCTGGCCGGCTGGTGTTGTCACACCTGCGTCTGGTGGTGTCCATCTCGCGTCAGTACATGGGTTACGGTCTGCCCCAGGGCGACCTGATCCAGGAAGGCAACGTCGGCCTGATGAAGGCTGTGCGTCGCTTCGACCCGGATCAAGGCGTCCGTCTGGTCAGCTACGCCATGCACTGGATCAAGGCTGAAATCCACGAATACATCCTGCGCAACTGGCGCATGGTGAAGGTGGCCACCACCAAGGCCCAGCGCAAGCTCTTCTTCAATCTGCGGTCACTCAAGCACCAATTCAAGGGTGAGGCCGACGAAGAGCATGTCGGTCGCATGGCCTTCACGGAAGCCGAAATCCACCGCGTCGCCAGCCAGCTTGACGTGCGCCCGGAAGACGTGATCGAAATGGAAACCCGCATGGCGGGTGGTGACGTCGCCCTCGAAGCCCCAGCAGACGACGATCACGAAGGCACGCTGGCCCCGGTGCACTATCTGGCAGATGAAGGCCATGAGCCCACCCGCGTCATCGAAGCCCAGCACCGCGACTGGCTCGCCACCGACGGCATCAGCCACGCGCTAGGACAACTGGATGCGCGCTCGCGCCGCATTGTCGAAGAGCGCTGGTTGAAGGTGAATGACGACGGTTCCGGCGGCATGACCCTGCACGAACTGGCCGCCGAATACGGTGTCAGCGCCGAGCGCGTGCGTCAGATCGAGGCCGCCGCCATGAAGAAAATGCGCAAGGCGCTCAGCGAGACGGCCCAGGCCTGACCGAATCAGCGATCACCGACCGGGCGCCAGCCAGCCCGACTGCTGCAGCGCCTGCTCGCACTGCGCCGCGTCCACAAACTGAATGGCCTGCCAGCCCAGCTCGCAGGCCATTTCCACATTGCGTGGGTGATCATCAATGAACACCGTCCGCGCCGGGTTCACACCGAGGCGCTCCTGCGCGATGCGGAAAATGCCTTCGCCGGGCTTGACCTCGTGCACATCACAGGAAAACACACCACTGCGGAAATGCCGCAGGAAGGCGTGCCGAGACTCCAGATAGTCGGCGTAAGGGCGCGGCATGTTCGACAGAAAATGCAGCCGCACGCCAGCCGCTGCCAGCCGCTCCAGCCAGGCCACGGTGGCCTGCACCGGGGCCAGATGCGGCGGAATCGCCGACACCAGTGCGTCCAGGTCTGACAGTGGCAAGCCGGTCCGGGCAGCAATGCGGCGCAGGGTCTCGTCCCGGCTCAGCACACCCCGGTCAAACTCCGACCAGTCACAGCCCGGCACGAAGGACTGGAACACGGCTTGCGCAAGTGCCAGGGCTTCCTCGTCATTGCGAGCATGGTGAGGCCACACTTGCTGAATCAGCTTGGGTGGTTGCCAGTTGAACAGCACCCCACCGAAGTCAAACACAATGGCTTCGGCAGGCGACGCCGTGACGGGCAAGGTATTCATGTCTTCAGCGCAACACGCGAATCAGGGCGGCGGTGGCCTCGTCCAGCCCGGCGACATCACCTGACTCCAGCCGAGGCAGCAAGGTCTTGCACAGGGCCTTGCCCAGCTCCACCCCCCATTGGTCAAAGGAGTTGATGCCCCACAGAGCACCACTGACGAAGGTGCGGTGCTCGTACATCGCCACCAGGGCGCCCAGCGACTGCGGCGTGAGTTGCTCTAGCAGCAAGGTCATGCTGGGGCGGTTACCCGGGAAGGTGCGGTGCCGCGCCATCGCTTGCGCCGACATGGTGACCGATGCCGTCGGGGCAGATTCGGCTGCGGCCTCGGCTTCGGTCTTGCCGCACATCAGGGCCTGTGCCTGCGCCAGGCCGTTGGCCAGCAGCATGCGGTGTTGCTGCGCCATCAAATCGCGCAAGGCTGGCGACCAGTTGTCGTGTTCGCGGTGAATGGGCTCACGCACCAGGATGAACTCCACCGGGATCACGTCGGTCCCCTGGTGCAGCATCTGGAAAAAGGCATGCTGGCCATTGGTACCCGGTTCGCCCCAGACCACCTCACTGGTCGAATAGGGCAAGGCGTTGCCGTCCTGGTCAACGCCCTTGCCATTGCTTTCCATGACCAACTGCTGCAGGTAGGCGGGCAAACGCCGCAGACCATGGTGATAAGGCGAGACGCAACGGCTGCTGTAGCCACGGAAGTTGCGATACCAGACGTCCAGCAAACCCAGCCACATGGGCAGGTTGGCCGTCAGCGGTGCATGGGCGAAATGCTCATCCATCGCCCGGGCGCCTTCGAGCAGACCCAGGAAATGTTCGCGGCCCAGTGCCAGCGCAATGGGCAGCCCGATGGATGACCACATCGAGAAACGCCCGCCCACCCAGTCCCAGAATCCGAAGGTGGTGGTGATGCCAAACTCTGCAGCCAACTCGACATTCGTCGTGGTGGCCACAAAGTGCCGGGCAATGTCGTCGCGCCCCTGGTCCAGAAACCACTGCTTGGCCGCATGGGCATTGGCCATGGTTTCCTGGGTCGTGAACGTCTTGGATGCGATCACGAACAGCGTGTGGTCAGGGTGCAGGCGGCGCAGCAATTGCCCCAGATCCTGACCATCCACATTCGAGACGAAGTGGAACTGCAGCCCGGGGTGCACATAGGCATCCAGGGCCGGCACCACCATCTGCGGCCCCAGATCGGAGCCACCGATGCCAATGTTGACCACATCCCGGATATCGCCGGGCACCGCACCACCAGCCGTGGCCCGAACCGACTCGACGAAATCCAGCATGCGGTCAAGCGTGCCATGCACCTTGTCGCTGAAAGGTGCCGTACCCCGGGGAGCCCGCAGCGCCGTGTGCAGCACAGCGCGGCCTTCGGTGACATTGATCGGCTCTCCCGCCAGCATGGCGTCGCGCCGCGCTTCCAGACCGCACTCGCGAGCCAGATCAAACAGGTGCTGTGCCGTGGCCACGTCCAGCAAGGCCCGAGACAGGTCGACCTGCACATGCGGAGCCTGCAGCTTGAAACGCTCTACCCTGCCCGGGTCTTGCGCAAAGATCTGCCTCAGATCGAGGTCTCGGCCATGCGCCTCATAGTGCCCTTGCAGGGCACCCCAGGCCACCGTCCGATCACAGCGCGGAAAGCTCATCCTGCCCGCCCCTCAGCGCTGGGCTTCGATCAGCGCGTCGAGCTTGCCGGCATCAACGGCAAACAGCCGGATGCCTTCGGCCAGTTTTTCGGTGGCCATGGCGTCTTCGTTCAGGGCGAAGCGGAACGCGGCTTCAGTCAACTGTGCAGGTGGAGGCTGGATGTGGCTGGCCGGTGCCAGGCGGCGCTCGACAGCACTGTCGGCAGCTTGCAATTGCGCCAGCAGGTCCGGGCTGATCGTGAGCAGGTCGCAACCGGCCAGCGCCGTGATCTGACCCACATTGCGGAAGCTCGCCCCCATCACTTCCGTGCGAATGCCATGCGCCTTGTAATGGTCATAGATACGGGCCACCGACTTCACGCCCGGGTCATTGACGCCAGCATTGGCGGCCTCATCCCAGCTGGCACCGGCGGACTTCTTGTACCAGTCATAGATGCGACCAACGAAGGGGGAGATCAGCTGCACATTGGCGTCCCCGCAGGCCTGCGCCTGGCAGAACGAGAACAGCAGTGTCAGATTGCAATGGATGCCCTCGAGCTCCAGCTCTCTAGCAGCCTGGATGCCTTCCCAGGTGGCCGCGATCTTGATGAGCACGCGCTGGCGGTTGATGCCGGCAGCTTCATACAGACCAATCAGGCGACGTGCGCGGGCCAGGGTGGCCGGGCGGTCAAAGCTCAGGCGGGCATCCACTTCCGTGGAAACGCGCCCCGGCACGACTTTCAGGATCTCAAGCCCGAAACGAACCAGCACATGGTCCACAATCTCTTCGAGCGAGGCGCCCTTGTGGGCCGCAACCGTATCGGCCAGCAGGGGGGCGTAATCGGGCTTTTGAACCGCCTTGAGAATCAGCGACGGGTTGGTGGTGGCATCCTGAGGCAGGAATTGCGCCATCTGCTTGAAATCACCGGTGTCCGCCACGACCGTGGTGAACTGCTTGAGTTGATCGAGTTGCGAAGCCATGTATCCAAAACCAGACCGAAAAGAAGAAGCCGGCGGATTCCGCGCCTATGACACAGACCGCCTGCAGCGAATTGCTTTATCTTGCACCTTATTTTGAACGCATTTTCATGACGAACTGTTTGCATACCCGCTTTCAAGGGGGACGGGATGTCCTTTGAGCTGGTTTTCTTTGGGGGCACGGGCGACCTGACCTGGCGCAAACTGATGCCGTCCCTGTTTCAGGCTTGGCGACATGGCAAATTGCCCGCTGACGGCCGCATCCTGGCCGTGGCCCGTGATGACCGCGACAGCGCCGGTTACCGCGCCTGGCTCAAGGCCCGGCTGCAAGAGGCCGAAAGCGCCAAGCGCCCGACAGATGAAGAGTTCAGCCGGTTTGCCGAGCTGATCCACTACCTGCGCATGGACCTGTCGCAGGAGGCCGACTACCTACGTCTCAAGAGCTGGCTGGAGTCGCGCCAGGCCGACACCATCGTGATGTACCTGGCCACCAGCCCGCATCTGTTCCCTCAGATCTGCCAGCAACTGGGGCAATGCGGACTCAACCACGAACGCGTACGCGTCGTGCTGGAAAAGCCACTTGGTCATGACCTGGCCAGCGCACAGGAAATCAACCGCGTCGTGCGATCGGTATTTTCCGAACGCCAGGCCCTGCGCATCGACCATTACCTTGGCAAACCATCGGTTCAGAATCTGGTGGCCCTGCGTTTCGGCAATGTGCTGTTCGAGCCACTGTGGCGCCGCGAAAACATCGCCAATATCCAGATCACCCTGGCAGAAAGCCTTGGCGTGGGCACGCGCGGTGATTTCTATGACCGCACCGGGGCGCTGCGCGACATGATTCAGAACCATGCGCTGCAATTGCTGACCATGATCGCCATGGAGCCGCCCTCGAGTGCCGATGCCGATGCCATCCGCGACGAAAAGCTCAAGGTGCTGCGGTCGCTCAAGCCGTTCGACGCCTTCACCGTCGGTCGCGATGTGGTGCGAGGGCAATACCGCGCAGGCTCGATTGATGGCGAGCACGTACCGGGCTACCACGAGGAAGACAAGGTCCCCGCAGACAGCCAGACCGAAACCTTTGTGGCACTGCGCTGCGAGATCGCCAACTGGCGCTGGGCCGGGGTGCCCTTCTACCTGCGCACAGGCAAGCGCCTGGCACAGCGTCACTCGGAAATCGTCGTCAACTTCCGCCCGATTCCGCATCCGATCTTCCCGGGCTCGCACGCGCCCAACCGGCTGGTGATCAAGCTGCAACCCGAAGATGGACTGGAGTTGCAGTTGCTGGCAGCCAAGGGCGGATTGAGCTCGGTGCTGGCTGGCGGCAACGGGCACGAGGCGCTCAGCCCGGTGTCACTGGATCTGGACTTCGACAAGGCCTTCCCGACAGAACGCGTCGGTGCCTACGAGCGCTTGCTGCTGGATGCCCTGGCCGGACGGCTGAACCTGTTTGTCCGCTCGGATGAGCAGGAACAGGCCTGGCGTTGGGTGCAACCCATTCTGGACACCTGGGCTCAGGACCCCTCAGGTCTGCGCCCTTATGCAGCGGGAACCTGGGGTCCACCGGCATCGAGTGCCCTGGTGGCACGCGACAGCTTCACCTGGCCAGAAGAGCTCTGACCTCAAGCCGACTGCAGGAGCCCATCCACGCCATAGAGGCGCGCCAACTCCTGAAGCTTGACGGGCAGTGAACGCACAGCGAAGGCGCGGCCCTTGGCCCGCGCCATGCGCTGACACTCGAGCAGCACGGCCAGCGCACTGGAGTCGAACTGCTGCAAGGTAGAACCATCCACCGTCAGCATCGCCAGGGCCGCTTCAGCCGTCGTCGCCGCCGCAGCCTGGTCCAGCGTCTCCTTGAACAGACGCAGGGTGGCAGGCACTTCGGCGTGCGTGAGTACGGCGGGCAGCATCAACATGGTCTCACCCTGCCGTTTTCTTGGTGGCAAGCTGCTTGTTGCGCTCGGTCAGCTTGGCAATCAGGCCATCGATACCCGACGCAGAGACTTCCTGGGCAAAGCTGGCGCGGTAGGTTTCCACCAGCCAGGCACCCAGCACGTTGACGTCATACACGCGCCAGCCCGTAGCGGCCTTTTCCAGACGGTAATCGATCTGGATCGGATCGCCCTTGCCCTTCACGACGGAACGCACCACCACTTCGGTGTCGTCCGGACGCGAGCGAACAGGCTTGTATTCGATGGTCTGGTCACGGATCTGACTGACTGCACCGGCATAGGTATAGACCAACAAGGTCTTGAACTCTTCCTGCAGCCGTTTTTGCTGGTCGGGTGTGGCCTGACGCCAGTTGCGCCCCACCGCCGAGGCGGTCATGCGCTGGAAGTCGATGTGAGGCAGGACCTTGGCCTCGATGACGGCAATGGCCTTGCGCAGATCGCCGCTCTGGATCGCCTTGTCCTGACGCACGGTGGCAATCAGGTCAGCCGTGATGGACTGGACGAACACATCCGGTGCCTGCGTGGTAGCGGCGACCGGCGCCGTTTCAGCATGGGCAGCGACCAGAGGCCATGCGGCACCTTGCAGCGCCAGAACAGCCACCGCAGCACGCAACAGAGAAGAAGAGAAAACCGTTTTCATGTTCATGAGTGAAAAGTCTGTTCAAAAGGCTTAACGCACGACATCGTCTGCGCGTAGACCTGCGCGTTCAGCCACAGTGATGACAGGCGAGCCTTGATGCAGCGAGGGTGCCAGCGACTGCGGGCGCTCAGCGGGCTTTTGCTCCGGCTCGTCGTAGCGCTCATCCTCGTAGGGCACATCCTCTTCCTCCGGGGGCTCCCCGTTGTAGATGAGGCTGATGCGGCGTTGCAGATAGGCATCCCGCACAAACGAGTATTTGTCGAGGGCAATGTCCTGCAGCAGATCGGTCGCACCCAGCACATTGGCCCGCGTGTTAACCAATTGGGTAACCCGGGCGATATTGGCCCCTGCCGGGGTCGCCATGACGGTCGAGGCGCTGAAATACAGATCAGCTGGCAAGCCCACCGAATCACGGAACGTGGAAGAACCCAGCACAGGCCAGACGATGTAGGCCCCGGATGGCACGCCCCACACACCCAGCGTCTGCCCGAAATCCTCGCTCTGCCGCTCCAGCCGCATGGGGGTAGCCATGTCGATCAGACCGCCCAGACCGAACACCGTGTTCACGCTGACGCGCATGATCTGGGTGGCCCCATTACCAGGGTGACCCTGCAGGAACAGGTTGACGGCCGACCAGACATCGGTCAGATTGTTGACGAAGTTCGTGACGGCGGTACGGAAAAAGTCCGGCGTGGCTGCCTTATAGCCCTCGGCGGCAGGTTTCAGCACATGCTGATCCAGGCCATCATTGAAGGCAAACACCTTGCGGTTGTAGGCTTCCAGCGGGTCACGATTCTGCTGTGTCGCGCAGCCTTGCAGGATCAAACCGGAGACCAGCACCCCTGCGACAACCAGCATGCGGCTCAGACGAGCCTGCTGCCTTGTTTGCCTCATTTTTTATCTCCCGTCGACGACGGACCATCGGCCGCCTTGCTGAACAGGAACTGGCTGATCAGGTTTTCCAGCACGATGGCGGACTGGGTTGTCTTGATGGCATCACCTTGAGCCAGGACCTTGTCATCGTAGCCAGGTTCGAGCCCAATGTACTGCTCACCCAACAGGCCAGCCGTGAGGATCTTGGCAGAAGTGTCCTTGGGAAAGGCTGCACTCTTCTGAATCTCCAGGTCCACCGTAGCCTGGTAGGTCTTGCCATCGAAGTGGATGGCCTTGACACGCCCCACCACCACGCCGGCGCTCTTGACCGCAGCCTTGGGCTTGAGGCCACCGATGTTGTCAAAACGGGCACTCACGGAATAGGTCTGCTCGAAAGACAGGCTCAGCAGGTTGCCCGCCTTCATCGCCAGAAAAAGAATGGCCACCGCGCCCAGCAGCACGAACAGGCCAACCCAGACATCATGTTTGGAACGTTGCATCGTTGTTATCTCCGCCAACTCGATATGACCCGGTCAGATCGAGAACATCATGGCTGTCAGAATGAAATCGAGCCCCAGCACGGCCAGCGAGGCCATCACCACGGTACGGGTCGTGGCGCGGGACACCCCTTCCGGGGTCGGTTGACACTCGTAGCCCTGCAGCAAGGCCACGAAGGTCACGGTAAGGCCAAAGACAATGCTCTTGATCAGCCCATTGCCCACATCGGACCAGACTTCGACGCCGCCTTGCATCTGGGACCAGAACGAGCCATCGTCGATGCCGATCAGCACCACGCCAACGACCCAGCCGCCGATCACACCGACTGCCGAGAATACCGAAGCCAGCAAGGGCATGGCGATCACACCACCCCAGAAACGAGGGGCCAGCACCCGCTGAATGGGGTCTACCGCCATCATTTCCATGGCCGACAACTGCTCACCGGCTTTCATCAGCCCGATGCCTGCCGTCAATGACGTGCCTGCACGCCCGGCAAACAGCAGGGCCGCAACCACCGGGCCGAGCTCACGAACCAGCGACAGGGCCACCATTTCGCCCAGGGCCTCGCTGGAGCCGAAGCGCTGCAAAATATAGTAACCCTGCAAGGCCAGCACAAAGCCGACGAACAAGCCCGAAACCACAATGATGGCCAGGGAATAGTTGCCCAGGAAGTGGATCTGCTCCACCAGCAGACGGCCGCGACGCAAGGTCGCCCCCAAGGACAGCAGCAGACGGCCAAACAGCCGTGCAGCCGTGCCAATATCTGCCAGCTTGCTGCGAACAGCGAACCCAATACGGGAAAGCAAGTCAATCACCATCAGCGCACCCCGTAATCCTGCCCCGCATCGACAGCGGGATAGTGGAACCGAACGGGACCATCCGGCTGCGCACGCACAAACTGCTGAACCAACGGATCCTCGCTTTCACGCATCTGCTGCGGCGACCCCTGCGCCACAACCCGACCGTTGGCCAGCAGCACCACGTGGTCAGCAATCAGGAAGGTCTCTTCGACATCGTGGGAAACCAGGATACTGGTCATGCCCATCGTGTCGTTCAACTCGCGAATCAACCTGGCCGACACGCCCATCGAAATGGGGTCAAGCCCGGCGAAGGGCTCGTCATAGAGCATCAACTCCGGGTCGAGCGCCATGGCACGAGCCAGCGCCACGCGGCGAGACATGCCTCCGGAGATCTCGCTGGGCATCAGGTCGCGCGCACCGCGCAAGCCCACGGCATTGAGCTTCATGAGTACCAGATCACGGATGATGGACTCAGGCAGACGCGTGTGCTCGCGCAGCGGAAAGGCCACGTTTTCGAACACCGACAGGTCGGTGAACAAGGCACCGAACTGGAACAGCATGCCCATGCGGCGACGCATGGCCATCAGCGCGTCGCTGTCGAGCGTCGACATGTCGACGCCATTGACCAGAACCTGTCCGCTCAAAGGCGACAGTTGCCGACCGATCAGGCGCAAAACGGTCGTCTTGCCTCCACCGGAAGTTCCCATCAGCGCGACCAACTGGCCACGGGGGACTTCGAGGTTGATATCGGACAGCACAACACGGTCACCGTAGCCACAGGTGACTCCGCGCAACGACAGCATGGCCGGCGCCTGGTCGGTCGTCGGCTCGACTTCGGATGCAGAAGTAAGTGGTGGTGTCATGACAAAAAAATTGGCCGGTGAACACTCACCGGCCATTGGATCATAGGGGATTCCCGCCCTATCGATTGTTGCAGCTTCGAAAAGCCTGCCTGTTCACGGTGTCAACACTTGCTTAACGCGGCAAACTCGTGACACCCATCAGGGACTCGTCGATGGCACGGGCTGCCTGACGGCCTTCGCGGATGGCCCAGACCACCAGCGACTGACCGCGACGGACGTCGCCAGCTGCAAACACCTTGTCGGCGCTGGTCTTGTAACCACCCTCGACCTCGGTCGTTGCCTTGGCGTTACCACGGGCGTCCTTGTCCACGCCAAAGCCTTCCAGCAGGGTGGAAACCGGATTGGTGAAACCCATGGCCAGCAGCACCAGATCAGCCTTGTAGGTCTTCTCGGTGCCGGCGATTTCTGCGAATTTGCCGTCCTTGAACTCGACGTGCACGGTCTTCAGGCCGGTGAGCTTGCCCTTTTCACCAATGAATTCTTTGGTGGCAATGGCGAACTCGCGGGTGCAACCCTCTTCATGGCTCGAGGAAGTGCGCAGCTTGATCGGCCAGTAAGGCCAGGTCAGGTCCTTGTTTTCCTGCTCGGGCGGCATGGGCATCACTTCAAACTGGGTGACGCTCTTGGCACCGTGACGGTTCGATGTACCCACGCAGTCGGAACCCGTGTCACCACCACCGATCACGATCACATCCTTGCCGGTGGCCATGATCTGATCCTTGACCTTGCCGCCCGCATTGATGCGGTTTTGCTGCGGCAGGAACTCCATGGCGAAATACACGCCTTCGAGGTCACGCCCGGGCACCGGCAGATCACGCGACTGCTCGGAGCCACCGGCCAGCAACACGGCGTCGAATTCAGCCTTCAGCTGTTCAGGCGACACGGTGGTCTTGGCCCAGTTGGTGACCTTGGAACCCTTGGGCATGTCGCCCACGATGGTGTTGGTCTTGAAGACCACGCCTTCGGCTTCCATCTGCTTGACGCGCTTGTCGATGTGCGACTTGTCGAACTTGAAGTCGGGAATACCGAAACGCAGCAGGCCACCAATGGTGTCGTTCTTTTCGAACACGGTCACATCGTGACCGGCACGGGCCAGCTGCTGGGCAGCGGCCATGCCGGCAGGGCCGGAGCCCACGATCGCGACCTTCTTGCCCGTCTTGACGGCAGCCGGCTGAGGCTTGATCCAGCCTTCGGCCCACGCACGGTCAACGATGGCGTGCTCAATCGACTTGATGCCGATCGGATCGTTGTTGATGTTCAGCACGCAAGCGGCTTCACAGGGTGCCGGACAGACACGACCCGTGAAATCGGGGAAGTTGTTGGTGCTGTGCAGAACTTCGATCGCGCGCTGCCAATCCTGGTGATAAACCAGGTCATTGAAGTCCGGGATGATGTTGTTGACCGGGCAGCCGTTGTTGCAGAAGGGCGTGCCGCAATCCATGCAGCGCGCACCTTGTTGCTTGGCCTGCTCGGGCGTCAGACCGATGACGAACTCTTTGTAGTTCTTCAGGCGCTTTTCGACGGGCTCGTAGCCCTCTTCCAGGCGCTCAAATTCCAGAAAGCCAGTGACTTTTCCCATTTCAAACTCCTAACGCGCTGCTCAGGCCTTGGCCTTGGTGGCGGACTTGGCCTTGGCAACCGCAGCCGTGGCTTCTTGCTTGGCGCCCATTTCGCTCAGGGCGCGACGGTATTCATGCGGGAAGACCTTGACGAACTTGGGCATGGCGGTGGCCCAGTTGTCCAGGATCTCGCGGGCACGCAGCGAACCCGTCCAGCGGTGATGGTCTTCGACCAGCTTCTTGAGCATGGCTTCGTCGGCCAGGCCCTTGTGCATCGGGATACCGGCGTCGGCTTGCTCAGCAGCAGGCAGCACCTTGTCCAACGAGACCTGGGCGGTGTTGACGCGCTTGGCGAACTGACCGTCTTCGTCGTAGACGTAAGCCACACCACCGGACATGCCGGCTGCAAAGTTGCGGCCGGTCTTGCCCAGCACAACCACGGTACCGCCGGTCATGTATTCACAACCGTGGTCGCCCGTGCCTTCCACCACAGCGGTGGCACCGGACAGACGCACACCGAAACGCTCGCCGCCCACACCGCGGAAGAAGGCCTCACCGCTGGTGGCACCGTAGAGCACGGTGTTGCCCACGATGATGTTGTCGGAGGCATTGCCACGGAAGTCGATGCTCGGACGCACGACCACGCGGCCACCCGACAAGCCCTTGCCGGTGTAGTCGTTGGCTTCACCGATCAGGTACATCGTGATGCCCTTGGCCAGGAAGGCGCCAAAGGATTGACCACCCGTGCCTTCCATCTGGATGAACACGGTGTCGTCAGGCAGACCATCGGGATGGTGCTTGATCAACTCGCCCGACAGCATGGCGCCGACGGTGCGGTTGACGTTCTTGGCCACTTCCATGAACTTGACCGATTCGCCGCGCTCGATGGCCGGCTTGGCCTTCTCGATGAGGCGCTGGTCGAGTGCCTTGTCCAGACCGTGGTCCTGATGGGCCACGTGCAGACGAGGGATTTCGGCCGGCACTTGCGGCAGGGCGAAGACCTTGGAGAAGTCCAGACCCTTGGCCTTCCAGTGTTCGATGCCCTTGCGGGTGTCGAGCAGGTCAGAGCGGCCAATCAGCTCGTCGAACTTCTTGATGCCCAGTTGGGCCATGATCTGACGTGCTTCTTCGGCAACGAAGAAGAAGTAGTTCACGACGTGCTCAGGCTTGCCGGAGAACTTCTTGCGCAGCACCGGATCTTGGGTGGCCACACCCACCGGGCAGGTGTTCAGGTGGCACTTGCGCATCATGATGCAGCCTTCAACCACCAACGGGGCAGTGGCAAAGCCGAACTCGTCGGCACCCAGCAGGGCACCGATCACCACGTCGCGACCGGTCTTGATCTGACCGTCGGTCTGCACGCGCACACGGCCGCGCAGGCGGTTCAGCACCAAAGTCTGCTGGGTTTCGGCCAGGCCGAGTTCCCACGGCGTGCCGCAGTGCTTGATCGACGACCAGGGCGATGCACCCGTGCCACCGTCGTGACCGGCGATCACGATGTGGTCGGCCTTCGCCTTGGCCACACCAGCGGCCACAGTACCGACGCCCACTTCGGACACCAGCTTGACCGAGATGTCAGCCTTGGGGTTGACGTTCTTCAGATCGTGGATCAGCTGAGCCAGGTCTTCGATCGAGTAGATGTCATGGTGCGGAGGCGGCGAGATCAGACCCACACCCGGCACGGAGTGACGCAGCTTGCCGATGTACTCGGACACCTTGCCGCCAGGCAGCTGACCGCCTTCACCGGGCTTGGCGCCTTGAGCCATCTTGATCTGGATCTGGTCAGCAGACACCAGGTACTCGGTGGTCACACCGAAGCGGCCCGATGCCACCTGCTTGATCTTCGAGCGCAGGCTGTCGCCTTCCTTCATCTCGTAGTCGGCTTCGATGCGCGAAGCGCCCACGATGTCGGAAACCTTGGTGCCGGCCTTGATCTTGATGCCCTTGAGCTCGTCGCGGTAACGACGCTCGTCTTCACCACCTTCACCGGTGTTGGACTTGCCGCCAATGCGGTTCATGGCCAGGGCCAGCGTCGAGTGGGCTTCCGTGGAGATGGAGCCCAGCGACATGGCGCCGGTGGCGAAGCGCTTGACGATATCGGCTGCGGATTCGACTTCCTCCACCGGAATGGCCTTGGTCGGATCGATCTTGAACTCGAACAGGCCACGCAGGGTCAGGTGGCGCTTGCTCTGATCGTTGATGATCTGGGCGTATTCCTTGTAGGTGTCGAACTTGCCCGAGCGCGTGGAGTGCTGCAGCTTGGCAATGGCGTCCGGCGTCCACATGTGCTCTTCGCCGCGGGTACGCCAGGCGTACTCGCCACCAGCGTCCAGTGCGTTGGCCAGCACGGGGTCGTTACCGAAAGCAGCCTTGTGGTTGCGGATGGCTTCTTCAGCCACTTCAAACACACCGATGCCGCCGACTTGCGTGGGCGTGCCACGGAAGTACTTGTCGATCAGTTCCTTGTTCAGACCGATGGCTTCGAAGATCTGAGCGCCGCAGTACGACATGTACGTGCTGATGCCCATCTTCGACATGATCTTCGAGAGACCCTTGCCGATGGCCTTGATGTAGTTGTAGATCGCCTTGTCGGCCGACAGGTCGCCCGGCAGGTCCTTGGCCAGCTTGACCAGGGTTTCCATGGCCAGGTAGGGGTGGACAGCTTCCGCGCCGTAACCAGCCAGCACGGCGAAGTGGTGCACTTCACGGGCGGTACCGGTTTCCACGACCAGACCGGTCGAGGTACGCATACCCTTGCGGACCAGGTGGTGGTGGATGGCCGACAGGGCCAGCAGCGCAGGGATCGCGATGTTGGCGCGGTCCATCTTGCGATCGGTGATGATCAGGATGTTGTGACCGGACTGGATGGCTTCCACCGCTTCCGCACACAGCGAAGCCAGACGGGCTTCCACGCCGTCATGACCCCAGGCAGCGGGATAGGTGATGTCGATTTCGTACGGTGTGAACTTGCCGCCAGTGTGCTTCTCGATGTTGCGCAGGCGCGCCATGTCGTCGAAGTCCAGCACGGGCTGGGTCAGCTCAAGACGCATCGGCGGGTTGACGGCGTTGATGTCCAGCAGGTTGGGCTTCGGGCCCACGAAGGACACCAGCGACATCACCACGTTTTCGCGGATCGGGTCGATCGGCGGGTTGGTCACCTGGGCGAACAGCTGCTTGAAGTAGTTGTACAGCGGCTTGTTCTTGTCGGAGAGCACGGCCAGGGGCGAGTCATTGCCCATGGAGCCGGTGGCTTCTTCGCCGTTCTGGGCCATCGGCGCCATCAGGAACTTGATGTCTTCCTGGGTGAAGCCAAAGGCTTGCTGGCGGTCCAGCAGCGATTCACCGAACTCGCCCACAGCGCCCTTGTCGTCGAAGCTGTCGAGCTCGACGCGGACGTTTTCGATCCACTGGCGATAAGGCTTGGCCGAGGCGTACTGGTTCTTCAGTTCCTCGTCTTCGATGATGCGACCTTGTTCGAAGTCGATCAGCAGCATCTTGCCCGGTTGCAGACGCCACTTCTTGACGATCTTGTTTTCCGGAATGGGCAGCACGCCCGACTCGGAAGCCAGCACGATCAGGTCGTCGTCGGTGATGATGAAGCGTGCGGGGCGCAGGCCATTGCGGTCCAGCGTGGCGCCGATCTGGCGACCATCGGTGAAGACCATGGCGGCAGGGCCATCCCAGGGCTCCATCATGGAAGCGTGGTATTCATAGAAGGCGCGGCGACGCTCGTCCATGGTGGCGTGCTGTTCCCAGGCTTCCGGGATCATCATCATGGCGGCATGGGCCAGCGGGTAGCCTGCCATCACCAGCAGTTCGAGCGCGTTGTCGAACGTGGCGGTGTCGGACTGACCATCCATGCTGATGGGGTACAGCTTCTTCAGGTCGTCGCCCAGCACGGGCGACTTCATCACACCTTCACGGGCGCGCATCCAGTTGAAGTTGCCCTTGACCGTGTTGATTTCGCCGTTGTGGGCGACCATGCGGTACGGGTGAGCCAGCGGCCATTCGGGGAAGGTGTTGGTCGAGAAACGCTGGTGCACCAGCGCCAGTGCCGACACCACGCGCTCGTCGAGCAGGTCACGGTAGTACTTGCCGACCTGGTCGGCCAGCAGCAGGCCCTTGTAGATGATGGTGCGGCACGACATGCTGGGCACGTAGTACTCGCCACCATGGGTCAGGTTCAGGCTGGAAATCTTGCTGGAAGCCGTCTTGCGGATGACGTAGAGCTTGCGCTCCAGGGCATCGGGCACCAGGATGTCATGACCACGGCCGATGAAGACTTGGCGGATGACGGGTTCCTTTTCACGCACCAGCGGCGACATGGGCATGTCGCGGTCGACCGGCACATCGCGCCAGCCCAGCAGCACCTGACCTTCGTTCTTGATGGCACGTTCGAGCTCTTGCTCGCAAGCCTGACGCGATGCACTTTCCTTGGGCAGGAAGATCATGCCAACGCCATATTCACCAGGCGGAGGCAGCTCGACGCCCTGCTTGGCCATCTCGGCACGGTAGAACTCATCGGGGATCTGGATCAGTAGACCGGCACCGTCACCCATCAGGGGGTCGGCACCCACCGCGCCGCGGTGGTCGATGTTTTCCAGGATCTTCAGACCCTGCAACACGATGCTGTGCGCCTTCTGGCCTTTGATGTGCGCGACGAAGCCCACACCGCACGCATCGTGCTCGGCGTTGGCATACATGCCCAGTTCGGCTGCGGCCTGGATCTCCTGACGGGTCGCCATGTGGGTGGCGGCATCAGACACGGGGGTGATAGGGAACGTCGTTCCCGAAGTCGCCTGGGTCATGTGGGCGCTCCAGAAAATGGTTAGTGTGGAAAAACAACACGGGGACTCGCGAGGATACTCCCGCACCACCGTGTTTTCAAGCACAACATAAAGGGTCTGACCCCAATTAAGTGGTAAGCACGCCACCCGCGCCAAATAAATAGGGTCACATCGTCTTGCGAGGGCGGCCGCGACGCTTGGGCTGAACACGCCGATCGGCAGTTGCCTCGATGGCCGCCAGGAACGTCGCCTCACCCAGCGCCCAACCTTTGTGAGCGGCTTGGGCCAGCCGCGTAATCCGAGCCAAGGGCAGCCCCTCATCGAGGCGATCCCGCCACACCGCTTCGCGCTCGAACGGTGTGTTACCCAAAGCCCAGAACAAGGCGTGGTCGGTGATCAGGGGGTCGTTGCGCATCCCGAGATGGTGCGGCGCACTCGACCAGGGGTCAGCCCGACCTGCTTCGATGCGCCCTTCCCTGACAGCATGCTGCTCGATGAATACCATGCAATCAAGCAAGTAGTGGGCCGGCTCTACAACCGTGGAACGGTAGCGACCAGCCCACAGTCCGCCCTGGCGGGCATGCCGCTTGTTGAACGCCGCAACATAGCGCCTTCCCACGCCTTGCATCATCAAACTGAGCCCTGTTGTCGTCGACGGCGCAACCAACAGGTGGAAGTGATCCGGGGTGATCACATAGGCATGGATCAGGACACCCGCCTCACGCGCCGCCGTGGCCATGCAGGTGCGCAACAGGGCTGCGTCTTCATCGTCCACCACCAACTGCTGCCCAGGCAGCACCCGCTGAACAACAAGTTGCGGCCACCCGGCCACTCCCAAACGAGGCATGCGTGCCATGAACTCACCCCAGACTGATCTGACCCCAATATTGCCACAGCCCTTCCGCCAACTCGTCCCAAAACGTGGGCGATGACCGTATGCACAGACCAACAATCAAACACCCGTTTAATATTGCACGAGTTGCGTAATCCCAACAGCCGTTTGAATCTTCACGCGGACGGCACACAACGCAACCGCACCCAACACCATCACCCCCCGTTAAACCAATCCAAGGAAAAAGACTGACCCGGCATTGCAGGGCTTTTTTCTGGCCGGGTGTCCAGGTGCTTTTTGTCCAGCAGAAAGCACGTTGTCAGACAACTTCCTACACAACTTGTAGCCGGCAGCCGACCTTTCTTACAGACGGTTGCCTATCAAGAAATCTGGCCGGTATTTGCACAATGAATCCATCGACAACGCCACAACGACTTGATTCAGGAGCCCCGCCATGAACGCCGACCAGATCCTCTCCGAAATCCGCGAAGTCAACCTGTCCTACCTGATGCTGGCCCAAAGCCTCATCCGCACCGACCGCGAACAAGCCCTCTTCCGCCTGGGCATCTCCGAAGAAGCCGCCACCATGCTGGCCACCCTGTCGCCCGCGCAGGTCCTCAAGCTGGCCTCGGGCAACACCCTGCTGTGCCGCATGCGCATCAACGACGACATGGTCTGGGGCCTGCTGACCAACCACGGCAAGACCAGCGCCGCCACCGATGTGGCCCGCCTGCACGCCTCCATCCTGATGGCCGGCCAGCACCAGGAAGCTGCCTGAGCCACCCGCCCCTGACGCCAGACCTGACATCGCACCCAGCCGGAGACCCACCATGCGTACCAAGAGCCTGTTGACCGAAGCCAAGCAAATCGAGCGTGCCGTCACGCTGATCAACCTCGGCGCACGCCTGCAGGTCCTGGAGTCAGAGACCGACATGTCCTACGAGCGCCTGCTGCGCCTGTACAAGGAAGTCTCGGGCAAGTCGCCTTCGAAAGGTCAGCTGCCGTTTTCGACCGACTGGTTCATGACCTGGCAACCCAATATCCACTCGAGCCTGTTTCTCAACATCCACGAGTACCTCAACAAGGCCGCCGAGATCGACGAGATCGACACGGTGATCAAGGCCTACCAGCTCTATCTGGAGCAGACGCAGACCCAGGGGCTCGAGCCGCTGCTGTCGGTGACCCGCGCCTGGCGTCTGGTGAAGTTCATCGACAACGGCATGCTGACGATGACCAAGTGCTCCAAGTGCGGCGGCCACTTCGTGAGCCACCCGCATGAAATCTCGCGCCACTATGTCTGTGGCCTGTGCAACCCGCCGGCTCGCGCCGGCAAGGGCAAGGCTTC